>CAVVZE010000005.1:0-45264 GCA_963752785.1 uncultured Alphaproteobacteria bacterium
GGGCTGGCCGCCGCGCTGGACCTCGCTGACGCTGATGTTCCAGCAGGAAGTGGCGCAGCGCATCGTCGCAGTGCCCGATACCGGCGCCTATGGCCGGCTTGCCGTGCTGGGCCAGTGGCGGGCCGAGGCGCGTATCGCGATGAAGGTGCATCGCAGCGCCTTTACCCCGCCGCCCAAGGTGATGAGCGCTGTCCTCCATGTCACCCCCGCCGCCGCGCCCGATGGCGTGTCGATGCGGCGAGCTGGCCCGCGTGACCGAGGCGGCCTTCGGCCAGCGCCGCAAGATGCTGCGCCAGTCGCTGAAGGGCGTGCCCGGCGCGCTGGACGCGCTGGACGCGTTGGGCATCGATCCGTCGCGCCGGGCGGAGACGCTGTCGATTCTGAATTCTGCGCCGTGGCCCGCGCGCTGTTGGCGGGCCTGATATTCCATGGGTGGCATTACGCCGCCGCCTGAACTACCTCTTGTTGCATATGAAACGAGAGGACACATCACCGATCGGCGCCGAACGGGCCGCCATGCTGGAGCGCATCGACCCCGCGCGCATGCTGGAGCGCAGCTGCACGTGGAGCGCGATCAACAGCGGGACCGGCAATCTGCAAGGGCTGGCGCAGCAGGCCGCCCTGCTCGCCGACTGTTTTGCCGAGCTTCCGGGCGAAGTGCGGCTGAAGGATCCTGCACCGGTCAGCGCCATCGACGCGGCGGGCCGGGAAGTCGCGTTGGAACGCGGCCAGCATCTGGTCCTGTCGGTCAGCCCCGATGCGCCGCGGCGCGTCTGTTGACCGGACACATGGACACGGTGTTTCCCGCCGACCACCCCTTCCAGTCGATCCGCGAGCTGGAGCCCGGCGTGCTGAACGGCCCCGGCCTTGCCGACATGAAGGGCGGCATCGCCGTCATCGCCGAGGCGCTGCTGGCGTTCGAGAGCAGTCCGTTGGCTTCGGCGCTGGGATATGACGTGATGATCAACGCGGACGAGGAAGTGGGCAGCCAGTCCTCGCCCCGCTGATCGAACGGCTGGCGCAGGCAAGCTGGCCGCGCTGACCTATGAACCCGCGACCATGCCCGACGGCACCATGGCGGGTGCGCGCGGCGGGTCGGGCAATTATTCGGTGACCTTCACGGGCCGCTCCGCCCATGCGGGGCGCAATCCGCAGGATGGCCGCAATGCCGTCGTCGCGGCCAGCGACCTGGTACTGCGGTTGAAGGCGATGCAGAGCGCCGAGCTGCCGATCAACCCGGCGAAGATCGAGGGCGGCAGCGCCAACAATGTGGTGCCCGACCATGCGGTGCTGCGCTTCAACATCCGGCCCGAAATCGCGCGAGATCGCCGCCGGGTTCGAGGCGGAACTGCCCCGGCTGCTGGCCGAGATCGCTGCGCAGCACGAGGTGGAGACGCATCTGCACGGCGCCATTTCGCGCCCGCCCAAGCCGATCGATCGAAGGCCGCGCGGCTGTTCGCGCTGGTCGATGACAGTTCGCGCGCGCTCGGGCTGGTCGCCGCGCGGCGCGATACGGGCGGCGTGTGCGATGGCAACAATATCGCGGCATGCGGCGTGCCGGTGGTCGACACGATGGGCGTGCGGGGCGGGTCGATCCATTCGCCTGACGAATATCTCATCGTCGCGTCGCTGGCCGAACGCGCGCGCCTGTCGGCACTGGTGCTGCACCGGCTGGCGGCGGGCGACTCGATGGCGAGGCGCTCGATCCTCGGAGACAGATGACCCATATCATCCGCCCGTCGCGTCCCGGCGATCTTGAGGCGCTTTACGAAATGGCGAAGCTGACGGGCGGGGGGTTCACCAACCTGCCGCCCGACCGCGCCGCGCTGACCGCCAAGCTCAGCGCCAGTGCGCGCGCCTTTGCCCGGCCCGCCGATGCGGAGATCGGCACCGATCTGTTCGTGCTGATGCTGGAGGACGCGGAGACGGGCGAATCCTGGGCACCTGCCAGATCTTCAGCCGGATCGGGGGGGACCTGCCGTTCTATTCCTATCGCCTGACCACGCTGACCACGCACAGCCGCGAGCTGGACCGCACGTTCCGCAACCAGACGCTCAACCTCGTCACCGACCTGGAAGGGTCGAGCGAGGTCGGCGGGCTGTTCCTGCATCCGAACGCGCGCGCGGGCGGGCTTGGCATGCTGCTGGCGCGCAGCCGGTATCTGTTCATCGCCATGCACCGCGCGCGTTTTGGCGACCGTCTGCTGGCGGAACTCCGCGGCGTGGTCGATGCACAGGGCAATGCGCCGTTCTGGGACGGGGTCGCGGGCCGCTTCTTTGGCATGAGCTTTCGCGACGCGGACGAATTCAATGCGCTGCACGGCAACCAGTTCATCGCCGACCTGATGCCCAGGAACCCGATCTATGTGAACATGATCAGCGAAGAGGCGCGCGAGGCGATCGCCGTCACCCATGAAAGCGGCCGCCCCGCGCGCCGCATGCTGGAGGCGGAGGGTTTCGCCTTCGAGAATTATGTCGACATTTTCGACGCGGGGCCGACCATGATCGCGCGCACCGACCAGGTGAAGACCATCGCGCAGACCGTGCAGGCCAGCATGGCGCAGACCGAACCTGCCCGACCCGTCCGCGCGCTGGTTGCCGCCGGACAGCTGCAGGATTTCCGCTGCGCGATGGCGCGGGTGGAACTGCTGGAAGGCGGGACGCTGGCAGTTGATGCCGAGGCGGCCGCCGCGCTGAAGCTGAACCCCGGCGACACGCTGTTCTGGGCACCGCGATGAAGGACGCCATCAAGAAGGAACGAGCCATGCTGCGCGAGATCAATTTCGACGGGATCGTCGGCCCTTCGCATAATTACGCGGGGCTCAGCCTGGGCAATCTGGCGGCGACGCGTCACGCGGGCGACATCGCCTTTCCGCGCGAAGCTGCGCTGCAGGGCGTCGCCAAGATGCGCCACAACATGCGGCTGGGGCTGGCGCAGGGTTTCCTGCTGCCGCTGCCGCGCCCCGATCCGGGATTCCTTGCCGATGTGAGCGCGACCGGCGATTTCGATCCCGCGCTGACCGCGATGGCGTGGTCGGCCAGTTCGATGTGGACCGCCAATGCCGCGACCGTGTCCCCTGCCCCCGACACGGCAGACGGGCGCTGCCACCTGACCGTCGCCAATCTGGTCACCATGCCGCACCGCTCGATCGAATGGCCCGACACGCTGCGCCAGCTGCGCACCGTTTTTGCCGACAGCGCGCATTTCGCGGTGCATGGCCCGGTGCCGCCGACCTTTGGCGACGAGGGCGCGGCGAACCATATGCGAATGGGCCCTTCGCATGACGAACCGGGGATCGAGATCTTCATCTATGGCCGTCCCGGCGGCAGATTTCCCGCACGCCAGCACGAGCAGGCGTTTCGCGCTATCGCGCGCCGCCACGGGCTGGACCCCGACGCGCTGCATCTTCGCCGAGCAGTCGCCCGACGCGATCGAGGCTGGCGCGTTCCACAATGACGTGGTGGCGGTCGCCAACGAGCAGGTGCTGTTCTGCCACGAGCAGGCATTTGCCGACCGCGACGCGCTGTTCGACGCGATCCGAGACAAGCTGCCCGCCGCGCAGATCGTCGAGGTTCCGGCCAGCGCGGTCAGCCTTGAGGATGCAATTTCGAGCTACCTCTTCAATGCGCCAGCTGTCACCCTGCCGGAGGGGGTGCAGGCGCTGATCGTGCCCAGCGAAGCGTGGGAAAACAGGCCGGTACGCACATTCCTGGATGCGATGACCCGGGCAATGGCCCGATCCGCAAGGTGCTGCCGGTGGATGTGCGCCAGTCGATGGCCAACGGCGGAGGCCCTGCCTGCCTGCGGCTTCGCGTGGTGGCAGACCCGGCGCGGTCGATCCGCGCTTCATGCTGGACGAGGACAGGGCGGCCCTGCTGGAGGACGTGATCGGGGCCATTGGCCCGAGACGATCTCCTCCGCCGAAATAGGCAGCGAGGCGATGGCGGACCGGGTTCGCGGTGCCCGTGCGGCGCTGTGCGAGGCGCTAAAATCTTAAGGAACTTGGTTAACGCTTTTGCGGGGAACCGGAGCAAAGGTTACCAAGTTGTTAACACGAGGATTCGCCCACACACGCCAAAGGGAGACGACCCGCCTTGTTCGCCGTCGCCAAACTCAGGAAGCTGGGCCGCCTGTTCGTGATCAAGACGCGGGTCGAGGTCTATATGGTGACCTATGCGCTGGGGCTGGGCGCGGCAGAGCGCGGCATGCATTACCTCGACAGTATCCCGGCTACGGCGGCTATCTGCTGATGCTGGCCTGCACCGGATCGGTATTCATGGCGAGCGCCAAGATGCTCGACTGCGTGAAGCTGGAGCGCGAGAAGGCGGAGGCCAAACCAGCGGCAAGCGCCGCGGCCACCCCCGCAGAGTAGCCGCCGGCCCCGCCCTTGCGGCGCATTACTCGTAGTCGCTGTTGTAGTCGTCCTCGGCCAGGTCGCTGAAGCGCGTGATCCGCGGCTCGAAGCGCAGGCGCACCTTGCCGGTGGAGCCGTGGCGCTGCTTGGCGACGATCAGCTCGGCCAGGCCGAACACCCGCTCCATTTCCGCCGCCCAGGAGGCGTGGGCCTCGTGCACCTTGGCCTCGTCGGTTTCCAGCGGGCGCTTCGGCTCGCGCGAGGCGACGTAGTAATCCTCGCGGTAGATGAACCAGACCATGTCGGCGTCCTGCTCGATCGAGCCCGATTCGCGCAGGTCCGACAGCATCGGGCGCTTGTCGTCGCGCTGTTCGACCGCACGCGACAGCTGCGACAGCGCGATCACCGGCACCTGGATTTCCTTGGCCAGCGTCTTCAGCCCGCGGCTGATCTCGGAAATCTCGTTCACGCGGTTGTCGTTGGCGCGGCCCGAACCCTGCAGCAGCTGCAGATAGTCGACCACGACCAGGCCGATATTGTGCCGCCGCTTCAGCCGCCGCGCGCGGGCGCGCAGGGCCGCGATCGACAGGCCGGGCGAATCGTCGATGAACAAGCGGCAGCTCGTTCAGTTCCTGGCTGGCGCACGCGACAGCAGCCTGGAAATCCTCGCGGCTGATCTTGCCCATGCGCAGGTTGTGCGAGCTGATGCCCGAATTCTCGGCCAGGATACGCGTGGCGAGCTGGTCCGCGCTCATTTCCAGGCTGAACAGCGCGACCGCCGCGCCGACCGATTCCTCTTCGGAGATGCCGTCGGCCAGGTCGCGGCGCAGCCGGTTCGCGGTGTTGAACGCGATATTGGTCGCCAGCGAGATCTTGCCCATGCCGGGACGGCCCGGCAAGGATGATGAGGTCGGAATTGTGCAGCCCGCCCGATCTTCTCGTTGATCGAGGTGAAGCCGGTGGTGGTGCCCGAGACATGGCCGCCCGGAATTCAGCGCCTGCTCGATCATCTTGATCGAGGTGCGGGTCGCATCGGCGAAGCTCTGCGTCTCGCTACCGGTCGACGCGCCTTCGGCAACCTTGAACAGCGAGGCTTTCGGCCCGCTCGATCTGCTGCATCGGCTCGACCGTTTCGGACGTGTCCATCGCGTCGGTCACCAGCTGGCGGCCGACGGAGACCAGTTCGCGCAGCAGCGCAAGGTCGTAACATCTGCTGCGCCAGTTCGCTTGGGGCCAGCAGCGCATGCGGATCGGCGGTCAGCCGCGCGAGATAGGAAATGCCGCCCAGTTCCTTGAGCGCCTCGTCCTCTTCGAAATAGGGCTTCAGCGTGACCGGCGTCACCACCGCCTTGCGGTCGATCAGCACCATGCACGCGTTCGAAGATGCGCGCGTGCAGCGGTTCGAAGAAATGGTCCGGCGTCAGATTGACCGGCAGTTCCTCAAGCACCCGGTTGTCGATCAGCACCGCGCCGAGGAAGGCGGCCTCCGCCTCGACGTTCGACGGGCAGGGCGCGCGGCGGTGACATCCCGGTCGGACGGGACGGGGTGCAGGGGAACGGGATCGTACTGATTCATAGCGCAGCGTAATGCCTATCACACCGGCCCGCATCAAGCGGCGCGGCGAAGCGATTTATCCACCCCCTGTGGGGAAGCGTGGAACCTGATGTGGAGCGCGGATCGCTAGCGCCGGGCCAGCTGGAAAACCGCATGTTCGGCGCGCAGATTGGCAGCAGTGGACGCGGTGACGCGCCCGCCTTTCAGGAACCAGCTGTGCTCCACGGCGATTCCCAACCGGCCGACCAGAGCGCGGAAATCGTCGATCGTCACGTGGTGGATATTGGGCGTGTCGTACCAGGTTTCGGGCAGCAGCCGCGTGACCGGCATGCGCCCGCCGAACAGCAGCGCGGCGCGCACCCGCCAGTGCGCGAAATTGGGAAAGGACACGAACGCCGCGCGGCCGATGCGCAGCAATTGTTCGAGCACCAGGTCGGGGCGGCGCGTGGTCTGCAGCGTCTGGCTGAAGGATCGCGATAGTCGAACGCTGTCGTCGGGATAGTACGGCCAGGTCGCGTGTCGGCATCGCCCTGCACCACCGACAGCCCGCGCGATACGCAGGTCGCGACATTGGCCGGGTCGAGCTCCAGCCCGCGCGCATCGCAGCCGCCCGCGTCGCGCAGCGCGGCCATCAGCTCGCCATCGCCGCAGCCGACATCGAGCACGCGGCTGCCCGGCGCGACATGGCGGGCGATGACCGCAAGGTCGGGGCGCAGAGCTCGCCCATTCAGAGGAACCCCTCGACCACCCGGTCGAGCTGCGGGCACGTCGAGCAGGAAGCTGTCATGGCCGAACGGGCGCGGACAGTTCGACGAAGCTGACCGGCGCGCCCGCCGCGTTGAGCGCGTGGACGATCGCGCCGCGATTCGCTGGTGGGATAGAGCCAGTCGGTATCGAAGCTGACGAGGCAGAAGCGCGCGCTTCAGCCCCGCGAAGGCATTGGCCAGCCGCCCGCCATGCTCCTCGGCCAGATCGAAATAGTCCATCGCGCGGGTGATGTAGAGGTAGGAGTTGGCATCGAACCGGTCGGTGAAGCGACAGCCCCTGGTAGCGCAGATAGCTTTCCACCTGGAAATCGGCATCGAAGCCGAAGGTCTTCGCCTCGCGGTCCTGCAGGCGGCGGCCGAACTTCTCGGTCAGGCCCGGCTTCCGACAGATAGGTGATATGCGCCGCCATGCGCGCCACGGCGAGGCCGGCTTCGGGCCGACCTTGCGGGTCGTCGCTGCCGGAGTAATAGTCGCCGCCCTGCCAGTCGGGATCGGCCATGATCGCCTGCCGCCCGACTTCGTGAAAGGCGATGTTCTGCGCCGAATGCCGCGCGGTCGATGCGATCACCAGCGCCGCGCCGACGCGCTCCGGCCAGTTCGCCGGCGAGGCTCAGCGCCTGCATCCCGCCCATCGATCCGCCGACCACCGCATGCAGCCGCTCGATCCCGAGCTGGTCGAGCAGCGCGACCTGCGCGCGCACCATGTCGCGGATGGTGATGACGGGAAAGCGCATCGCATAGGGCTGCGCCGTCGGTCGCGGCGCTCGACCGGGCCGGATCGAACCCATGCAGCTGCCGAGCACATTGGCGCAGATCACGAAGAAGCGGTCGGTGTCGATCGGCTTGCCCGGCCCGACCATCCGCTCCCACCAGCCGGGCTTGCCGGTGATCGGATGCGGGCTGGCGACATACTGGTCGCCGGTCAGCGCGTGGCAGACCAGGATCGCGTTGTCCTTCGCCGCGTTCAGCGCGCCATAGGTCTCATAGGCGATCTCGACCGGCGCCAGGCTCCTGCCCGCTGTCGAGCGGCAGCGGCTGGGCGAGCCTGAGCAAATGGCTCTCGGTATGGATCGCGGCGGTATCGGCCATGCGAGCACGCTGGATCGAAGCGTGCGTCCTGTCAACGACAGCGATGGCGGCTGCTGCCCGAATTGGCCAAATGCGCGATTGGCGAGACCGGCGCGGGAAGCTCGAGCGCAGCGCATGAGCACCGACAGCCGCCAGACCGCGACCACAACCCCCCGCATGAAGCCGTGGATCGAGGCGATCCATGCCTATGTGCCCGGCAAGTCCGCAGGCGGGACGGCCAGCCGCTGGTGAAGCTTTCGGCGAACGAGAATCCGCTGGGCACGCAGCGCGAAGGCGCTGGCGGCGCTGGCCGCGTGCGGCCGGGCCCGCGCTCTATCCCGATCCCGACAGCACCGCGCTGCGCGCGAAGATCGGCGAAGTGCACGGGCTCGATCCGGCGCGGATCGTGTGCGGCACCGGCTGCGACGAGATTGCTCAACCTGGCGGCGCAGGCCTTTGCGGGGCCGGGGGACGAGGTCATCCATGTCCGCTATGGCTTTGCCGTCTACGACATCGCCGCGCGGCGCTGCGGCGCGACGCCGGTTGTGGCGCCGGACCGCGACTATGGCACCGATGTCGATGCGCTGCTGGGCTGCGTGACCGGCGATACACGCGTGGTGTTCGTCGCCAATCCGAACAACCCGACCGGCAGCTATATCGGCCGCGCGAGAGATCGCGCGCCTGCACGCCGGGCTGCCTGCCGACGTGCTGCTGGTGATCGACCAGGCCTATGGCGAATATCTCGGCCGGAGGGCGAGGACGATGGCGGCGATCGCGCTGGCGCAGGCGCATGACAACGTGCTGGTCACGCGCACATTTTCCAAGATCTATGGGCTCGCGGGCGAACGCGTCGGCTGGGGACTCGGCGCGCCCGGCATCATCGATGCGCTGAACCGGATCCGCGGGCCGTTCAATGTCACCCTGTCGGGCCAGGCGGCCGCGCTGGCGGCGCTGGACGACCAGGATTTCGTCGCGCCGGTCGCGCGAGGCACAATGCCGCCGAGCGCGCGCGTTTCGTCGCCGCGATCGAGGCGCTGGGCAACCACGGCCTTTCCGCCGTGCCGAGCGAGGCCAATTTCGTGCTGGTGCTGTTCGAAGGCGCGCTGAGTGCCGAAGCCGCGCAGGACGCGATCGCCGCGGCGGGCTATGCCGTGCGCCACCTGCCGGGACAGGGCCTGCCCCATGCGCTGCGCATCACCATCGGCACCGACGCGCAGATGGACGACATCACCGCCGCCCTGCGCGGTGCCGCAAGGGCCGCTTCGTGAGCGAGAGCGGGTTCAAGCAGGTCGCGATCATCGGGCTGGGCCTGATCGGCGGCTCGATCGGCCTTGCCGCGCAGGAGGCGCTGCCCGATCTGCGCGTCACCGCCTATGATGCGGACGAAGCCGCGCGGGTCCGCGCGCGCGAACGCGGGCTGGCGCAGAGGTGTTCGACGACATCGCCGATGCCGTGGCCGACGCGGATCTTGATCGTGCTCTGCGTGCCGGTGCGGCGCGATGGGCGAAGCCGCCGCAATGCTGCAGGGCGCGCTGAAGCCCGAAGCGGTGATCAGCGATGTCGGATCGT
This sequence comes from uncultured Alphaproteobacteria bacterium, assembly GCA_963752785.1. Lineage (GTDB taxonomy): Bacteria > Pseudomonadota > Alphaproteobacteria > Sphingomonadales > Sphingomonadaceae > Croceicoccus. The sequence goes on from CAVVZE010000005.1 coordinate 9,315, forward strand.
GCAAGCAGTCGGTGGCGGACGCGCTCGCCGCCGCGCTGCCCGGCCAGCCGCTCGTCCCCGCCCATCCCGTCGCGGGCACCGAGCATTCGCGGGCCGGACGCGGGCTTTGCCACCCTGTTCCGCAATCGCTGGTGCATCCTGACCCCGGCGGAGGACACGCCCGCCGATGCGGCCCGGCGCACTGCCGATTTCTGGACCGCGCTGGGCGCCAATGTCGAGATCATGGACGCGCGCCACCACGACCTGGTGCTGGCCATCACCAGCCACGTCCCTCACCTGATCGCCTATACCATCGTCGGCACCGCCATCGGATCTGGAGGACGTGACCCGCAGCGAGGTGATCAAGTATTCCGCCGGCGGGTTTCGCGACTTCACCCGCATCGCCGCCTGCGATCCGACCATGTGGCGCGACGTGTTCCTGTCGAACAAGGAAGCCGTGCTGGAAATGCTGCAGCGTTTCAGCGAGGATCTGACGGCGCTGCAGCGCGCGATCCGGTGGGAGGACGGCGATGCGCTGTTCGACCATTTCACCCGGACCCGCGCCATCCGCCGATCGATCATCGAGGAAGGGCAGGACGACGCGCGGCCCGATTTCGGCCGTCGGGACCACGGCGGGAACGGGGGCCCGAACGGGCACGCGAACGGGGGCGGCGATCAGCCCCGATAGTTCTCGTTCAGCGCGTTGATCGCGTCGCGCACGCGGGTCTGCACCTCTGCGCGGTCCAGGCCGGGCGGAATCATTTCGCCGAACCTGTAGGTGATGGTGCCCCGGCGCCTGGGGCTGCAATGATACAGCCTGCCGCTGTCCACCGCGACCGGCACCATCGGCAGGTTCAGCAGGCGGTATATGCCATACAGGCCCGATTGCATCTCGGGCGCGGTCCCGACATCCACCCGCGTTCCTTCGGGAAATAGCGCAAAGTCGCGTCCGCTGGGCTTCAGCGCATCGGCGGCGCGCTTCATGTCGCGCAGCGCCGACGCGCCGCGTGACCGGTCCACCGGCACGACGCCATAGCGCGCCGCCAGCCCGCCCCACAGCGGAATGCGGATCAGCTCGATCTTGGCGAACACCACCGGGAACGGAGCCAGCAGGCTCGGAAGGTCGATCGCCTCGAAAAAGCTTTCGTGTCGCAGCACGTAAAAGACCTGCCCCGCGGGGCGCTCACCTTCGATCCGGATGCGAATGCCCAGCAGCCTGGTGACGCACCAGCGGTGAAAGCGCGACCACCCCTCGGCAGCGCGCAGCAAGGCGCCTTGCGAAAAGACGCCCGCCGCCATCGCGCCCAGCACGAACAGCAGCGAACCGCCGTAGAAGAGGATTGCGAACACCGCCGTGCGAAGCCATGCCATCGCCAGCCGCCCTACAGGTTGAACAGGGCCGCGACCCAGCCGATCAGCAGCTTGTGATATTCAAGGAACAGCATCGCCAGCGAGGGTTCGGTATGCACCGCGTCGCGCAGGATGGTGACGTCCGAGCCGACCTGCCGGCGCAGGTCCGACGCGGCGCGCCGCATGTGATAATCGGCGGTGACGAGGCGGATGCTCTTCACGTCGTTCGCCGCAATCCAGGCCGCCGTTTCCTCGGCATTGGTGCGCGTATCGACCGCGTCATAGCCCAGGGTGATGCAGCAGCGCATCAGCCGGTCGGGAATGTCGAACTGGGCGGCCAGCTCGGCGTCCTTCACCTCGCGCCCTACGCCGGAGACGAGCATCGCCGGGCTCCAGCCTTCGCGCAGCGCCTCGACCCCGCGTTCGATCCGGCCCGCGCCGCCGGTCAGCACGACGACGCCGTCGGTCTTCTCGTCACCCGCGGGACGGGGAGGAAGCGCGGCGAACCAGATGAAGCCGATCGCCCAGACAAGCAGCAGGAAGGACAGGATGCGGCGGATCATGACCAGCGGGCTTTAGGGCGCGCGAGGCGGCTGGGCAATCGCCGCGGTGCAGATGTCGTCAATTGAGCACCGCGAGCGGTCAGACCATGCGGCGCAGCGTCGCCAGCACGGTCAGCCGCGCGGTGAACGCCGCCAGCACGGTTGCCATCAACGGGATCAGCGCCAGTATCATCCAGTGCAGCGCGCCAAGCCCGCCGACTGCCTCGCCCGGACCCAGCGCCGCAAAACGCCCGCCCAACGCGGCGATCACGATGGCCGCCACGAGGAACCCCGCCGCGCCGCCAAGCCCCGCGCCCACCATGGCCGCGCGCTGGAAAAGCTCCGCCACCTGACGGTCCGCCGCGCCCAGCAGGTGCATAAGCTCGATGATGTCGCGATTGGCGGCGAGCGCGCTGCGGCTGGCCAGCAGCACCGCCGCCAATGTCGCCAGCGCCAGCAGCCCGACCAGCGCCAGCGCCAGCCATTGCATCGCCTCGATCGCCTGGCCCACCGGTGCAAGCCAGCCGGTATCGGCCGTGACCAGCGCATCGGGCGCGGATCCGGCGATGCGGGTGCGCAGCTGCGTCCAGCGCGGCCGGATCGGCGGGGCCTGACATCTGCACCTCGATCAGCTCGGGCAGGGCCAGCAGGCTGTCGTCTCTCTGCCCCTCGCCGACACCCAGTTCGCCCAGCCACGGCTCTATCAGTGCCGCGCGTTCGTCCGGCGGCAGGCGGCGGACCCGGCGCACGCCCTCGCTGCCCGAAAGCGCATCCACCACCGCCTGCGCCTGCCGCGCCGCCTGCGCCTCGGGAGGGCCTGCGATCTGTATGGTGACGCCGCCTGCCAGTTCCTGCCCCGCCGCCGATGCGATCGAGCCGAGCGCCAGCCCGCCCGCCGCCGCGATCACGGTCAAGGCGGTCATGATCGCGATGACCCATGGCACGGGACCCATGATGGCGCGCTGCCGGATGATCGGGTCCGACCCCGCGCGCAGCGACCAGCGCGCCGGATTGACGTTCAGCGACGAGAGCCGCGTGCGCAGGGCGTGGCGGCCGGGGGACCACACGCCGCCTACCATGGCTCGCCGCTCCCCTCGCCCGGCGTCCAGCTTTGCGGCGGATTGCGCAGCGCGCCGGTCGGATCGGTCAGCCGCCCACGCTCCAGCCGCATGACCGACGCATCCTTCATCCGGTTCATCAGGGTCATGTCATGCGTCGCCAGCACCACCGTGGTGCCCAGCCTGTTCATTGCGCCGAACAGCCGCAGCAGCCTCACCGCCATGTCGGGATCGACATTGCCGGTCGGCTCGTCCGCGACCAGCAGGTCGGGCCGCGTGATCACGGCGCGCGCGATGGCGACGCGCTGCTGCTCTCCGCCCGACAGCGTTTCGGGCCGCGCATCGCGGCTGGCGGACAGGCCGACCCAGTCGATCATGTCGTCGACCGGGCCGCTCATCTCCTCCTCGCTCACCCCGCCCAGGCGCAGCGGCAGGGCAATATTGTCATAGACGGTGAGATGCGGGACGAGGCGGAAATCCTGGAACACCACGCCGATGCGGCGGCGCAGCGCGGGCCGGGCGGCGCGTTCCAGATGCACCGCGTCCTCGCCGAACAGCGTCATCTCCCCGCGCGAGGGGCTCTGCGCCAGATAGAGCAGCCGCAGCAGCGAGGTCTTGCCCGCGCCCGACGGGCCGGTGAGGAAATAGAACCTGCCGCGGTGCAGCTGGAACGAGATGTCGGACAGCACCTCGCGCTCGGTACCGTAGCGCAGGCCCACATTCTCGAACCGCACGATCGGTTCGCGCGCCGATTGCGGAGGGGCCGCCCCGCGGTCCCGGCGGCTGGGCCTGGCCAAAGGCGCCATCCGCGCGCAGCTCGGCCGGTGCGTTCCGCTGCTGGTCGCCTGCATAATCCTTCCCGTCGGGGGGCCGGGCGGGATGGTCCGCCCTCGTCGGGGCCTTCAATAGCATCTGATGCGCGCAATCGAGCCTTCCCCGTGCCGTTGATGTGGATAACACACCGCGATCGTTAACCCTTCGGCGCGCAACACTTGCCCTGATTCGCTTACCGGGCTTAAATTCGCGCCATGCAGATCGCATGTCCCGCCTGTCACACGCGCTACGCGGTTCCCGAAACCGCCATTGGCGCCCATGGCCGCACCGTTCGCTGCGCCAAATGCCGGCACAGCTGGTATCAGCCCGGTACGGAGGATGAGGCCGGCGTGGCGGAAAGCGCCGCCGGAACCGATGCGCCCGCCGCTGCCGAACCGGCCCGCGAAACCGCGCAGGCCTCTGCCGGAGCGGTGGCAGAGGGTGCGCAGGCCGGGTGGCGCGATCCCCCGCCCGCGCCGCGCGGCTGGGCCGACATGGCCGAGACGCAGACCGCCGAACCCGAAGCCAGGATCGATACCGGGGCCGCCGGCTGGGCATCCGCCCCGGCAGGTGCATCGGCCGACAGCTCGGCCGATGCGGACCTGCCCGAGCCGGAGGTGGAGGAAGAACCCGCTCCGCGCGCGGCACGCCCCGCCTTTACCGCCCCGGCGGCAGAGCCGGTCGATGCCGAGTACGAAGACCTCGACGAGGCCGACCGCCCGCGGGGGCGGTGGAAGCGCCTGCTGCTGATCTGCGCGCTGCTGGTCGTGCTGGCCGCGGCGCTGATCTATGGCGCGGTACGCCTGTTCGGCGCACCCGCCTGGCTGCCGGTCGGCCAGTCGACCTTTGCACCCGCATCGAAATCGCTGGTGCTGGACTTCCCCGCCGACGAACAGGACCGGCGCGAGCTGCCCAACGGCCGCCAGCTGTTCGCGGCCAGCGGCACGATCACCAATACGGGCAGCCGCACCGAACCTGTGCCGCCCGTGCTGGTGGTGCTGCGCGATTCGCAGGAGCAAATCGTCTATAGCTGGGAAATGGAACCCAGCCGCAGCGAGCTTGGTCCCGGCGAAAGCGTGAAGGTCAGCCAGATGGTGACCGACGTGCCGCGCTCGGCCAAGATCGTCGACATCGGCTGGAAACCCAGCTGATCGCCAGCGCCCGCGTGCGCAATCGCGCCCCGTGCGCAAAGGCTTTCCGCATCGCTGCATTTGCCGGTTGCGCGGGGGCAGCGACGTTGCTAATGGCACGCGCCTACCACGGGGCAGCCGGTGATTATCACGGGCCTGCCCCTCTCCCTTGGATGCGGTCGTGGCGGAATTGGTAGACGCGCAACGTTGAGGTCGTTGTGGGCGAAAGCCCGTGGAAGTTCGAGTCTTCTCGACCGCACCAGATCAGGATTGCTGGTAGCCAGCCATTCTCCCTGACCACCGTCCTGCCCGTTTGCGGGCAGCGCGGGATGCTGACCGCCGGCCGCGCCAATCCCCGAGGGGCCAGGACCGCCCCGCCGCGGGCAGGCTTGCCAGCCGAGTTCATTGTCCCTAGTCAGCCGACCGCAGGGTTCAGGTGCAGGCGCAATTCTTCGGATGGCCACGCACGCAGCAGGGGCGATCACAATGCAGCGCAAGGGCATCGTTCTGGCCGGCGGTTCCGGCACCCGGCTCTATCCGCTGACACGCGGCGTGTCCAAGCAGCTGGTCCCGGTCTATGACAAGCCGATGATCTATTATCCGCTGGCCGTGCTGATGCTGGCGGGCATACGCGAGATCCTGATCATCACCACGCCCGAGGATCAGGCGCAGTTCCAGCGCCTGCTGGGCGACGGCTCGGAATGGGGCCTGGCTCTCGAATATGCGGTGCAGCCCAGCCCGGACGGGCTGGCGCAGGCGTTTCACATCGGCGCCGATTTCGTGAAGGGCCACCCCAGCGCGCTCGTGCTGGGCGACAATATCTTCTACGGCCACGGCTTGCCCGAACTGCTTGCCGCCGCCGATGCGCGGACCGAGGGGGCGAGCGTGTTCGCCTATTGGGTGTCAGCGACCCGGGCGCCTATGGCGTGGTCGGATTCGACCAGCGACGGCATGGCCACCAGCCTCGAGGAAAAGCCCGCGCGGCCCAAGTCGAACTATGCCGTGACCGGCCTCTATTTCTATGACGAGACGGTGGTGGACCGCGCCCGCGACCTGAAGCCCTCGCCGCGCGGCGAGCTCGAGATCACCGATCTCAACCGGCTCTACCTCGACGACGGCGCGCTGTCGGTCGAGATCATGGGGCGCGGCTATGCCTGGCTCGACACCGGCACCCATGCCTCGCTGCTGGATGCGGCGCACCTATGTCCGCATCACCGAGGAACGGCAGGGCCTGAAGATCTGCTGTCCCGAGGAGATCGCCTGGCGGCAATGGCTTCATCGGCGACGACCAGCTGCGCCGCATCGCCGAGCCGCTGCAGCAAATCGGGCTATGGCGACTATCTGCTGGGCCTGCTCGAACGGACAGCTAGGGAGCGGCGTCATGAACATCGTCGAGACCCGCCTTCCGGGCGTCGCTGATCATCGAGCCCGCGGTATTCGGCGACGAGCGCGGCTTCTTCATGGAAAGCTGGAACGCGTGCGCGCTTTGCCGAGGCCGGGCTGGACGTCGATTTCGTGCAGGACAACCACGCCGTTCGCAAAGCGGCGTGCTGCGCGGCATGCATTTCCAGAACCCCGGCCCGCAGGGCAAGCTGGTGCGCGTGGCGTCGCGGCGCGGTCTATGACGTGGCGGTCGACCTGCGCCGGTCCATCGCGAATTTCGGCCAATGGGTCGGCGTGGAACTGAGCGCGGCCAACCAGCGCATGCTGTGGGTGCCCGAAGGCTTTGCGCATGGCTTCCTGACGCTGGAGGACGGCACGGATTTTCTCTACAAGTGCCGCGGCGGCTATGACGCCCGGAGCCGAGCATTCGCTGGCGTGGGACGATCCCGATGTTGGCATCGACGTGGCCGCTGGACGGGATCGAGCCGATCCTTTCGGCCAAGGATGCGAGGGGCACGCCGCTGGGCGGTGCAGACGTGCATGAAGGTCCGTTCGCATGAAGATCCTGATCACCGGCGCGAACGGGCAGCTGGGCCGCGCACTGGTCGCGGCAGCGCCCGAGGGGTACGGCATCGCCGCGCTGAGCCGCGCCGAAATGCGACCTCGGCGGACGCGGTCAGCATCGCTGCCGCCATCGCCGGCCGCAAGCCCGACGTCGTCATCAATGCCGCCGCCTATACCGCCGTGGACAAGGCGGAGAGCGAGCCCGACCTCGCGCAGCGCATCAATGCCGATGCGGTCGAGCCTGCTGCGGCGCGGCTGCGCCGAGCATCGGCGCGCGGCTCGTCCATGTCTCGACCGATTTCGTGTTCGATGGCACGCGCCGCGCATGCCTACCGCCCGGACGACATGCGCAATCCGCTGTCCGCCTATGGCCGCACCAAGGCCGCGGGCGAGGACATGGCTGCGGCCCGATGCGCTGATCGTGCGCACCGCCTGGGTCTATGCCGCGGGCGGCGCCAATTTCGTCGCCACCATGCTGCGCCTGATGCGACGAGCGCGACGAGATCGGCGTCGTCGCCGACCAGATCGGCGCGCCGACCTGGGCGACCGTCGCTGGCGCGCACGATCTGGGCGCTGGTCGCGAATGGGGCGAGCGGCATTCCACCATTTCTCCGATGCCGGCGTCGCCAGCTGGTACGATTTCGCGGTCGCCATCGGCGAGGAAGCCGCCGCGCTCGGGCTGATCGACCGGACGCATCACGGTGAACCGCCGATCACCACCGCCGATTACCCGACGCCTGCCGCGCGCCCCGCCTACTCGCTGCTCGACAGCCGCGCCACGCGCGCGGCGCTGGGCGTCGACGCCGGTTCACTGGCGCGCGAACCTGCGCCGCATGCTTCGAAGAGGTAAGGCAGCTTGGCTGATCTGCTCGTCACCGGCGGGGCCGGCTTCATCGGCGGCAATTTCGTGCATTACTGGCGCGCGACAGCATCCCGGCGACAGCGATCATCGTGCTCGACGCGCTGACCTATGCCGGCAACCGCGAGACGATCGACGGATGTCGAGCAAGGTCGAGCTGATCGTCGGCGACATCTGCGACACCGCGCTGGTCGACACGCCTGCTGCGCGAACGCGGGATCGACACCATCGTGCATTTCGCGGCCGAGAGCCATGTCGACCGCTCGATCAGCGGCGCCGGACGCCTTCATCGAGACCAATGTCATCGGCACGCACAGCCTGCTGAAGGCCGCGCGGCAGGTCTGGCTGGACAGGGTGCGGGCCGCCCGCACCGCTTCCACCATGTCTCGACCGACGAGGTCTATCGGCTCGCTCGGCCCGAGCGATCCGGCCTTCAGCGAGACGACGCCCTATGCGCCCAACTCGCCCTATTCGGCGTCGAAGGCGGGGTCGGACCATCTGGTGCGCGCCTATCACCACACCTTCGGGCTGGAGGTGACGACCAGCAATTGCTCGAACAATTACGGGCCTTACCAATATCCCGAAAAGCTGATCCCGCTGTTCCTGCTCAACGCGCTGATGGCGCAAGCCGCTGCCGATCTATGGCGACGGCATGAACGTGCGCGACTGGCTGCATGTCGAGGATCACTGCCGCGGGATCGAGGCGGTGCTGACAGAACGGCAAGCCGGGCGAGACCTACAATATCGGCGGCGGGCAGGAACTGCCCAACCTGACGGTGATCGAGGAGATCTGCCGCGGCGTCGACGCGACCTTCGCCGACGATCGACTGGCTGGCCGCAGCGCTATCCCGATGCGCCCGCCGCGCAGGGGCGAGCCGACCGAGACGCTCAAGACCTTCGTCACCGACCGCAAGGGCCACGACCGCCGCTACGCCATCGACGAGACCAAGGCGCGCGACGAGACTCGGCTATACCCCCAGCCGCGACTTTCGCGACCGGATTTGCCGAGACGCTGCGCTGGTATCTCGACAATGAGGACTGGTGGCGGGCGATCCTGGCGCGGGCTGGCTGACCTCGCGGGCTTTCCCCTTTCGGGCATGACATTGCCTTCATGCGCAATTGCGCCAAATCGATAAGTCGTGCTCCTTGTGCGCGTTTGTCTGATCGGCGCCTGTTTCATGCAGCCGTGCCGGCTTCGACGGGGAATTTGGGGCGATGACGATCCTGGTCACGGGACCAGCCGGTCCTGTTCTTCTGCCCTTGCTGCTGAATCGCGGCCATGGTCGGGCCGGCACCGCTTGCGAACTCTTCGTCGCGGACCGTGATCTCCGTGCGGCCTGCCGCCAGGGGGTCGCACGACTGCCGGACCGGAAGATCGCCGCCTGATGCCGACCGAGGGCCGCCTCTTGAACCCCGTGTTCGACAATCGGCCCATGTACCGGACGGAACGCGCCTGCCGGGCCTGCGGCTGTCCTGACCTGCACCGCTTCCTCGACCTGGGCGAGATGCCGCTGGCCGACCGGCTGCTGACGTCGGAGTGGGACTGCCGGGCCGAGCCGCGCTTTCCGCTGGCCGCCGCGCTGTGCACCGAATGCGGACTTGTCCAGCTGACCGAAACGGTCCGGCCCGAGCTGCTGTTCGCCGACCAGTATCCCTATTACTCGTCCGTATCGCGCAGCGTGCTGGATCATGCCGCGGCCAATGTCGCGGCGCGGCTGGACGAACGCAGGCTGGACCGGTCGAGCCTGGTGGTCGAGATCGGCAGCAATGACGGCTATCTGCTCAGGAACTATGCTGCGGCCGGCGTGACCGTACTGGGCATCGATCCCGCCGAAGGCCCCGCCAGGGCAGCCCGCGCGGCCCGGATCGAGACCATGGCCGAATTCTTCACCGCCAATCTTGCCCACGATATCCGGCAGCGGCGCGGAGAGGCCGATATCGTTCACGCCAGCAATGTGCTGACGCATAGCGACGATTTGCGCGGCTTCGTCACCGGCATCGCGGTGCTGATGAAGCCGGACGGCGTCGCGGTGATCGAGGTGCCCTATCTGCGCGACATGGTGGAGGGGCTGCAGTTCGACACGATCCACCACCAGCATCTGTGCTATTTCTCGCTTGGTGCGCTCGACCGGCTGCTACGCGGGGCGGGCCTGTTCGCCAATCGGGTGGAGCGGCTTGCGATCCATGGCGGATCGCTGCGCGTGTTCGCCGAAAGGCGCGAGGAAACGGACGCCAGCGTGACCGAAATGCTGGCGCAGGAGCGGGAGATCGGCATCGGCACGCGCCGATTCTTCGCGGATCTGGCGAAGGATAGCGATCGCCTGCGCGGCGAGCTGGTGGGCATGATCGAGGAGCTTGCGCGCCAGCGGCCACAGGATCGCCGCCTATGGCGCGGCGGCAAAGGGCGCGGCCTTGCTCAACGTCTGCGGGTTGGGCCGGCATCACATCGACTTCGTCGCCGATCTCAGCACGCACAAGCAGGGGCTGCTGATGCCGGGCGTGCACCTGCCGATCCGCCCGCCCGAGGCGCTGTTCGAGGAGCGGCCAGACTACACGCTGCTGCTGGCCTGGAATTTCGCCGACGAGATCCTGGCGCAGCAGGGCGCCTACCGCGAGGCGGGCGGCAAGTTCATCGTGCCGCTGCCCCGCCCCCGCATCGTCTGACTGCGCCGCCAGCAAGGGCGGGCAGACCATCGGGACAGCGCCGCAACCCCGTAAGGTAGGCGAATCATCCCTTTGCGTGCTTGTCCTTCATCCCCTGCCCATGCAGCCTAGCGCCACTATGCACGACCTGTTCGACAATGGTGTCAGACCCCGCGCTGACGTGGCTGCGCCTGTATCCAGAGGGTCGGAATCCGTGCCCGCAGCAGTTGGAAACGCGGCGGCTGATCGCAGCCAGGCACGGCAGTTCATCGTCAACGGGCGTTTCCTGGCCAGCCAGCCGGTCGGCGTGCACCGCGTCGCGACCGAGATGGTCAGGCACGCCCATGCGCTGATCGAGGATGATGCCGCGCTGGCCCGGCGCATCGCGCTGAAGCTGTGGATCCCCGCCGATGCGCAGGAGCGCGCCGCGGCGCTGGGCGTGCCCTATCGCGTGGTCGGACCGCTGACCGGCAATGCCTGGGAGCAGCTGACCCTGCCCGCCCGTGCGGGGCGCGACACGATCGTCAGCCTGTGCAATGTCGGTCCGGTGCTGCGCCGTAATGCGGTGACGATGCTGCACGATGTCCAGGTGCTGCTGTCGCCCGAAAGCTACTCGACCAATTTCCGCCGCTGGTACCGCCTGCAGCAGCCGCTGACCGGCAAGCGGCACCGGCGGATCCTGACGGTGTCGGAATTCTCGCGCGACCAGATCGTCGAGGCCGGGGTCGCGCCCGCGGACAAGATCACCGTCATCCACAATGGCTGCGACCACGTGCTGGCCGACGGCGCGGATGAGCGTGTGCTGGAGATGCTGGGGCTGGCGCAGGGCGGCTATACGCTGGCGCTGTCGAGCACGCAGGCGCACAAGAACATACCCATGCTGCTGCGCGCCTTCGCACGGCCCGAGCTGAAGGACCGGATCCTGGTGCTGTTCGGCTCTGCCAGCCGCGAGCAATTCGTCGCGGCGGGCCATCATGTACCCTCGAACGTGCGCTTTACCGGCAGGGTCAGCGACAATGAACTGCGCGCCCTGTACGAAAACGCGCATCTGTTCGCCTTTCCCTCCATCACCGAGGGTTTCGGCCTGCCCCCGCTGGAGGCGATGCGCCTGGGCACCCCGGCCATCGCCGCGCCCTGCGGCGCCCTGCCCGAGGCGTGCGGCGACGGCGCGCTCTATGTTCCATTCGATGACCCGGCCGCCTGGGCCAAGGCGATCGCGGCGGTATACGACAATCCCCAGCACCGCAGCGAACTGGCAGCTCGCGCGCTCAGCCGGTCCAGGCGGCTGACATGGGACCGCGCCGCGCGCAATCTTCTCAATACGCTGCTTTCGCTGTAACGCGCGGGCCCATGCCCAGACGAAAGCATCGTTTGCGTCACGTCCTGTCGATGACGGTGCTGAGCCTGGCCATTATCATGCTGGCCTTGTCATGGGCGGCGGCGTGGGTGCCGCTGGCCGATTACGTCAATATCGCCGCGCCGTGGTGGTGGCCCGTGCTGGTGGCCAGCGTCGCACTCGCCTGCTGGCGGCTGCGCCACCGCCGCTTCCTGTGGCCGGGCATCGCTGTATTGCTGGCCGCGCTGGCGACGGGCCTCGTCCTGTTCCGTCCGCTGCTGCAGCAGGGGCCGCCAATGGGCCGCAGGGCCCAGCCGGTCAGCATGATCGAATTCAACATGCTGAAGTCCAATCCCCATGCGCGCGCGGATGCCGAGTGGCTGGCCGGGCATGATGCGGACATCCTCGTCCTGCTCGAAGCGTCGCGCATGCAGAAGGAATGGGGTGCAGTGCTGCAGGCAAAATACCCGACAATGGCGTCCTGCTCGGTCCATTATCCGTGCTCGACCGTGCTGTTCTCGAAGTTTCCGCTCATCAGCCTCGAGGCCCACGCCGGCGACGGCGACGCCGACAATCGCAAGGCGCTGTCGGCGCTGACCGCCGTGCTGGACGTGAACGGCACGCCGCTGACCGTGATCGCTGCGCATCTTGATCGCCCATGGCCACTGGGCGAGCAGGAGCACTGGATCGAGGCGATGCGCAAGGTCGCCGCCAATGCATCCGGCCCCGCCATCATGACCGGCGACTTCAACTCCGCGCCCTGGACGCATGCGCTTCGCACCATCAGCAGCGCGGGAGCGTTCCGGTTGGGCAGCGGTTTTGAAACGAGCTGGCCAAAGGAGAACGCCGCGATTCTGCGCCTGCCGCTCGACCAGCTATATCTGCGCGGCAGGGTTCACGCGGTCAGCGTCGAGACCGGCCCGCGCCGCCATTCCGATCACTTGCCGATGATGATCCGCCTGGAAGTGCCCGGCGGACCACCCGCTCAGGACTGAGCGGTCGCGGCATTGCCGCCGCGCAGGACCGACTGCATCAGGTCGATCAGGAAATGCTCCGGACTGTCGCCGGGCATGCCGGCCAGCTTCCACAGCGCCAGATGGGCGGCGATATAGCTGATGCCGGCCGCGATGCCGGCAACCGCCAGAAGCGTGACCAGTTCGATCCAGCTTCCGCCCGCCATGGTGTGCGACACGATATAGAGCACGGCCGCGAAGATCGCGCTGGCCAGCACCGAACGCCAGGGATTGATCAACTGCCGGGTGATCGGAATATCGGACAGGCGCGTCACCATCTGCAGGCTCATCCCCGTATGCACCAGCCCGGCCAGCAGGCGCCCGACCACGGCGCCGATCAGCCCGTAATAGATTGCCCCGAACGTCACCGCCGGAACCGATACGACCAGCGTCGCCAGCTCGCGCCAGATCATCTGGCGGATCTGGCCGGTGGCCATGCCCAGCGAGTGCGCGGGCATCGAGAACGTGGCCGCGGCATTGAGCGCCGACAGCGCCTGCATCACCGGGACCACGGGAAGCCATTCCTCACCCAGAGCGAGGCGCACCAGCGGATCGGCCAGGACGCCAAGCGCCAGCGACAGCGGCAGGATCGCGAACACGACCATGGCCTGCCCGCGCAGATAGCTGCGGCGGAACCGCGGGGGATCGTGGCGAATCTGCGCCAGGCCCGGATACATCACCGCCAGCAGCGGCATGGCAATCGACCAGCTGGCCGTGGTCGCCACGCTGCGGCCCATCGAGAAGAAGCCCAGCGCCGACTTGCTGACGAAGCCGCCGACGATGAAGCGATCGCCTTCTGACGACAATGTCGCCAGCACGCGCGAGATGGTCACCTGCCCTGCGAAGGAGAGGATGAAGCGCATCTTGGACAGGGTCAGATGGGGTCGATAGGGCGCGACCACATGGGTGGCGATCATCTCTATGATGGCGGGGGTGACCGACAGGATCACGAGCGCGAGATAGGATTCGGTGTACCACGCAAAGGACACCGCCAGCGCGAAGGAAGTGGTCCGGCATGTCGCGTCGATCATCGCGGCCGGCTTGTAGTTTACGTCGCGGGCGAAGCGGACCATCATCGGGCTGCGCACACCGCGTGCGATCGGCGCGATGCCGAGCAGGCAGATCAGCAGGATCAAGCGGTTGTCGTCATAGATCATCGCCAGCGGGACCGCCGCCGCACACAGCAGCGCACCCACCCCCAGCCCGCGCAGCGCCGACAGGGTGAAAGCGGTATTCACATCCTCGCGCCGCAATTCCTTTTCGCGCAGCAGCGCGTCCTCCACCGGCAGTTCGGTAAAGGATTCCAGCACCATCAACGCCGCGAGACCGATGGTCACCACGCCGAAATCGGCAGGAGACAGGAAGCGGGCCATGACCAGCGCGGCCAGGATGTCGAGGCCGCGACCCAGAAACCTGCTGCTGGTCAGAAATGCCGAAGAAGCGAATACTTTGCGAGCTAGCATCGGTGCGGGGCGACCTTCATGGATTGTCGTTCGCGATCATAACACGCTGCCCGGCATTTCAACGGCATGATCGAACTCGATTTCATATTGGTACATAAACATGTCGGCACATTTAAGGCGTCCGCAACCGGAGCGGGTGCAAGCGCTGTTCAACAGGCCGACCATGGGCCAATGCGTTCGCAGCGGCCATCGCCAATTTGCAGCATAACCCGATTTAGCAGGTTCAATCCTGCCCGCTCCTTCGCATCGGGATCTCGCATCCGCTTGATTTGGCGCGGCGATTCTGAAAACCCCGGGGCGTTCGGTGGTCGGCCGGCCCGCGCTGCATGGCGGCGACTAGCCATTCGGCCCCCGGTCCATCCATTTCGAGTCATGCTCTGCGCGCAGGGATAGGGCCGCTTTCCTTGTCAATCGGTTCGGCTAGATTGGGCGGTAATGTATCATCCCGAAACAAGTCCGGTCTCAACCGATGAAGGAGAGGTTTGATGTTCGAAGGATCCTTCAAGGTGCGAGCAATGCAGGAAGGATTGAGCGTGGACGATGAAGAAGGCATCCCCGGCCTGCCGGATCTGCCTGAATTGCGTTCCGACGCGGCGACCCCGCCGTTCGAGGCTTTCGCCCATGTGTCAAAGCGCATGCTTGACGGTTACAGCCTGCTGGTCAGCAACGGCTTCCGGCCCGAGGCGATCGGCATGGCCATGCTGGGCGCCACGGTGAATTTCTACGACATGCTTGGCATGCGCGAGGTGCTGCCCGACATCCTGCGTTCGATGGCCGACAGCATCGACAGCGACGACGCCGTTCACTGACGACGCCGTACACTAACGGGGAGCGTGCATCGACGGGCGGCTGGAGGGGCCGGATTTCCGCCCTCGTCCCTTGGCCCGTTGTCGCTCGCCGATGCGTGATTAGTCGGCGACGCGCCAACCCCGCCGGACGGGTGCAGGCTCCTCGATCCCGGCTTCGGCCAGAACCTCGCCCTGATCTTCCTCCGCGCCGACGCTTTTCTGCCCGATCCGGCGGAACGCCAGCGCGGCACCCGCAAGGATCGCGAATTCGCTGGTCGGAACCGGCGATGCAGCCGCCACCAGCGCCGGAATCTGCGATACGACCGCCGCCGTCGCCGCCGCTCCGCCCAGGCGCGCGGCGACCGGCCCTGCCGCGCCCCAGGACGAAGCGCGGCCCGGCTCGAACACGACCAGCAGGTAGGCGACGAAACTAATCACGCCGATCAGCCCGCTCGACCCGACGATGGCGGTGGCGAGGCTGGACGAGCGGAAGCTGCCCGGACCGATGCCCAGGCCCCAGGACACGAAGAATGCGTCGATGCCCTGCATCGCCCAGAACAATCGCTGCCGTCCCAATTCGCTGTCGGCCTTGGCGAACAGCATGTCGTCGATCATCTGGCCCACGGCCTCGGTAAAGCTGGGTAGTGCGGCCAGCAGGATCGCGGTCAGCACCGCACCCGCCAGGCCGATGACGATCGCTTCCTTCATGCGCGAGTGGCTGGCGAGATTGGGAAACAGCGCCATGCGGATCGCAAAGAACAGCGCATAGCCGCCCAGCCCGACATAGGCGGACGACGAGGTGGAAAAGAACATCACCAGCGCCAGCACCAGTGCAGCGCGCCCCGTCGACCTGGGTTCGATCGAGCGGTACCAGCACTCTGCCAGGAACACGAACCATGAAAAGGCAAAGGCCGACCATGACGACGGTTCGGGAAAGATGCCGTTGATGCGGATGAACCCTTCATAGGCCTGGCTATGCTGCGTGTAATTCGCATTGCGCAGCAGGTCGAAGAAGGTCTCGACCGGTGTGCCGCGTCCCACCGCGCCCAGCACGCCGGTCAGCGCGTGCAGCCATGCGACCACCACCCCGGTCTTCACCAGCGCGTTCGCGCCGCCGCGATACATGCACGCGACATAGGTCGCGACCGCGGTCAGCAGCGCGCCGACCAGATAGACCGAGGCGGTCATGTTCTGCGACGTCGGCGTCAGCGGCACCGCATCGAACAGCCCGCCCCCCACGCCCGAAAAACGCAGCGGCGTGACACTGATCTCGCCCGCAAACAGCCGCGGCCCCACATAGGCGATCGCCACGCCATATACGACGAAGATGATCAGCCAGAAGTTCTGCCTGAACGCAGGGCCCAGCGAATCGAGGAACCGGCTGCCGGGGATCACCATGCGCAGCCACACGAAGGCCAGCGCGAACTGTGCGGGAGGAATTGAGGAGCCGCCGATGGCGCCAAGGATGATCGCGGCGGACCCGCCCATCATGCCCGCCAGCATCAGGAAGGCCAGCATGCCGGCCAGCGACCCGCGAATGAGCAGCAGCAGGCCGATGGCTGCCATGATGATGCCGATGAACGTTACCGTCATGACGGGCTCGCTGCATTCCCCGGGCAAAGGCCGTGACACGCCCGCAGCAGCCTTGCGAAATCCGCTGGCGGACCTGGCCTGCCTAACGCAGGCGGCGCGCATTGCCATCAGCTATATTGCTTGGTCAGTTGCCGGATCTTCTGGTCGAAGCGCTCGGGCGCGAAGTTCTGCGCGTGGCTGACGGCGTCGGACGGATTGAAATGGGGCAGCCAGCGCTCCATTTCGTCGATCCCGCGCGCGAGCAATTCAGGCGTCTGCCGGTCGAAGAAGATGCCGGTGCGTTCATGGACCACGCTGTCGAGGATGCCGCCCCGGCCAAAGCCCAGCACCGGCCGGCCCGAGGCCATCGCCTCGACCGGAACGATGCCGAAATCCTCTTCCGCGGTGAAGACCAGAGCGCGGGCACGCGCATAGGCGCGGCGCAGATCGTCAAAATTCAGCCGGTCGACGAACTTGATGTTGGGCTTGGCGATCTTCTTCAGCTGCTTTTCCATGCCGCCGGTGCCCACCATCATCAGCGGCTTGCCGCTGGCGTTGAAGGCTTCGACCGCCAGGTCCGGCCGCTTGTAGGAGACCATCTGCCCGACCCACAGATAATGCTCGTCAATCTCGGTCGAGGCGGTGAACAGGTTCGTCTCCACCGGAGGATGGACCACATCGGCCTCGCGCCGCCAGTGCTTCATGATGCGCTGGCGGATGAAGTTCGAATTGGCGACGAAATTGTCGACCCGTGTGCTGGAGGACACGTCCCACTGGCGCAGCTTGTGATACATCATCGGCATCGCCGCGCGGGCAAGCGGGTTCGCGTCCTTGCGGTACTGGTGATAGTGATCCCACAGATAGCGCATGGGCGAGTGGCAATAGCACATGTGATGGCTGGTCGGATCGGTGATGACGCCCTTGGCCGGCCCGCTTTCGGACGAGATGATCAGGTCATAGCCGTTGAGGTCGAACTGTTCGAGCGCCATCGGCATCAGCGGCAGGTAATACTGATACCAGCGCCTGCTCATCGGCATCTTGTTGATGAAGCTGGTGGTGACCTTCGCCTCGTTGATGCGGTTCGACATCTTCGACGGGTCGTAGACGTGGGTGAAGATGTCGGCCTGCGGAAACAGCCGCATCAGCCGTTCCAGCACACGCTCCCCGCCGCGCATCGACACCAGCCAGTAATGGATGATGGCGACCCGCGGTTCGGAAAAGCGGGGGCGCGGCGCGTCGTCGTCATCGACGTGCAGCGGGACGGGCTGAAGCGCGTTCACGCGTAATACTCCCGATATTCCTTGTAGTAGAAATTCGGGTCGCGCTTGGAGAACAGGCCGCGCTTGCGCAGGTCGACCTGCGTCAGCGCGATGCCCGCGCGCGACACGCGGCCGCGCGGCAACTGGCGAAGCGCCGCCTGCACCGCCGGAACGGTCGTGCTGCGCCAGCGGGCCAGCATGATCGTGGTGTCGGCATATTGCGCGATCGAGCGGGTCGCGGCGATCGGCAGCACCGGCGGCAGGTCGAGGATCACATATTTGAAGCCCTGGCGCAGCGCGGTCAGGAATTCCTCAAACTCGGGCCCGCTCATCAGCGATTTGGCGCGTTCATTGGTCGACACGATCGGCAGGATGGCCAGCCCCTCGCTGCCCTGGCGGATCGCCTCGGCAAGGGTAGCCTTGCCAGCCAGCACGTCGAGCAGGCCCTGCGTCTCGTCCGACAGATTGAGCAGGCGCGACACGCCGCGCTTCACATAATCGCAATCGACAAGCAGCGTCGGGTGCCCCTGCATCGCCAGCATCTGCGCAAGACAGGTGGAGGTGACGGTCTTGCCCTCGCGCGGCAAGGTCGAGGTGATCGCGATCACCTGCGGCGGGGTTTCGCATTGCTGCTCCACCGCAATCATCAGCGAGCGGAACGCCTCGGTAAAGGGCGAGCGCGGCTCTTCCAGCACGGCGCCGACACCGGTTGCGCCCTTGCTGACCGATTGCAGCAGCGGGATCGAGGCGAGATAGGTCTGCCCCAGCTCCTGCTCGATCTGCTCGGGCGTGGAAATGCCCTTGCTGGTCGCATCGGCGATCATGGCCGCAAACACGCCCAGCCCGACGCCGAGCACCAGCGACAGCGCCATGTTGAGCATGGTGTTGGGTGCGCTCGGCTTGGTGGGGACCTCAGCGAGGCTGATGATCCGGGCGTTCGGCCGCTCGGTGCCTTCCGACGCGAGCAGCTGCTTGTAGCTCGACAGATAGGTTTCGTAGAGTCCCTGCGATGCCTCGGCCTTGCGCTCCAGTTCGCTCAATCCGACCATGGCCGCGTTGGACCGCGACAGCTTGGCCTGCGCCGCGCCCAGCGATCCGGTCAGCGAAGCGAGACGCTGGTTGGCGACGTCGCGCTCGGCCCGCAGGTTCGAGATGACGCGATTGATCTCGGCCTGGATGCGCTGGCGCACCTCTTCCAGTTCGCCCTTGGTACGGACCAGTTCGGGATGGTCGGGACCATAGCGCGATGACAGGTTGGCGACCTGCCCCGCCAGCGTCGATTCCTGCGAGCGCAGCGAACCGATCACGCCCGAACCCAGCGCCGCGCCGACATCCTCGCCGCTCGACCCGCTGCGCAGCTGCGCCGTCGCGGTGTTGAGCCGGGCCTGCGCCTCGGAGGCCGCGGCCCGTGCGCGCGTGACTTCCTGGTCATAGCTCGAGATTTCCTGCTCGGTCAGCGAACTGCCCGAGGTCGAGAGAAGGTCGTTCGCGATGCGATAGCTCTGCAGGTCGGCGGTATCGGACTGGGCCTGCGCACGCAGCTCCTCCAGCCGCTCGCTGATCGTGCCCATCGCCTCGCCCGCACGCGACTGGGTCGCCAGCACGTTCCAGAGCGTGAACTGGCGCGCGAATTCATTCGCGATCTTTGCGGCATCCTCCGGCGTCTCGGCGTCGTAAGAGATCGACAGCGCGTAGCTCTCTCCCGTGCGGCCCGCCTCGACATTGTCCTGCAGCGTGTCGATGATCTCGCGGCGCTCCTCGGCATCCGTGCCTTCGAGCATGTTCAACGATTTCGCAACGCGCGAGGCCATCTCGCGCGAGGTGATGATCTCGACCTGCGTTTCGATGAAGGCGGCGGACAGGTCTGGCGTAGGCCCGGACTGCTGGTTGTCGGTGCTGACCAGTTCCTCGTTCGATGTCTCGAGACTGGTGACCGCGGTTGCCGTATAGGTCTTGTCGGACAGCACGGACAGCAGCGCCCCTGCCAGCATGCACGCCGCGATCACGGCCGCAATCAGCCAGAAATGGCGCTGCAGGAACGAGATCGACTTGGAGATATCGACCCGGTCGGTCTGTGCGGGAAGCTGGTCCCCCACTTCGACAAGCGCCCGGCCGGGCATCCCCGGCTGCATGATCTGCTGAGAGACGTTCATCGGCATGTCCATTCCACACATTGGCCCCTAGGGACCGAACCCCGACAGGATCGGGAAAACGACGCCCCGGCTTGCGCTGCGGCAAAGAGGCGCGAAGCCAGGATCAAAGCGATACCGACAGGCCGACACGGATGCTGGCCCCCTCATACTCACGAGGCAGGTCACCCGATCCCGTCTGCTTGCGATAACCGGCACCTGCCAGCGCGGTCAGCTGATCGAAGACGAGGTAGCGCATGGTCACTTCCCCGCCGAAGCGCGACTCCTGCCGGTCGATGCCGCGGTAGTCCCAGTTGTTGTAGGTGACCTCGACCCCGGTCAGCAGGCGGCGTCCCAGGCTGCGCTGGGCCACCGCGCGCAGGCGCGTCTGCAGCACGGCCGGGACCTCGATCAGCGGAGAACGCTCGAAGCTGCGCGCACCCTCCAGCCCGAACAGCCAGCGCGGCGTCGGCGTCCAGCGGCCCGAGACGCGGAAGTTGAACCCGTTGAAGTCGCCGACCGCAGGATCGTCGAAGCTGCGATGGGCATAGCCGATCGCGGCCTCCGCATCGATCAGGTCGGACACTTCCGAGCGCAGGCCCACCAGCACGCCGTAGCCATCGGAATCGCGCGGCGCGTCGAGCGGGTCGTCGGTGTAATCGGTCTGGCTGGCATTCAGCTCGACAAAGCTGCGCAGCCGTCCCGTAACGCGGTAGTCCGCCCGCACGAAGCCGCCGAGCGTATCCTCGTCGCGGAAGTCGTTCTGCACCGGCTCGCCGTTCAGTGTCGAGGGGTCGTAGCGCACCTGGGACCAGTTGCCGCCTCCGCGCAGCTCGAGAATGCCGCCCGTGCGCTCGATCGAACCCCGCGCCTCCAGCACGTCGAAGCTGATCGGCTCGTCTGTCAGGAACTGGTCGCCGAACGTCCCGCGCGATTCGATCCGCTGTGCATAGCGCACCGCGCCATACGCCGAGGTCCGGGTCGCGAAGTCGAGCCGCCCGAGAGCGCCGACCGCCCACTGGTCCGAATTCTCGCTGGTAGTGTCGAAATAGCGGCGCAGCAGCGCATCGGCCTCGAGCCGGATCTGGTGGCGGGCGAGATCGGGCTGAACCGCCACGCTTGGCCGCGCGACGAACACCGTGTCGTCCACCTCGAAGCTGTCGGTGTTGTAGATGTTGGTGTCATGCTCGATATCGAACTCGATGCGCGGATAGACGACGACGCCGTTCACCCGCACACCCTCCGTCTCGGGCCGCAGCAGCAGGCTCTCGGGCGTGTCGACGCCCAGCGGCTGCGCCTGTGCGGCAGAATGCACCACCATCGCCGCGGCGAAGCCGACCGTCACCCGGGCCACTGGCAAGGCGAGGCAATTCACACCCGAGGCGCCGAGGCGCAGGCTGCGTGCAAGTCCGCGGGAAATCCTGTGGGCCATCCGGCCCTCGTTCTTCTTACGAATGATATCTGACCCCCAAAAGTCGTAACTCTTATGTTTTAAGCCGCTCACCCCGAAGCACGAAGCAGCCTGCCCGAAACGCGGCGCGCAGTGCGCGACTGTTCCATCATGGCCGTTCACCGTGAATTTCGCGTTGCGAGCCATGGTGAAGAAGCCGTTGCCCGGCATCGGACCGCGTGCGGATCGCCGCGCCACCCGGGCGATCATTGCCATTTCCCCAGCGATCGATAGGCGGAAAGCGGCGCGCGGGCGGCATTCATCTCCGCGGCGGCAGACAACAGCAGCGCCTCGCCGCAGATGCACGGGTCCGACGTGTCCTCGTCCTGGTGGAGCGCGCGTTTTTCCGCCCTTCCGGCGCAGGCCCTGCGCACATCGGCAGGCAGCGACCGCGCCAATGCGAGCAGGCTGTCGCCATCGGAAGGGGCGGCTTCGCGGGCGATGCGACGGTCCAGGACCATGCCCAAGCCCCTGCCCCTGCCCCGGCCGGCGCCATCGGCCATGCCTTCAGCCGCCCGGCCTGCGCGCACGACATGTGTGGCGGGGCTGGCGGGCCGGGAACCCTGCCTGACGGCACGTTCAGGGATAAAGGTGAGGCAACCGAACAATTCACGATCCACATGGCATCAATTTACACCACATAATCGCGCGCCTTGGGCCTTGGGGCAAACGCGCATCGGACTTACCCCTGCCTATCCGGTGGGGCGAGCGGCTGAGGCAAAAGGGGTTGTCCCCTATTGGTAATGGTTGAAAAGGCTTGGGAACCCTATCGTTCAGCCATGCGGACTTCTGTATGAAGATTCGTAATGATGTGTTTCGACGGGAGAATGATGATGTCCACGCCTGCCGAGCTTCGCCGCAATGATGCCCCTGGCGCTCGATGGCTGCGCGCCGCGCTGTTTTCGGGAGCCGTCGCGATGACGGCGCTGGCGGGCTGCGCCAGCACCGATTATCCGGTAAGCAGCGTAGCCGATGCCAATGTCTCTGCCAGCACGGGCTATGCGGTGGCGGCCGGCGACAGCCTCAAGGTCACCGTTTTCGACGAACCGTCGCTGACTGGCGAGTTCGTGATCGACAGCGCGGGCAATCTTGCAATGCCGCTGATCGAGAAGGTGGCGGTCGCGGGCAAGACCCCGAACGAGGTGGCCGGGCTGATCACCACGCAGCTGAAGGCGGGCGGCTATGTGCTCGATCCCAAGGTGTCGGTCGAAACGCTTGCCTATCGACCCGTCTATGTTCTGGGTGAAGTCTCGCAGCCAGGTGAATATCCTTATTCGCCGGACCTGACTTTCTTTCAGGCTATTGCCAAGGCCGGCGGTTTTACCCCGCGCGCAAACAAAACAATGGTTGTCTTGCAGCGCTCCGCCTGGTCGACCCCGCGCACTATTAAGCTTACGGATGAACCACTTATGATCGCTCCGGGCGATACGGTGATCATCGAGGAATCGTTCCTTTGAGTGTACCAAACCGGGACATTAAAATTCGGTAAACCTTTTGAAATTGCGTTTTGCGCGGAATTCCCATTTTGTTGCGACTGCGAACGGATGATTCGACCTCTCCTGGGGGGGATTGGGGTCGATGGGATGTCATCCTGAATGCGTAGTAACGCCGCATGCCGGCAACAAACGTGGGGGTTCCATAATGTCCGATCCTGTATCTCTTATCTGCCGCAATCCGCTCCAACGTGAAGGACTTGCGCGGATCCTGGCCGCATCCGATTTCGAGGTGCTGTCGTCCGCCGCCGATGTCCGTGATGTCGACTGGGCACACACCGATGGCGATGCGCTGGCGGTCATCGATACCGACCTGACCACCGATGCCGTCAGCGCGGTCCAGTCGATCCTCGCACAGAATTCCACGCTGAAGTGCGTGCTGCTCGTCGACGTGCTCGACATGCGGGTCATGCTGGATGCATTCCGCGCCGGCGCCCATGCCTATCTGGTGAAGGACATGGATTATGTCCCGCTGGTCACTACTCTGAAGCTGGCTGCGCAGGGGCAGAAGATCGTGCCGCCGAACATCATCGACGCGCTCGAGGGCCAGGCGCTCAGTTTCTCCGATCCCGCCGGTGCCGAAAAGGCGCTGGACTCGGCCAATCTCTCGCAGCGCGAGACCGATGTGCTGTGCTGCCTGATGGCGGGTCATTCGAACAAGGTGATCGCCCGTTCGCTGGATGTGAGCGAGGCGACCGTCAAGGTTCACGTCAAGGCGATCCTGCGCAAGCTGAAGGTCGGCAACCGTACGCAGGCCGCGATCTGGGCCACGAACAAGAGTGTCGGCACCCATTCGCCGATGGGTGCGCAACTGCTGGCCATGTAAGGCCGGCATTGTCACGCAAGTGGAAGGGCGGCGCGATTGGGGGATCGCGCCGCCTTTTCATGTCCGCCTTGGCTGTTCCTTGCGGCCGGAGCGGCGTTTCAGTTCGCCGCAAGCCGGCTGCGGTCGCGCATCATGTGGCGCAGCGCCGCGTCATCCTCGGGCAGGCACTGGTCGGCGGAGGGACGCTTGACCGAACGGCAGTCCCACAGGGCCCGGTCCAGCCCCGAATTGCCATCGCGCGTATAGAGAAAGGCGGGCCGCCCCTCGGGCGTGCGTCCGGCGGGATAGCCGACCACCTGGCAATCCGCCCGGCCATCGCAGCGATCGAGCGCGGCCATCGCCCAGCGGCCCGACGGCTGCTTCATGTCGAGACCCATCACGATGCGCTGGCCGTCGGGCGTAGCGGCCGTTTTTCCGGCTGTATCCGGTGGCAGCGCGGCGACCATTTCGGCAAAGCTCTGCGCGTCCGGGCCGAGAGCGCCGCCAGTCCCGGTCACGTCATCGTGGTTCGCCAGCCAGGCCAGCTTGGCGATGCGCGGTTCGGCTCGCTCCCCCTGGTCGCGGAACACGCGGCGGCTGCCGAAGCCACCCGGCCAGCGATAGAAGATATGCGGTCCGACGCGGGCGATCTTCTGGAGATTGGGGCTCCAGTAGGGCACGACATATTCGGCGTGGTAGTGGGTGGCGGTGCCGACGGCCTTGTCGATCCCGCCATCCAGCGCCGCTTCGGCCACTTGTTTCGCGGCAAGCCACTGCGCGCTGCTCGGGCGGCGGCGCAAGGCTCCGTCGCAGGTGAAGGTGAACTGGCAGCCGGTCTTGCGCTCGGCGCCTTCGAACACGACTTCGCACACGGTCTTGGGATAGGCCGGATGCCGTACGCGGTTCAGCACGACCTGCGCCACCGCACGCTGGCCTTCGCGATCCGGTCCAGCCTCGTAGAAGGCAGCGGCGGCAAGGCAATCAATGGCCCGGGTGCGGTCTTCTGCACCGGCGCCGAAGCGGAAGGCGGCCGGCATTTCCGGCTTGCCGTCGAACGGCCGTTCCCCGTTGATCCGGGCGGCGCTTTCCTCGTCCATTTCCATGACGTCGAGCGCAGAGGTTTGAGCCGCCGCGACCTCGACCGACGGCAATGTGGCTGCGCCGGGCGCTGCTTTCGCCACCGGAATGGCAGCGGGCGGTGCGGTTTCGAACGCGCCCTGGCCCCATGCGAACACCGATGCGCCCGCCAGAAGCAGCGGCAGGCCCAGTCCCAGGATCCATGCTCTGCGATGAAGAGAACCCTGCGCCGCCGGGGAATCCTCCGACGCTGCGCCGGCAACGCCGAGCGCATCACCATCCATGTCGGCTGGCGGCAGGGCTGCGGGGAGTTCGCGACTCGAAGGGCGATCCACTGCCATGACTGGGACCTTGCCGCAGCCACCGCCGACTCCAAAGGTCGAATGCGGACTACCTATGCGGAATGAGTAGCATTAATGCTCTTGTTTAAATGCACGGCAAAAGGCGCTAAGCTGCTGCCGGGCCGCTTGAAAGTCGAACTTATTGAAAGCAAACGGCTCTCACCATGCACGTGACCTGCGATCATTGCGCCAGCGATTACAGCGTTCCCAGCCACCTGCTGGGAGGCGAAGGACGTCCGCTGCGATGCGGCCAGTGCGGATCGCGCTGGTGGCAGCAGGGCGAAGGCACGACCATGCTGACCAGGGCAAGCGGCCGCACGCTGGTCGTGTCGTCGGGCGGGCAGTACCGCGAGGAAAGGCACCGCTTCACCTCGTTCTTCGATGGCATCTCGAACCGCTTTGCCGCGCAGGGCGACGATGCCGCCGCGCTGTCGTCGCAGCGGTTCCAGCGGCTGCGCGATACCCGCGGTCAGCGCCGCCACCGCGAGACGAACGCCATCGTCGAGGCGGAGTTCAAGGAGATCCGGGACTTCGGCCCGCTGCGCGAGACGATGCGCCTGTGGCTGCCGCGCGTCGTCGTGATCGGCCTGTTCGCCGCTGCTCTGCTGGTGCTGGTTTTCGCCTCGTGAAACGCGCGCTGCAGCATAGCGCCTTGAACTGAAGCGTCTTTGACGCCAGTTTCCCTGCATGACGATCCGCAATTCGCGGGCGCGATGCAAAGGCGATCAGCCCATGATCCACACCCCTCTCCGCCGCCCGGCGCTTGCCGCCGCCCTGCTGGCCTCGGCCATGCTGGCGGGCTGCGCCCCGTCGATGCAGCCGATCGAGGTGACGCGCTTCCACGCGCCCGCGATGTCGGACGCCGGCCAATATGGCTCGATCGCCGTGCAGACCGCGCCCGGTAGCGAAGGCTCGCTGGCGCTGGCTCCGTACGAGCAGGCGGTCCGCGCGGAACTGGCACAAATCGGCTTCAGCCCCGCCGCAGCTGGCAGCGCCGCGCGAGTGGCCGAGGTGCGCGTGTCGCGCAGCACCTGGCAGCCGGGCCGCGACGGCAGCCCGGTCAGCGTGGGCGTCGGCGGTTCGACCGGCAGCTATGGCTCCGGCGTCGGCCTCGGGCTGGGCATCGATCTGTCCGGCCCTCCGCCCGAACAGGTCAGCACGCAGCTTTCCGTCGTGATCCGCGACCGGGCCAGCGGCCAGTCGGTCTGGGAAGGCCGCGCGGAGCAGGTCGTCGACGCCGACAGCGCGCTGGCGCAGCCTGCCGCAGCGGCGCAGGCGCTTTCCCGCGCCCTGTTCGCTGACTTCCCGGGCGAGAACGGCGAGAGCTTCAGCGTCAAGCCCAAGTGACTGCCAGCTCGTTACAGGAAACGCCCGTGCACCCAATCGCCGTCCATGCCGCCTTCGACAGCGGCAATATCGAGATCCGCCGCATCGCCGGAACGCAAGCCTGGCTGGAGCTGCGGCCCGATCCGGGCAATGCGTTCAAGCAATGGTTCCATTTCGCGGTCGCCGGCGCTGCCGGGCGCGAACTGACGCTGAAGATCTGCGATCTCAATGCGTCGGCCTATCCCGCCGGTTGGCCGGACTATAACGCCTGCGTGACCGAGGACCGGCTGCGCTGGAACCGTGCGGCCAGCACCTTTGACGCGAACGAGGATGGCGGCACGCTGACGATCCGCTTCACGCCCAGGGGCGACCTGGCATGGTTCGCCTATTTCGCGCCCTACTCGCTGGAACGACACATGGAACTGGTCGCACGCAGCGCCGCTGCCGAGGGATTCGGCCACCGCGTGCTGGGCTGGTCGCTCGACGGACGGCCGATCGACTGCATCGAGTGCGGAGAGGGCGACAAGCATGTCTGGCTGTTCGCGCGCCAGCATCCGGGCGAGAGCATGGCCGAGTGGTGGATGGAGGGCGCGCTGGCCAAGCTGACCGACCGCAGCGACCCGGTGGCGCGTGCCTTGCGGCAGAAGGCCCGGTTCCACGTCGTGCCCAACTGCAATCCGGACGGATCGGTCAGGGGCCATCTGCGCACCAATGCGGCGGGATCGAACCTCAACCGCGAGTGGGACACGCCCACGGCCGAGAAATCGCCCGAAGTGCTGGCGATCCGCGACGCAATGGACGAGACGGGCGTGCATTTCGCGATGGATGTGCATGGGGACGAGGCAATCCCCCATGTCTTCCTCGCCGGGTTCGAGGGGATGGCCGGGCTGAAGCCGCATCAGAAGCCGGGTTTCGACCGCTACGGCGCATTGCTGGCCGCGCAGACGCCCGATTTCCAGACGCGGCACGGCTATCCGGTGACGCCATCGGGCCGGGGCAATCCGGCCATGGCGACCAACCAGCTGGCCGCCCGTTTCGGCTGCGTCTCGATGACGCTGGAAATGCCCTTCAAGGACCATGACGACATGCCCGACCCGGTGCAGGGGTGGAGCGCCGAGCGGTCGATGCAGCTGGGGCGCAGCTGCCTCGACGCGCTGCACCTGTGGCTGGCGCAGGGTTAACCGGCATTTACCTTTTGGTAGGGGTTCGCGGCGCATGATCGCGCCATGGCTCAACGAATCGCCCGCGCTGCCCTCTACCGGCCCGCTGCCGACATGTCGGTCGTCCTTGCCGCCGCCGCGCGTTTCGCGATCGTGGCGGGCAGCGCGGCCGCGCTGATCCTGGCCGGACCCTTCCTGCCCTTCTGATCCGGCCTTCCCTTCTGATCCGCCCTCCTGATTGTCAGGGCTTGGGGTGACATGCGCGACGCTCTTTGCGAGCGGTCCGCGTTCGGCTAGGCGATGCGGCGATGACCGATAGCGCCACTCCTTCGCCGCTGGAGCTTGCCAGCCGCCTGATCGCCTGTCCCAGCGTGACGCCCGCCGGGGGCGCAGTGTTCGACGCGCTCGAGGCAATGCTGCAGCCGCTGGGTTTCAATGTCCTGCGCACCATTGATGGCAGCGCGCCCGATGGCCCGGTCGAAAACCTGCTGGCGGTACGCCCCGGCCCCGAGGGCGCGCGCCATTTCGCCTTTGCCGGCCATCTCGACGTAGTGCCCGCAGGCGATGGCTGGACCAGCGACCCGTTCCGGCCGGAAGTGCTGGGCGACCTGCTGTATGGCCGCGGCGCGGTCGACATGAAGAGCCAGATCGCCGCCATGGTCGCCGCCGCCGCGCGCATCCCGGTCGAGGCGGGCACGATCAGCTTCATCATCACCGGGGACGAGGAAGGCCCGGCCCGCTTTGGCACGCTGGCGCTGATGGAGCACATGGCCGCGCGCGACGTGGTGCCCGACCTGTGCCTGGTGGGCGAGCCGACCAGCGTGAACCGGCTGGGCGACATGATGAAGATCGGGCGGCGCGGCAGCGTGAACATCTGGCTTGAGGTGCACGGTAACGAAGGCCACGTCGCCTATCCGCACC
Organism: uncultured Alphaproteobacteria bacterium; assembly: GCA_963752785.1. GTDB lineage: Bacteria > Pseudomonadota > Alphaproteobacteria > Sphingomonadales > Sphingomonadaceae > Croceicoccus. The sequence goes on from CAVVZE010000005.1 coordinate 37,769, forward strand.
TGGCCGACAACCCGATCCCGCGCCTGATCGCCATGCTGGCGGAACTGGACGCGATGGTGCTGGACGAGGGGACGGACTGGTTCCAGCCCTCGAATCTGGAGATTACCGATCTCGAGGTGGGCAACCCCGCGACCAATGTCATTCCCGCCGCGGCCCGGGCGCGGCTGTCGATCCGCTTCAACGACCTGCACACCGGTGCCGGACTTGCCGCCCGCGTGACCGAAATTGCCGAGCGGCATGGCGGCACCGCCCATCCGGTCATCAGCGGCGAGCCTTTCCTGACCGAGCCGGGTGCGTTCAGCACGCTACTGGCCGAGGCGATCCGCGCCGAGACGGGGCTTGAACCCGAATTGTCGACCGGCGGCGGCACATCGGATGCGCGTTTCCTGAAAAACATATGCCCGGTGATCGAGTTCGGCCCCTGCAACGCCACCATGCACAAGCGGGACGAGGCCATCGCCGTCGCCGATCTGGACACGCTGGTCCGCATCTACGAGCGGGCGGCGCGGGCGGCGCTGGCGCTCTAGCCGTTCTCGCCCAGCGTTTCGAGGTAGATGCGCACCGCTTCCTGCACGTGGCGGAAGCGGTCGCCGCCCAGTTGCTTGCCGCCGTACCAGCGGGTGACGACGATCAGATGATCGCGCAGGTCGGCTCGCTCCAGCATGCGCAGGATCACCATGCCGGCTCCGGCTTCGCCGTCATCGTTCTTGATGGGCCCGTCTTCGCAGATCAGCCCCCAGCTGTTGTGCGTGGCTCTGGCAAAGCGTTTGCCCCGCTTCAGCCCGGCCAGCAGCGCCGCCGCTTCGTCCGCCGACCGGCACGGCGCGCCGGACACCGCATATTTCGACCCCCTGTCCGAAATGATCCTGTCGATGATCCGCATGACCCCGCCCCTACGCGTGCATGCTTCTATGCGCAAACCGGCGCGCCCCCTTGCGGCGCGGCCGGCATCCGGGCACAGGTTTCGATTGAAACGGCCTAATTGAGGGATCACCCCACACCGATGCTTTCCACCTGGTTCCGTATTCCGCTGTGGCAGCGGGTCATCGCCGCGCTTGTCCTGGGCATCATCACCGGCCTGGCGTGGGGCCCCGACGCGGAAAGCATCAAGATCGTCGGCGACGTGTTCATCGCCTCGATCAAGATGCTGGTGGTGCCGCTGATCTTCTTCAGCCTGGTATCGGGCGTCGCGGCCATCGGCGATCTGCGCAAGCTGGGCGCGGTCGGCGGGCGCGCCCTGCTGCTGTTCGTGGTGACGGGGCAGATCGCGGTGTGGCTGGGCCTGCTGCTGGGTACGTTCTTCAAACCTGGCGAGGGGCTGGACCAGTCGCGGATCGAGATGGGCACCGTGCCCGAGGCCGCGACGCAGAGCTGGCGCGAGATGATCCTGTCGATCGTGCCGCAAAGCCCGGTGCAGGTCATGGCCGACGTCAACGTGCTGCCGCTGATCGTGTTCGCGCTGCTGATCGGCATCGGCATCCTGATGGCGGGCGAGGAAGGCCATCCCCTGCCCCGCATCTTCGATGCCGGATCGGTCGTCATGCAAAAGGTCACGATGATCGTGATGGAGCTGACCCCGTTCGGCGTCTTCGCGCTGATGGCGTGGGTCGCGGGCAGCTTCGGCGTCGACGCGCTGCTCTCGCTCGCCAAGCTGGTGGGGCTGAACTATCTCGGCTGCCTGCTGATCATCTTCGGGCTCTATTCGCTGATGATCAAGTTCCTCGCCAAGCTGCCCGTGCGCGATTTCTTTCGCGGCATCGTCGATGCGATGGCGGTGTCCTATTCCACTGCCAGTTCCAACGCGACGCTGCCCGTCACGCTGCGATGCGCAGAGCGGAACCTGGGCGTCTCGAACTCGGTCGCCAGCTTCGTGATCGCGCTGGGCGCGACGATCAACATGAACGGCACCGCGATGTACCTGGGTCTTGCCACCCTGTTCGGGGCGCAGATCTTCGGAGTCGACCTGTCATGGGCCGATTATTTCATGATCTCGATCACGGCCACTCTCGGCGCGGTGGGCGCGGCGGGCATTCCGGGCGCGGGGCTGATCATGATGACGCTGGTGTTCTCCAGCGTGGGCGTCCCGCTTGAGACGATCGCATTTGTCGCGGGCGTCGACCGGATCATGGACATGATGCGCACGACTACCAACGTCTCGGGCGATGCGGCGGTGGCGACCACCGTGGCGGTCATGACCGGCGAGATCGACCGCGCCGAAATGATCAGCGCCGACGACGTCTAGGCTGGCATCAATGGCTGGAGGACCGGGATGGACGAATTGCTGATCGTGGCGGTCGTGATGGCGGTGCCCGTGCTGCTGGTCGCGGAACTGCGCCGCGATGCTGGTCAGCTTCTTCCTCAACCGATCGATCCAGAAGGCGCTGGACACCGCGCCCGAGCATGTCGAGAGTTTGATCGCCCGGCTGGAGCAGCCGGCACCATCGGCGGTATCGCCGGTCGGGCTGGGGGCGGCGATCTTCGGCGCGGCCTTTCTGGCCAGCCTGCCTTTCGCGGGAAGCGACATCGATCCGACCGCGATGGCGATCGGCGCCGGCCTGATGCTGTTCGGCATTGCCACGCTGGTCAGCCGCTGGGTCGCTGTGCGCAGGGCCGAGGGGCGCAGCTGATAGGCGCCACGGCGAAACGGAAAGGCCCGCACCTGAACAGGCGCGGGCCTTTTTCCTTAGCTCACGAGGCGGACGACCTGGTCGCCGTGCTTGTCCTGCGACCATTTCAGCTTGTCGCGCTGGACCTGCTCGATCGGCAGGATCTCGTCCGACTTGTAGGTCAGCGACTGGTCGACATGGCGAATGTCGCGGCACAGCCGGCGCAGGCCGTCGGGTTCGAGGCTGGCGGCGTGGTCGGTGCCCTTCCAGGTGCGGTCCAGCGTGAAATGCCGCTCGACATAGCCGAAGGTGCCCTGCCCGTAGCGATGCTGGCCCGTGCGGCCCACCGCCAGCGCGGCGACATCCGCCGCGATGCCCAGATGGTGGCCCGAAAAGCCGATGAACTTCACGCGGTCGCCAAACTTTTCCTGCAGGCGATTGATTTCCAGCAGGGCCAGATCCTCGAACGGAACCGGATAGCCCGAGGTGCAGGCATAGAGCACCAGGTCCTTCGACCGGCCCATCCCGGCATAGAAATCCACCAGCTTCTCGATCTCGGCATGGTCGGTCATGCCGGTCGAGACGTGTATCTCGCCGCCGTAGTTCTCGCATAGATAGCGCTGCAGCTCGTAATGCTGGTTGGTCGCCGACGGGATCTTGATCAGGCCCGGATTGAGCGAGGCGATCTCGCGCGCCGAGGTCAGGTCCCAGACCGAGGTCGAATATTCGATGCCCTGCCGCTCGCACTCTTCCTTCAGCTCGGCATGCTGCTCGACCGAAAACTCCAGGAATTCGCGGTGCGCGCCATAGGTGTCGCCATAGCTGTTCGCCGGGTTCGGGTGCGGGCGTGCTGTATTCGGCAGGCGTCAGCAGCTCGCGGTTGTTGCGCTTCTGGAACTTGGCGACATGCGCCTTGCAGACCTGCGCCGCCACCTGGATCAGCTCCTTGGCGATGGCCATGTCGCCCTTGTGGTTGCAGCCGATCTCGGCGATGACTTTGACTTCGTTCATGTTACAGCCCTGTGGTTTCCCTGCAAAGAAGCGCCTTGCGTTTTCGACCATGGCATCACCCTTGCAGGGCACATGGCGACTCGCGGCTCCTTTTCCGTGGTGAATGCGATAAGCCGATGGGTTTCATCGCCTGCTTCGCGCAAAGCCGCGACCATGTCTACCGCCTTGTCGCTCCACTCGCCTTGCGGCGCTGCCTGCATGACCGCACCCGGCCGAGAGATCGGGGGAAGCTGGAGCGGGTAAGGGGAATTGAACCCCTCTAGCTAGCTTGGAAGGCTAGAGCATTACCACTATGCTATACCCGCCCGCTATGGCCGTTGGGCGACGCGCTGCTTGCCATCATGCATGGCCTGTCGTCAATCGCCGATCGCAGCAAAAAACCGGTTCCTGCCAGCAAAAAACGGGGCCGCGCGGCAGATGCCGGCGGCCCCTTTTATACTGTCAGGCGAGCGTCCCTAGTGCTTCATGTCCCGCCACACGTTGCGATAGGCAAGATAGCCCAGCACCGTCGCGAAGATCAGGAACAGCACCACGGGGAAGCCCGTCTGGTGGCGCTTCTGCAGCGAGGGTTCGGCCGTCCACACCAGGAAGGCCGCGACGTCCTGCGCCATCTGGTCGACCGTCGCCTCGGTGCCGTCGGCATAGGTCACCTGGCCGTCACTGGTCAGCGGCGGCGCCATCGCGAGGTTGAGGTTCGGGAAGTACGGGTTGAAATGCAGGCCCGGGGGCGTCGTGAAGTCGGGGAACTCCTCGGCCAGCGACATCCCGTCATGCGTGAAGGTCGCCGGGTCGGCATAGCCGGTCAGCAGCGAATAGACATAGTTGCCGCCATCGTGCCGCGCCTTGGTGATCAGCGAAAGATCGGGCGGAACTGCGTTGTTGTTGGCGGCCGCAGCGGCCACGTTGTTCGCGAAGGGCAGCGGGAACACGTCGGTCGGCAGCGCCGGACGCATGGTCGGCTCGCCGGTATCGGGATTGATGCCGGGGACCTGCCAGGTGGCGGCCTCGGCCTTCACCTCGGCTTCGGTGTAGCCCAGCTCTGCCAGGTTGCGGAAAGCGACATGGCGCAGCGAGTGGCAGGCCGAGCAGACTTCCTTGTAGACCTGGTAGCCGCGCTGCACCTGCTGGTAGTCGAAGGTGCCGGTCCAGCCCGCGCTCTGCAGATGCGCGTCGCGCGGGTGCCAGGTGGAACTCATGCTCGGCGGTCGGCGGCGCGTCGTCGGTGGCGGCGGTATAGGCGCCGACCACGAACGAATAGAGCCAGCACGATCACGAAGGCCAGGCCGACGAGAATTGAAATAAGGCGTGCCATTTTTACGCGTCTTTCTCTTGTATCGTCAGTCTCAGGCCGTGGCCGGACGGCCCTCAGGGGCATCGTTGGTGGTGTCCAGCGGCACGTGGTCGTGCGCTCCGCTCTTGTCGCCCAGCACCGCTTCGGTGATCGAGCCGGGCAGCGGCTTCGGCGTTTCGATAGCTGGAGACGATCGGCAGGATGATCAGGAAGTGCGCGAAGTAGTAAGCCGCCGCGATCTGGCTGAGCATCACGTAGGGTTCTTCTGCCGGAGCGCCGCCGCAATAGAACAGCACCGCCATGGTCGGGATCAGGCCGAACCAGAAGAACTTGCGGAACAGCGGACGATAGAGGCCCGAGCGCACCGGCGAACGGTCCAGCCACGGCAGGAAGAACCACACCAGGATGGCGGCGAACATCGCCATCACGCCCATCAGCTTCGCCGGCATGAACAGGAAGTCCTGGGTGAAGGCGCGCAGGATCGCGTAGAACGGCCAGAAATACCATTCGGGAACGATATGCGCCGGGGTCGAGAGCGGGTTGGCCGGGATGTAGTTGTCCGGGTGGCCCAGCTAGTTCGGCAGGAAGAACACGATCAGCGTGTACAGGATCAGGAACACGCCCAGCCCGAAGCCGTCCTTCGCGGTGTAATAGGGGTGGAACGGCACCGTATCGCATTCCCGCTTCACCTCGACGCCCGTCGGGTTGGACGAACCCGGGATGTGCAGCGCCCAGATGTGCAGGATCACGACGCCCGCGATCACGAAGGGCAGCAGGAAGTGCAGCGAGAAGAAGCGGTTCAGCGCGGCGTTGTCGGGCGCGAAGCCGCCCAGCAGCCAGATCTGCAGCGGCTCGCCGACCAGCGGGATCGCGCCGAACAGGCCGGTGATCACCTTGGCGCCCCAGAAGCTCATCTGGCCCCAGGGCAGCACATAGCCCATGAAGGCGGTCGCCATCATCAGCAGGAAGATGACCACGCCGAGCAGCCAGATCATCTCGCGCGGGGCCTTGTAGGAGCTGAAGAACAGGCCGCGGAAGATGTGGATGTAGATCACGATGAAGAAGAAGCTGGCGCCGTTGGCGTGCGCATAGCGCAGCATCCAGCCCCAGTTGACGTCGCGCATGATGTGCTCGACCGAATCGAACGCGACCTGCGCGTTGGCCGCATAATGCATCGCCAGCACCACGCCGGTGACGATCTGCAGCACCAGGCAGAAGCCCGCCAGCACGCCGAAATTCCAGAAATAGTTGAGGTTGCGCGGCACCGGATAGCCGGCGCCGACCGCATTATAGACGAGCCGCGGCAGCGGCAGCTTCTCGTCGATCCACTTGCATGAACGGGCTTCGGCTCGTAATGCTTGGCCCAGGGAAAGCTCATCGTCTGTCTACCTCAGCCGATCTGCACGACGGTGTCGGAGGTGAATTCGTATTCCGGAACTTCAAGATTTAGCGGCGCCGGACCTTTGCGGATGCGCGCGGCGGTATCGTAGCTCGAACCGTGGCAGGGGCAGAAATAGCCGCCGAATTCGCCGCGATTCTCGCCTTCGCCCGCGCCCAGCGGCACGCAGCCCAGATGGGTGCAAACGCCCATGGTGATCAGCCAGTTGAGGTGGCCTTCCTTGGTCCGCTCGGCCAGCGTCTGCGGATCGCGCAGCGACGATAGCGGAACCGCGTTCGCCTCGGCGATTTCCTTTGGCGGTCAGGTTGCGGACGAACACCGGCTGCTTGCGGAACACCGCCTTGATCGCCTGCCCGGGCTCGATCGCGGAGACATCGACTTCGGTCGATGCTTGCGGCGAGCACGTCCGCCGACGGCGCCATCTGGCTGATCAGCGGGAAGAGCACCGCCAGCCGCGCCCACGCCGGCGGCGCTGACGGCGGCAATGTTGATGAAGTCGCGGCGGCGGACGCCGGTCTCGCCTTCGCTGGTACCCTCGACGGTCCCTGTGGTGTCGATGGTCGCGTCTGCCATGCCAAATCCCTGAACTGACTGAGCGGGAACGCGCCAGTGCGCCCCGCCGCTTCGCTACGAATGTCCCAAGTCTTGGGAAGGTCGATCCCCGCAAGGGGGCTGATCCCGTCCATTCGCGGCTGCGCCCCGTGGTGAACGCCAGAAAAATGGCGATTCACGCAAGGCGAGGCCGCGGCAAGCCTCGTTCCGGGCACCCCATAGACACGAAGCTTGAAAATTTCCAACAGCGATTTTGCTTTATGATGGTGCATCCGCAAGGCCCGCCCCATGCGGCCAGCCGTGCGAGGCAAGCGCCAGCACCTTGAAAAGCGACCCCATCGCCTGCGGCGAGACCAGCCGGTCGATCGCTTCGCCGACCGCTTTCGCCGCGGCCGGGTTGGCGCTGCGCCAGCGCCGCGGCGCGATGTGCGATGCCCAGCGACAGCAGGAATTCGCCCTGCTGCGCCATGCCGTCGATGCGGCACCCGGCGGAGAGCGCGGCCTCTGCCAGCGCGGCGAAATCGACATGGGCGGTCAGGTCGGCGGCGCCGGATCGACGAACGGATCGACCTTGCGGTGGGCGCGCACGGCCTGGAGGCTTGACCCGGTGAACGGCTGCAAATGCCCGTAATCACGA
>CAVVZE010000006.1:0-148381 GCA_963752785.1 uncultured Alphaproteobacteria bacterium
AGGAATAGAAGCCGGTCGGCGAAAGTTGTACAGCAGCACGTCGCCCGGCTCCACCGTGCGAAGCATGTCCTTCCAGCCTTGCGGGATCGGGCTTTCCCGCGTCAGCAGCGGACGCGTACCGACTGGAATGCGATCTGGCCCAGTTCGGGATTATCGATCCAGTCTTCCCATTCGCGCAGGAACCACCGCCGACCGCCATAACGATGGCGGTGTCTTCCGAAACGCCTTCCTTGCGCATGGTCTCGCGCAGGGCGGCGACGCGCGGATAGGGATCTTCCGGCTTCGGCGGATCTTCCGCGTTTGACAGGCCGTTGTGGCCGCCAGCCAGCCACGGGTCTTCATAGACCACCGCGGCCATCAGTTCCGGCACCTTGGAATAGCTGCGCTTCCACAAGCGCACGGAATGCGCGCGCCGAGCGAGACGATCGGGCAGGTAATGCACGTCCGAAACGCTGCGGCGATCTCCGCCAGCTTGTACGGCATGCCCGCGCCGCAGGTGACGCCGGTCACCAGGCCCTTCGTCTGTTCCAGCGTGCCCTCCAGCACCTGCTGCGCGCCGCCCATTTCCCACAGGACGTTGATGTTGATCGCGCCATTGCCGCCCGAAAGGTCATGGGCGCGCTGCACCTGCGCGACCGCGCCTTCAATGGCATAGTCGGATCAGCTGCTGGTGCCGCTCCTTGCGGGTCATCTGCTCGTACACCTGCGGAACGATCTTGCCCTCGGCGTCATAGCTGTCGGCATTGACCGCGCTGACGGTGCCGATGCCGCCCGCCGCGGCCCAGGCCCCGAACTGGCATGATTGGTCGCCGAAACGCCCTTGCCGCCCTCGATCAGCGGCCAGACTTCGCGTCCGCCATAATTAATCGGCTTCAGTCCCTTGAAACCCATGAATCTTCTTAATCCTGTCAGGGCGGTCATGGGCGCCATCTGCGCCGGTCTCCGCCGTCCGGTGGCAACCATCTCTTGCTCACACGGTTTGATTTCGGCCGGGTCCGGCCGTGGGCCTGCCGCCTCGAACTGGGCATAATACCCTGCCAGTTCGGGCGGCGGATGAAAGCGGCCAGCTTGAAGCCGACCGATTCGAATTCGCAGAAACAGCAGCTTGGGCGGGATTCCGTGACTGTCGGTCGGACGATCGACATCGACGACGATCACCTGGCCGCCTTCGTTCAGCGCCGGCCAAGCCGCCACAGGAATGCATAGGGCTCGGTCACCTCGTGATACATGTGGACGAGGAAGATGCGGTCGAAACTGTCTTCCGGCAGACGCGGGATCATCCTCGTGCGCCCAGCTTGATCGAAACATTGTCGAGCCGCTCCCGCTCGACGCGAGCGCCCAGCCGCTGCAGCGCCTCGCGGTCGATGTCCTGCGCCAGAACCCGGCCGTTCCGCCCACCCGCTCGGCAAGGCGGACGTGTAATAGCCCTCGCCCGCGCCGATATCGGCAACGGTCATGCCCTTGCGGATATCGGCCAGGTCCATGACCGTCTGCGCCTCGCGCGCGGTCGTCGCGCGCGCGTTCGGATGGAACTGGCTTGCGCCCAGCTTCGGACACGGGGCGGTCGGGTTCGGGAAATTCGAGCGCGCTTTCGGGGCGGCCCTCGTCCACTTCGGTGATATTGCACCCCGAAAGGACCAGCGCCGCAGCCAAGGCCAAAGCAGGAAGCGCGGTGCGATCATTCCACGTCCTCCACCTCGACCTTTTCGCCGGTCACCCGCTGCGCCAGCGCGGCGGAGATGAATCGGTCGATATCGCCGTCGAGCACGTCGGCCGGATTGGTCGAGACATCGCCGGTGCGCAGGTCCTTCACCAGCTGATAGGGCTGCAGGACGTAGGAGCGGATCTGGTGGCCCCAGCCAATGTCGGTCTTGTCCTGGTATTCGCCCGAGGCCGCCGCTTCGCGCTCGGCCATTTCCTTCTCGAACAGGCGCGCCTTCAGCATGTTCATCGCGGTGGCGCGGTTCTTGTGCTGGCGAACGGTCGTTCTGGCTGGCGACCACGATGCCGGTCGGCTGGTGGGTGATGCGCACGGCGGAATCGGTGGTGTTGACGTGCTGCCCGCCCGCGCCCGATGCGCGGTAGGTGTCGATCTTGAGGTCGGCGGGATTGATCTCGATCTCGATATCGTCGTCGATCACCGGATAGACCCAGACCGAACTGAAGCTGGTGTGGCGCGTGCCGCGCTGTCATAGGGGCTGATCCGGACGAGCCGGTGGACGCCGCTTTCGGTCTTGGCATAGCCATAGGCGTTCTCGCCCTTGATCAGCAGCGTGGCGGACTTGATCCCCGCCTGCTCGCCGGCGCTGGTAATCGACCATCTCGACCTTGAAGCCGCGCCGTTCGGCCCAGCGCGCATACATGCGCTGCAGCATTTCGGCCCAGTCCTGGCTCTCGGTCCCGCCGGCGCCGGCGTGGATTTCGAGATAGGTGTCGTTGCGTCGGCCTCGCCCGACAGCAGCGCCTGACCTTGTCGCGGTCGGCGCGCTCGGCCAGCGCGTTCAGGCTGTTCAGCCCGTCCTTCACGACGCTCTCGTCGCCTTCGGCCTCGCCCATTTCGACGAATTCGACCGCGTCGGCCATCTCGGCGCTGATCTCGTTCACGGCCTTGACCGCGTCGCAGCTGCTTCTGTTCGCGCATGATCGCCTGCGCCTGCTTGGGATCGTTCCACAGGTTCGGGTCTTCCACCCGCGCATTCAGCTCGTCCAGGCGCCGCAGCGCCCGCTCCCAGTCGAGCGACTGGCGCACCAGCGCGAGCGCTGCCTCGATCCGGTCGATATGGGCCTGCCCTTCGGCACGCATGAAACTTCTCCTGAATGGGCCATTCGCCCGCGGACTCGCGCCCGCTTAGCGAAGGGTCCCGAAATGTGAAAGTGCGCAATGCCATCGCGCGCAGCAAGCGGCGGCGGCGATCGCGGGTCCGGATAATTCGCGCAGTTTCGCGCAGCGCCGCTTCGTCAGCGGTCCAGCGCGCGAACCGCCGCCAGGGTGCGCGAGACATGTTCGCGCCAGTCGGAGTCGGAATGGACCATCGTGATCCGCCCGTCCCGCGCGATGACATAGGACGTGCGGTCGCTCAACAATCCTGCCCCGCCATTCATGCTGCAGTGCAACATCATAGGCGCGGATCGTGGCGGGGGTCGCCCGGGCCACCGGGAACGCATCGCGGCATTCCTCGGTCGAGAACTTCTTCAGCGTCGTCGATATCGTCGGCCGACAAGCCGACCACCTGCGCCCGGCTGCCTTGAACTGCGGCATCGCCTCGGCAAAGGCGTGCGCTTCGAGCGTGCAGCCCTGGGTGAACGCCTTGGGGAAGAAGTAGAGCACGACCGGCCCCTTCTTCAGCGCCTTGGCGAGATCGAAGGAGAAAGGCTTTTCCCGCCAAGGCTCCCGTCGTGACCACGGGCGGCGCCTCCGCCCCTTTCGGAAGGGCGGCGGCCGGAGGGCCTGCGGAAAGGACGGCGGCGGCAAGAGCGCCTGCCATGAAGCTCGATCGGATGCGCTTGTTCATACCGCCTTCTTAGGGCGCTAACGCAAATCAGTAAATGCCGCCCTGATCCTCGAGGAAAGTATCGTCGATGGCGACCGCGTCATTGCTGGTGGTCGCCCGGCGTTCGGCCCGCGCTGCCCTGATCGCTGCCAGCGCGGCCATGCGCTTTTCCTCCAGCGTCTGGCGGTCCAGCGAGCGGCGCGGTTCGGTATCGGGTTTGAACGCTTCCCAGATCGTCGCGGGCGATATTCGGTCAGCGAGGGCCAGCCGTCGAACACGCGCTTGCCGGTGCGGCGGTCGATCCGGACCATGCGGATGCCCGTCGGGCGCCTGAACGGGCGTCGTGCGGCCAGCGTGCCTTGGTATCCTGGATCAATTGCTTGAAGATCGGCGCCGCCGTGTTGCCGCCCTGCACCTATCCGCCCAGATTGCGCGGCTGGTCGAAACCGACATAGACGCCCGCGACCATATCGGCCGAACCGCCGATGAACCAGGCATTGGTCGGGCCGGAAGTCGTGCCGGTCTTGCCGAACAGCGGCAGGTCCAGATCGCGCAGCCGGACCGCGGTGCCGCGCTGCACCACGCCTTCCAGCATGTGGACGACCTGATAGGCCGTGCGCGGATCCAGCACCTGCTTGCCGCCCTCGCGCCAGCCGCGGCATCGGCTTGCCGTCCCACTCTTCCATGTTGCATCGGGCACAGCGGCGCTTGTCCGCGCGCCAGATCACCTTGCCGTTGCGATCCTGCACATAGTCGATCACCGACGCGTCGAACTGCCGTCCCTGATTGGCGAGCGCGGTATAGGCGTTGACCATCTGCAGCACAGTCGTGTCGCCCGCACCCAGCGCAAAGGCAAGATAGGGGTCATAGCTGCCGATGCCGACCCGCTCGAACGTGTCGATCACATTGTCCATGCCGGAATCGTTCGCGATATGGACGGTCATCAGGTTGCGCGACTGTTCCAGCCCCCAGCGCATCGTCTGTTCGCCCGCGCCGCGCTATTGCCGAAATTGCGGAAGCACTTCTCGCCCAGCGCGCGCGCCCTGATAGACGCAGAACGGCCCGTCGGTGACCATCGTCGCAGGCGTCATGCCCTGGTCGAGGCCAGTGGCATAGACGAAGGGCTTGATCGTCGAGCCCGGCTGACGCTCGGCCTGCGTCGCACGGTTGAAGCTGCCAAGCCGCGAATCGAACCCGCCCTGCATGGCGAGGACGCGTCCGGTCTGCGGATTCTCCACGACCAGCCCGCCCGAAACCTCGGGAATGGTGCGCACGCGCCAGCCGATCCGTCGGGCGAGGCGGCGATCACGTCGCCGGCCTTCAGCCCATCGGGCAGATTGCTCAGCGGATAGGTTCGCCGTCGCTGAAGCCGATCTGCGCGTTGTTGCCGCTGCGTTCGGTGACGACACCGACGCGCCAGTCCTGGTAATCGATGGCGAGGTTCGAGACGATCAGCTGGGTCTGCCAGTTCTCGTCCATGTTGATCTTGGCGATCGGGCCGGTCCAGCCGCGATTGCCGTGATAGCGCATCAGCCCTGCGCGCAGCGACTTGCGCGCCGCCTTCTGCATGTCCATGTCCAGCGAGGTGCGCACCCACAGTCCGCCGGCATAGACGCTGAATTCGGCCCGTCCTCGGCCTTTTCGCCGTACATGTCGAGCAGGTGGCGGCGTACTTCCTCAATGAAATAGCCGCCTGCCGGATCATAGCTTTCGCGGCGCTGCTGCACGAGGCCCAGCGGCTGCGCCTTGGCGGCATCGGCCTCGGCGCGGGTGGCCCAGCCATTTTCGACCATCTGGTCGAGCACGTAATTGCGCCGCGCGATCGCCATGTCGCGATATTTGGCGCGGCCATAGCGCTCAGGCGCCTTGGGCAGGATGGCCAGGAAAGCCGCCTCGTGCAGGTCCAGTTGGTTCACGTCCTTGTCGAAATAGGCGCGCGACGCCGCCTGCACGCCAAAGCTCTGCCGCCCCAGCGGTATCTCGTTGAGATAGAGCTCGAGGATCTGCTGCTTTTCGAGCACGCCCTCGATCCGCTGGGCGAGGATCATTTCCTTGAGCTTGCGGGTGACCGAATATTCGTCCCCCACCAGGATATTCTTCGCCACCTGCTGGGTGATGGTCGAACCGCCCTTGGCCCTCTCTCCCGAACCCATCTTCGACACATAATCGACGACCGCCCCCGCAAGACCGCCGATATCGACGCCGCCATGCGACCAGAACGTCTTGTCCTCTGCCGCCAGGAAGGCGTTCTGCAACTGCTCGGGAAAATCGACGTAGCGCAATTGCACGCGCCGTTCGCGTGCATAGCTGTTGACGATCTCGCCATCCGCGCCGCGCACCATCGTCGGCAAGGCGGGCTGATAGGTCAGCAGCCGATCCGCCGATGGCAGCCCCGCACCTAGCCAGGCATAGCCGGCGGCAAACAGCAGCAGTCCGCCGACAAGAAGTACCGCGACAGCCTTGAACAGGCGGCTTTCGCGCCATTTGCGGACAAAGCCGGCCCATGCAGCGGAAAAACCGCTGCCGATGCGTCCGGTTATGGTGGGGGATTGCTCGGTGGGGCTCATGATCGGGGCGGCACTAGCATGGGGTTCGCGCAAGAGAAAAGACGAAACGGGCTGACCTTATGCTGAACATGGCCATTGCGCGGGGATAATCTGGCACCGCGACCGCCTAGCGCACGTCCGCCAGCAGACCGGCCGTGATCGCGCCGGCCATCGCATCCACGATCGCATTGCGCCCGGACTCGCTGCCGATGCGCGCCGCGTCGTCGACATTGCTGATATATCCGGCCTCGAACAGGATAGAGGGCATGCGCGCCGAACGCAGCACCACCAGATTAGCGCCGCGCCGGAACTTGCCGTGCACAGGCATCGCGGCACGGACCCGCGTTTCGAGCCGGTCGGCGATCCGCGCCGAGCCAAGGCTGGTCTCGCGCCGCGCAAGTTCGGCCAGCACCGCCTCGACGTCACCGAGCGCCGCGTCGCCAGCACCCGCTTCACCGCTCGCCGCGTTGAAATCGCGGGCCAGCGCCATCGCCTCGGCATCGCTGGCGCGCGGAGACAGCACGTATACGTTCGCGCCGCGCGCTTCCTCGACCGGAGCGCTGTCGGCATGGATCGAGACGAAAAGGTCGGGCTCCAGCGATTCGGCCAGAGCGACACGACTTTCCAGCGGAAGAAAGCGGTCGCTTTCCCGCGTCAGCGCCACTCGCACTGCGCCGAGTTCGAGCAGCCGGTCTCGAAGCGCCAAGGCCATGGGCAGCACGACGTCCTTCTCCACCACGCCGCCCGGACCGGTCGCACCCGGATCGAAGCCGCCATGACCTGCGTCGATCACCACCAGCGGCGCATCGCTCCCGGCACGGCCTGCGCTGATGCGCGGCATCGCCAGCGATCGCGTTTCCGGCAGGGCCATGCTGACCACCGCCCCGCTCCGTCCGCCCGGCGGGAAGCCCGCGACCAGGAGCAGTCCCGCGGCAGTGCCGAGAACCAGGGCGCAGGACAAGGCCAGCCCATGACGCCGCCGCACGCCCGTTTGATCGGCTTTCCCCAGCTGCAGAACCGCTTCGTCCATCGGGGAAGGATTTGCCCGCAGGAATCGCCATGCACAAGTGCAGGCCCTCCGCTTTCCCGCTTGCTTGCGCAGGGTGAGGCATTGATCTGGGACAGACAGCACGTTCATTCGTGAAAACGATCTGACCTTGTTGTGGCTTTATATTGCCGAACTGCCGCGCCGGTGCTAGCGTGACTGTTGTCGGGTGGATGGACTATCTGGCGCATCGCAAGTCGGCCCATGGCCGGCGGCTCTCGAGAAGGGCCGACGAGCGAACGGTTTCCATCCTCTTCTTCCGACATTTGGCGCGATTCCGCCGGATAGACCAGATCGCCGTTTCATCGGCTTGCAGGGTCGCATCCCGCGTGGCGCGCCGCCCGGACATATATCCGGGACCGGATTGGAATTGGTGGATATGGCCATGAAGACGATGATTGCGGCGACCACCCTGCCTTGCAGGGCCGCTGGCATCGTCGTCTTTGGCGCACATAGGCCGGGCCTTATCGCCACATGCTTCTCGCCGCCGGTATCGCGCGCCATGGTGCGCCGTCCCGGCTACCCCTATTTCGCGCCGAAGAGCGGGCATGCGTCCGTTCGCTCCGCGCGCAACTTACTGAAATGTCGCGCCGATCCTGTCGCCCCGCTTACGCGGTCAGCGGCGGCTTCGCGCGTCTGGAGATCCATAAATGACAACGCGCATGCTAATCGATGCGCGCCACCCCGAAGAAACGCGGGTGGCGGTGCTCAAGGGCAACCGGATTGAAGAATTCGATTTTGAGTCGGCAGAACACAAGCAGATAAAGGGCAATATTTATCTGGCAAAAGTGACGAGGGTCGAACCCTCGCTACAGGCCGCCTTCGTTGATTTCGGCGGCAATCGGCATGGTTTCCTCGCCTTTAACGAAATTCACCCCGATTATTACCAGATCCCCAAGGAAGACCGCGACGCGCTGCTCGCGGCCGAGCAGGAACATGCCGAGGAAGAGGCACGCCTGCGCGCCGAGGACGATGACGAGCATGGCGATCACGGCCACGACGACGACGATCACGACGATCGCGACGATCGCGACGATCGCGGTCACCATGACAATGGCCATGACGATAATGGTCACGACGACGACGGCAGCAACTCTTTCGCCGAGGAGATGGCCGGCGAAGACGGGGTCGAGGATGTTGGCGACGACGAATCGAACGAAGTAGCCACCATCGAGGACGGCTCGGTCTCGGGCGACGATTCGTCCGAAAGCGACGAAGACAATGGCGACAACAGCAATCGCTCTGGTGGTCGAGGTCGAGGTCGCGGACGCGGTCGCCGCCAGGGCAATCGCGGCGGCGGCACCCGTTCCAGGGCTGCGGACGAAGCGCGCGCAAAGCGACTGGCCCTGCGCCGCAAGTACAAGATTCAGGACGTCATCCAGCGCCGCCAGGTGCTGCTGGTTCAGGTCGTCAAGGAAGAGCGCGGCAACAAGGGCGCTGCCCTCACGACATATCTGTCGCTGGCCGGCCGCTATTGCGTGCTGATGCCCAACTCCAGCCACGGGGGCGGCATCTCGCGCAAGATCAGCAGCGCGGCCGACCGCAAGCGCCTAAAGCAGATCGTCTCGGAGATGAATCTGCCCAAGTCGATGGGCTGCATCGTCCGCACTGCCGGCCTTCAGCGCACCAAGACCGAGATCAAACGCGATTTCGACTATCTCGCCCGCCTGTGGGACGAGATTCGCGAGAACACGATGAAGTCCAGCGCGCCCGCGCTGATCCATTCGGACAGCGACCTCGTCAAGCGTGCGATCCGCGACATCTATAACCGCGAGATCGAGGAAGTGGTGGTCGAGGGGCCGGAAGGCTACAAGTCCGCCAAGGAATTCATGAAGCTGCTGATGCCCAGCCATGCGCGGCGGGTGAAGCAATATGCCGACCCCGTGCCGCTGTTCCAGCGCTATGGCGCGGAAGACCAGCTTTCGGCGATGTACGACCCGGTCGTGCAGCTGAAATCGGGCGGCTATCTGGTCATCAACCCGACCGAGGCGCTGGTGTCGATCGACATTAACTCGGGCCGCTCCACCAAGGAGCACGGGATCGAGCAGACCGCGTTGCACACCAACATGGAAGCGGCGAAGGAAATCGCCCGCCAGCTGCGTCTGCGCGACATGGCCGGGCTGGTCGTGATCGACTTCATCGACATGGAACACAACAGTTCCATCCGTAAGGTCGAGAAGTGCATGAAGGATGCGCTGAAGAACGATCGCGCCCGCATCCAGGTCGGCCGCATCTCGGGCTTTGGCCTGATGGAGATGAGCCGCCAGCGCCTGCGCACGGGCGTTCTGGAAGCGACCACGCGCACCTGCCCGCACTGCGACGGTTCGGGCCTGGTCCGCACCGCATCGAGCGCGGGCCTGTCGGCGCTGCGCCTGATCGAGGACGAGGCCGCCAAGGGCAAGGGTTCGATCATCAGCCTGCATGCCAGCACCGAGGCTGCGGTCTACCTGCTCAATGCCAAGCGTGCGGACCTGCAGGAGATCGAGAACCGCTACAACGTCAGCGTCGAGGTCCTGCCCGAGGGTGAGGACGAAGGTGCCAAGATGCGCGTCGGCTCGTCCGGCCCGCGCCCGACCGGCACCCCCAAGTTCGAGGTCATTGCCGACGAGGAAGACGATTACCTTCCCGAGGATGAAGACGATGTCGAACAGGACGAGACCGAAGATCGTTCCGACGACGACGACAACGACGGGCAACCGCGTCGCAAGCGCCGCCGCCGGCGTGGCGGTCGCCGGAAACGCGGCCGCGGCCGCGATGATGGCGAGCAGAACGGCGAACATCAGTCGGACGAAGACGACAGCGACGAGGCGGAGGAACAGGACGACGCCGCGGATGACGCCAATGGCCAGGAGGACAGCGCGCCGAAGAAGCGCCGCCGCCGCCGCCGCAAGCCCGACCGTGACGAAAGCGCTGGTCAGGACGAGGAGTCCGAGGGTCGCTCGGGCGAGGATCGCCCGGACGAAAAAGCCGATGCCGCTGGCGGCGAAGCTGCTCCGGCCGAAGCCGAGGCAGCACCGGCCAACGCCGAGGGCGCTGCGAGCGAGGAACCGGTAGCCGAGGAGAAGCCCAAGCGCCGCCGGACGCGCCGCAAGAAGGCGGATGCCGACGAGGCCGAAGCCGCGGAGCCCGCTGCTGACGCCAAAGCATCCGTGCCGGAATCGGCAGAGCCCGAAGCCCCCGCCGAGGAAAAGCCGAAGAAGCCGCGTGCTCGCCGCAAGAAGAAGGTGGAAGCCGAGGAAACTCAGGCGGAAACCGAAGCAGCGTCGCCTGCGGTCCAGCCCGCTAGCGAGGAGGCCGTCGATGCGCCGATCGCCGCGAACGATGCGGCCGAAGCGAACGGAGCGGCGGACGAAAGCCCGGCCAACGATGGCCAGGACGAGCGTTCATCCAGCGAGAGTTCGGATGGTCCGCCCCGCCGCGGCTGGTGGCAGCGAACCTTCGGGAATTGACCGGGAAAAGGCCGCTCCATCAGAGCGGCCTTTTTCTTGGCGGCGATCAGAACGGGATGGGCTGACCGTCCCACGCGAAGAACCCGCCGTTGTCCTCAGGCCTCAGCCCGTCGATCACCGCCAGCAGGCATTGGGCGGAATAGTCGGGCGTAAAGAGCTTTCCTTCGGGGACGCCGGACTGGAACGGCTCGGACAGCGAGGTGTCCACCGTTCCGGGGTGCAGCGACACTGCAAGGGCCCCCTTGTTCCGGCGGCCGAGTTCGATCGCGAAATTCCGCATGATCTGGTTCAGCGCGGCCTTTGACGCGCGATAGGAATGCCAGCCGCCCAGCCGGTTGTCCTCCACCGACCCAACTCGCGCGGAGACAGCGGCGAAGACAGGGCTGCCTTCGCGGTTCAGGTGTTCCAGCACATGCTTGCCGATCAGCGCGGGGCCGATGGTGTTGATGCGAAACACTTCCGCCATCGCGGCGCCGTCTATCGCGCGCCAGCTTTTTTCTGGCGCGATAGCGGGCTCTCGTTGCAACAGGCCGGTAGCGACAATCACCAGGTCGAGCGGTCCGCCGGCAGACATCGCCGCGGCGGCCCGCGCGATGCTGTCCTCGTCCTCAAGCTCCATCGTCACCGGCCGAATCCTGTCGCCAGTCGGGACAGCATCCGGCCTGCGCGCGGCGGCATGGACCACATCGACTTCGTCCGACGCGGCCAGGCGCTGAACCAGCGCGCGGCCGATCCCGCCCGATGCGCCAAAGATCGCACAGCGCCTTCCCATCATTGCTCTCCTTCGCGCAACGCCAGCAGCTTGCGCACCAGAACAAGATCGTCCGGCTTGTCGACATCGACCGCCGCCGCGCCATCGCGCGCGGCGACGACTTCGGCGACCAACCCGTTGCGCCTGCCCAGCCTCCGCACGCCCTCGGCCAGGCTCAGCCTGCCCAGCGCATAGCTGAGCAACGTGCCCAGCCCAAGGCGCCCGACGATCCGCCAGGGCCGCTTGCGATCTGCCTCCACGGCGCTCCAGACCTGCAAGGCCCTTGCCGCGCCCGCGCCGTTCAGCAGAAACATGTTGCATCCAGACCAGTCGCCGTCAGCGAAGCGCAGCCAGGTGCGCTGCGTGCCCGGCACGGCATGCTCCACCGCCTTTCGCTCTGCCAGCAGCATGGCCACATCGCATCCGGACGGTGCGTCCTTCAGGAAATCGCGGACCCATTGCGCTCGCAGCAGCGCATGATCCGAAGTCGTGACCAGCAGCGGCGCACCCGATTGCTCGAACACGCGCGCGACGCTGCCGCTGGGGCCAGCGGCAGGCGGCACGACGACTGCTCCCAGATCTTCGGCCAGGCGCACGACACCGTCGTCGGATGCTGACACGTAGATCCGCTGCATGCCCGCGCGATCCAGCGCCCGATGAACGCGCTCCAGCATGGTGAGCCCGTCGATCCGGATCAGCGCCTTGTGGCTGACGCTCTCTGCGGCCGCCAGCGGGTCGGCTTCCATTCGCGAGCCGGCAAGGATCAGCGCGCTTGCAGGCGGTATAGGGGCGGTTTCGTTCATGTCCGCAGCCATAGCGCGTGCCGACAAGCCGCGGCAATCGCCGTTGCGAACCGACGTTGCTGCAATTAGGGGGTCGATCATGACCAGGAACGCGCCGCCCATCGCCATCGAAACCGTGGGAGAGAACCCGACCCCGATCTGGGGGCTTTCGAACCGCGAACGCACGCGGCGGATCGCCGCATCGAGCGGACTTGCGATCGACGGCATCGGTGCGACGCGCGTGATCGTGCATGACGCCTTTGCCTGGGACCCCGCATGGCTGCGCCATGTTGCCGCCAATCCAGGGCTGGTGCTGACGATGGGGCGGATCCCCGCCCTCGCCCACGTCCGTAGCGAGGCGGAGGCGGAGGCGGTCCGCGCCTCGATCCGCAAGGACAAGCCGCTGGTGGCAGGCGACCTGACCGTCCTCGCCTATGAAAACGGCCCGACCATCGAAAACAAGCAATTGCGCAAGCGCGAGACGCCGTTCCTGATGGCGCTGTTTCCCGACACGGTGCGCCGTATCGAGCGGGCCAGCTATTTCGGCGCCTACAAGGGCGTGACCGACATACTGACCAAGTATCTCTGGCCCGAATGGGCGCTGGTGATCACGCGCATCTGCGCGCGTTTCGGCATCACGCCCAACATGGTGACTGGCGTTGGCGCCGTGCTGTGCATCCTGGCCACCTATCTGTTCGCGCAGGGCCAGTACTGGGCCGGCATGGCGGTCGGGCTCGGCTTCATGGTGCTGGACACGGTCGACGGCAAGCTGGCGCGCTGCACCATCACCTCAAGCTGGTGGGGCAATGTCTTCGATCATGGCATCGATCTGATCCATCCGCCTTTCTGGTGGTGGTTCTGGACGACCGGACTGGTGCACTGGGGGCTCGGCCTGTCGCCGGAAACCTTCCAGTCGGTGATGATCGCGATCATCGGCGGCTATGTCCTCCAACGCGTGATCGAGGGTTTGTTCATGCGCCGCAACCACGAGATGCACATTCACGTGTGGCGACGGTTCAATTCGTGGTTCCGCCTGATCACGGCGCGGCGCAATCCGAACATGGTGCTGCTGTTCATTTCGATGCTGTTCGGTCGTCCGGATTTCGGCATCGTCGCCGTTGCCTGGTGGACCGTGATCTCATGCGCGATCCACGCCGTCCGGCTGTTGCAGGCCGAAATCGTGCGCGGCCGCGACGGCAGGCTCACCAGCTGGCTTTCCGAAGGTTGAGAGAAGGACACCGTTCATGAACGAAACGATGCGCAAGTTCGGCTATCCCGCAACGCTCGTGGCAGAGTTCGAGCACTGGGTCGTCCTGCTGCGCCCGGCCCAGCCCACTTTGGGTAGCCTGGTACTGGCCGCCAAATCCGATGCCACTGCCCTGTCGGACCTGTCCGCCAAGGCGCATGCCGAGATGAAGCACGTCAGCACCGCGATAGAGACGGCGCTGCGCGGTTTCGTCGATTACGCCAAGATCAACTATCTGATGCTGATGATGGTCGATCCGCATGTCCACGCGCATGTGATCCCGCGCTACGAAGGCAGCCGCACGTTCGAGGGCACCGGGTTCGCCGATGCGGGCTGGCCCAAGCTGCCCGACCTGGGCAGCGCTGTCACGCTAGACGATCGGCAAACGGCGTCGCTGGTCGCCACGCTGAAGCCGCATTTCGGCTGAACACTGCGAGGACTTCAGGTCCAGCTGTCGGTCAGCGCGGTTGCGCTCTCGATGTCTGTCAGAAAGTCGACCTCGGCCCATTGCGAGCCGGTAATCGAGCATGTGCCGACCTGTCCGGTATCCGCGATGGTGTCGATCACCTTCAGGTACCAGTGCTCCACCCCGTTGCGTTCACGCATCTTGCTGCGCACGGCTTCGCGGAACAGGTCGACCCCTTCGCCGCGAAAGGCGAGGAAGCCGATCAATTCGCAATTGGTCTCCTCGGCGGTCAGGGTCTTGCCGATATGCAGCAGGCGGCCATTCGGCTCGCGCAGCACCTTCATGTCGTCGCTATCGTAGGCGGGCTTCTCGTCCACCGTAACCGCGATCGGCCAGGGTCCGTCGGGACCGTCGGCGCCCTGCTGCACCTTGCGGACGATCTCTTCCGAAACCAGCGTGTCGCCGTTCAGGATCATGAAGTCGTCCTTCATCAGGTGGCGCACGATCCAGCACGAGCCCAGATTGTCGGCCACCTTGAAGAAGGGGTTGAAGTGGCACTTGATGTCCACCCGCAGGTCGTTGATCTGCGAAACGGCATATTCGACCTCGTCGGTCTTGAAGCCGGTGACGACATCGATCCGCTTCACGCCGCCGCGGGCCAGCATCTCGATCTGCCATTCGATCAGGCTGCGGCCCGAAAAATCGATGAGGCACTTCGGGCGTTCGGCGGTCAGCGGCAGCAGACGCGAGCCCTGCCCGGCGCTGAGAAGAATGGCATGTTCGATCATGGCCGATGCCTTTAGTGCGATCGCACGCGGACCGCAATTGCGGCAGGATCCGGCTGGTGATCCTTTTCTCATGGCTGTGAGTTTCCGCCCGTCCGGCTTGCCTAGAGCCGCCAGTTCGGCCAAGCAGCGGCCCATGAAGCGAAAACGCCCGGCTTCCCGCGAGGATCGTTCACTGCTTGGGCGTATGCTGGCCAACCTGGGCTGGCTGATCGGCGGCAAGGGATTTGGCGCGATCTGCTCGCTGGTCTATCTGGCGATCCTGACGCGGACGCTGGGGCTCAAGGATTTCGGGCATTTCTCGCTGATCTTCGGCACCTCGCAGGCGCTGATCGCGGTGGCGGGTTTTCAGACCTGGCGCGTGGTGGTCCGCTTTGGTGCAGAGCACGTGCACCACGGTAAATGGGACGCATTCGGACGGCTCGCGATGCTGGCCGGGGTGCTGGACGTGTGCGGCGCGCTGGTCGGCTGCGCCATCGCGTACCTCGCGTTCTACCAGTTCGCGGGCGCGCTGGGCCTGAACCCGGAACTCATCGACGTCGCGTTCTGGTTCAACGTAGCCTCGCTCTGGGCGCTGGTGTCCGCCCCCACGGGCATCGTCCGCGCGCTCGACCGCTTCGACGTCGCCGTCTATGTCGAGGCAGTGGTCCCGCTGGGCAGGCTGCTCGCGGCGCTCGCGATCTGGCTGACGGGGCCCAGCCTCACCCGCTTCCTGATTGCATGGGCGGCGATCGATATCCTCGAGGCAGTCATCTACTGGATCGATGGCCCGCCGGCTCTGCCCGCAATCGATCCGGCTTTCGCATGCGGGGGATTT
Source organism: uncultured Alphaproteobacteria bacterium (assembly GCA_963752785.1). GTDB lineage: Bacteria > Pseudomonadota > Alphaproteobacteria > Sphingomonadales > Sphingomonadaceae > Croceicoccus. The sequence goes on from CAVVZE010000006.1 coordinate 15,319, forward strand.
TGGCGGGGCCTTGCGCGACAATCCGGGCGTGATCCGCTTCTTTCTCATCACGTTCTGCTCTGCCACGCTCGAGGCTGCGTATCGCAACGGACCACTGCTGGCGGTGGGCTATCTGGTCGGCACGCGCGCGGCTGGCCTGTATCGGCTTGCGCAGCAGCTGGCGCAGGGGCTGGCGAAGCTGTCGACCCTGCTCGCCCGCGCCGCCTATGCCGAGATTGCGCGCGCCCGCGTTACCTCCGCCCTCGACGAATTTCGCAAGCTGATCCGCCAGACCAGCCTGCTGGCCGGCGCGGGCAGCGCAGTCGTCGTACTGCTCGTGCTGGTTGCAGGACGCTTCCTGCTTGAACTGCTGGGCGGAGAGCAATTCGCGGCGGGCGAGCCGATCCTGATCGCCTTGGTGGTCGGCGCCAGTTTCGAGCTGGCCAGCGTTGCGTTCGAGCCCATGCTCGACAGCACCGGGCGCGCCAAGCTCTCGCTCACCTCCCGCGCCTTTGCCGTGATCGCCACGGCCATCGGCATCATGCTGTTCCATCCCATTGGCGGGGCAGAAGGCGTGGCATGGGGCGTCGCACTTGGCGGCGCCGTGCATTACATGGCGATGGGCGGCATGGCATGGCTGGTCCTGCGCAGCCTGGTGCGGGCGGAACGACTCGGAACCGCGCCTGCCCCTATGGGCAAAGATCAGGGGCAAACTTAAATCGCGGCGCCGCGGTCGCCAATAGAAGAAGTGCAATCCACCGCTTGTGCAGCGCGGCAAGCTTGGCTAACCCGCAGCGCAGAACCGGGCCGCGCGCGTACAGGCGGGCAGAGTTGGCGGCCCAGCAGAACGGAAAAGCGACGATCATGGCGACCTTTACCCTTCCCAAGAACAGCAAAATCACCGGCAAGGGCCAGGCCTTCGGCTCGGCCACCGGCGGGAAGGTCAGGAAATTCAAGGTCTACCGCTACGATCCCGACAGCGGTGAAAATCCGCGCTACGACATTTTCGAGATCGATCTGGATGAATGCGGCCCCATGGTGCTGGACGCGATCATCAAGATGAAGAATGAGATGGATCCGACGCTGACCTTCCGCCGGTCCTGCCGCGAGGGGATCTGCGGGTCCTGCGCCATGAACATCAATGGCAAGAACGGTCTGGCCTGCACCACCGCGATCGAGGATTGCGGTTCGGGCGAGATCCGCATCACGCCGCTGCCGCACATGGACGTGATCAAGGACCTGGTCCCCGACTTCACCCATTTCTATGCGCAATATGCCTCGATCCGCCCCTGGCTGCAGACGGTGACGCCGGCTCCTTCGGGCAAGGAGCGGCTGCAGTCGCCGGAAGATCGCAACAAGCTCGACGGTTTGTACGAGTGCATCCTGTGCGCCTGCTGTTCGACCGCGTGTCCCAGCTACTGGTGGAATTCCGACAAGTTCCTCGGCCCCGCCATCCTGCTGCAGGCCTATCGCTGGCTGGCCGACAGCCGCGACGAAATGACGGGTGAACGCCTCGACGAGCTGGAAGACCCGTTCCGCCTTTATCGCTGCCACACCATCATGAACTGCGCCAATGTCTGTCCCAAGGGGCTGAACCCTGCCAAGGCCATTGCCGAGATCAAGAAGATGGAATCCGAACGGCTGGTCTGATCGCTGGCATGCATATCGTGATCGGCAAACCGGTGCCGGATGCATCCGGCTGTTCGGCGGAACTGCGGAAGAACGGCTGACTCGTTGACGGATCTGCTCGGACGTTACGAATGGCTGCTGCAGCACGGCGAGTTGCGCCCGGACCAAGAGCAGGGCGCCGCGATCGAGCGGCTTGCCCGGCTGCAGGACGAGCTTGAGGCCGCCCCTGCCAGACAGGGATTTTTTGCCCGGCTGAAGGGCGAGAAACCGCCCCGCCCGCGCGGCATCTACATGTGGGGCGATGTCGGCCGCGGCAAGTCCATGCTGATGGACCTGTTTCACGATACGCTGGCGATCGACGCAAAGCGGCGCGTGCATTTCCACGAGTTCATGCTGGAGGTCGATCAGCACCTTCGCGAGGAGCGCAAGAAGGAAGCCGGCGACCCGGTCGCTCCCGTTGCGCACAGACTGGCGCAAGGCATTCGTTGCCTGTGCTTTGACGAGATGGTCGTCAAGAACACCGCCGACGCCATGATCATGAGCAGGCTGTTCACCGCCCTGATCCGGGACGAGGGCGTGACGGTGGTCACCACGTCCAACCGCCCTCCGCGTGACCTCTACAAGGACGGCATCAATCGCGGGCTGTTCCTGCCCTTCATCGACCTGATCGAGAAGGAGCTCGACACGCTGACGCTGAACGGTCCGACCGACTATCGGCTGGAGCGTCTGGGCGGCATGGATGTATGGTACTCGCCCACCGGGCCGGAAGCGACCGCCAAGGTGCGCGAGGCGTTCTTCCGCCTGACCGATTATCCGCCCGAAGATGCCGAACACGTGACCGGCTGCGACCTGAAAGTGGGCGAACAGCGCACGATATGGGTTCCCAAGAGCCTCAAGGGCGTCGCCGTATTCTCGTTCAAGCGCCTGTGTGCCCAGCCCCGCGGGTCGAGCGATTTCCTCGCCATCGCCCGGCATTATCACACCGTCATCGTCGTCGGCATCCCCGTAATGGGGCCGGACATGCGGAACGAGGCAGCGCGCTTTGTAACGCTGATCGACGCGCTGTACGAGAATGGGGCGAAGCTGATCGCCACGGCCGACGCGCCGCCCGCGCAGCTCTACCCCTCGGGTGACGGGGCATTCGAATTCTCGCGCACCGTCAGCCGCTTAATGGAGATGCAGTCGGCCGATTATCTGGCGCGCGGGCACGGAGAGCAATAGCGCCGATGGGCACAGGAATGTGCCTTCTTGAACGACCCGCGAAACCGTCCATCTCGCATCTGTGCCGGCGGCCCTGATCATCCGGGGGAACCCCGCCGAGGTGAGAATGACGATGATTGAAATCCGCCCCTTCGACCAGCTTGGCAAGGCCAATCATGGCTGGCTCGACACCAGCTATCATTTCAGCTTTTCCAATTACCACGATCCCGACCGGATGGGGTGGGGACGGCTGCGCGTGTGGAACGACGACTGGATCCAAGCCCGCAGCGGCTTTCCGCCGCATCCGCATCGCGACATGGAGATCGTGACCTTCGTCCGCACTGGCGCGATCAGTCACCGCGACAGCCTTGGCAATGAGGGCCGCACCGCCGCCGGCGACGTCCAGGTGATGAGCGCGGGTACCGGCATCACTCATGCGGAATTCAACCTGGAGGACGAGGACACCACGCTGTTCCAGATCTGGATCATGCCCGAAAAGACCGGCGAGGCGCCCGGCTGGGGCCAGCGCGAATTCCCGCGCGGGGATCGTGCCGGTTCGTGGATCACCGTCGCCAGCGGAGAACCAGAGAAGGACGACGCCCTCCCCCTGCGCGCAGATGCACGGGTACTGGCCGCTACGCTTAAGGCAGGCGACACGCTGGAACTGCCGCTCGACCCTGCGCGCCATTACTACACCGTACCAGTCGGCGGCGCAGTGACGGCGAATGGCCATGAGGCTCAGGAGCGTGACGGAATTGCGGTAACAGGTGAGGAAAATCTGACCATCATCGCCAGTGACGACGTCGAACTGCTGCTGGTCGACACGCGCTAGACCAGCACCTCGCGCGCGGGGCCGTGGCCTAGAAAGTCCGCAGGGCTGGCACTCGCACCATAGGCCCCCGCGCAGAAGATCGCGACAAGGTCGCCCGGCCGGATCTCAGGCAGGGAGACCTTGTTCGCCAGCAGGTCGAGCGGGGTGCACAAGCGGCCGACGATGGTCTGCTCACGCTCAATGGGCGCCTGTGCAAAGCGGTTCGCGACCGCCACCGGATAATTGCGCCGGACCACCGTGCCGAAATTGCCCGATGCGGCCAACTGGTGATGCAGGCCCCCATCCGTGACCGCGAAAATCTCGCCATGGCTTTCCTTTACGTCGATCACGCGCGTCAGATAGACGCCCGCCTCGCCCACCAGGTAGCGGCCTAGCTCGATCGCGAAATGGGTGTGCGCCATCCTGTCCGGCAGCGCCGCGAAGGCCGCCTCCAGCGCCGAACCGACCTGCCCGATGTCCAGCGGCGTATCGCCCGGGAAATAGGGAATGCCGAAACCGCCGCCCAGATTGCAATGCGGCACATCCACCCCCGCCCGCCCGGCCAGTTCGCCAGCCAGTGCGAGCGTCTCCGCCTGCGTGGCGATGACGGCCTGCGCATCCAGCGCCTGGCTACCCGCATAGATGTGAAAGCCGCGCCAATCCGCCCCGCTGGCGGCGATCTCGCGGGCCAGCGGGGGAACCAGATCGGCATCGATGCCAAAGGGCTTGGCGCCGCCGCCCATCTTCATGCCCGAACCCTTGATGTCGAAGTCGGGATTCACCCGGATCGCCAGCCGGGGTGCAATGCCCAGCCGATCGCCGATCGCCAGCGCACGGCGGATCTCGCTCGCCAACTCGGTATTGAGCGTGACGCGCGCAGCAATGGCGGCTTCCAGTTCCGCGTCGTCCTTGCCGGGCCCCGCAAAGCTGATGGCATCCGCGGCCATGCCTGCATCCAGAGCAAGCCGCATCTCGCCTCCCGAGGCGACGTCGAACCCGTCGACCAGACTCGCCATATGCGCCAGCAGCGGCGGAAACGGGTTTGCCTTCATCGCGTAATGGATTGCCAGCCGGTCCGGCAACGCCAAACGCAGGTCGGCAATGCGCGCCGCCAGCATGGCGCGATCGTATACGAACAGCGGAGTTCCTTGAGCGACAAGATCGCTCGCCATTCGCCCGCCGATCACCAGCTCACCATCGGCGGCGGCAAACCCCTTTGGAAATGGGCCCATCGGTTTCATCGCGCATCCTCCAGCTCGCGCTTCAGCCCAGTGCGGTCGAGCTTGCCGGTCGCGCCGCGCGGCAGTCGGGTCCGCCAGTGTATCTGTTGCGGCAGCATATAGGCCGGAAGATCGCGCCGCAGCGCCGCCAGCAAGGCATCGGTCGGCTCGGCAGCCGCGCCCGGCGCCGCCCGCGCGACGAGATGCACCGCCTGCCCCAGCTTCATATCCGGCAGGCCCAGGGCCGCGCATTCCGCGACCAGGCCGGTCGCCAAGGCGGCGTCCTCGATCTCCTGCGGGCTGATGCGCTGGCCCAGCACCTTGATCATCGCATCGCGCCGACCGACGAAATAGAGCAGCCCGCCGGCATCGCGCACGACCCGGTCGCCCGACCACACGGCTGTACCGCCATATTCCGACCAATCCGGCGCCGGGCGAAAACGTTCGGCGGTCCGCTCCGGGTCCTGCCAGTAGCCCTGCGCGACAAAGGGTCCGGCATGGACCAGTTCGCCTTCCTCGCCCGGTTCAGCAGGCTGGCCTCGGTCGTTTACCACCATGATCTCGACATGCGGCACCGCCTTGCCGAAGGATGTCGGATGGCTGTCAATTAGTCCGGGGTCGAGACAGGCCGAGCGAAATGCCTCGGTCAGGCCGTACATTGCGAACAGCCGCGCATCGGGGAACCTTGCCCGCAGACGGCGCACCAGCGGCTCGCCCAGCGCGCCCCCCGTGTTGGTCAGTCGCTTCAGCGGTGCGACCGCTGCTTCGGGCCAGTCCTGCTCCAGCAATTGCACCCATAGCGGGGGGACCGCCGCCAGCGTCGTGATCCCGCGCGCCTCGACCGCCTTCACCACCTCGCGGGGGAGCAGATAATCGATCGGATACGCACAACCGCCCGCGTACCAGGTAGAAAGCAGCTGGCTTTGTCCGTAATCGAACGCCAGCGGCAGCACCGCCAGCACGCGGTCGTCGGAACCGAGCGCCAGAAATTCCGCCACGCTCTCCGCACCCAGCCACATGTTCGCGTGGCTCAGCATCACCCCCTTGGGCTTGCCGGTCGATCCGCTGGTGTAGAGGATCGCGGCAAGACTGTCCGGATCGGCCGCTGACGGACAGAGCGGTTCGCCCTGTTCCGCCCGTTCAATCACGATCTTTTCGTCGACAGCCGAGCAATGCGGCGGCAGATCGTCACCGGACAATGCGCCAAGCCGGCCATCATTGCCGATCAGCAGCCGCGCGCCGCTATCGGCCAGTATATGCCGGACCTGTGCCCGCTTCAGCACGGGGTTGACCGGTACATGCACCAGACCCGCGCGTGCTGCGGCCAGCGGCATCAGGCAGGTCAGCAGGCCCTTTCCCGCCCAGCTTGCCACCCGTGCGCCTTGCTCCCAGCCTTCGACCGCCGCGCGTGCCGACAGCCACCCAGCCAGCCTGCCGGTCCACAGTTCAAGCGCGGCATAGTCCAGCGCACGGTCCTTCAGCACCAGCGCGGGCGCATGTGCCGCACCGCGCAGCGGCATGTGATCGAGCGGTTCGGGGCGGGCGGGACGGGTCATCGCCTGCCTGATAGCATCTGGTGACGCTGTCGCCACGCTTGCGTCGCCATTTGCCAAAAGCTAAGTCCCCGTCCCGTCATGACCGAAGCCATTCCGCCCGCGACCGAATCCGCAGACGACAAGCTGCGCGCCATCCTGGTCGATACGCTCGCGCTCGATGAAGAGCGCGTTTCCGCCTTCGGCGACGACACCGAATTGTTCGGCGCCATCCCCGAACTCGATTCGCAGGCCGTGATGGGCCTGCTGACCGAGATCGAGGATCGCTTCGGGTTCATCATCGATGACGAGGATGTCGATGGCGAAATGCTGGAGACATACGGCGCGCTGCTGCGCTTCGTGATGGCCCGGCGCCCCGACTGAACCGGCCCGGTCAGGCTTCGGCCGCTTCCTTCTTCGCGAATTCCAGCGTTCCCAGGAACCGCTCGGCGTCCAGCGCAGCCATGCAGCCCGTCCCCGCCGCTGTCACCGCCTGGCGGTAGGTGTGGTCCGACACGTCGCCGCAGGCGAATACGCCGGGAACCGCGGTCTTGGGCGTGCCGGCCTCGACGATCAGATAGCCGCTGTCGTCCATCTCAAGCTGACCCTTGAACAGTTCGGTCGCGGGCGCATGGCCGATGGCGACGAAAGCGCCCTGCGTGTCAAAGCGGCTTTCCTCGCCCGTCACCGTGTCCTTCAGCCGCAGCGCGTTCAGCCCTCCCTCGTCCCCCAGGAATTCCTCGACCGTCTTGTTCCACAGCACGCTGATCTTCGGATTGCCGAACAAGCGATCCTGCAGGATCTTTTCCGACCGCAGTTCGTCACGCCGGTGGATCAGCGTGACATCGTCGGAATGGTTGGTGAGGTACAGCGCTTCCTCCACAGCGGTATTGCCTCCGCCGATCACAACGACCTTCTTGCCGCGATAGAAGAAGCCGTCGCAAGTCGCGCAGGCAGATACGCCCTTGCCCGAATATTTCTGCTCGCCTTCCACGCCCAGCCACTTGGCCTGCGCGCCGGTAGCAATGACCAGCACGTCACCAACATATTCGTCACCGCTGTCGCCCACGGCCGTGAACGGCGAGCCGCCCGCGATGTCTACACTGGTGATCGTGTCCCACATCATGCGCGTGCCGACATGCTCGGCCTGCGCCTGCATTTCCTGCATCAGCCACGGTCCCTGGATCACGTCGCGGAAACCAGGGTAGTTCTCGACATCCGTGGTGATGGTCAGCTGTCCGCCGGGCTGAAGCCCCTGCACCACGATCGGTTCCATACCCGCGCGCGCGCCATAGATCGCGGCGGACAGCCCAGCCGGGCCAGAGCCGATGATGAGCATGCGAGTGGTATGGGTAGTCATGGTCGGTTCCCGTCAGCAGATACGAGTGCCCGATCTAGGCGACCATGCCGTCTTTGCAATGCCGGTTGCTCGCTCTGCGCCTCTGCATCCCCAGATTGCCGCCGGATCAGCCGGGTGTCGCACCTTTGGGCAGCCAGTCTGCCGGCGCGAGTTCGAAGCCGCCGAAGTCAAAGCCCGGCGCCACGATGCAGCTGACCAGCGCCCAGCCCTTGTCCGCCCGTGCCGCCTGCCAGTCGCCCGCCCGGTAAAGGTGCTGCGCCTGCTGCCCGGCCAGGATGTCGCCGCCAAGGAGCACGTCGGGTCGGACTTCCTCGCCCTCTTCGCCCAAGGCGGTGCACAGGGTTAGCGGCCATCCGGCATTGAAGATCCACATTTCCGCCGCGTCGATCCGGTGCCAGTGCGAGCGCTCCCCCTCCTCAAGCAGGAAGAGGATCGCGCTGGCATGACCGCGCTGCATATCGGGCGCGTCCTTACGCCATGTCTCGCGGTACCAGCCGCCCTCGGGGTGAGGTTCCAGCGCCAGCCGCGTGATGATGTCGCCCGCCTCGCTCACCGCTGGAAGATCACGTCGGTGGACTGATCCACCATCTGCGCCAGCCGCGCCGCATCCCAGTTGGTCAGCCGCACGCAGCCATGGCTCTGCGCGCGCCCGATCGTCTCTGGCGCAGAGGTGCCGTGGATGCCGTAATGCTCCTTGGAGAGGTCGATCCAGACCACGCCGACCGGCCCGTTGGGCCCCGGCGGCAATTGCCGGCTCTCGTGATTGTCGGGCACGTCCCAGAACAGCGAAGGATCGTATGAGAAGGGCGGATTGCGCGCTATTCCGGTAATATCCCACTCCCCGATCGGAAGCGGGTCGTGGCTGGAGCCCGATGTCACCGTGAAAGCCCCGATGATCCGGTCGTTCTCGTCATAGGCCAGCAGCGTGCTCTCGGACTTATCCACCACGATGCGCGCCGCATGGGGCTGATCGCTGCCGACGCCCAGGTTGCGCAGCGTAGAGCGCCATTCGCTATCGATATCGGCAGAGGCATCGATGTAATCCGCGCCGATGTTGGGGACGCGAATCTCTTGTCCCGCGTGGAACCGTTTTTCCAAATCCGATGCCGCCTGCGTATCTTCAGAAGAAGCCTGCGCGCCTTCGCTCTGGTCCCCGCCGGTGGATGCGCTGCCGGCAGGCACTCCGCCCGGATTGAGCATTCGCAGTGTTTCGACGGTGGTGTGGAACCGCTCCGCCAGCTTCTCCTCGAGCAACTCGTAGCCCAGCTGGCTTCTCTCTGCCTGCTCGGCAGGATTGTCGGGCAGCGCCTCGAACCGGCCGATGGCGAATTCCTCCGGGATCGTCACCACCCGCGTCGCCGGGACCGGCTGCGGGATCGGCGGCCCGGAAGGAGGCATGGGCGGCGGGATGGCACCTTCGCGATTCGCCCCTGCATCGCGGCGCTCGACCGAACGGGCGACGCTGCCAAGCAGCGCGTCGCGCGTGGCATCGTCGAACTTGCCCGTCTCGCCCAGATCGTTCGCCATCTGAAAGGCTTCAAGCGCATTGCTGGTGCTCATGCCCATCTTGCCGTCGATCACGCCCGGTGAAAATCCCAGCCGGTCGAGGATGACCTGCGCCTGCATGATCGGGCGCTCCTCGCTATCGGGGACGGTCTCGGTGCTCGCGATTTCGCCATCGCGGCTGCGCATCGTGTCGGCGTCGTTGTCGTCGGGCTCAGGCGCCTGGGCAGCCGTCTGCTGTTCGGCGGGCGCCTCACTTGATCCGCAGGCTGCAGTCGTCAGCGCAAGGGCCAGCGGCGCCGCAAAGGTCGCGGCGGTCTTTCGGATGGGCATAGCTTCCCCTTAGTCATTCGTTTCAAACGCATAACGCCCGGCTGGCGCGATAGGTCCGAACGGACGGGAAGAAGCGGAATCAGTCCTCGATCGGAGGCGGCGCTTCCGAGATTGCCTTGGCGAAGGCGCGCACGGCGGTTTCTTCGTCCCCGTTCCAGACTGCGCCCGACACCGCCAGGAAATCGGCCCCCGCCGTTACCAGCGGCGCGCAGTTTTCGGGGGTGATGCCGCCTATGGCAACGCAGGGCAGCTCAAAGATGCGGTACCACCATTCCAGCGTTTCCAGGTCGGCCCGATATTCGCTGTCCTTGGTGGTGCTGGGAAAGAACGCGCCGAACGCGACATAGTCGGCCCCCGCCTCACCCGCTTCCATCGCGAAATGGCGGCTGTCGTGGCAGGTGACTCCGATCTGCGCTTCGCGGCCCAGTTCCTCGCGCGCCTCGGCCACCGATCCGTCCTTCTGACCCAGATGCACGCCGTCGGCCTTGAGCCGCTTGGCCAGTGCAATCGAATCGTTGACGATAAAGCCGACATCGCGTTCGGCGCAGATCGCCTGCAGCGGTTCGGCCAATGCCGCCGCCTCGTGCTGGTCGACGCCCTTCACGCGAAACTGGAAGGCCGTCACCAGCCCGGGCGCGGCATCGATCGCACGGGCGAGTCGCTGCGGGAAATCGCCCGATACGTCGAGCGGCGAGATAAGGTAAAGTTGCGTCGCGTTCATCCGCGACCGTCTAGTGCGGTCCGCAAGGAGAGTGAAGCCAAATGCGAAAACTGTTTCCCGTCATACTGCTGACGGCCATCGCCGTGAGCGGCTGCGCAGGCAGTCAAGACGCCGCCAACGGTGGCACCACTCGATCCACCGCGCCGCAGGGGAGCGCCGTGCCCTTGGGCCAGTCCGTGGCGGCGGGAGATCTGACGCTGACCCCGGTGAAGGTGATGGAGGACAGCCGCTGCGCTGCGGGAACGCAATGTATCTGGGCGGGCCGCCTCGTGCTGGCGACCCGCATCGAGGGTGATGGATGGAGCGAAAAAGTCGATCTTGTCGCCGGTGAACGAACGACCGTGCACGGCCGCTCCGTCCTCCTGGCCTCTGCCCTGCCGGAGCGCGTCGCCGGGGAGGAAATCGCCGCCAGCGAGTATCGCTTCACCTTGGCTGCCGAATAGAAAAGGGCGCTGCCCGCAGGAAGCGCCCTTTTCCGTTTGAACATCGAGCCGGTCAGGCGATGCTGGCGGCGTAGATCTTGTCGATTGCAGCGGACAGCGTGCTGTCGAACTCCTCGTCGCTCTGCTGCGCGCGCAGGTCCTGCAGCAGGCCACGGCTGAAGCTGGCGATCATGCCCTTGTTCTGCGCAAGCTTCTCGCACGCTTCCTCGGTGCTGTAACCGCCCGACAGCGCCACCACCGCAAGAACCTTTGGATGGGCGATCAGCTCGGCATAGAGGCCGGCTTCGACCGGGATGGAGAGCTTGAGCATGATCTGCTCACCCTCCGGCACGGTGGGCAGCAGCTTGAGGATCTCGTCCTTCAGGATCTTCTCGCCCGCGGCGCGCCCATCGGCCTTGATCGAGTATTCCGGCTCCAGTATCGGAACCAGGCCATGCTTCAGTACCTGCATGGCTACGTCGAACTGCTGCTTGACGATGGCGGCGATGCCTTCTGCGTTGGCCGCGTTGATGACCGAGCGCTCCTTGGTGCCGAAAACGCCCAGACCCTTCGCACGCTCCAGCAGCGCATCGAGGTCTGGCATCGGCTTCATCAGCTGGACGCCATTCGCCTCGTCCTCCAGCCCCTTGTCGATCTTGATGAAGGGGACGATGCCTCGGTCGATCAGCGCCTGCGGGGTCGGCTTGCCCTCGATGCTGCCGTCCATCGTCTTTTCGAACAGGATCGCGCCGATCACCTTGCCGTTGGAGAAGCTTGGAGAGGTGATGATTCGGCTGCGCATCTCGTGGATCTTGCCGAACATCTCGTCATCGCCGGACCATTCGTGATCTTCGACGCCATAGCCGCGAAGAGCCTTGGGCGTGGAACCGCCCGACTGGTCCAGCGCAGCGATAAAACCCTTACCCTCGGCGATCTGCTTCTTCATATCCATCGTGAATTCCTCCCTAAATTCAATCGTCAAACGCTAATCCAGAGCGCCCCGAGGGGCTTAGCGCGTCAATGCGGCAACGCCGGGCAGTTCCCTGCCTTCCATCCATTCGAGGAAAGCACCGCCAGCCGTTGAAATGTAAGAGAATTGATCCGCAACCCCGGCGTGGTTCAGCGCGGCCACCGTGTCGCCGCCGCCCGCCACCGACACCAGCGAGCCTTCGTTCGTCAGCGCCGCTGCGATCCGCGCCAGCCTGACCGTCGCCTCGTCAAAGGGCTGCGTCTCGAACGCGCCGAGGGGACCGTTCCATACCAGCGTACGGCAGGTCTTCAGCACGTCGCCCAGCGCCTCCACAGCCTGCGGCCCGACATCCAGGATCATCTCGTCCCCGGCGACCTCATGCACGTTGCAGGTGCGCAGGCTGGGCGGGTTGGCGGCGAATTCCTTCGACACCACCACGTCATAGGGCAGATGCACGGTACAGCCCGATGCGTCAGCGGCATCCATGATCTTCTCGACCGTGCCGGTCAGCTCGTGCTCGCATAGCGACTTGCCGACATCGACGCCGCGCGCGGCCAGGAAGGTGTTGGCCATGCCGCCGCCGATGATCAGATGATCGACCTGCCCGACCAGATGCTCCAGCACCGCCAGCTTGGACGAGACCTTGGCCCCGCCCACGACCGCCGCCACCGGCTTTTCCGGCGAACCCAGCGCCTTGTCGAGCGCCTCCAGCTCCTTCTGCATCGCGCGTCCCGCATAGGACGGCAGCAGCTTCGTCAGCCCCTCGGTGCTGGCATGGGCGCGGTGCGCGGCGGAGAACGCATCGTTTACATAGAGATCGCCGTTGGCAGCGATGGCCGCCGCGAAGTCGGGATCGTTCTTTTCCTCCCCGGGCCAGAAGCGCGTGTTTTCCAGGATCGCAATGTCGCCGGGGCGCATGATGCCGACCGATTGCGCGACAATCTCGCCTGCAACCTCGGGGACGAACATGATTTCGCGCCCAAGCACGTCCTGCACCGCGTCGACCACCATCGACAGGCTCATCGTCGAACTGCGCGCGCCCTTGGGGCGGCCGAAATGAGCCAGCAGCAGCACCTTGGCCCCCGCATCGGCCAGTTCGAGGATCGTCGGCGCAGAGGCGTTGATGCGGGTCTTGTCGGTCACCTGCCCGCCGTTCATCGGCAAGTTCAGGTCAACACGCACCAGCGCGACCTTGCCCGTCACGTCGCCTACGTCGTCCAGCGTCTTGAAAGCGGTCATTCCTCAATCCTTATCGTATCGCCCACGCGGATCGTACCCTCGACCAGTACGCGGCCAAGGATTTCCCCGCGCCAGTCCGGCGTGAGGGCGGCTTTCAATCCAGGGTGAATTTCTTCCATGCGGCTGCAGGGATCGCATTCCTGCGCCACCTCGATGACCAGCGTTTCGCCGATTTGGATGTGCACGCCCGCGCGCTGCGGCAGGGTGATGCCCTGCGCAAGCAGGTTGACGCGGCGCCGCCACCACGGGATCGCGCCCGGCTCGAGATCGAGGTCTGACAGCGCCGCGGCCCAGCCCTCGGCAGTGATCAGCGAAATCTGGCGTTTGCGCGAACCTTCCGGCTTCATCGCGCCGCGATAGTCGCCGTGAACGCCCTCGCGGAGAGTCACGTCGACTTCGTTCACGCTTTCGATGGGGCCGCGCGGACGATCGTGCCTTGCAATCCCGGCCAATCGCCCGCTGCTCATGCCCCTCTTCCTCCGACCGGCCTCAGATGAACTTCGCCATCACTCCGGCGGTGTCGATCATGCGGTTGGAGAAGCCCCATTCGTTGTCATACCAGCTGACGACGCGGCCCAGCTTCCCTTCGAGCACCGACGTCTCGAGGCTGTCGACGGTCGAGCTTGCGGGGTAGTGGTTGAAGTCAGACGACACCAGCGGCTCGTCCGTATAGTCCAGCACACCCTTCATCGCGCCCTGCGAAGCCGCTTTCAGCGCCTCGTTGATGGCGTCCTTGGTGATGTTCTTCTTCGGCACGAACACCAGGTCGACCAGCGATACGTTCGGCGTGGGCACGCGCACCGACGAACCGTCGAGCTTGCCGTTCAGTTCGGGCAGCACCAGACCGACCGCACGCGCGGCGCCAGTGGTCGTGGGGATCATGTTCGTCGCACCGGCACGCGCGCGGCGCATGTCCTTGTGCATCTGGTCCAGCATGCGCTGATCGTTGGTGTAGCTGTGGATCGTGGTCATGAAACCGCGCTCGATCCCGAACGAATCGTTCAGCACCTTGGCGACCGGCGCCAGGCAGTTGGTGGTGCAGCTGGCGTTCGACACCACGATGTCGTCGGCGGTCAGCACGTCCTGGTTCACGCCGAACACGACCGTCTGGTCCACGCCCGTCGCGGGTGCCGAGATCAGCACGCGCTTGGCACCGGCGGTCAGGTGCGGACTGGCCGCTTCCTTGGACTGGAAGAAGCCGGTGCATTCCAGCACCAGTTCGACGCCCATTGCGGCATGCGGCAGATTGCCGGGATCGCGCTCGGCGGTGACGGCGATCTTCTTGCCGTTGACCGTGATGCTGTCCTCGCCCGCCTCGACCTTGCCGGGGAAACGGCCATGGGTGGAGTCATAGCTGAACAGCAGCGCGTTCGCCTTGGCGTCGGCCAGATCGTTGATGGCGACGAGTTCGAGATCGTGGTCGTCCCGCTCCAGCAGGGCGCGCGCGACGAGGCGCCCGATACGTCCGAAACCGTTGATCGCAACCTTGGTCGCCATAGAATTATGCTCCTGTTATGCCGTCGTTTTCTTATGGGACCGGGAACTCAGTTCCCGGCCAGTGCATCCTTGATCCTGGCGGTGACCGCCTCGGGCGTAAAGCCGAAGCGCTCGAAAAGATCCTCTGCCGGGCCCGATGCGCCGAACCGGTCGATCCCGATGTTGAGCCCGCGGGCCATCGTGTAGCGTTCCCAGCCCTGCGTGACACCCGCCTCGATGGATACCCGCAGTATCTCCGAGGGATTAACCTCGGGCAGCAGGTCCTCCTTGTAGGCAGCGTCCTGCTGCTCGAACAGGTCGAGGCAGGGCATGGACAGCACGTCGGCGCCGATTCCGTCCGCTTCCAGCATCTTCGCCGCTTCCATGGCAAGATGCACTTCGCTGCCCGACGCCATCAGGATCACCTTGCGCTCCGCCTCGGCCGATTTCAGGCGATAGCCGCCGCGCGCCGACCTGTTCGACAGGCGCGTCCAGTTCTCGTCGCCCTTCCCGCGAAGCTGCGGCAGGTTCTGACGGGTGAGCGCCAGCACCGAGGGCGTATCCGACGTTTCCAGCGACAGTGCCCAGCACTCCGCCGTCTCGATGATGTCCGCGGGGCGGAACACGTTGAGGTTGGGGATCAGCCGCAGGCTCATCACCTGCTCGATCGGCTGGTGGGTGGGTCCATCCTCTCCCAGACCGATGGAATCGTGCGTCATCACAAACACCACCCGCGTCTGCTGCAGCGCGGCCAGGCGGATCGCGTTGCGGGCATAGTCGCTGAAAATCAGGAAAGTGCCGCCATAGGGCACCACGCCGCCATGCAGCGCCATGCCGTTCATCGCGCAGGACATGCCGAATTCGCGGATGCCGTAATAGACGTAGCGCCCGCCATAGTTCTCTGCGGTCAGCGGATCGGTGAACTTCGTCTTCGTGTTGTTCGATCCGGTCAGATCGGCCGAACCGCCGACCAGGCTGGGCAGCTTCTCGGTCAGCGGGCCAAGCACCATCTCGCTCGCCTTGCGGCTGGCGACCGTCTTGGGCTCCTTCGCAAGGTCGGTGATAAAGCTTTCGACCGCAGCGCTGGCCAGGTCGCCGACCGGCATCATGTGCTGTTCCCAGTCGCCGCGATTGGGTGCGTTTTCCAGCCGCTCGTTCCACTCGGCATGGGCGGCCTTGCCGCGCTCGCCGGTCTTGCGCCAGTCGGACAGGATCTCGTCCGGCACGGTGAAGGGCTCCGCCGTCCAGCCCAGCTCCCTGCGCGCCGCCGCTACTTCTTCGGCACCCAACGCGGCGCCATGCACGGCGCTGCTGCCCTGCTTGTTCGGCGCGCCCTTGCCGATGACCGTCTTGCACGCGATCAGCGATGGTCGCGGGTCGGCCAGCGCAGCGTCTATTGCGGCGCGGATCGAAATCGGGGTCGTGCCCTTCGCAGCGCACCGTGTGCCATTTCGCCGCCTGGTAGCGGCCCAGTATGTCCTCGCTCGACGACAGGCTGACCGGTCCGTCGATAGTGATGTTGTTGTCGTCCCAGAACACGGTCAGCCGGCCAAGGCCCAGATGCCCGGCAAGGCCGATCGCCTCGTGGTTCACGCCTTCCATCAGGCAGCCATCGCCAGCGATGGTCCATGTGCGGTGATCGACCAGATCGTCGCCGAACTTCGCGTTCAGGTGACGCTCGGCCAAGGCCATGCCGACCGCCATGGCCAGCCCCTGCCCCAGCGGGCCGGTGGTCGCCTCGACGCCGGGCAGCAGGAAGTTTTCGGGGTGTCCGGCGCAAGGGCTGCCCAGCTGGCGGAACCGGCTGATCTCGTCCATCGTCGGATTGGCATAGCCCGACAGGTGCAGCAGCGCGTATATCAGCATCGAGCCGTGACCCGCCGACAGCACGAACCGGTCGCGGTCCATCCAGTCCGGCGCGGACGGATCGAACTTCAGATATTCGCTCCACAGCACGGTGGCGACTTCGGCCATGCCCATCGGCATGCCGGGATGGCCCGAATTGGCGGCCTGCACGGCGTCCATGCTGAGCGCGCGGATGGCATTGGCCATCGAGGAAACGCGGGAACCTGCGGCGGCGGTGTCGGTGCTCATAGGATAATCCGGACCTTCCCAATGATAGGGCCGAACGACCGATGGATGGCGGACAATTCGGCGTGCGCGCGTGCAATGGGACGCGGGCCAACGCGCGTCAAGGCTGGCCCGTCCCGTCGCCCATGTCCACCATCCGGACGCAAAGCTTTTGTGTTCGGCGCCGGTACCCTGCCCTAGCGCTGGACGCGCGCAAAACTTTACCGCCGCGCTACGATGAATTAACCTCGTCTCCTGGCAGACCGGATCAGGAATTGCCGCGGCCCCGTGAACGGGTGCATGGCCGAGCCCGGATGGAGAAGCTTAATGGCCAAGGCCGATCCGCACCTCCTGTACGATGATGCCGCTGAGGTGGCCGATAGTGCAGGGCCAGAGGCCGACCGGCTGGACCGTGCATTCGCCGGTCTCGATGCTGCGCTCTCGCGGCTGGAGCGGGCAGCCACGCTGCGCCCGCCGGTCGATACCCAGGTGCTGGAGCTGAAGCTTCAAAATGCAGCCCTGCGCGACACGGTCGGCGACGCACTGGAACAGGTCGAACTCGCTGCTGGCGGACCTGAACGGCGATGGCTAGGGCACGCTGATGGCACACAGCAATCTGAAGCTGGAAATTGCCGGTCGGCGCTTCACCGTCTCGTGCCGCGAGGGCGAGGAGGCGCATATCACGTCGCTGGGCCGCATGATCGACGGCAAGGCGCGCGCGGCCGGCGCGGTCGAGATGTCGGAGCCGCGCATGCTGCTGTTCGCCGCGCTGATGCTGGCGGACGAGCTCGACAGCCTGCGCAAGGCGCCGGACCGTCCGCAGCCAGCCATGGACGACCATTTGCGCGAAACCCTGTCCAAACGCGTGGAATCACTGACACTGCGCATCGAAAATATCGCAAGACACCTTGAGGGCGGCGACCACCACGCCTAAATCAGAGGCGACGGGTTCTGCCCGGCACGAGCCGACAGAACATCCCTGAGGCTATAAATAATCCAAGGGGGGCTGACCCTGTCCCGGCTCGTGGGCCGGGGCACTCGGCCCCCACCTGATGCTTGAGGCGTCAGAGGATTTCACACGGCAAACGACCCATGGTGGGCCCGTCACTGTTTTCACCGGATGTGGGATTGACATTGGAAGCCAAGCGCAACCTTCGCAAGAACCTGCGCAAGGCGCGGATCGATCATGTCGCTACCCTGCCAGAATCGGTGCGGGGGCTGCTGTTTCGCCGCCCACCTGCGCCCATTGCGGCCCTGATCCCGGCAGGCGCGGTGATCGGCCTCTATCACCCCACCATCGGCGAGGCACCCACCGGCGGCTACGCGCGCTTCTTTGCCGAGGCTGGCCATTCGCTGGCCCTGCCCCGCTTTTCCGACGGGGAAGAGCCGATGGAATTTGCGATCTGGACCGACCCACGGGGCGACGGGGACCTCGAAGTCGGCCCCTATGGTGCGCTGCAGCCTTCGCGCGACGCTGAAACCATGGCACCTGACGTCCTGATCGTGCCCTTGCTTGGTTTCACCGCCAGCGGTGCCCGGCTGGGTCAGGGCGGCGGCCACTATGATCGCTGGCTGGCCGACCATCCCGATACGCTGGCCATCGGCCTTGCCTGGGACGTCCAGGAGCTGCCCGCGCTACCGGTGGAAGCGCATGACCGCCCGCTCGCCGCAGTCGTTACCCCGCAGCGCATGTTCGGCCCCTTCGGTCTGGTAGCGGCGGGATGAGCAAGCGCGACTGGCAACCCACCTGGCGCAAGCCGGTCGGCATCCTCGTGCTGCTGCTGGGGCTGGCGATCTATGCGATGATCGCGGTCACATTGGTAGCCCCGATTTCGCGCTGGCCCGTGCTGCTTCAGGTGCCGGTCTGGCTGATCCTGGGCGTGGTCTGGCTGCTTCCGCTAAAGCGGTTTCTGATCTGGATGGAAACCGGCCGCTGGCGCTGAACGTCGCCGTGTCTCCATAGGCAGAACGACTTCCGGGCCGACAATGCTGTCGGCCCGAAGCCTTTTATCTCAATGCTTTGAGAGTTCCCAAGGTGGCGCGAGTGACGGGGCTCGAACCCGCGACCTCCGGCGTGACAGGCCGGCGCTCTAACCAACTGAGCTACACCCGCGTATGCCTTGTTAGGGGCAGTCCGTGAAGGCGTGCGCCCCTTGGGAGCCGCGCAACTAGGGCAGGCATTCGGCCCTGTCAACGGCTTTCAAAACAGAAAAATGACGAAGCTGAAAAACTTGCCGGATAGCGCGCATTCACACCGCAACCGGTGCGGCGATATGCGCGTGCGGAGCATAGCCTTCGACTGCGAAATCCTCGATCCGGTAGTCGAAGATCGAATTCGGCTTGCGCAGGATCGACAGCCGTGGCGCGCCGTGAGGCGTGCGGGTCAGTTGCTCCTCCACCAGCTCGCCGTGGTTCAGGTAGAGGTGCACGTCGCCGCCCATCCAGGTGAACTCTCCCGGCTCAAGCCCCACCTGCTGCGCCAGCATCACCTGTAGCAAGGCAGCCGACCAGAGATTGAACGGCAGCCCTAGAGCAATGTCGCAGCTGCGCTGGAACATGAGTCCGTTCAGTTTCCCGTCGGCGACATGGAACTGATAGGTTTTGTGACATGGCGGCAGAGCCATTTGGTCGAGCTCTGCCACGTTCCAGCCTTCCAGGATGTGGCGGCGGCTGCCAGGATTTTCGGTCAGGCTGCTTACCAGCTCCGCAACCTGGTTGACCCCCTCACCCTTTCTGTAGAGTCCGTCGCCGGCGGGCAGATAGACCGGCCAGTCCACCCACTGCTTTCCATAGACAGGGCCAAGCTCGCCCCACCGTGCAGCAAACGTCTCGTCTTCGGCAATCCGGCGTGAAAATTCCTCCATGCCGATCTCGTCGCCGGTAGCGGCCCGGTACCTGGCAAGGGGCCAGTCGGTCCAGATGCCCACCCGCTGCTGGACCAGCGAGCGGATATTGGTGTCCCCGGTCAGGAACCAGAGCAATTCGCGAGTCGCCGTTTTCCAGTACACCCGCTTAGTGGTGATCAGCGGCATGGCGCCGTCCGACAGGTCGAAGCGCATCATCTCGCCGAACAACGATCGAGTGCCGACCCCGGTCCGGTCGCGGCGTTCGCTTCCCTGCTCCCACACCCGGCGCATGAGGTGGAGATATTGCTCTTCGTAGTGCGCGGCTGCAGGGGGCGTCGAAGCTGAGATATCTGCTGAAGTAGCCATAGGGGCGACAATAACCGATGGCAGCACTTTGCCCAGCCGGTCGAGAAAGGCTCGCTCGCGCGAACGGCAAAACCCTGTGGATAGGCTGTGCGCCGGCATGTGGATGAAAACTTGCAATTTGCCCGCTTGCCAGCCCCGCCGCTCCCGCCTATAGGCCCGCCTCTGCCTCACCGCCCGCAAGCCGGGCGCGTTCGGTCGGGGAGTAGCTCAGCCTGGTAGAGCACTGTCTTCGGGAGGCAGGGGCCGGAGGTTCGAAATCCTCTCTCCCCGACCAATTTTCTTCCAGTCGTCGATGCGAAACATGCCCTCCTCAGGGCGGCGCAGAGTTGCATGCAGAACTCGGGGCTGTCGCTTCGATCCACGTTGGGGATCGCGCCACCGCGAGGCTGATTGTTACGCCCACACCTCGACATGATCGCGTCGTTCTACGCGGATGGGCAGATCGCAACCGACAAGCGGGTCGAGCCCATAGCGTGCGAAAACCTCTGTCACCTCAGTTGCCTGGGCAGCGGCAGCGATCAGACGCTGCCACAAAAAGAAGACATACGGCTGGACTCCTCCTCGATAGGGAACACCGCGAAAGCTCGTCTCTACCTCGCCGATCACGCGTTGATGGGGCTTCGCGGTCACCGGCAGCCCCGGCACCGCCTTACCGTCGCTGACAAAATCACGCATGAATGCCAGTCTGTCACGCAAGTCGGGCAGGATTTCGTTGGCGACCTGGCGCAGCACCGGTCCAAGCGTTTCCAGCAGCTCCTTTGGTTCGGCAAAGCCGCCGCCATGATGCTCGTACTCGACCAGGTCGAGATCGGGGGCGTGCATCCTCTCGGTCCAGCGAAACACGCGTGGTGCGCGGGTCTGCATCCTGGAAAGGGGCACCGGATCGCGCCCCAGATGGGCATGAAGCGGTCCGAACAGCGCATAGTCGCCAATCGACGGCTGGCTGCCGAGAAGATATCCATGACGCGCAAAATGCAGTTCGAGTGCGTCGAGCAATTCGTCAAAGCTCTGCTCGATCGCCGAAATCGTGGCATCGTTGACGCCCAGCATGGGAAGGTACGACTGCATCCGGCCCATGACCGCCCGCGCACGCGCCTCGTCGTCGCCGGACGTGAAGGCCAACGTCAGGAATTTCTCCTGATCCTGCAAATAGCTCCACCTGAAATGCATGGCGTGGCGAGTTAGCCCGACGACGGCGTAAAGCTCAAACAGATGTGCAAGGGACCGGATGACCGGATCGCCCGGATAGGCTGACCATTTAACCGGCCCGCCGCGTTCGAAATGGTCGATGATATCGACAGTGTCCTGGATGATGGTGCTGTCGGGCAATTCGATAACCGGAACGATCCCGCGCCCGATGATCGGCACAATCTGGTCGGTGAAGCGGCTGGCGGTCGGCGGCACCTCGACATAGGCGATGCCCTGCTTGCGCAGATAGGCGCGCGCCTTGGCTGTATAGAGGGAGTGCGGCAGGCCGTAGAGCGTCAGTGGGGTCTGGTCCATGGCACTTTCTGGCAAGTTGGTGCAGCGAGTTCAATCCATCCCGACCGAAGCGCCGAACCTCCCGAAATCGGGTCCGCGCCGTCGGCCGCATCGGCAGCCGCTCTAAAGCATGTGCCTGGCGGCGGCGTTGTCCACAGTCGGCGACTACCTAATCCCTTCGACGGGAACACCTTTCTGGCTAGCTTTGGGACACCCCGAATGCGCAAGCGCAAAAACCCGCCAGATCGACTACCATCCAGATCGTTCAGTCGGCGCAGACAGACGCGTGGCACCCGGTTTGCCATTACGCCTGTGCGCCGCCCAGCAGAACCAAGGGTCGATCGACAGTGACAATTCATTCGCGGTTTCCGGCCAGACCCGCGGCAATCACGCCGTTCAGAACGGTGCGCGAAATCCTCGAGTGCGATGAGCACGGCGTCGCTCAGGACGCCATGGCGAAGATGGCCTGCTTCGTGTCCCGCCACCTTACCGGCAGGCACTCCGATCTGGGGCGGGCCGGACCGATCTGTCCGTTTGCGCGGCAGGGGTCCGCCACCGGCGGGATTCGCTTCGCAGACTGCAACGCGCAATCGGGCGAGGAAGCGCGCATCGGCGAGATCATGCAACAGGTCCGCGGCGATTTCCTGACCTGGGGCGACGTTTCTGGCGTACCGCCGATGCTGCGCGCGTTCGTGGTGACGTTTTCCGCTCTGGATGGCCCCGAAGGCGCCGCCATGGTCGAGCGAGTTCAAAAGAGGCTGAAGCCTGAATACGTCAGATCCGGGCTGATGATCGGCCAGTTCTTCCCGGGCTGTCAGGAAGGCGGCATTCACAATCCCGATTTCCGGCCGCTGGATGCGCCTGTCATCAGCCTGGCCGTTCGGTTCATGGCGCTGGCGGATGCGCCGTTCATGCTCGGTGATGCGCGTTTCCGGGCTGCCTATATCGCGCAGCATGGAGCGAGCGGTGAGCGGGAACTGATACTGGCGGATCGCCGCGCAAAAGCCGGTTGAGAGCGTGAACGCGCAGGCCGAATTCACGTCACGGACCGGCGGCAGCCCCTCCTCCCCCGATCGGTCCGGCCTCGTCCGGCTCGATGCCATGTTTGCCGCGCAGGTGAAACGCACACCGGATGCGGTGGCCATCATCCGCCGGGGCGAGGCGATCAGCTATGCCGAACTCGACCGGCGCTCGGACGGCTTCGCCCATGCCCTGAACGGCGCTGGCCTTGGCCGGGGCCAGCGCGTCGCCATAGCCATGCCGCGCTCCATCGATCTGATCGCTGCGATGATCGGGGCACTGAAGACCGGCTGCGTCTATGTCCCGATCGACATTGGCCAGCCGGAAGATCGCACCGCCTTCATGCTCCAGGACAGCGGCGCGCGCGCCCTGATCGCCTGCGATCCGTCACTCGCTCCGCGAGGTTTCGGCGGTATGCTGATCAATCCGGCACAGGTCGGGGACGGCGAGGACGCATCTCAACCAGCGACGCAGCCAGAGGATCCGGCCTATATCTTCTATACCTCCGGATCGACCGGTAAGCCGAAGGGCGTGTTGCTGGGCCACAATGCCAGCTTCTACATCGCCGGATCGATCCGTCACTTCCGTAATGGCGAACTCGACCGGGTGGCGGCGGTCACGTCGATTTCCTTCGACCCCTCGGTGTTCGAGATATTCGCCCCGCTCGCCTGCGGCGGCGCGATCGTGCTCAAGGACGATGCGCTGGAACCGTTCACGGCTGACGAACGTCCGACCCTGCTACAGGGGGTGCCCTCGGCGCTTCGGCAACTGGCCCGCGCCGGCGCCATTCCGGACACGGTCAAGGCCATCAACAGCGGCGGAGAGGTTCTGACCCGCGACATAGCGGACGAGATCTTTGCCGCCTGCTCGGCGGAGCGGATCTACAACCATTACGGTCCCACCGAAGCATCGATCTGCACGACCATCGCGACCATCCGGCGCGGATCGCCACATACGCCCGACCTCGGGATTCCCGTGGCAGGGGCGCAGATCCACATCCGGGCGATGGATACGGGCGAACCGGTAGACGACGGCGGCACGGGAGAAATCTGCATCGGCGGTCCCGTTCTCGCGCATGGCTATATCGGCGACCGGATGATGACGGACGCGCGTTTCGTCTTCGACCGCCCCAGCAATTCGCGGGTCTACCGAACGGGAGATCTTGGCCGGATCGGACCATCGGGTCGGCTGGAATTCCAGGGCCGGATCGACGACCAGGTAAAGCTGCGCGGGCACCGCGTGGAACTGGCCGAGATCGACGATGCCATCGCGGCCATGGACGGCATCGCCGATGCCGGCAGCGTCATCCAGCCTGTCGATGATGGCGATCTGCGGCTGATCGCCTTCGCCTCTGCGAAAGACGGCGGAGCGGACGATGCCAGCATGCTGTCGAAATTGCGCCAGCGCCTGCCCGCCAGCATGCTGCCGCACAGGATCGTGTGGGTCGATGCCATTCCGCGCTTGCCGAACGGAAAGATCGATCGATCCGCGCTAAGGCGGCTGGCCGGCGAACTCGGGCACGAGGACGATGTCCGGCATGGCGCGCCCGCGTCCCCCGCCCGGGCGGGAGACGCCATGGTCGCAGAGACGATCGCTCGCTTGTTCGGCGAGGCGCTGTCCCGTCCGCCCTTCGCGATCGACGAGGATTTCTTTGCAGTCGGCGGCAACTCGCTGATGTGCGTCGACATCGCCCTGCAGCTCGAGGACATTCTCGACCGTCCAATTCCGGTCAATCTCCTCGCGCATCACTCCACCCCCGCCGCCCTCGCAACGGCGCTGAGCCATGCACGCAACCGCGACGTACTCCTCACGCGGGAAGGGAACCCCGAAGGCGAGCCGATCTTTGTCGCGCCGGGGATCCGCGGAACGGACACGGACTACGACAGCCTGAAGCCCTTGCTGGCTCACCGCCGCCTCATCATGCTCCACGCGTTGCCAAAGGCCGAAGCGATGATCCGCCAGCCACGGATCGAAACGCTTGTCGATGCGCTGGTCCCGCTGATCGAGAGCGAGCAGCCCGAAGGACCGTTGACGCTGCTCGGCTATTCCTTTGGCGGGGTCATGGCCTATGCGCTGGCACGCGAACTGGAGCGACGCGGGCGCGCGACGCGGCTTGTGGTCGTCGATGCGCAGATCGCGCATTGCCGCGCTTCGCTGCCGCAGTGGTCGGCGTGGCTGCGCGGCGAATTGTGGCAGGCGTTCCGCTGCCACGGCCTCGACCATGCCGCGCGCAGGCTGGCGCGGTCGCTCTGCTTCTGGTTTCCCAGGCACGCTGGGCCGATTCCGGCCGGAATATATCCCGGAATTCATCACCAGCGAAAATCCCCGCTTTGTCGGCAGCCTGGTGAAGGCGGCAACGACGCTGCGCTACACGCCGCGAACCGCCCCGACCCTCCTGCTGGCAGCCGAGAAGATGCACCCGACCGATCTTCTCAACAACCCCGACCGCCTTTCCGGCTGGAGCGGCGTGCTTGTCGGACCGCAGATCACCGTTCAGCGGCTGGACGTCACCCATGCCGAACTGGTCCGCAGGCCCGTGGTGAACCGCGTCAGCACCATGATGGAGACATGGCTGGCGGATCATTCGATGGAAAGGTCCCGAGGCTAGCCAGCCACGCGGGTCGCCGCGAAAATGGTTTCATTTGCGATCGGAATTTGGCATAATCCATTGCAAGGCTGCGGCTTTCCGACCCTCATGGAATGCCGCCGGCTCTGGCGCGGCGATCGGATCGCGTCCCCCCGAACGTCATATTTTCGGAGAGATTTCTTGTATAAACCGGCCCTGCTGATCGGCACGGCGCTTGGCGCCGCGGCGCTTGGCGCATGCACCACCACCGCGACGGATGACACCATGGCAACCAGCGCACCCGTTCAGACCGCAATCCCGCAAGGCACCGGCGTGTTTGCCGAGCCTTCGCCCCTGCCCTTCCACGCGCCTGATTTCGCGCGCATCCAGGACAGCGACTTCAAGCCCGCGATCGAACAGGGCATGGCCATCGAAAAGGCCGAGTGGCAGGCGATCGCCAACAACCCCGACGCTCCCACGTTCGACAACACGATCGTCGCCCTGCAGCGCACCGGCCGCATGCTGAACCGGGCCGAGAGCGTGTTCTCGGTGATGACGGGAACGGTCACGAACGATACGCTGGATGCGATCGACGCGGAACTGTCGCCCAAGCTCGCGGCGCATAGCGATGCGCTCTATCTGAACGACAAGATCTTCGGCCGCGTCAAGGCGGTGTACGACAGCCGCGCCGCGATGAGCATGACGCCCGAAGACGCCGTGCTGCTGGAAAAGACCTATGAGCGCTTCGTCCATGCCGGTGCGGAACTTTCGCCCCAGGCGAAGGCGCAGCTGCGAGACATCAACACCCGTCTATCCGCGCTCAGCACCGAATTTTCGCAGACCCTGACCCAGGCGACAAAGGACGAGGCGCTTGTCGTGTCGGACCGCGCCGCCCTTGCCGGTCTGTCGGATGCAGAGATCACCGCCGCTGCGGCCGCCGCGACCGAGCGGGGGCTGGACGGCCAATATGTCATCGCCCTGCAGAACACGACGCAGCAGCCACTGCTGTCGTCGCTCGACAATCGCGCGACACGCAAGGCATTGTTCGAGAAAAGCTGGAACCGCACCGTCGGCGGGGGCGATGACGATACGCGCGACCTGATCAAGGAAATTGCGACGCTGCGTGCGCAAAAGGCTGCGCTGTTCGGCGAGCCCGATTACGCCAGCTATCAGATGTATGACCGCATGGCCGAAACGCCCGAAGCCGCGATCGCCTTCATGAATGGCCTGGCCGCCCCCACGGCCAAGGCGCAGGCCGAGGACGCCGCCGCCATCAACGCCATGATCAAGGCCGAAGGCGGCGACTTCACCGTCCGGCCCTGGGATTGGGATTATTACGCATCCAAGGTCCGGGCACAGAAGTTCGATCTGGATGAGAACGCCACCAAACCCTATTTCGAGATCAATCGCGTGCTTGAGGATGGTGTGTTCTATGCCGCCAACAAGCTCTACGGCCTTACCTTCAAGAAGCGTACCGACATTCCGGTTTGGCACCCCACCGTGTCCGTCTACACCGTCTATGACGCTGACGGGTCCGAACTGGCCCTGTTCTATTTCGATCCTTTCCAGCGCGACAACAAGCGCGGCGGTGCATGGATGTCGAACTTCGTCGGGCCAGTCGCACCTGTTCGGTGAAAAGCCGGTCATCTACAACGTGCTGAACATCCCTCCCCCGGCCGAGGGCGAGCCGGCACTGGCAAGCTTCGACAATGTCGAGACGATGTTCCACGAATTCGGCCATGCGCTGCACGGCATGTTCGCGGATCAGAAATATCCCTCGCTGTCCGGCACTGCCACGCCGCGCGACTTTGTCGAATTCCCCAGCCAGGCGAACGAGAAATGGGCGGTCGAGCCTACCGTGCTGGCGAACTACGCCAAGCATTACCAGACCGGCGAACCCATGCCCGCAGATCTCCTGAAAAAGGTTCAGGAGTCGCAGACCTTCAACCAGGGCTATGCCCTTGGCGAAACGCTTGCGGCTGCCATGCTGGACATGGACTGGCACGATCTGCCTGCTGGCGAGATCCCTGCCGACGTGAACGCTTTCGAGGCGGCGGCATTGGCCGGGACGGGCCTGCACACCGATCTCGTCCCGCCGCGCTATAGGACCAGCTATTTCCGGCATATCTGGGCCAGCGGCTATGCAGCGGGCTATTACGCCTATCTGTGGACCGAGATGCTGTCGGCCAATACCGGCGAATGGTATGACGCCAACGGCGGCATGACTCGCGCCAACGGGCAGAAGTTCCGCGACACCGTGCTCTCGCGCGGCGGGACCATCGACTACAATGACGCGTTCCGGGCGCTGACCGGCAAGGATCCGCAGGTGGATCCGCTGCTGCGCGCCCGCGGCCTGCTGGACGACAGCAAGTAGGTCATCGTCCGAAGCGATCAGGAATCCCGCCGGTGCCATGCATGCACCGGCGGGGTTTTTGTGCCGGCAACCGGTCGTTGCATGATATTCAAGGCTCAGGGGCCATGCCCCCTTCCCTCCCGGAGCATTGCTGCATATTCGTCTGACTATGGCGAGTGAACTGCACCTAACCCCCGTCCTGTCCGATGCGCTGGTCATTCTGGGGGCGGCGGGCATCGTCATCCCGGTCTTCGCCCGCTTTCGCGTGACCCCGATCATCGGATTCATCCTGGTCGGCATGGCGGTCGGACCCTTCGGCCTCGGCCGGCTGGTGTTCGATTATCCGTGGCTGCAATATGTCACCATAACCGATCCGCAAGGGCTGGATCCCTTTGCCGAGTTCGGGATCATCCTGCTGCTGTTCACCATCGGGCTGGAGCTGAGCTTCAATCGTCTGTGGTCCATGCGGCGGCTGGTCTTCGGCCTGGGGGCGCTGGAACTGACCATATCGGCAGCGCTGGTCGCCTTCTCGCTGATGGTGATGGGCCAGTACTGGAGCGGGGCGCTGGGCCTCGGCCTCGCGCTGGCCCTGTCCTCGACGGCGCTGGTGCTGCCGATTTCGGGCACGAAGTCCCCGGTTGGCAAGGCGGCGCTCTCGATGCTGCTGTTCGAGGACATCGCGATCGTTCCCATCATCTTCCTGCTGGGCGCGATGGCTCCCTATGCTGCGTCAGAAGGAATGGATGGTCTGTGGACCACGCTGTGGACCGGTGCGCTGACGGTCGCGGTGCTGATGATCGGCGGACGCTTCATGCTGCCGCGCCTGTTCGCACAGGCGGCCCGCACGAAGAGCCCTGAACTCTTCCTCGCAGCCAGCCTGCTGGTGGTCATCATCGCCAGCCTTGCAACCGCAGCGGTGGGCCTGTCGCCGATCGTGGGCGCGCTGATCGCGGGCCTGCTGATCGCAGAAACCGAATACCATACCGAGGTCGAGGGCATCACCGCCCCCTTCAAGGGCCTGGCGCTGGGCATCTTCCTGATCACCGTGGGGATGGGCGTCGATCTGGGCGTGGTGGCCGCAAATATCGCTCCGATCGCGATAGCCGTCGCCGGCGTCCTGGCAGCCAAGGCGCTGGTCACCGGTGTCCTGCTGCGCATGATGGGCGCGCGGCGCGGAACCGCGGTCGAAACCGGCATACTGATGTCCGCCCCTTCCGAAACCACGCTGATCGTCATGGCCGCCGCCGCCAGCGCGCAGCTGATCCAGCCCCAGACCGCCCAGTTCTGGCAGATCGTCACCGCCATCGGCCTGACCATTACGCCAATCCTTGCGCTGATCGGCAAGGCAGTCGCCCGCCGCGTGGATGCGGCGCCGCCGGTATCGGTAGAGGATGGGACGCAGGAACGCTCGATCATCATCGGCTATGGCCGGGTGGGACAGCTCGTGGCCGAAATGATGCAGAAGCACGGACGTCCGTTCCTGGCGATCGATGCCGATCCGGAACTGGTCCATGTCGCCCGGCGCAAGCAGCACCCGCTGCTCTATGCGGACGCGCGCGGCCCCGCTTTGGACCGAATCGACCTGTCGGGCGCGAATGCGTTCATCCTGACGATGGACGAACCGGTGCTGGCCGTGCGTCTCGTGAAGAAATTGCGCAGCAGCTATCCCGACGTTCCCATCGTCACTCGCGCGCGCGACACCGCCCACGCAGCCGAGCTCTATCGTGCCGGCGCGACTGACGCCGTGCCCGAAACGCTGGAAAGCTCGCTGCAGTTGAGCGAGGCTGTGCTGGTCAATGTCGGCGTCGCGATGGGCCCGGTCATCGCATCGATCCACGAGAAACGCGACGAGTTCCGTGACCAGCTGATGCTGGAAGGCGAGTTGAGCAAGCGGCCGAAGCTGAAGACCTCACCCACCGGGGTGTAGGGCTTCAGCTTCGGCGCTTATTCAGGCGACGGTTTCCGCCATCGCGGCCTTGACCGCGGCCAGCGCATCGGCAGCCTTTGCACCGTCGGGGCCGCCGCCTTGCGCCATGTCCGCCCGGCCGCCGCCGCCCTTGCCGCCCAGCGCGGCGACGCCTTCGCGAAGCAGGGCGACTGCGTCGAAACGCTGCGTCAGATCGTCGGTCACCGCCACGGCAAGCGCAGCCCGGCCCTCGTTCACCGCGACAATCGCGGCGACGCCCGATCCCATGCGCTTCTTCGCCTCGTCTAACAGGCCGCGCAACTCCTTGGGATTCATGCCGTCGAGCACCTGGCCCGAAAACTTGACTCCGCCAATCTCCTCGTCCGCGGGAACGGCGGCCGCGCCCGAAGCGCTGGCACCCGCCAGCGCAAGCGCCTTGCGCGCTTCGGCGAGCTCTTTATCCAGCTTGCGCCGCTCGTCGATCAGTGCCTGCACGCGCTCCAGCGCCTCGTCAGGCGAAGCCTTGATCGCGCTGGCAATCGCCTTCAGCGCATCTTCGCGGGCTATCAGCCACTGGCGCGCCGCCTCACCGGTCAGTGCCTCGACCCGGCGCACGCCCGACGACACAGCGCTTTCCGACACGATGCGGAACACACCGATGTCGCCCAGCGCATTGACATGGGTCCCGCCGCACAGCTCGATCGAATAATTGCGCGCATCGCTGCCCGGGCGGCCCATGGACAGAACGCGCACTTCCTCGCCATATTTCTCGCCGAACAGTGCCATTGCACCGGCCTCAATGGCTTCATCGGGGCTCATCAGGCGCGTGGTGACGGCTTCGTTGTGGCGGATCTCGGCATTCACCTCGGCCTCGATCACCGCGATATCCTCGTCGGTGAGCGCCTTGGGATGCGAGAAGTCGAAGCGCAGCCGGTCCTCGGCCACCAGAGAACCCTTTTGCGTCACATGATCGCCAAGGCGGTGGCGCAGCGCTGCATGCAGCAGGTGCGTGGCCGAATGGTTTGCGCGGATGGCATCGCGGCGCTCGGCATCAACTGCCATGTGCACGGTCTCGCCGACCGCGATCGCACCCGCTTCCACCTTGCCGTGATGAGCGTGAAGGCGGCCGAGCGGCTTGCTGGTGTCGCTGATGGCGATTTTCAGACCGTCAGGGCGGGTGATCGTGCCAGCATCGCCCGACTGCCCGCCGCTTTCACCGTAGAACGGGGTCTGATTGGTCAGTACGATCACATCCTGTCCGGCATCCGCGCTCTGCGTTTCGACGCCATCGACAATAAGGGCGACAACCGTGCCCTCCCCCGCGGTCGAGGTATAGCCGGTGAATTCGGTCGCACCCTCCCGCTCGGCGATGTCGAACCAGACTTCGCCCGAAGCAGCATCGCCGGACCCCTTCCAAGCGGCGCGGGCCGCTGCCTTCTGCTGGTCCATCGCCGCGTCGAAACCGGCGCGATCCACCGTGATCCTGCGGGATCGCAGCGCATCCTCGGTCAGGTCATATGGGAAGCCGTAGGTGTCGTAGAGCTTGAATGCGGTTTCGCCCGGCAATTCGTCGCCCTCGACCAGATCGGCGGCCGCATCGTCGAGCAGGCGCAGGCCCTTCTCCAGTGTCTGGCGAAAGCGGGTTTCCTCACGTTCCAGCACTTCCTCGACCAGCGGCTGCGCGCGGGCGAGTTCGGGGTAGGCTTGCCCCATCTCGGCCACGAGCGAGGGCACGAGTCGGTGCATCAGCGGCTCGGCAGCGCCCAGCAGATGCGCGTGCCGCATCGCGCGACGCATGATCCGGCGCAGCACATAGCCGCGCCCCTCGTTCGAAGGCAGCACGCCGTCGGCGAGCAGGAAGCCGGTCGAGCGCAAATGGTCGGCGATCACACGGTGGCTCGCCCGGGCATCGCCCTGAGCGGCGACGCCCGTCAGGCTCTCGGAAGCCGCTATCAGCGCCTTGAACGTGTCGATGTCGTAATTGTCATGCACCCCCTGCATGACGGCGGAAATCCGCTCAAGCCCCATGCCGGTGTCGATGGAAGGCTTGGGCAGCGGCTGGCGCGTGCCGTCTGCCTGCTGCTCGAACTGCATGAAAACCAGGTTCCAGATCTCGATAAAGCGATCGCCGTCTTCCTCCGGCGATCCCGGGGGGCCGCCCCAGATCTGGTCGCCGTGATCGTAGAAGATCTCGCTGCAAGGACCGCACGGTCCGGTGTCGCCCATCGACCAGAAATTGTCGCTGGTCGCGATGCGGATGATCCGCTCTTCGGGCAGCCCCGCAATCTTGCGCCACAGGTCGAACGCCTCATCGTCGGTGTGATAGACGGTGGCGGTCAGCTTTTGGGGAGCAAGGCCCCACTCCTTCGTCAGGAGCGTCCAGGCGTTCAGGATCGCTTCTTCCTTGAAGTAATCTCCGAACGAAAAATTGCCGAGCATCTCGAAGAAAGTATGATGCCGCGCGGTATAGCCGACATTGTCGAGATCGTTGTGCTTGCCGCCCGCGCGAACACACTTCTGTGATGAGGTTGCGCGCGGTATCTCGCGCTTCTCCAGTCCCGTGAACACGTTCTTGAACGGCACCATGCCCGCGTTCACGAACATCAGCGTGGGATCGTTGTAAGGCACGAGCGGCGCGGAATGGACCTTCTCGTGCGCTTTCCCGGCGAAATAGCTCAGGAACGAGGAGCGGATATCATTGGTCGACGTCATGCGCGGCAGTTAGGACAGGACCGCCGTTTCGACAAGAAGCCATCGTAGCGAAAGCTCGTTCTATCCCATTTCTTCTTGCGCAGCCGCACGAATGAAAAGGGGCGGAGGATTGCCCCCGCCCCGTTCCGCTCACGCGAAGAATGGCTTATTCCTCGCCGCTGTCGTCATCGTCGTTGCCGGGATTTGTCATCATTTCCTCGGCCACCTTGTCGGTCTTGCCACGAATCGCCGCTTCCAGCTTTTCCCGCAGTTCGGGGTTTTCCTTCAGGAAGGTCTTCGCGTTCTCACGCCCCTGCCCGATGCGTACGCTGTCATAGCTGAACCATGCACCCGATTTCTCGACCAGGCCGGCCTTGACGCCAAGATCCAGGATCTCGCCGATCTTGGAGATGCCTTCCCCGTACATGATGTCGAACTCGACCTGCTTGAAAGGCGGCGCGACCTTGTTCTTCACAACCTTCACGCGGGTCGCGTTGCCGACGATATCGTCGCGGTCCTTGATCTGCCCGGTGCGACGAATATCGAGGCGAACAGAGGCATAGAATTTCAGCGCATTGCCGCCCGTCGTCGTTTCGGGATTACCGTACATCACGCCGATCTTCATGCGCAGCTGGTTGATGAAGATGACCATGCACTTCGACTTGTTGATCGAACCGGTGAGCTTGCGCAGCGACTGGCTCATCAGGCGGGCCTGAAGGCCGACATGGCTGTCGCCCATTTCGCCTTCGATCTCGGCGCGGGGCACCAGAGCTGCCACCGAATCGACCACCAGCACATCGATGGCGTTGGAGCGCACCAGCGTGTCGGTAATTTCCAGCGCCTGCTCACCCGTGTCGGGCTGCGAGACGATAAGTTCGTCGATGTTGACGCCCAGCTTCTTGGCATAGACGGGATCGAGCGCATGCTCGGCATCCACGAAAGCGGCCGTTCCGCCCGACTTCTGCGCCTCGGCGATCACGTGCAGCGCCAGGGTGGTCTTGCCCGAACTTTCCGGACCATAGATTTCAATGATGCGGCCCTTGGGCAGGCCGCCGATGCCGAGGGCGATGTCGAGTCCCAGCGATCCGGTCGAGATCGCCTCTACGTTCATCGCTTCGCGGCTGCCCAGCTTCATGGCCGAGCCCTTGCCGAATGCCCGATCAATCTGGGCGAGTGCGGCGTCCAGCGCCTTTTGACGATCCACGGTGGATTCCCCGTTCACGAGTTTCAGATTTGCTGCCATTTTCCGGCCCCCAGATGCCTAGTTAGTTGCCCCCAAAGGTCAACCGCATGGACATCTATGTATCGCATATGTTCTACCGGAACAAGAGAAGAACAAAGAAAATTCCTACAGGGCACTTTCGCCGGATTCCGCGGGTTTCGCCGCCGCTCCCTGCCCGCCCAAGATAGCCCCAACTTTCTTTCCTATCTGCGCCACCGAAAAGGGTTTGGGCAGAAAATGCATGCCGGCAAAGTCGATCTCGCGCCTGAGCTGCTCCTCGGCATAGCCGGACATGAACAGGACCGGCAGGTCAGGCTTCAGCTTGCGGATCTCGCGCGCCATCGCGGGGCCGTCCATCGTGGGCATGACAACGTCCGAGATCACGAGATCGAATTCGCCCCCGTCACGAACAATCTGCAGGCCTTCCTCGCCGTCCTTGGCGGTAGCCACCTTGTAGCCCTGCCGCGTAAGAGCGCGCTCGGCGACCGCACGGACAGTGTCCTCGTCCTCGACCAGGAGGATGGCGCCGGTGCCGCCGAAAACCGCGCGCGGCTCGACCTCGACTTGCTGTCGGACCGGTTCGGAACCGGCCACCGGCACGTGGACCGGCAGATACACCGTAAAGCGCGCGCCTTCGTTCGGCTGACTCTCGGCAAAGATATAGCCCCCGGACTGCTTGACGATACCGTAGACCGTCGAGAGGCCAAGCCCGGTGCCCTTCCCCATCTCCTTGGTCGTGTAGAACGGCTCGAATATCTTGCCCAGCGCATCGCCGGGGATGCCGGTCCCGGTGTCCTCTACCACCAGCGCGGTGTAGTTGGCGGGAGGCAGTACCTCGTTCTTCATGGCGCGCACATCGCGCGGGCCGATCCTGCGGGTCGAGATGGTTAGCACGCCGCCATCGCTGTCGCTCTTCGACATCATCGCATCGCGCGCATTGACAGCCAGGTTGATGATGACCTGCTCCAACTGCTGCGGATCGGCGCGCACGGCGCCCAGCGCCCGATCATGATCCACGCGCAGCTGGATCTTCTCGCCGATGAGGCGCTTGAGAAGATTCGATACCTCGCTGACAACGTCGGGCAATTGCAGCACCTGCGGGCGGAGCGTCTGCTGGCGCGAGAATGCAAGCAACTGGCGCGTCAGCGATGCGGCCCGGTTGGAGTTGGCCTTGATCTGCTGGATGTCGTCATAATCGCTGTCGCCAGGGGCGTGCCGCAGCAGCATCAGGTCGCAATAGCCAATGATTGCAGTCAGCACATTGTTGAAGTCATGGGCCACGCCGCCCGCGAGCTGGCCCACCGCCTGCATCTTGGTCGCCTGCGCCACCTGCCGCTTCAGCCGCGTTTCCTCGGTCGTGTCCTTCAGGCTGAGCAGAACGGCGGCATCGCCCAGGCCGCGCACGCCCGCCAGGCTGAGCGTGATGGGCTCATCGGGGGTCGCCTCCAGCCGCACCGGCATCGCACCCGCCGAGGAGGAACCCGCGGCGTGCCGGCGGATGGCATCGGCAAAGGGCGCTTTGTCCTCACGGACCACCAGATCGCTCGGAAATGGCGGAATTTCACCCTGCTCCTCCAGACCGGCCGCCCGGCGAAACGCCTTGTTGGCGAACAGGAAACGCCCATCGCGATCCGTCATCGCCAGACCCAGCGGCAGAAGCGCAAGCAGCGCCTCGATCTCTGGCAGCGCGGCGGAATCGTTGCGCCGAATGCCACCGTCAAGGATCAGGAACAGCGAAGGCGCCCTGTCGTCAACCGGCTGGTCGGGATCGGCAATCGGGAAGTGCAGCAGGCGAAGGTCCTCGCCGCTCGTCCCCTCGCGCGCATAGAAAATGCGCTCATAATCGTCAGCAGTCAGGAATTCGACGAATTCGCGGCCCGCCAGTTCGGATCCGCTGTCTCCGGTCGCGCGACGCAGAAAATCCGCATTCGCGCCCAGAATTTCGCCGTCGGCGTTGACGGCGGCTGCCTGGATCCCGGCACGCGACAAGGCCTTCCCCAGCTTGTCGCCAAGCTGCCGCGTCACGCGCGCGCCCAGGTCCACCTTCTCAACCGGTGCCAGTTCCCAGACGAGATAGTCCTGCCCACGCCCGGCCCGCCGCACCTCTGCGCGCCAGCGTCCGCTGGTGCCGACCAGCGATTCGACCCGGCAGGCGCCTGCCCGCCATGCCTCACGAGCGGATTCGCGCAGGCGTTCGACCGAATTTTCGTCGAGCGCCAGATCGGGCGGTGCGCTGTAGAAGCCGAACCATTCGCCGTAGCGCGTATTGGCACAGACCACGCGGCCCGCACCATCGGTGATGACCGCCGCCATATTGTCCCGCTCGATCGCGGAAACGGTGACCGACCAGTCGGGCGAAGCAAGGCTCTCGCGCGCAGGCACTGCGTTACGGGCGGCAAGCGTGCGCAGCACGAGGGCGAAGATGACCGCACCGCCCGCATAGGCGGCGGTCAGCAGCCAGAGGCCGGTCAGCAGCTGGATGATGACGGCGCTGGCCACCAGCGCCAGCGCAACGGGCAGCCAGTCAGGCCAGCTTGAGAGCCCGCGTGGTCCGGTGACGCTGTTGCTGCTCAGTTTTCGGATCCCATCGCCGCCAGTTCGCGCCGCCGGCGGATCGCGCGGAAACGTTTGCGTCCGATCCACCACCGCCAGCCCCACGAGGACAGAACATAGCCGACCACCGCCATCACGATCGCGAGTACCATAAATCCGAACACCGTCACCCCGGCAAGCTGGAACAATTCGCGCAGCCAGTCCAGCCGCCCACCCTCAATCTCCTGCATCGCGGATTGCGCGGTAGTTGCGTCGGTGTCCAGGATGAAGGTTCCCACGCGGTTCGCGGCCACGGCCCACAGCGGAAAGGTGAACGGATTGGTGACAAAGGTGACCAGCGTCGCAACCGGCACATTGGCGCGGGTCGGCAAAGCGAGAAATGCGGCAAGGAAGATCTGCCCCAGCGGGACGATGAAACCAGCGAACAGACCCAGCGCAACTCCGCGCGGGACCGAGCGCCGGGTGAAACGCCAGAGTTCGGGTGACAGGAAGCGATGCGCGATGGGCGCCAGCCAGCGATTGCTGGCCAGCCCTTCGCGGGTAGGCATGTTGTCGCGCGTCCAGCGCTTGATACGGCTCATCACCGGAGAACCCATCGATCCTTCCTGGCCGCCCCATCCGGGTCGCCGGATCAACTCCGGCGCGGCGGCGGCTTGCATTGCCCCTGATAGGGCGAAATGGCTACACAAGTCATGAACGGACGGTCCGAAAATCGATCAATCCGCCAGAATTCTGGTCCAGCCGATGGCATGCACCCAGCCACCTTTCGCGAAGCCCTGTCGGCTATCCGTTTTCCCGCATCAACCGCGCCTTGTCGCGCTGCCAATCGCGCTCCTTGATCGTGGCCCGCTTGTCGTGCGTCTGCTTGCCCTTGGCGAGCGCGAGTTCCACCTTGGCGCGGCCCTTGCCGTTGAAATAGACGGATAGCGGGATCAGAGTCATGCCCTTGCGCTCCACCGCCCCGAGAAGCTTTTCGATCTCGCGCTGGTGCAGCAGCAGCTTGCGCGGGCGCTTGGGCTCGTGATTGAACCGGTTGCCGTGGCTGAATTCGGGAATGTTGGCGTTCACCAGCCACGCCTCGCCATCGCGAACCTCGGCATAGCTTTCCTTGATTGAGCCCTCGCCAAAGCGCAGCGATTTGACTTCGGTGCCGGTCAGCGCAATGCCGGCCTCGAACGTGTCCTCGATAAAATAGTCGAAGCGCGCACGCCGATTATCGGCGACGGTCTTCACCTTTTCGAAAGCGGAGGGTTTGGGGCGGGCCATTGGTTCAATCTAGGCGCTGTCGGCGCCCTGCAAAAGGGGCGGCGGAATCAAAATGGGGTGGGGTCGAAAAGAGGCTGTCGCAGGATCTGTCTTAGGCCTGCTCCAGAAGGCCGGCGTGTACCAGCGCCTCGTCCACGGCCATTCGCGCGGGTTCACTGCAGGCTGTCAGCGGCAGGCGAACCAAATCGTTGAGCCAGTCATGCACGCGGCTGAGCGCGTATTTCACCGGCGCTGGCGACAAATCCTCGAACATGGCATAATGCAGCGGATAGAGCCGGTCGTTGATCTGGCGGGCCAATGCGAAATCATTGTCGACGCAGGCCTGCTGGAATTCCGCGCAGAGCTTCGGCGCGACATTCGCGGTAACGGAAATGCAACCCGCCGCTCCGGCCGCGTTGGCGGGCAGCGACAATTCGTCATCGCCTGAAAGCTGGCAGAAATCGCGCCCGATCCCCATGCGGTGATCGACAACGCGTGACAGATCGCCGCTAGCGTCCTTTATGCCGATGATCCGGTCCGGGAACAGATTGACCAGATCGCACACCGTCTCGGGCTCTATGTCGGTGACCGTACGGCCTGGCACATTGTACAGAACGATGGGCAGGCCCGAATTGCTTGCAAGGTGCGAGAAATGCGCGATCAGCCCGGCCTGGCTTGGCCGGTTGTAATAAGGCGCGACGACCAGTGCCGCATCCGCGCCATACCGAGCGGCATGTTCC
Source organism: uncultured Alphaproteobacteria bacterium (assembly GCA_963752785.1). Taxonomy (GTDB): domain Bacteria; phylum Pseudomonadota; class Alphaproteobacteria; order Sphingomonadales; family Sphingomonadaceae; genus Croceicoccus. The sequence continues at coordinate 52,774 of CAVVZE010000006.1, forward strand.
ATGTGCATAAGTGCGGTCGCCGTGTCGTTCGATCCGCAACCCGCTATAACGGGCACGCGACCCGCCGCCTGTTCCACGCAGATCCGGATCACGCGGTGATGCTCGTCGACAGACAGCGTGGATGCCTCGCCCGTGGTGCCGCAGGGGACCAGAGCAGAGGATCCGCTCTCGATCTGCCAGTCTATCAGACGTCGGAAGGCGGCCTCGTCGACCGCGCCGTCCGCAAAGGGGGTGACCAGTGCCGGAATCGAACCCGAGAACATTATTGGAAACGCTCCTGAATACAGTATCTTGCTGGCGGGACTTCCCGCGATCCAGCGGGATCGATTTGCCAATCCTGCCGTTCATTCGCTGATAAGGAGGGACCCCCTACTATGTCCAGCATGGACACCCAACGCATTTCTCGCCTTTTTCCGCGCCTTCGTGCGGGCGCGGTGCCGCTTGCGGTGCTTGCGCTGACCGCCTCGCCCGTATGCGCCCAGGAAACAGCCCCGCTCCAGTTGCCGCCAGTGCAGAGCTTCGGCGACATCCAGTGGAATCCCAGCGATTGGGAAAAGGCCCGCGCGCAGCAGATGGCGGTGCGGCCCGGGCCGATGGCCTACGCCGTCACACGCTGGCAGCAGCTGAAGCAGCAGCCGAATCCCAGCTTTGTCGATGTTTCCAGCTTCATCACGCAATATCCTGGCCTGCCCGATCAGGAGGACCTGCAGGAAAAGGCCGAGGGTCGGCTGGACAGCGAATATGTCGATGCGGCCCGGCTGGTGGCGTTTTTCGACACGCATCCGCCACTGACGGGACAGGGACAGGCACAATATGCGCTCGCCTTGCGCACTTTGGGCCGCCCCCAGGCCATTGACGCGGCACGGCGCGCCTGGCGCGCTGGCGCGATGTCGCCGACGGCAGAGGCGTCGCTGGCCGCCATGTTCGGCGGCGCCTTCACCATGGCCGATCACGTCGCGCGCGTCGACGAACTGCTCTGGCAGGACGAAGGTGAGGCAGCGGCTCGCCAGATGCGCTACGTCACCGGCCCCGAACGGGCGCTGATGATGGCGCGCCTTGCCGCTGCGCAGGGCAGCGATCCGTCCGTGCTGGGTCTGCAGGTGCCCGCCAGTGCGGCAGGCGATGCTGGCTGGATCTTTAACCGCGCACGCCAACTGCGCAATTCGGGCCAGCAAGCGGCGGCGCGATCCTTTATTGTCAATTCGCCCGCGCTGAGCCGGCTTCCCGCCGATCCGCTGCAGTTCGTCCGCGAGATGCGCTATCAGGCGATGAATGCGGTCGAAGGGGGCGACGTCGCCACTGCGGTCCGCATTGCGCAGCGGGCCGATGCCGCCTTCGCGCCGGGCACTGACGTGTCGAAGCTGTCGGGTCCGATCCGCGACGAATATGAAAAGCTGTTCTACAACGTCGGCGAAGCCGCGATGCGGCGCGGCGACAATGCCAGCGCGGCACGCATGTTCGCGACTTATGGTGCATCGCAGCTGACTGCCCCTGCCCGCACCAAGGGGTTCTATTTCGCGGGCGTTGCCGCGCAAAAGGCGGGCATGGACGATTTCGCGCGCGCCGAGTTCGAAAAGGCCGCCGCATATCCCGACCAGTTCTATGGCCAGATGGCACATGAAAAGCTGGGCCGGGCGCTGACGATCCCGGCCAGCCACCTTGGCATGCCGACCGCCGAGCAGCGGACCGAGTTCAACCGCCGCCCGCTGGTCCAGGCCGTGCGCGAGGTGGGCCGGTCGGGCGACTGGCGCACCGGCGTTGCCTTTTTCAAGGAACTGGGCCGCCAGGCGGACACGGCGGAGGAATATGCGCTTATCGCCGAACTGGCGCGCGAAACCGGACGCCGCGACCTGGCCGTGATCGCCGGGCGCGAGGCTTCGACCAAGCAGATCTATGGCTTTTCGCCCTATGGCTTCCCGCGCATCGACGTGCCCGCGGGCGCCGACTGGACGATCATCCACGCGATTGCGCGACAGGAAAGCCAGTTCGCCACCGATGCGGTCAGCCACGCGGGCGCGCGCGGCCTGATGCAGCTGATGCCCGGCACCGCGCAGGAGCAGGCAGGCAAGATGTATCTCAGCTATAATTCCGGCTCGCTGATTTCCGATCCGCAGTACAATATCCGGCTGGGCTCTGGTTATTTCGCACGGATGATGGACGTGTTCGGCGGTTCCTATCCGCTGGCCATCGCCGCTTATAACGCCGGACCGGGCAATGTCGGCAAGTGGCTGCGCGCCAATGGCGATCCGCGCACCGGCGAAATCGGCTGGGTCGAATGGATCGAGGCGATCCCCTTCAGCGAAACGCGCCGCTATGTCGCGCGCGTGCTGGAGAACGCGGCCTATTACGACGCGCTCTATCCCGATGCGGGCAAGCGCAGCGGGGATTATCCGCTCAGCTATTACATGCGCAAGCAGCCGGGTCGCTGATCGCGTTACACAGATGAAAACTTCGCGGGCCGGGTGACATCCTCATCCGGCCCGCGCTAGTCACGATGCATGAAACCGACCGGAAACCCCGTCACGCCGCAGGGCTTTGCCGCAATGCGCGCGCGCTATGACGCGCTGCTGGGCAAGGACCGGCCCGAGATCGTCGAGATCATCAGCTGGGCCGCGGGCAATGGCGACCGCAGCGAGAACGGCGACTATATCTATGGCCGCAAGAAGCTGCGCGAGATCGACCGCGAGCTGGCCCGCCTCGCCCGCCGGATGAAGGCGGCGCGCGTGGTGAACCCGGCGGAACAGCCCGACAAGGAGCGCGTCTTCTTCGGCGCCACCGTCACCATCGCGGACGAGGATGACGAGCACCGCACCGTGACCATCGTCGGAGATGACGAGGCGGATGCGGGTGCCAACCGGATCGGATGGGGCAGCCCCCTCGCCCGCGCGCTGCGCGGTGCGGCGCTGGGCGATCTGCGGACGGTGCGCCTGCCCGCCGGGGACAAGGAGTGGGAAGTCGTCGGAATTGCCTATGGCTAGGCGGCTTGCGCTGTTCGTCCTGTGCGCGCTGGCGGCGCCCGCGATGGCGGCACCGCAGGCGATTTCCGTTCACGCAGGCTGGGGCGCGTTCCGGGACGGCAAGCGCTGCTACGCCATTGCCGAGGCCGAGCCATCGACCGCCGCGCGCGAGCTTGAGCCCTTCGCCTCCGTATCGCTGGCGCCCGATGCACCCGCGCTGCAGGTCAGGCTGTCGCGCGTGATCCGCACGGGCAGCGCGGTGACCCTGCAGGTCGGCAATCGACGCTTCCGCCTGTCAGGTCAGGGGGCGACCGCGACCAGCCGCGATACGGCGACGGGCGGCAGCCGGGCGATCATTGCCGCGCTGCGCGATGCCGATACGATGGTGGTCCATGGCCGCGATCAGCGCTCACGCTATTTCCGCGACATCTATGACCTGACCGGGGCGCCGACCGCAATCGATGCCGCGCTGATCGGCTGCGCACGCTGACAACGAAAAAGGCGGAGCCGGTTGCCCGGCCCCGCCCATTCCCAATTCGGCTGACGCTTAGAAGCGGTAGCCGACCGAGCCGACGATCTGGTGACGATCGGTGTCGATGTCGAAGCGGTCGCTTTCGATATCGTTGCCATAATCGAACTCGGCCTCGCCGTACTTCGAATAGCGATATTCGAACTTGGCGAAGCTGTTCGGCGTCATCGCGTACTCAAGACCGGCACCCAGGCGATAGCCATCGGTGTCGATATTGTCTTCCAGCTCGCTTTCGCCGTCGCGCGCCAGCACGTTGAAGCGTGCGTTGGTGTAACCGGCCTTCACATAGGCGAGCAGGTCGGGCTGAACCTTGTAGCCGGCGCGCGCGCCGATGTAGAGATCGCGTCCGGTGTCGACGCGGCCCAAGCCAAAGCCTTCGAAGTCGCTGCCGTCGCTGTATTCGGTCTTCGCGGTCGAGTCGGTATACTCACCCTCGATACCCAGCACGGTGCTGCCCATGTCGATATCATAGCCAAGACCGACACCATAGAGCAGGCCGTCGATGCTCTGATCGTCCTGGTCGTTGATGTCGTTGTCGGAATCGGACCCGGCCGTGGTAATGTCATAGCCGATGATCGCCTCGACCCGCGGGCCCGAGAAATCGTAGTCGTAGCTCTGCGCCTGGGCCGGCAAGGCGATGGCGGCGGCAGCGGTACCGGCGGCGGCCATGGAAATCAGCTTTTTCATAAATACTCCAATCATTATCCCTCATTGCCCCTTTTGCGGGCCATGGACCGGGAAAATGCTCGGACACAATATTGCGTTTCATGAACACAAGACAACAGCACGACTTGGCGCATGTTTCGCACAACTGACCCGCGGATTGCGCGAATTTTGCGGCAGACGCCATGCGATACAACACGATACGGAACTTTTTCCGCACATGCGAATTCGCGTGCGCCCGATGATATGGAAGGCGGCGGCCCCACTGGCGCAAGCGGCTGACCTCGACTATATGCACGGCATCATGACAGCTGCGCCGACACCCATGCCCATTCCGGGCCATATCGACCCCGTGCCCGTCCCGCGCCCTATTACCGAGCGGGAGGACGGCCGCCTGGACCTGCTCGGCCTGCCCAAGAAGCAGATCGCCGCCATGTTCGAGAATGCCGGACTGGACAAGAAGCAGGCGAAATTGCGCGCCAAGCAGGTGTGGCACTGGATCTATCACCGCGGCGTATCCGAGTTCGAGGCCATGACCGACATCGCCAAGACGATGCGCCCGTGGCTGGCCGAACGCTTTGTCATTGCCCGGCCCGAAGTGGTCGAGGCGCAGCATTCGAGCGACGGCACCCGCAAATGGCTGCTGCGCACCGCGGACGGCCACGATTACGAGATGGTGTTCATTCCCGACGCCGATCGCGGCACGCTTTGCGTGTCGAGCCAGGTCGGCTGCACGCTGAACTGCCGGTTCTGCCATACCGGCACGATGCGGCTGGTGCGCAATCTGACTCCGGGCGAGATCGTGGGACAGGTCATGCTGGCCCGCGATGCGCTGGGCGAATGGCCCAAGGGCAGGATGGACGATCTGGGCGACGAGAGCGAGAGCGACTACACCGCCGATGGACGCCTGCTGACCAATATCGTCATGATGGGCATGGGCGAGCCGCTCTATAATTTCGACAATGTCCGCGATGCGCTGGGGATCGTGATGGACGGCGAAGGGCTGGCCCTGTCCAAGCGGCGCATCACCCTGTCGACCAGCGGCGTCGTCCCGATGATGGAGCGCTGCGGGCAGGAAATCGGCGTAAACCTGGCCGTATCGCTGCACGCGGTGAACAAGGTGGTGCGCGACGAGATCGTGCCGATCAACAAGAAATACGGGCTTGAGGAACTTTTGCAGGCCTGCGCCGATTATCCCGGCGCGTCGAATGCCAGGCGCATCACGTTCGAGTATGTCATGCTGAAGGACAAGAACGACAGCGACGAGGATGCGCGCGAACTGGTCCGCCTGCTGCGCAAATACGGTCTGCCCGCAAAGGTGAACCTGATCCCGTTCAACCCGTGGCCCGGCGCCGCCTACGAATGCTCCACGCCGGAACGGATCCGCGCCTTTTCCAATATCGTGTTCGAGGGCGGCATCAGCGCGCCCATTCGCACGCCCCGCGGGCGCGACATCGACGCGGCCTGCGGGCAGCTGAAGACTGCGGCGGAGAAGAAGAGCCGCGCCGAACTCGACCGCATCGCGGCCGAGAAACAGGCAGCGATCGGGTGACCATCTCCTTCCGGCGCGCCACGCGCGGCGATCTGCCCGCTATCGTCAAGCTGCTGGCCGACGATGTGTTCGGCCGTTCGCGGGAAATTGGCGGCGAGCCGCTGGACCCGCGCTATATCGCCGGGTTCGAGGCGGTGGACGCCGATCCGCGGCAGATCCTGGCCGTGGCCGAACTGGATGGCGCGGTCATGGGGACGATGCAGATCACCTTCATGCCCGGTATCGGACGGCTGGGCGCGCTGCGGGCCCAGATCGAATCGGTGCACATTGCCGAGGATTTGCGTGGACAGGGCCATGGCGCGGCCATGATGCAATGGGCGATCGACCGCGCACGCGAGCACGGCTGCGCCTTCGTGCAGCTGACCAGCGACCGGCGCCGCGCGGGCGCTCACGCCTTTTACGAGGGGCTGGGTTTCGAGCCCAGCCACGTCGGCTACAAGCTGTTCCTCTAGCCGGCTTCGCGCAGGTCGTAGGCGGCGCGTGCCTCGGCCACGGTTTCCCTGTTCGCGACCGCCCAGTCACCCAGCCGGCTGACAGGTTCGCGCAGCGACTTGCCCAAAGGCGTCAGCGCGTAATCGACGCGGGGCGGCACGCTGGGGGTGACCTTGCGGCTGACCAGCCCGTCCCGTTCAAGCCCGCGCAGGGTGCGGGTCAGCATGCGCTGGGAAATGCCGTCGATCTCGCGGCGCAGCTGGTTGAACCGCATGGAGTCGTAGCCAAGCTGCATCACCACCTGCATCGACCATTTGTCGCCGACGCGCGAGAGCACCTCGGTCACGGCGGGGCACGCGGCGGGGGAGTGACCCGGCAAAGCTCCCTCCGCCCTGCCCCCGGTCACACCGGTGTGCCTAGCGAACTGTTCTGTGCCTTCTTGAAGGCCGGGCCTGGTGATCTCCATATGGCGGTGGTTATCGTTTGATACCGGAGTTGTCACATGAAAATCCTGAGAATCGATTCCAGCACCACCGGTGCGAAATCCGTCACGCGCGAGATGACCGGCCTGATCATGGAAAAGCTGAAATCGGATCATCCCGATGCCGAGATCGTCACCCGCGACCTGGGCGTCGAGCCGCTTGCCCATCTCAACCCCACCACCACCGGCGCGATCCGCATGGGCGAGGATGACTGGACCGCCGACATGAAGGCCGCCGCTCCCGCCGAGCAGGCCATTCTGGACGAGTTCCTGTCCTCCGACATCGTCGTGCTGGGCGCGCCCATGTACAATTTCACCATTCCCTCTGCTCTCAAGTCGTGGATCGACCGGCTTGGGGTACCGCGCGTGACGTTTCGCTACTCCGAAGCCGGGCCCGAGGGCCTGGCCGGCGGTCGCCGGATCATCATCGCATCGGGCCGCGGCGGCAGCTATGGCGACGACAGCCCCGCCGATTACCAGGAAGGTCTGCTGAAGACCTTCTTCAACTTCATCGGGGTCGAGGACATTACCATCATCCGTGCCGAAGGCGTCGGCATGCCGGACGGCCGCGACAAGGCCATGGCCGCCGCAAAAGAGCAGATCGCCAAACTCTGATCCGCCCCGCCCCGATCCGTTCATCGCGTGAGCGGGTCCATTCATCATGGTAATCAGCGGGTTAACGTCAGTTCGTCGCCTGTTGGAAACCATTCACCGGCGACAACATCGGCTGTCAGCTTCGTTCATCCAGTGTTCGGCGTTCCTGAAGCATCCTGCATGCAAAGGTCGCGGGCTCCGCGGCGAACTGATCGAGGAAAGGGATGAGAACATGAGAATGGCATTGATCGGAACCGTGCTGGCGGCCGCCGTGGCGATACCCGCTGCTCCTGCCGCTGCCGACCCGCCGCCGTGGGCCCCGGCCTATGGCAAGCGCGCCAAGGACCGGCATCATTACGAGCCGCGCCGGATGGATCGGGGCGACCGCTACTGGCGGGGCGATGACGGACGCTATTACTGCAAGCGCGATGATGGCACGACCGGCCTGATCATCGGCGCTGCGGGCGGCGCTCTTCTGGGGCGTGAGATCGATGGCGGCCGCGACCGCACCACCGGCACCGTCCTTGGTGCCGCCGCGGGCGCGCTGATCGGGCGCGCGATCGATCGCGGCGACGCGCGCTGCCGCTAAGGTCATTCTGACCATTGAGGGCCGGGAAGTGCGGACTTCCCGGCCCTTTTTGCATCGCCCCTTCCAAACGAGGGCCGTTCATGGCTAGTTGGCGGGCATGAGCGAGCCAGCCTTAATCACCACGCCTACTGTCCTGATCACAGGGGCCGCCAATCGGCTGGGTGCGTGCATGGCCCGGCGCTTTGCCGAAACGGGCTGGCATGTCGTCATTCATTATCGCGCCTCTGCCGATGCCGCGCAGGCGCTGGCCGCGTCGCTGCCGAGCGCGGAGGCGGTGCAGGCCGATCTGGCGGAACAAGGCGCGGCCGAAGCGATGGTCGAGAGCCTGGCGGACCGGCTTCCCGACTGGCGCGTATTGGTGAACAGCGCTTCAGTCTTTGAATACGACGACGCGGGCGGCGTCGATCCGGGCATCTTTTCGCGTGCGATGCAGACCAATGCCGCCGGTCCCGTGCTGCTGGCGCGGGCCTTTCTGGGCGGGCGCGGCGCGGGCGCTGGGCGGTCGGCGGGTGATCAACGTGCTCGACCAGAAGCTATGGAACCCCAACCCCGATTTCTTTTCCTATTCCATGTCCAAGGCCGCGCTCGGCATGGCGACGCGCATGATGGCGATGGAACACGGCGACAGCCCCGACCGGATCTATGGGCTTGCCCCCGGCGCCATGCTGCCCAGCCACGACCAGCAGGCGGACGAACACCAGACCAGCGGGCGCATGAACCTGCTGCAGCGCCTGACCGACCCCGGGGAACTGGCCGATGCGGCGGTTTTCCTGGCGGAAGGGCATCTGGCAAGCGGCGAAACCATTTGCGTCGATTTCGGGCCAGCATCTGCTGTCGCAGCCGCGCGACGTGCTGTTCATGGCCCGCGGACAGGGCGATGCCGCAAGATGACCCGGAAAACTCACATCGCGCCTTGAACCCTTGCCATCAGGGCATAATCTGCAGTCATCCCCGCCATCATCGTCATGGCGCCCGTTCAGGAGAACCCGTCCATGCCCGGCGCCAAGCGTCTTCTTGAAACCCTGCTATCCAAGGCCGTCAAACGCGGGCGACTGACCGTCAACTATCCCGACGGATCGACCAGCATGTTCGGCACGCCGGACGGCATCATGCCCGAAGTCACCATCCGCTTCACCGATAGCAAGGTCCCGCGCGACATCGTGATGGACATGCGGCTCGGCGCGGCCGAGGCCTTCATGGACGGCCGGCTGGTGGTCGAGGAGGGCGGCGGGATCATGGAAATGGTCGAACTGCTGCAGGGCAACAACCATTGGGATGCAGGCCAGCGCATCGCCCCGCCCCGCTTTCGCCGGCGCATGGCGGACCGGCTGAAGTTCCTCGCCAGCCAGTTCAACAAGGCAACCAGTTCCAAGGCCAATGTCGCGCACCACTATGACATCGGCAATGATCTTTACCGTCTGATGCTGGATGCGCCGCACATGCAGTACAGCTGCGCCTTTTGGCCGCGCGAGGGGATGACGCTGGAAGAAGCGCAGACCGAGAAGCTGGCCCATATCGCCGCCAAGCTGGACCTGAAGCCGGGTCAGACGGTGCTGGACATCGGCTGTGGCTGGGGCGGGATGGCGATCTTCCTGGCGCGCCATGCCGACGTGAAGGTGCTGGGCATCACGCTGAGCGAGGAGCAGCTGGCGCTGGCCCGCGAACGGGCGGAGGCCGCCGGCGTTTCGGACCGCGTGACGTTCCGCCTGGTCGATTACCGCGATCTGGCCGAGGAAGGTGCGGCATTCGACCGCATCGTGTCGGTCGGCATGTTCGAGCATGTCGGACAGCCGCAGTTCGAAACCTATTTCCGCTGCTGCGCAAGGCTGATGAAAGAGGACGGCGTCGCGCTGATCCACACCATCGGCCGCATGGGCAAGCCCGGCACGACCGATGCGTTCACCCGCAAATATATCTTCCCGGGCGGCTATATCCCCGCCCTGTCCGAAACCGTCGCGGCGAGCGAGAAGGTGCGCCTGATCGCGTCGGACGTTGAGACATTGCGCCTGCATTACGCGCTGACCCTGCGCGAATGGTACGAGCGATGCCTGCAGCACAAGGACGAGATCGTCGCGATGTATGACGAGAAGTTCTTCCGCATGTGGACGTTCTACCTGTCTGGTGCGACCGCCGCGTTCGAGAGCGGGGGCATGTGCAATTTCCAGATCCAGTATGTCCGCAGCCGCCACGCGCTGCCGATGCACCGCGACTACATGGGAGAGGCCGAGCGCGCGATCATGGCGCAGGAGAACGCGCCGGTGCCGAAAAAGGCGCTGTCGACCGCCTGATCGGCCGCCCTTCCCCTTGCCCGCCGTTTCGCTCTGTCCTAGGGGCGCGCTGCAACGCGCATTCGCGCAAATCATGATCAGAAAGCCCCGCAGCCATGACTGACAAGTCCGACATCAAGAAGGTCGTCCTCGCCTATTCGGGCGGTCTCGATACCTCCGTGATCCTGAAATGGCTGCAGGTGACCTATGATTGCGAGGTGGTGACCTTCACTGCCGATCTGGGCCAGGGTGAAGAGCTTGAGCCTGCGCGGCAGAAGGCCAAGCTGATGGGCCTCTCGGACGAAAACATCTATATCGACGATCTGCGCGAGGAGTTCGTGCGCGATTTCGTCTTCCCGATGATGCGCGCCAATGCCCGCTATGAAGGCGATTATCTGCTGGGCACGTCGATCGCCCGCCCGCTGATTTCCAAGCGGCTGATCGAGATTGCGCATGAAACCGGCGCCGATGCTATCGCGCATGGTGCGACCGGCAAGGGCAACGATCAGGTGCGTTTCGAACTGTCGGCCTATGCACTCGACCCCGACATTCGCGTGATCGCTCCGTGGCGGGAATGGGACCTGACCAGCCGCACCGCGCTGATCGCATGGGCCGAATCGCACCAGATCCCGGTCCCCAAGGACAAGCGCGGCGAAAGCCCGTTCTCGGTCGATGCGAACCTCCTCCACACCTCGTCGGAGGGCAAGGTGCTTGAGGATCCGTGGGAAGAGACGCCCGACTACGTCTATTCGCGCACCGTCGATCCAGAGGATGCGCCCGATACGCCCGAATATGTCGAGATCGGCTTCGAGAAGGGCGACGGCGTATCGCTGAACGGCGAGGCGATGAGCCCCGCTACGCTGCTGACCGCGCTGAACGAACTGGGCCGCAAGCATGGTATCGGGCGGCTCGACCTGGTCGAGAACCGCTTCGTCGGCATGAAGTCGCGCGGCATGTACGAGACGCCGGGCGGCACGATCTATGCCGCCGCACACCGCGGGATCGAGCAGATCACGCTCGACCGTGGCGCAGCCCATCTGAAAGATGAGCTGATGCCGAAATATGCAGAGCTGATCTACAACGGTTTCTGGTTCGCGCCGGAGCGCGAGATGCTCCAGGCCGCCATCGACCTGTCGCAGCAGAAGGTGACCGGCACGGTGCGGCTCAAGCTGTACAAGGGCGGCGTGCATCTGGTGGGTCGCAAGAGTCCGATGAGCCTCTATTCGGAGAAGCACGTGACGTTCGAGGATGATGCGGGCGCGTACGACCAGAAGGATGCGGCAGGCTTCATCCACCTGAATGCGCTGCGCCTGAAGCTGCTGGCGAAGCAGGGCGGATAATTAGCCACGGTCGCAACGGACCGGGATTGGCGGAATTCCGCCATTCCGCCTGTCGCCCGGCCCGCAAAACCGGGCACACATAGTCAGTTTTACACGGTTGTCCACCGAGAATATGCATTCCTGTGGATAAAATTGTTGTGCGACTCGCGATCCCGGCGCATTCTTCAACTGTCGACCGGGAAGGTTGCTTTCCAGATCATGCCGCAAGGCATAGATATGGAAGGATTTATCGAAACGGACGACCCATCGGCCAGAAGCCGGTGAGCGGTCTGGATACCCTTTGATGCTTTCCCCGCGAAAGCACCGAAATGTCCAGGCGGATCACCATCGGTGGATGAGCGATGGCATGGCCGGACAACCGGTCGCCGCAGACAAGTCATGCGGCCTTCGGGTCGGTGATGCGGATGAAGCGGCGGCAGGGAAGAAGGTCTCGGTATGTGAATGCGCTTGCGACGCGATCCCAATGGCTTCGGCTTAGGCGATCGGACGGCAAGGCAGGCATATACCGGATGCCGGCGCGAGCGCCGGGCGACAGAGGACTGAAGATCTTCGGATCGGAAGCCAAAACCGCCGGGCGCCAAGCCTTCTCCTCGTGCTTGCACGACGCGGGAAGCCACGGGCCGGTGAGAGTGGGGCCGGTAGCAATACCGGCCCCATTTGCTTTCCCGCTCTGCATTGCAAATGCCTTGTTGCGAACGGCTGAAGCCTTGCAACACGATCAGGAAATATCGTGATTCGCGGCCTGTCCGCCGATCCGCAAAACTGCCGGCAAACGCCGCGTTAACGCAAAAACGCAGGACCAAATGTGGCCGAAAGGCGGCGGGTCGAGCCCAATGACCAGCAAATCCTGCTATGCTTCAAGGCATGAAGACGCGTGTAAACATGCGGCTGCGCCCAGCGCGCACCATCGCCTTCTTCGGCCTTGCCTCTCTGGCTGCCGTTCCGGTTTCGGTTGCCCGTGCGGGCAGCGAGGAACCGGTCGGTATTGAAGCCAGCGTCGGGCTCGCATCGGATAACTCCGCTGCCGTGGATTTGATCCCTGCATCGGAAAATGTCGAAATGGGCCTTCAGGCTGGCGCGGTTTCCGAACTGACGCAAAGCGATGTTGTCGAGGCGTTGGGCGCCGGCGAAGCAAGCTGGTACGGTCCCAAGTTTGCAGGGCGCCGCACTGCCAGCGGTGAGACCTTCAACCCTACGGAGTTGACGGCTGCGCATCGCACTCTGCCTTTTGGCAGCCTGGTGCGCGTGACGTCCAGCCGGACCGGCAAATCGGTCGTCGTGCGGATCAATGACCGCGGGCCCTATCATGGCGACCGCGTGATCGACCTGTCGGAAGCGGCTGCCAAGGAAATCGGCATCAAGCAGCGTGGCAGCGGCACTGTTGATCTGGCCCTGCTTCAGGGCTGATCCTCCTCCGCGGCGGCTGGGGCCCTGGCCTCTTCCTGTTCCACGATATCTTCAACCCTGGCCGTCGGCGACGAGATGCCGCCCGGGGTCTTCAGCGGGATGGCGCCCGTCTGCGTCATGCACCAGCGGACCTGCTCCATGGCGCGATCGCGATGCTCGCCTTGCAAGTCAGCCAGGTTGAAGCCCTGCTGCGCAAGCCGTCCCGTCGTACAATCGCACAAGCGTTTTAGCTGCGCCTCATCGGTTGCGAGAGCGGCCAGCTTCACATCGCAGCGTTCCAGTGCCTCGGTCCGCTCGGGCGTTTCCAGCCCGGGCTGAGGCTCTCCGCATCCGGCTGCGGCCGCGAGCGCCGCCAGCGGCAGGCACCGCCTCATCCACCCCGATTTGCTCTTACGCGGCAAGTTCCATTCTCCGCCCGCTGATCCCTGTCATGGTTGTTTCGCAAGTGGCGCGTGCTCGCAAGCGCGCTCTGCCGCGCTATCCCCCGCGCAATAGCTGCACGCCATAGTCGCGCTCGAACAGGTAGAGCGCGATCCGGGCCGCATCGCCGCGCGGGCCGGACAGTTCCGCGCCTTCGCGTTCCATCAGCAGGCGCGCGTCATCATGTGCAGCCTCAAGCAATTCGGCGATCTGTTCGGGGCTGGCGACGCGAAATGCAGTTTCGCCCGACTGGCGGGTGCCGAGTATCTCGCCTCCACCGCGCAGGCGAAGATCTTCCTCGGCCAGGCGAAATCCGTCCTGCGTTTCGCGCATCAGCGCCAGCCGCTCGCGCCCGGTTTGCGACAGGGCCTGTCCGCGCAGCAGCAGACACACCGATTCCGCCGCGCCGCGCCCGACCCGCCCGCGAAGCTGGTGGAGTTGCGCGAGGCCGAAACGCTCGGCCTGCTCGATGACCATCAGCGATGCGTTGGGCACGTTGACGCCTACTTCGATTACCGTGGTCGCGACCAGTACCGCCACCTCGCCGCTGGCGAAGCGGGCCATGTTTGCATCCTTGATCTCGGGCCGCAGCTGCCCATGGACAAGAGTGACATTGCTTTCGCCCAGCACCTGCTTCAGCGCGTCGAACCGCTCCTCCGCCGCGGCCAGGTCCTCGCGCTCGTGCTCGTGCACCATGGGGCAGACCCAATAAGCCTGCTTGCCCGATTGCACATGACGGACGAGACCCGCGACCACGTCGTCCATCCGCTCGGTCGGCACCACCCGCGTATCGATCGGCTTGCGTCCCGGCGGCAGCTCGTCCAGCTGGCTGACCTCCATCTCACCATGCTGCGCCAGCAGCAGCGTGCGCGGGATCGGCGTGGCGGTCATGGCCAGGCAATGTGCGGTGCCCCTTGCCTTCTGCTGCAGCAGCAGGCGCTGGCCGACGCCAAAGCGATGCTGCTCGTCGATCACGACCAGACCAAGGTCGCGGTAATTCACGCTCTCCTGAAAGATCGCGTGGGTGCCGACGATGATATCGATCGAGCCGTCGAGCAGCCCCATCAGAATGGAATCCCGCGCCCTCCCCTTGTCGCGACCGGTCAGCAGCGCGATTTCGACGCCGGTGCCGCGCGCCATCTCCATCAGCGTTGCATGGTGCTGGCGGGCGAGGATCTCGGTTGGCGCCAGCAGCGCCGCCTGCTTTCCGCATTCGATGGCGTTCAGCATGGCAAGCAGCGCCACCACCGTCTTGCCGCTACCGACATCGCCCTGCAGCAGGCGCAGCATCGGATGCGGCTGCGCCATGTCGCCCTCAATCTCGCGGATCGAGCGTTGCTGCGCCCCCGTCAGAGCGAAGGGCAGCTTCAGCCGGTCGCGCAAACGGCCGTCGCCCTGCATCGGGATGCCCTTGCGGCGGCGATTGTCCGCCCTCACCAGCATAAGCGCGAGCGCGCTGGCGAACAATTCGTCATAGGCCAGCCGGTCGCGCGCCTCCTTGTGACGCGCGCGGTGCACCAGATGAAGCGCATCGCGCCACAAAGGCCAGCCGCGGCGCTCCATCACGCTTGGCTCAATCCATTCGGGCAGTTCGGGCAGCAGCCCCAGCGCCTGTTCGACCAGCGGCTGCAGACGTCCGGCGGTCAGCCCGTCGGATAGCGGATAGACAGGCTCGCAGGTCTGGCCCAACGCCGCCCCGCCGCCTTCCGAAACGTGGTCGGGATGCACCATCTGCAGCGTGTCGCCATATTGCTCCAGTTTGCCCGCGATCCAGCGCGTTTCGTTCAGCGGCAGCAGTTTCCTGGCGGAAAAAGACGCCCGCCCGAAATAGGTCAGGGCGATCTGCGCGCCCTCGGCATCCGTCGCCATCACGCGGAAAGGCCCGCGACCGCTGCCGCTCGCGCGGTACTGGTCTACTGTCAGCTTCACGATGATATGTTCGCCAATGCCGGCTTCGGCCAGCGCGCCGACCTGCCGCCGCTCGATAAAGCGGTCGGGCAGGTGATAGGCGAAATCCTTAACCCGCGTCAGCCCGAGCCGGTCGAGCGGCTTTTCCAGCTTGGCGCCAACGCCTTTCAGGCTGTCGGCGGGGGCGAACAGGGGATTGAGCAGTTCGGGACGCATGGCGAGGGCTATAGCGCCGCATTCCGCCGCTTGCACCGCATGCGCGAGAGGTATACCCGGTCCACATGAGCGACCCTGCGACACCCGAAGAAGCCGACGCTGGTCCCGACAGGGCGAATCCTGACAGGCTGAACAGGGCGAAATTCCGTGCCTGGCACAGAGGCACGCGCGAGGCCGATTTCATGATCGGCGGCTATTTCGATTATCGCCACGCCGAATGGGTCGAACAGGAACTCACCTGGTTCGAGGCGCTGCTCGACGAGGACGACGTCGACATCATGGCCTGGGCGCTGGGCGTCCAGCCCCCGCCAAAGCGGTTCGAGGGGCCGATGATGGATGCGCTGCAGCGGCTCGACTACATCTACATCCACAAGTAATCGGGCCTTGCGGCGCGGCGGTTCCGTCGCCAGATAGCCCTGGCATGACCGATCTTTCCCGCCTGATCGCCGCGGAACAGCCGCTGGTGCTGTCTTCGCTTGCCCGCGGTGCATTGCCGCTTGTCCTGTCCGACCTGGCGCGGGCTTGCCGCGGCACCGGCGATGCCGCCCGCGCCGTCTTCGTCGCGCCGGACGAACAGGCGATGATCGCAATCGCCGATGCCGCGCCGTTCTTCGCGCCCGAACTGGAGGTGATCGAGTTTCCGGCCTGGGATTGCCTGCCCTACGATCGCTCCAGCCCTGCCCTTTCGGTCAGCGCCCGGCGGCTGGCGGCGCTGCAGGCATTGCAGGGAAAGCCGAACGGACCCCAGTTGCTGGTGACCACGGTCAATGCACTGCTCCAGCGGGTCCTGACCCCGTTCCGCATCCGCGAGGCGACGCGCATGCTGAAGCCGGGGATCGAGATCGGGCATGAAAGCCTGACCGCGCTGCTGCAGCGGCAGGGCTATGCGCGCAGCGACACCGCCATCGACGCGGGCGAATTCGCTGTTCGCGGGTCGATCTTCGACATCGTGCCATCGGGCCTGAAGACCAGGAACGAGGCGGGAGAGACGATCCAGGCAGGGCTGCGCCTCGACTTCTTCGGCGACGAGCTGGAGAGCATGCGGCTCTACGATCCGACGACGCAGCGCACGACCGGCATCGCGGACGAGCACCTGCTGCTGCCCGCCAGCGAGGCTTTGCTGACCGAGGACACGATCAAGCGTTTCCGCGGGCGCTACCGCGAGATGTTCGGCGCCAACGCCACCGGCGATCCGCTCTACCAGGCGGTGAGCGAGGGGCGGCGTCTGGCGGGCATGGAGCACTGGCTTCCGCTGTTCGAGGAGAAGCTGTCCACCCTGTTCGACCATCTGGGGAAGGATGATTGCGTCATCATCGATGGCGGCGCGATCCGCGCGGGCGAGGAACGGCTCGCCGAGATCCGGGACTATCGCCAGGCACGGCAGCAGACATCGGGGCAGAAGGCGGGCAGCTATCGCCCGCTGGCAACCGATGCGCTCTATCTGGCGGAGGACGAATTCAGCGCCGCGCTGGGTGATTGGCCCGTGCATCGCAGTTCGATCTTTGCCGAGCCGGAAAGCGAGCGCACGCTGGACTTCGGTTTCGCATCCGCCCGCGACTTCGCGCCCGAGAGGTCGCGGTCGGAAAATGTCTACGAAGCGGCCTCGAAGCATCTGGAAAAGCAGGCGAAAGCGGGCAAGCGCGTGGTGCTGGCATGCTATTCCCCCGGCTCGCGCGGGCGCATTGCATCGCAGCTGGGCGAAGCGGGCAAGCGGGAACCGGCGCTTGCCAAGAGCTGGCAGGAAGCGCTGGGCCTTGCCGCCAAGGGCAAGCCCGTCGCCGTGGTGTTGCCGCTGGAAAGCGGCTTTGCCAGCGAAGACATCGAACTGCTGACCGAACGCGACCTGCTGGGCGACCGGCTGGTCCGCCGCAAGAAGCGCCGCAAGGATGCCGACGCGTTCCTTGCCGAATTGCAGGCGCTGTCGCCCGGCGACCTGATCGTCCACATGGATCACGGCATCGGGCGCTATCTGGGCCTGGAATCAATTCCCGTCGGCAAGAGCCCGCACGACTGCGTGGCGCTGGAATATCACGGCGGCGACAAGCTCTATGTCCCGGTCGAAAACCTCGACGTGCTGTCGCGCTATGGCAGCGAGAACGAGAATGCCGCGCTTGACCGGCTGGGCGGCGAGGCATGGCAGAAGCGCAAGAGCCGGCTGAAGGAGCGCATCCGCGAAATCGCGCATGAATTGCTGGCAACCGCGGCCAAACGCGCGCTGCAAAAGGCGCCGGTGATCGAGCCCGAGGCCGACTACAACGCCTTCGTCGACCGCTTCCCCTGGGACGAGACCGACGATCAGGAACGCGCCATCGGCGATGTCATGACCGATCTGGCGGATGGCCGCGCGATGGACCGGCTGGTGTGCGGCGACGTCGGCTTCGGCAAGACCGAAGTGGCGCTGCGCGCGGCGTTTCTGGCCGCGATGGCGGGGCAGCAGGTGGTGATGATCGCGCCCACCACCCTGCTCGCACGCCAGCACTACAGCAATTTCACCGAGCGTTTCGCGGGCTTTCCCATCAAGATCGGGCGGCTGTCGCGCCTGGTGCCGTCGAAGGAAGCGTCCGAGACCCGCGACGGGCTGGAAGACGGTACCGTCGACATCGTCATCGGCACCCACGCGATCCTGTCCAAGAGCGTCAGTTTCAAGAACCTGGGCCTCGTCATCGTGGACGAGGAGCAGCGCTTTGGCGTCACGCACAAGGAGAAGCTGAAGGCCTTGCGCGCCAATGTCCACGTGCTGACCCTGACCGCCACGCCGATCCCGCGCACGCTGCAGATGGCGATGAGCGGACTGCGCGAACTGTCGGTCATCCAGACCCCGCCGGTCGACCGGCTGGCGGTACGCACCTATGTGATGGAATGGGACGACATGGTGGTGCGCGAAGCCTTGCTGCGCGAACATCACCGCGGCGGGCAGAGCTTCATCGTGGTGCCGCGCATTTCCGACATGGCCGAGATCGAGGATTGGCTGCGCGAGAACGTGCCCGAGGTGCGCTATGTCGCCGCCCACGGCCAAATGCCCGCGACCGAGCTGGAAGAGCGCATGAGTGCCTTCTACGAGAAGAAATATGAGGTCCTGCTTTCGACCACCGTGGTCGAGAGCGGGCTGGACATCCCCTCGGCCAACACGATCATCATCCACCGCGCCGACCGCTTCGGCCTTGCGCAGCTTTACCAGCTGCGCGGACGAGTCGGCCGGGCGAAGCTGCGCGCCTATGCGCTGCTGACGCATGATGCGGGCACGCAATTGTCCGAGGTGGCGGAAAAGCGGCTGAAGGTGCTGGGCGATCTCGATTCGCTGGGCGCCGGTTTCCAGCTGGCCAGCCACGACCTGGACATTCGCGGCGCGGGCAATCTGCTGGGCGACGAGCAATCGGGCCATATCCGCGAGGTCGGCTTCGAACTCTATCAGTCAATGCTGGAAGACGCGATCCTGGCCGCCAAGGCGGGCGATCTGGGCGTGGTCGAGGACCGCAGCAGCCTGAGCCCGCAGATCACCGTTGATGCGCCGATCATGATCCCCGAGGATTACGTCCCCGATCTTGCCGTGCGCATGGCGCTCTATCGCCGCCTGAACGATGCCGACGACAAGGAGGCGATCGAGGGTATTGCCGCCGAGATGATCGACCGTTTCGGCCCGCTCCCCTCACCCACCGAGAACCTCGTCAAGCTGATCGAGATCAAGGCGCAGGCGCTGGCCGCCAATATCGCCAAGATCGACGTCGGCCCCCGCGGCGCGCTGATCCATTTCCACAAGGATCAGTTCCCCGACCCGATGGGCCTGATCTCCTATGTCGAGCGCCTGAAGGGAACCGCCCGCCTGCGGCCCGACAACAAGCTGGTCATCGAACGCCCTTGGAACGATCCAAAGGCGCGGCTCAACGGCCTGTTCCAGCTGACCAAGGGATTGTCAGCAATCGTGCGGCGTGCCGGGAAGCCTGCGAAGAAGACCGAGCCCGCCTGATGCCCCAACCCGGCGATCATTGCTTTCGCGCGATCCCGCCCATAGGGTCGCGCCGAATTGCGACGAGAGGGCTGAATGGCAGAATACAGGCGACTGGCGCTGGCTGTTTCCGACACCGACAAGGCGCAGCGCGCAGCCCAGCGACTGAGGAACGAGCATGACTGGGTGCCGCTGGAGGAAGCCGACGCCGTCGTCGTGCTGGGCGGCGACGGATACATGCTGCAGACGCTGCACCACATGCTGGACGCCAAGCGGATCATCCCGGCCTATGGGTTGAACCTGGGCACGGTCGGCTTTCTGATGAACAAGCTGACCAGCACGAACGCCCCCATTGCCGAGCGCGTCGCCGCGGCGCGAGCGCAGACGGTGTCGCCGCTCGACATGACGGCGGTCACGCAAGGCGGCGAGACCATCACCGGGCACGCCATCAACGAGGTGTCGCTGCTGAGGGAAACGCGCCAGACCGCCAAGCTGCAGATCAGCGTGGGCGGCAAGATCCGCATTCCGGAACTCGCCTGTGACGGCGTGCTGGTGGCTACACCAGCTGGCTCCACCGCCTATAATTTCTCCGCCAATGGCCCGATCCTGCCGCTGTCGTGCGGGCTGCTGGCGTTGACCCCGATCAGCGCATTTCGGCCCCGGCGTTGGCGGGGTGCGATCCTGCCGGATTTCCTCCCGATCTCGATCAAGGCGCTCAATGCGTCGAAGCGCCCGGTCTCGGCAGTGGCCGACCAGAAGGAGATCCGCAACGTCGCCAGCATCGATGTGAAGATCGCGCATGAGTGCGATTTGACGCTGCTGTTCGACCGCGGTCACAGCCTGGACGAACGGATCGTGGGTGAGCAGTTCATGATCTGATCGGCGGCGTTTCGGAGGTTTTTTCCGCAATCTGGCCGTCTTGCGGAAAAAGATGAAATTCGTGGCTTGCCAAAGCCGACGCGCCTTCATATAGGCACGGCCCTGCCCCCCTCAATACCGCTTGGGGGGCTGCTCCCCGATAGCTCAGCGGTAGAGTAGGTGACTGTTAATCACTTGGTCGTTGGTTCGAATCCAACTCGGGGAGCCACTTCTTTCCAGCCTTGCCGAATAGCGCCCCGTTTTGGGCGAATTCCTGCCACAAACCGATGTGAATCATGGCTTTTTCATGATTCCGCGATCAACGGCGGCTGACGCGGGACGAAGCGAATCCTGCCTTGGATCGTTGTAGCCTTCGGCTCGTTTCCACTTCAAAGCCCGGATAATCGGGTCACATTTGGAAAGGAGAACACCATGGGTGAACTCGGCGAAAAGATTAAAGGCAACACTAACGAAGCCATCGGCAAGGCCAAGCAACAGAGCGGTAACCCGGAAACCCGGAATGAAGGCCGCAAGCAGGAAGCCAAGGGCGACGGCCAGCAGATGAAGGGCGAGGTCGAAGGCGCCCTCGGCAACGACGTCTGATCAGACTTCCGCTCTTAACGAGAGCTTGAACAGAAAAACGCCCCGCCGTTTGGCCGGGGCGTTTTTTGTTGTCTATTTCGCGGCGATCGCGTCGCTCCATTTGCGGTCGGCGATTTCGTCGCGCTTTGCCGAGAATTCTTCCTTGCCCAGAATTTCGACGGCGGGATCAAGGCCGAGATGCTCGGCCAGCAGCTTCAGATCCTTGCGCGGCGGCGCGCCGTACAGCGCCGCATGGCTGTTGCGCAGATAAAGCCGAAGCTCATCATCCTCCACCGCCAGCAGGCTGACGTTCAGCGACTTGCGCGATTGCCCGCCCAGTCGGCGGCACAGCCGGATGGCGAGGCCCCAGCCGATCGCCTCGCGCAGTCGGTCTTCGGGCGCAAGCGCCGCGAGGGAACCGGGCATGTCGGTCTGTCCGCTGTTCGCCAGGACCGCGGCCGCCAGCATGCCCCTCTCACTGTCGGTCAGGTCCAGCCACCGCTTGTAGAGCGCCCATTCGACCGCCTGCGTCGTGCGCAGATTGGGTTCCACCTGCATCGAGGCCAGCGCAAGCATGGTCGCGGCCAGGCGCAGCCGTTCCGTTCCGTGCCGCTCTGCCGGAAGGGCGGCAGTGGTCCAGCCCGCGATGCGCGCCGAAACGGCCGGCGATGCACCGATCTGGGCCGCGAATTGCCCCATGCCCGCAAGCAAGGGATCCTGCGCTCGCTCGGCCTTGCTCAGCCGCGCATGCAGCAGGCCCTCGCGCAGGCCCCAGGACGAGAACACCAGTTCTTCAGGCTGAAGGCGGTCGAGAAGCGCGCCCAGCAGCACCGCTGCCCCCGGCAGGATCGCCGCGCGCATCGATGACACGCGCGGGACCAGCTTCAACTCGCCGACCTCGGCGCGCGAGATGCGCCTGGCCAGCTTGGCCGCGGCTTCGGCATCGATGCTGAGCCCATGCGGGTCGGACAGCGGATGGGACTGGCGGTGCATGGCGTACAGAGCCATCGAACGCCAGGTTCCGCCCACCATGAACAGCGGCCCGGTGATCGAATGGTCCCAGCCGGCATCGCGCAGCGCCTGCTCGATCACGACGTCCACGCCCTGTTCCCCCTGCTCCAGCAGGCTGGCCAGCCGCAACGTGCCCAAGGGCATGCTGACGCCGCCCTGCGCCTCGCCGTCGCGGATCGCCACCAGTTCAAGACTGCCGCCGCCCAGATCTGCGACCACGCCGTCGCGCCCCGGAAATGCCCCGATCACGCCCGCCGCGCTGATCTGCGCTTCCTCCTCGCCCGAGATGAGCCGTGGGTGAAGGCCGAGTTCCTCGACCCTCGCGAGGAAATCGGCTCCGTTGGTTGCCTCGCGCACGGCGGCGGTCGCGACGGTCTGGACATCCTCGATCTCCAGATCCGAGAGGATCAATGCGAAGCGTGCCAGTCCTGCCAGCGCCAGCTCGATGCCTTCGTCTGGCATTTTTCCCGTATCGGCAAGGTCGCGGCCAAGCCGAGCGGTCACCTTCTCGTTCATCAGCACGGTCGGCGCGCGGGATGAGCCGCCATAGACGACCATGCGTACCGTGTTGGAACCGATGTCGATGACGGCGCAGTTGTACCCCCCGTTCTGGCGGGAGGAGTCGCGCTTGCGTCGGATGTGCTGGGACGTCATTCTTGTGACCTTATCAGACCTGTGCGCCCTTGCGCAGGGCCAGGCGCGGCACCGCATCTTCGACAAGTGCCTGGCCGCGTCCCGAAAGCGAGGGGTTGGTCATGAAATAATTGTGCAGGTTGAAGGGCCTGTCGGTGGAATCGGCACGGATATAGCTGCCATCGTCCTGCAATATCCAGCTTTGTTCGGTGTCCAGCAGATTGGCGAGCAGCACCTGTTGCAGGATCTGGTCATGCACCGTGCGGTTGCGAATCGGCACCATCGCCTCGACCCGGCGGTCGAGATTGCGGCTCATCGCATCGGCGCTGCTGATGAAGACGCGGGCGCGGGGACTGGGCAGGCGGTAACCGTTGGCGAAGGCCCAGATGCGGCTGTGTTCCAGAAAGCGCCCGATGATGGACTTCACCTCGATCGTGTCCGAAATGCCGGGGATGCCGGTTTTCAGACAGCAGATGCCGCGCACCACCAGGCTGATGTGGACGCCCGCCTGCCCCGCCTCGTAAAGCTTGTCGATCACGCCCTTGTCGGTCAGCGAGTTGAGCTTGGCCCAGATGGCCGCGGGCCGCCCCGCCTGCTGGTTTGCAATCTCGCGGTCGATGTTGCGATAGAGTTCGTCGCGCATGTCGATCGGCGAGATGACCAGCTGCTCCAGCCCGTGCGGCTCGACATAACCGGTGACGAAGTTGAACAGCTTGGCCGCATCGCGCCCGAAGCGCGGATCGGCGGTGAAGAACGACAGGTCGGTATAGATCCGCGTCGTCACCGGGTGATAATTGCCGGTGCCGAAGTGGCAATAGGTCCGGTACCGGTTGCCCTCGCGCCGCACGACCATCGACACCTTGGCGTGCGTCTTCCAGTCGACGAAGCCATAGATCACCTGCACCCCGG
Organism: uncultured Alphaproteobacteria bacterium; assembly: GCA_963752785.1. Classification (GTDB taxonomy): domain Bacteria; phylum Pseudomonadota; class Alphaproteobacteria; order Sphingomonadales; family Sphingomonadaceae; genus Croceicoccus. Next base: position 76,065 of record CAVVZE010000006.1, read on the forward strand.
CCCGCTCGAGCTGGTTGGCCCACAGCAGGTTCTGCTCCTCGTCGAAACGGGCCTTCAGCTCGACCACGGCGGTCACCGACTTGCCCGCCTCGGCCGCTGCGATCAGCGCGTTGATAATCGCCGATTGCTTGCCCGCACGGTACAGCGTCTGCTTGATCGCCACCACGTCGGGATCGTTGGCGGCCTGCCGGACGAAATCGACCACCACCTCGAAACTTTCGTATGGGTGGTGGATGACGATATCCTTTTCGCCGATGGCGGCGAAGCAGTCCCCGTCATGCTCCATGATGCGTTCGGGATAGCGCGGCGAATAGGGCTCGAACTTCAGATCGGGCCGGTCTTCCTCGGCGATGTCCGCCAGCCCTTCGACTCCGATCATGCCGTTGGTCTTGATTACCTGTGCATCCGAAAGGCCCAGCTGATCGCGCAGCAGTTCCTCGGCGGCGGGGTCGAAATCCTCCTCGATCTCCAGCTGGATCACGCGGCCCCTGCGGCGGCGCTGGATTGCGGTGCGGAAATAGCGGACGAGATCCTCGGCCTCTTCCTCAAGCTCTATATCGGAGTCGCGCAGCACGCGGAATGCTCCATCACCCTCGATGCGAAAGCCGGGGAACAGCAGTTCCGCAAAGCGGCAGATCAGCCGCTCGATCGAGATATAGGTTGCCTCCTCGCCGCCCGGCACCCGCACGAAGCGCGGCAGGGCGGAAGGGATCAGGATCATCTCCACCACCTGTTCGCCGTCCGAGATGCGCGTCAGGTGAAACAGTACGCCAAGGCCCTGGTTCGCCACGAAGGGAAAGGGATGAGCAGGATCGATCGCCTGCGGCGTCAGCACCGGCAGCAAGTGATCGAGAAAATAGTCCTTCAGCCAGTGGCGCGCCTCGGTGTCGATGCGCCCTTCGTCGGCGACATGGATGCGCTCCTTGACCAGAAGGGCGTGCAGTTCGCGCCAGACTTCCTGCTGCTCGGCCTGCAGTACCTCGGTGGCCTCGCGAATGGCGGTAAGCTGCTGCGACGGGGTGCGCCCTTCGATCGACAATTTCGAGATGCCGCGCCTGACCTGCCCGGCCAGACCCGCAACGCGGATCATCATGAATTCATCGAGATTGCTGCCCGAGATCGAGAGGAAGCGGATCCGTTCCAGCAGCGGATAATCGGGCCGCGCGGCCTCGGCCAGAACGCGCCGGTTGAAGGCAAGCCAGCTCAGCTCTCGATTGTAGTAGAGGTCCTGCAGCGGAAGCGATTCGGAGGAGGCCGCTTCGGATCGGGTCATTTCGTTCATCACGCTCGCCATGCAGGACAGATAGGTATGGCCGCGCGATGCGGAAACGGTGTTACGACCGTGTTACAGTTCGCTGACAGATATTGGACCGTCATCTCGATCGCAGAGCTTGCCTTCGCGCGAACAGGCACGCCGCGCCGGGTATGGATGCCCGCCGATCATGCGCGTTTGAAGCGAGCGAGACAAGGATCGAATGCGCTGCGGGGCGCACGCCTTTGGGCGCCCTGCAGAGATGTGACGAGGCTTGGTTCCGGCAATTTTTCGCGGACTGCGCCCCTGAACCGGCAGTTTGCGGGGTACGGCGCCTTATTCGGCCTTGGCCATTCGCGACTGCGTGAACTCGCCCCGGTCCAGCATGCCCAGCGCCTTGCGTGCCAGGTTGCGTGAATCCTCCCAGTCTCCGCGCGCCGTCTCCATCTGGTAGCGCATCCGGTTGTCGGCCACGCGGGTGAACATCGTTCGGGCCATCTCGGTCTCGCCCTCGCGCGCCAGGCTGACGCCGCGATTGATCAGCTGGACCGGATCACCGTTATCCAGAACCGCGGCAACCTCGATCTCATCGCTGGCGGCGGGCTGCGCCACAAGTTTCTGGCCGCCCTCGGCATTGGCAGCAGCCGTCGTGGATCCTGCCAGAAGCAGTCCTGCAAGCAGCGTAGCGATTGCCATGTTCTTCTCTCCTTTTCGTCTTCTTGAGAGGAAGATGCGCTCACAAGCCGCCGACTGCAACAATTCTGTAACATTGTCATTTTTCTGAAACATTGCCGCCCACGCAGCGGCGGAGAAAGTTTCTGCGGCTGCGAAACGGCGGATTTCCGTGCCTTTCGCCAGCACGCGGCGAAATGATCATCTGCGTGCAAAGAAACTGTCACAAGGCGGGTCTAGCCGGACCCGGCGATCCGAAATCGCGACGCTATTCGATTCTCGGTACCAAGGGGACCAACCGCCGTGACCAATATTCACCGCTCGCTTATTCTTGGCTGCAGCATGCTGGCGCTCGCCGGCTGTGGCGGCGACCAGATCGTCTCCCCCGGCACGGGCGGCGACATCATCATCGAGAACCCGGCACCGGCTCCCTCGCCGACGCCCAGCCCCACGCCCACCCCGACCCCGATGGTGACGCCGGCAGCCGGCTGCCCCACGATCAACTCCACCGGCGGCCTGACCGACGCGGGCACGATTTCCGGCGACACGGGCGAATATCGCGTCTGCACCCTGCCCGCGACTTTCGACGAAAGCGACAACCTGCCCTATATCCAGGGCCTGCTCTACTCCATCAACGGCCGCGTCGATATCGGCACCGATGGCGGCGCCGTGCCCAGCTCTTCCGACAGCGACGTGACGCTGTCGATCGAACCCGGCGCGATCCTGTATGGCGCGACCGGCCGCTCGTACCTGGTCGTCAACCGCGGCAACCAGATCGACGCCGTGGGCGAGCCCGACATGCCGATCGTCTTCACCAGCCGCGACAACGTGCTGGGCCTGTCGACCGACGGCTCCGATGCACAATGGGGCGGCGTGGTCCTGCTGGGCCGTGCGCCGGTGTCCGACTGCCGCGACGGCGTTCCGAACAAGGCGAACCAGGCCAGCTGCGAGCAGGTCCTCGAAGGCGCTGCGGTCGAAACGCTGTTCGGCGGCAACACGCCGGGCGACAGCTCGGGCACGATGCGCTACTTCCAGATCCGCTATTCCGGCTTCACACTGGAAGGCGGTTCGGAGCTGCAGTCGCTCACCACCGGCGGCATCGGTTCGGGCACGACCATCGACCACTGGATGAGCTTCAACAGCTCGGACGACGGCACCGAGTTCTTCGGCGGCAGGGTCAATATGAAGAACGTCGTGGTCGTCGGCGCTTCGGACGACTCGCTCGATGTCGACACCGGCGCGCAGGCGAACCTGCAGTACGTGATCGCTGCCCAGCGGGCCACCACCGGCGACAACCTCGTCGAGCTGGATTCGCCCGACGAGGACTACACCACCAGCGCCCTGCCCCGCACCAACCTGCAGATCGCCAATGCGACCTTCCTGTCGCGCAGCAGCGGCAGCTCGCAAGTGCTTCGCCTGCGCGGCGGCGCACAGTTCAGCCTGGTCAACTCGGTGATCGACATCGAGGGCGACCGGACCTGCGTGCGTCTGGATGAGAGCGTGACGCTGGCGCAGGATCCGTTCTTCGCATCGGTCGTTGCCGATTGCGGCACGACCCAGCCGTTCCGCGGTTCGTCGGGCGTGACCGACGCGCAGGTCGCCGCCGCCTTCAACGATGGCGACGACACCGACGCGGCCTTCGCGATCACCCTCACCGGCTCGTTCATCAACGGCACCGGAGAAGCCGGCGTCGCCGCATTTGATCCGACCGCGCTGTCGAGCTTCTTCGACGCGACCGACTACATCGGCGCCGTCGAGGACGCCACCGATACCTGGTACGAGGGCTGGACCTGCGACAGCTCCACGCTGATCTTCGGCAACAACACCGGCCCGTGCACCGAGCTGCCGGTCTACTCCTGATCGCGTGACCGGGGAGGGTGCGATCCGGACCAGCGCCGGGTCCGCCCTCCCCTTTTTCATTCTTGCTTCTGACAGGCCCTGATGGGGCCTGACCCGACTGATCCATTGAGGGGGTTTCACAGCCATGTCGACCGGCAAGCGCCTTGCAGGCGTATTCCTGCTTTCCACCGCGCTTTCCTTTCCCGCCACCGGTTTTGCGCAGGATGTCATCGGCGTACCCCCGGGCGATGATCCCAGCACGGAATTGGCCGAGATCAAGCAGGCGGAAGACGCTCTCGGCCCCGGTGCCGAGGTGCTGGAGGATAGCGATCAACCCGTCGACGACACCTATTCCGAACCCGATATCTCGGTGCCGGGCGGCGACATCATCGTGACCGGCCGCCGGATCCGCGACGTAACCCGCTCCTCGACCCAGGTCGTCAACGTGCTGTCCGCCGAACAGATCGCCCGCACCGGCGAAGGCGATATCGCAGGCGCGCTCAACCGCGTGACCGGCCTGTCGCTGGTCGGCGACGGCCGCGTCTATGTGCGGGGGCTTGGCGACCGTTACTCGCTGGCCATGCTGAACGGCCTGCCGCTGCCCAGTCCCGAGCCGCTCAGCCGCGTCGTCCCGCTCGACATCTTCCCGACCAATGTCATTGCATCCTCGCTGGTGCAAAAGACCTATTCGGCGAACTTTCCCGGCGAATTCGGCGGCGGCGTGATCAACCTGACGACCCGCGCCGTACCGGAAGAGAGCTTCTTCACCCTGTCGGTCAGCGGCGGCGGCGACACCCGCACGACGGGGCGCGACGGCCTCAGCTATTTCGGTTCGGATATCGACTGGACCGGTTTCGACAATGGCAACCGCGACATCCCCTCGAACCTCAAGGCTTTCTACCAGAGCGGCGAACGCATCGAGAATGCCGGGATCGAAACGCAGGAAGGCATCGCCGCGCAGCTCTTCCCGACCAACCTGGCCACCGTGCAGAAGATCGGCAACCTGCCGCCGAACTGGTCGGCGTCCGCCACCGGCGGCACCTCGTTCGACGTCGGCTCCGATGCGGTGCTGGGCGTGATCGCGACCGCCGGCCTCAAGAACAGCTGGCGCAATCGCCTCGTCACCTCGCAGACCGGCACGACCAATCTGGACCTGCGCGATGACACGCGGAACTTCATCACCGACCAGCGCATGCTGTTCAACGCGCTTGTCGGCATCGGCATGGATTTCGGCGAGCACACCATCCGCTGGACCAACCTGTACATCCGCGACACGCGCAAGCAGGCCAGCCTCGCCAATACCTATCAGTTCGAGGACAATTTCGACGTCGTTACCCAGAACACCGCCTGGTACGAACGCCAGCTGATCGACAGCCAGGTGGTGGGCGAATTCGAGTTCGGTCCCTTCTCGCTCGACCTGCGCGGCGGCTATGCGCGCACAGATCGCGAGGCGCCGTACAATCTGACGTTCAACTATGTCCGCACCAATCTGGATACCCCGACCGGCAACTACTACGTCGCCAATGTCACCGGCAACCAGATCCAGAACGTCGACCCCATCACCTCTGTATTCGAGGATCTGCAGGAAGAAGCTCTGGTTTGGCGGCGTTGATGCCAGCTACGAGATCATGCCCAACCTGATCTCGACCATTGGCTATGCCTATTCCGACACCGACCGTTATTCAGAACGCCGCGAGTTCCAGCTGCAGATGAGCGTGGATCCCGATCAGGTCGGCAACGGCCTTACGAACCAGGTGCTGACCGCCGTCGGCTTGCGCCGTCCGGGCGACATCGTCAATGGCGCGACGCTGGCCGGATTCAACGTCGGCCTGGTCGAACCCTCGCAAAGCCCTGCCTTCGACGCGGCGCTGCAGGTGCATGCCGGTTACGGACAATTGCGCTGGCTGCCGCTGGACACGCTGACCCTCGACGTCGGCGTGCGCTACGAGAAGGGCGAGCAGAACGTCTCGCTGGCGCAGGTCTTCAACGACATCGATCCCACCGCCGCCGTCACCAATATCGAGGAGGATTATATTCTCCCCACCGCGACGCTGACCTTCGAGGCAAGCGACGACCTGCAGCTGCGCCTGTCCGGATCGAAGACGATCGGCCGTCCGCAGTTTCGCGAACTGATCGAGCAGACCTATTACGATCCGGAGACGAACCGCCAGTTCCGCGGCAACCCGTTCCTGGCCGACAGCGAACTGCTGAACGCCGAGGCGCGCGCCGAATATTACATCGGCGGCGGCGACCGGATCAGCGTGGCCGGTTTCTACAAGGAAATCGACGATCCGATCGAGGCGGTGACCAACATCACCTCGGGCGGCGGGCGCATCACCAGCTTCATCAACGTGCCCAAGGCAAAGCTGTACGGCGCCGAGTTCGAGGCGCAGTACAGCTATGACCTGTTCGACGTGGGCGGCTGGTTCGAGACCAAGAAGCTGATGCTCATCGCAAACTACACCTTTTCGAAGTCTGAGCTGTCGGGCTTCGACGCCCAGACGACCGCGCTGTTCCCCGGCAGCCCGGTTACGATCGACAGCTACTTCGACACCGGCGATGCCATGACCGGCCAGTCGGAGCATGTCGCCAATTTGCAGTTCGGGCTTGAGGACATGGACGTGCTGCAGCAGTTCACGGTCCTGCTGAACTATGCCAGCGACCGCGTGATCGGTTATGGCCCGCAGCAGCCTCCCATCGTGGAAAACCCCGGTCTTACGGTCGATTTCGTCGCACGGACCGAGGCCGAATTCCTGGGCCAGGGCGTCGAGCTGAACTTCCAGGCGCGCAATATCTTTGCCCGCGACCATCTGGAGTATCAGGACAACGGCACCAATCGCCTGGACGTGAACAGCTACAAGCGCGGGGCCTCGTTCTCGATCGGTGCATCGATGGAGTTCTGACCCGGCAGTTTTCTGCGCCCGCACTGGCCGGGGAAGAGGTGCTGTACGAACCGGCTCCGGACTGGGCCGATGTGCTGGGCACCGACAGCATCGATACCGAGGCCAAGACGCCGATCGCGCGCATGGACGTCCAGCAGCGGATCGAGGGCGAGACGGTCACCACCTAATATTGACCGCGCGATCAAGCTGGACAGCGCCGAAGCGCTGACCCAGGGCGGCACCAGTACGGCCTCGTGGATGCCGGAAAAGGGCGATCTGACGGTCCATGCGGTGCGCATCCTGCGCGGCGACGAGGTCATCGACGTCCTTGCGGCGGGCGAGCGTTATACCGTGCTGAGGCGCGAGACGCAGCTTGAGCGGCGCACGCTGGACGGCATGCTGACCGCGACGATGCCGATCCCGGGGCTGCGGATCGGCGACGTTCTCGAAATCGTCTATAGCCAGACGATCCGCGACGACACGCTGGCGGGCGGCGCGCAGCTGAATTCCATGTTGTTCGCCAAGCCGCTCGAAGCCGGATTCGCCCGCAATGTCGTTAGCTGGCCCGAGGACGAGGCGTTGCTCTGGAAAGTCGGACCGGATGTTGCGGCGCCGGAACCGGAAACCCGCGGCGGCTACCGCTATGTCAGCATCGATCTCCCGCTTGCAGAGCGAGAGGACATGCCGGATGACGCGCCGAGCCGCTATACGCGCCCGCAAATCCTGCAGGCCGCGACCTTCCAGGACTGGCAGCAGGTCTCCCGCAATTTCGCGCCGCTTTACGACGTGCAGGACACGATCGCACCAGATAGCCCGCTCGCAGCGGAAGTCGCCCGGATCGCGGCAGCGACCGACGATCCGCTGGAGCGCACCGCCATGGCGACGCGGCTGGTGCAGGAGCGGATCAGCTATCTGATGAACGGCATGTCCGGCGGCAATTATGTCCCGCAGGCACCGGCGGCCACGTGGGAACGACGCTTTGGCGACTGCAAGGCGAAATCGCTTCTGCTGCTGGCGCTGCTCGACGGACTGGGCATCGATGCCGAGCCGGTGCTGGTGAACACGATGTTCAGCGATGCCGTGCCAGACATGGTACCCATGGCGGGAGCCTTCGATCACGTGATCGTGCGCGCCAACATCGGGGGGACGTCCTATTGGCTGGATGGAACCTCGGCCGGGACGCGGCTGGCAAATATCGGCAATCCTCCCGGCTTCCGCCATGCCCTGCCGCTCAGGGCAGAGGGAGCCGACCTGCAAGCGGTCGAACAGCGCCTGCCCGCGCTTCCCGACATGGCGATGATCATCACGCTCGACCAGCGCGGCGGCGTCGACATTCCCGCCATCGCCACCGTCACTACCAGGCTGTCAGGTGCGGCAGCCAGCAATCTGGCCGCCTCCATCGGCCAGATGAGCGAGGATCAGCGAGATGAAGCGCTCGATGCGCTGGCGGCCAATACCCCGGTCGGTGCGCTGCTCCCGGTGGGAGGTGACCTTGAGGTCGTGGAGGAAGACGGGATCGTCAACTTCACCGTCACCGGACTGATCACTTCCCCATGGTCGAGGGAAGGCGCCCGCATGCGTCACGACCTGAACATGCTTCCCGCGTCGGATTATGAATTCACCGCCGATCGCGCACGGCCGGCCTGGAGGGACATCCCGTCGAACTGGGCCGTCCCAGCCTTGTCCAAAGCGAGGTGACCATCCTGCTCCCCGAGAATGGCGAGGGCTTCGAGCTGCGCGGGCGTCCCGATACCGAGGTCGCCTTTGGCGGCGAACGCATCGTGCGACACGTCGAACTGGCAGGCGGACGCCTTCGTGCGAGCGAGAAGCTGGAGAGCCATGGCGGGGAATTGCCCGCGCCCGAAGTCGCGCAGGCGCGCACGCAGGTTGCCCGCGCGTCGAACTCGCTACCCTTCCTGCTCGCCCCCTCCGATGCGCCGCGCGCCTGGGAATATGGCCGGCCCGATCTGAAGAAGCGGCTGGCGTCCTATGAGGAGGCTTATGGCAAGGCCATTGCGCGCGATCGCGAAGATGCCGGAAGGTTCGTCAACCGCGCGCAGTTCCGGCAGCTTACCGGCAATCTGGCGGGTGCCATCGCGGATCTGGACGAGGCGATCGCCCTGGCCCCCGATCCCGAGACATACAGCTTTCGCGCATACCTCAAGCAGAGCCTCGGCCGGAGCGATGCGGCGCTGGCCGATTTTCGCGCGGCATTCGAACTCGAGCCGAACGGCGGCAATGCACGCGCGCTGGCATATCAGCTGGCTCGCATGGGCGGGACGGATGAAGCGCTCGCCCTGCTCGACGACCACGACGACTATGGGGAAGACCACGAAAGCTTCGTCAGCGTCCGCGCCGATGTGCTTGCCTATGACGGGCGTGCCGATGACGGTCTGGCGCTGATCGACGAACTGATCGCCGAACGACCGGGCAAGAGCTATCTGCTCAACAGTGCGTGCTGGTACAGCGCCAGGTTCAATGTCGGGCGAGACACCATGGTCGATACCTGCAACGAGGCGGTGCAGCAGGGCGGCAACCCGGCAGTGCTGGACAGCCGCGCCCTGGCATGGCTGACGATGGGGGAGCCGGAAAAGGCAAGGGCCGATGCCGAGGCAGCGCTGGCAGCATCGCCCGATTCGTATCTAACTCGTTACCTGCTGGGCTTTGCGCAGCGGCGCCTGGGCGAACGGACGGGGGAAGAAACGATCTCCTATATCGCCGAAACCTGGCCCGGGGTGGCGCAGGACTACGCCCGCTATGGGCTGAAACCCTGATCGGGGTTCAGCCTATGTCGAGCACGTAGCCTAGCGAGCGTACCGTGCGGAGCGGATTGCCCGCACCGGCAGCCTTCAACGCACGTCGCAGACGGCCGATCCATACGTCGACGGTGCGCTCGTCGATCGGCGGCTCCAGCTTGCCCAGCCCCTCGATCAGCTCCAGCCGGGTGAGGACGCGATTGGGATTTTCCGCAAGGAAGCGCAGCAGGCGAAATTCGTTGGGACGCAGCGCGATCGGCGTCTGCCCCCAGCGCGCCTGCAGCGCCATCAGGTCGATCACCAGCTCGCCCGCCTGCAGCAACTGGGCCGCGTGACGGCGGCGGCTGCGCGCCAGCACGGCAAGCACGCGATCGAGCACGGCGTTTCGGTCGAGCGGACCGACCATGTAGTCGTCGGCACCCGCGCTCAGCGCGCGGCGGCGGTCCTCTGTGTCGTCGCGTTCCAGCACCATGGTGACATGGGCGTCGCGCGTGCGATCGTCCGCACGCAACCTGCGGCACATCTCCAACCCGGACAGATCATCCATGACCCAGTCGATGAAGGCCCAGACCGGCCCCTCGAGCAGGCGCCGCGGACCGCAAGCCTCCAACCTTTCGAAGCGGAAGCACATATCCTCATGTGCGAACGGCTCCATCGCTTCGGCGTATGGGTCGGTCAGATAGATGTAGACGGTATCCACGATGCGGCAGTCCCCCGGTTGCGAACCGGAGTTGGCGCAAGGATGTGACGCATTCGTGACGCATTCGCGGCGATCGTAACAATGAAGCGCCAAAGCCCTCCAGCCAGGATAGAAACCTGTCCGGAGGGCTGTTTGCGCCTTGCTGATCGGCGTGGCTCAGCTGATGGCGCCGTGGCAGTGCTTGTACTTGTTTCCCGATCCGCAGGGACAGGGCGAGTTGCGGTTGATATCCATCCCCTCGTACGGATTGTTCCGCTCTGCTCCGCCGGGCCCGACCTGTGCGAAGGTGGATCCGGCCAGCGCGCCAAACAGCGCCTCACGGCCGCGCGAACCGTCACCGTCATTGCTGTTATCCGTGCCGGTCAGCGGATCGACATGGCCGGTCATCAGCCCGGCCTGGCCGTTCGCCGCCTCGCCCAGCTGCATGCCGGCGCCGGGAGTGGTCAGGAATTCGGGCAATTCGGGTAATGGTGCCGGCTCGGGGGCCGCCATGCGCAGATTGGTCGTCATCAGGATGTGCGTCACATCTTCGCGGATCGCCTCAAGCATGCGTTCGAACAGAGCGAAGGCTTCCTGCTTGTACTCATTGATCGGCTGCTTCTGGGCATAGGCGCGCAGCCCCACCACCTGCCGCAGCGCATCGAGCGTGGCGAGGTGTTCCTTCCAGTGATGGTCCAGGCGGTCCAGCAACACGGATTTCTCCACCTGCCGCCAGATCGACGGATCGATGCTGGCGATCTTGGCGTCCATCTTCGCGTCGGCCTGCGCGGCAAGGCGCTGCTCGATGTCCTCGGGGTCGATGCCGTCCTCTTCGAGCCAGCTATCGATCGGGGCTTGCTCGCCGGTAATCTCGGCATATTTCGCCTTCAAGCCTTCGACGTTCCACTGCTCCGGATAGGAGCCCGGCGGGCAAGCTTCGCCTACGATAGAATTGACCGTATCGGTCCGCATCTCCAGCACGACATCGTCGACCGTTTCGCTGTCCATGATCTCGGCGCGCTGCTCGTAGATGACCTTGCGCTGGTCGTTCATGACGTTGTCGTATTCGACGACCTGCTTGCGGATGTCGTAGTTGCGGGCCTCGACCTTCTTCTGCGCGGTCTCGATCGCCTTGGACAGCCACTTGCTGCCGATCGCCTCGCCGTCCTGAAGGTTGGCGTTCATCATCTTGGAGAAAAGCGTGTCCGGTCCGAAGATGCGAAGCAGATCGTCTTCAAGGCAGAGATAGAAGCGCGACAGGCCCGGATCGCCCTGCCGGCCCGAGCGGCCGCGCAGCTGGTTGTCGATACGCCGCGACTCGTGGCGTTCGGTGCCCAGCACGAACAGACCGCCCGCTTTCAGCACGCGCTGGCGCTCTGCGGCGATCTCTTCCTTGACCCTGGCAATCGCGGCATCGCGTTCCGGCCCCTCGGGCATGTCGCGAAGCTCGTCCTCAAGCCGGAATTCGAAATTGCCGCCAAGCTGGATGTCGGTACCGCGGCCCGCCATGTTGGTCGCGATGGTCACCGCCCCGATACGGCCCGCCTGCGCCACGATATGCGCTTCCTGCTCATGCATGCGGGCGTTCAGGACCGAATGCTTCACTCCTTCCTTGGTCAGGAAGTTCGACAGAAGCTCGGATTTCTCGATCGACACCGTGCCGACCAGGACCGGCTGGCCGATCTCGTTCTTTTCCTTGATCGCCTTGGCGATGGCGGCGAATTTTTCCAGCGTGGACTTGTAGAACTGGTCATCCTCGTCGATGCGGGCGATCGGCACGTTGGTCGGAATCTCGACCACGTTCAGCTTGTAGATGTCGTAGAATTCCGCTGCCTCGGTCGCGGCGGTACCGGTCATGCCCGCCAGCTTGGGATACATGCGGAAATAGTTCTGGAAGGTGATCGAGGCCATGGTCTGGTTCTCGGGCTCGATCTTCACGCCCTCCTTGGCCTCGACCGCCTGATGCAGGCCATTGGACCAGCGGCGACCATCCATCATGCGGCCCGTAAACTCATCGATGATGACGACCTTGCCGTCCTTGACGATATAATCGGTGTCGCGCTTGAACATCATGTTCGCACGCAGCGCCTGGTCCAGGTGATGGACGACCTGCGTATTCTCGAAGTCGTAGAGATTGTCGGTTTCCAGCAGGCCTGCCTCGATCAGCTTCTGCTCGACCTTCTCGATCCCGTCCTCGGTCCAGCCGATGTTCTTGGTCTTCTCATCCTTCTCGTAATCGTCCTCGTCCATCTGCTTCACGATGGCGTCGATGGAAACATACAGCTCGGACTTGTCTTCGGTCGGGCCCGAGATGATCAGCGGGGTCCTCGCCTCGTCGATCAGGATCGAGTCCACCTCGTCGACGATGGCGAAGTTGAAGGGGCGGTGCACCTGCTGCTCGCGCGAGTGCTTCATGTTGTCGCGCAAGTAATCGAAGCCCAGCTCGTTGTTGGTCGAGTAGGTGATGTCGCAGCCATAGGCCTCGCGCCGCTGCGTCTCGTGCAGGTTGGGCACGATCACGCCCACGGTCAGCCCCAGGAAGTTGTAGAGCCTGCCCATCGTCTCGGCATCGCGGCGGGCCAGATAGTCGTTCACCGTCACGACGTGGACGCCCTTGCCTTCCAGCGCATTCAGATAGACGGCCAGCGTCGCCACCAGCGTCTTGCCCTCGCCGGTACGCATTTCGGCGATTTCACCCCGGTGGAGCACGATGCCGCCGACCATCTGCACGTCGAAATGGCGCATGCCGAACACGCGCTTCGATGCCTCGCGCACCACGGCAAATGCCTGGGGCAGGATATCGTCGAGGGTCTCGCCCTCGGCCAGCCGCTCGCGGAAAGTGGCGGTTGCGCCTTGGAGCTGCTCGTCGCTCAACGCTTCGTACTCGGGTTCGAGGGCGTTGATCCTGGCGACGATCTTCTCGATGGATTTGACGTAGCGGTCGTTGGACGACCCGAAAATGGACTTGGCAAGGCCGCCGAGCATGGGCGTTCCCCTTTGTAAGTGCGATTGCGGAAAATTGGCATGGCCCCGAGCGCGGGGCATGAAGGACGACCGGCAAGGCCAGAGCGTCTGACATGAAAAACGCCGCGCGGCAGGCTGCCGGCGGCGTAGAGATTCTATTCGAGCGGACGATCCACCAGCATGACGGTGGGAAGCACGATCGTGCGGACGGTCGCGGTACAGGGCTTGCCCAACTGGCGATTGCGCTGCTGACGGGTCCTGGCGGAAACGGTTTCACCGCGGTTCGCGGATTGCGCGGACGGTGCATTGTAATGACCCACAGGCTCGCTGCATTCGGCGCTGACTGTAACGCGCGCATGCGCAGGCGCGATCACATAGGTCATGCCAAGCACAAGAGCCAAGAGGGCGAGGAGCCGTTTCATGCGTGCGACAAGATAAGGCCTGTGCGGCCCCGCGTCCAGCATGTGGACGCGAAATGGACGGATTTTGTTGGCTGTATCAGGCGAAAAGGTCGTGATCGCCGCTCTGCTGGTGCGAATTTGGCACCGGAAGCTGGCAATCCTCGCACTCGCGGTCGATCTCGGGTTCCTCGTCCACTTCGGGCCGACCGATGCCCATCATCCGCGCCGTCAGCGTGATCGGCATCATCCACCATTCAAGCCAGAAAGCCTGTAGCGTCAAATTCAGATCGTGCGATTTGGTTTCGTGGTTCATGGCGTTCACCGGGCACTCCAGACTTGGGCCGCCCTGCAGGGCGGACCATCGGGTGGGCAACATGCTCTGCGCGCTCACCCTGAAGGACGAACGGGCGGACTCATAACCTGTTCCGGTTGCCGGGGGAAATGGTTTAGGTGGCTGCGCCCCTGCCGCCTACTCCCACTCGATGGTGCCGGGCGGCTTTGACGTATAGTCATATACGACGCGATTGATGCCCTTCACCTCGTTCACGATGCGCGTGGCGCATTGCGACAGAAAGTGGCTATCGAACGGATAGACATCCGCGGTCATGCCGTCGGTGCTGGTCACCGCGCGCAAGGCACAGACGAAGTCATAGGTCCGGCCGTCGCCCATCACACCCACGGTCTTGACCGGCAGCAGAACGGCAAATGCCTGCCAGATCGCGTCATAAAGGCCCGCATTTCGAATCTCTTCCAGATAGATCGCATCGGCCTTGCGCAGGATGTCCGCCTTTTCGCGGCTGACCTCGCCGGGGATGCGGATGGCAAGGCCCGGTCCGGGGAACGGATGGCGGCCGACGAAGATGTCGGGCAGCCCCAGCTCGCGACCCAATTCGCGCACCTCATCCTTGAAGAGTTCGCGAAGCGGCTCGACCAGGTCCATGTCCATGCGTTCGGGCAGGCCGCCGACGTTGTGGTGGCTCTTGATCGTGACGCTGGGACCTCCGGTGAAGGAGACGCTTTCGATCACGTCGGGGTAAAGCGTGCCTTGCGCAAGGAAATCGGCACCGCCGATCTTCTTCGCCTCATCCTCGAACACGTCGATGAAGGTCTTGCCGATGAACTTGCGCTTGGCTTCCGGGTCCGAGACGCCCTCCAGCCCCTTCAGGAACAGGGTCGAGGCGTCCACATGGACGAGCGGGATGTTGTAGTGGCCCTTGAAGAGACCTACGACCTGCTCCGCCTCCCCCATCCGCATCAGCCCGTGGTCTACGAATACGCAAGTCAACTGGTCGCCGATTGCCTCGTGGATCAGCACGGCGGCCACGGCGGAATCGACCCCGCCCGACAGGCCGCAGATCACCTTGGCGTCACCGACCTGTTCGCGAATCTCGGCGATCTTCACGTCGCGGAACTGCGCCATCGTCCAGTCGCCGGCGCAGCCGCAGACATGGCGCACGAAATTGGCGATCAGCCTGCCGCCATCGGGCGTGTGCACCACCTCCGGGTGGAATTGCGTGCCATAGAAGCGGCGCTCTTCGTCCGCGATCACGGCAAAGGGCGCGCCGTCGCTGGTGGCGACAATCTCGAAGCCCGGCGCGAATCTTGTCACCTTGTCGCCATGGCTCATCCAGACCTGGTGCCGTTCGTCGGTCTGCCACAGACCGTCGAACAGGGCGCATTTCTCGGTCACGGTAAGGAACGCGCGGCCGAATTCCCCGCCCCTGTATCCGTCTTCTGGGCCCGTTTCGTGGCCGGGACGGACCTCTCCTCCCAGCTGATGCGTCATGACCTGCTGGCCATAGCAGATGCCCAGGATCGGCACCCCCGCTTCGAACAGCATTTGCGGCGCGCGCGGGCTGCCCTCGTCGGGCACGCTGGCGGGGCTGCCCGACAGGATCACCCCTTTGGGCCGCATCCGCCTGAACGCCTCCTCCGCCATGGTGAAGGGCGCAATTTCCGAATAGACCCCTGCCTCGCGGACGCGGCGGGCGATAAGCTGAGTCACCTGGCTGCCGAAATCGACGATCAGGATTGTGTCGCCAACGGAATCGGCACCTATGCGCGGTGCCGCGCCGGAAGTTGCTGAGGGTTCTTGAGCCATGGGCGCGCGATAGAAACGCTGCCCAATTCTGTCCAGATGCCCCGGCACGAAAGACGCGCGCCGCGAAGGGGTCGCATCGCTTCCGCGAACTGTATGGTCGACGACCTCCCGAAGTTGCAAAAAACGCAAGAATAGCCGATGTTTTCGCATTTGCACAAAGCCATGGTGCAGTGCACAAAAGGGGCGAACGAAAGATAACTGGCTGACCTGAACCAGACGGGATGTTTGAACCTGGCGGCACACTCAAAGGAGGAAACTATGCGTAAGTTTATCGTTCCTGCTCTGGCCGCTTTTGCCACTTTTGGCGTTGCAACGGCCGCGCACGCTGAAAATGTCGAAGTCCGCGTTGACTTCTCCGACCTCGACCTGGCGCAGGAAACCGACGTCAATGCTCTGAAGTCGCGCGTCCTGGCGGAAGTGACCGAAACCTGCAACGAACAGGTTCCGACCTTCTCCAGCCGCCTGCTCGTCCGCTCGTGCATCCGCGACGCGATGGAGCAGGCCGATGCGCAGATCGAGGCGCAGCGTTCGCTGGCCATGGGCGCGACCGAAGAGGTCGGCTGATCGGGCCGAAGCGGCCTTCGGGACGCAGCAGAATCAGAAAAGGGGCCGCTCCGGATGTCCGGGGAGGCCCTTTTTCCCTGGTTCCCTTCCTTCAGCCGCCTAGCCGCCCAGTTCGCCCAGCAGGAATGCCAGCACCAGACCCAGGGCAGTGGCGATCCCGGCCAGATGATGATCCTCGCGAAACGCCTTGGGGAACACTTCCGTGGCGAGACTGGCCACCACGGCACCCGCCGCAAGGCAGCGGATGAACGAGAGCCATTGCGGCGAAACGCCCGCCAGCAGCAGATTGCCCAATATGGCCGCAACCGAAAGCACCACAGCCGTCGCGGCCCAGATGCCGACGATCCGCCCCTTTGAGCGGTTGCCGTGATCCGACATCTGCTTGGCCCCGCCTGCCGCTTCGGGAAGGTTCGACAGGAAGATCGAGCCCGCCAGCGCAGCCACCCCCAGCGGACCGGCACCGATGAGCGCCACGCCCAGGGCGAGATTTTCGGGAATGCCGTCGAGGCTGATCGCGGCTAGCAGCCCCCCGCCCGAGTTGGGCCCCCACTTCTCGTCGATCAGGTAATCGGCTCCCGTGAACACGATGGCTCCCAGGGCAACGCCTGCGGTGGCCAGGGTCAGGCCGGATTTCTCGATCGCCGGTTCGATGAGTTCGCTGACCAGCGAGAGGACCAGCGCTCCTCCCGCCAGGGCGATCAGGAAACCCTCCAGCCTGTTCGACATGTGCCCATATGCACCCCAGGCTGCGCCCAGCATGAGCGCTCCTGAGACGACGAGAACGACAATGAGGGTCATCAACATCTGCAATAACTGCCTTTCCGCGACACAAAGCGTCGCAGATGTGGAAAATCGCCACGTCCGATGCGGTTCCGCTTGGGGGTTCGGGCGACAATTCCTATATCGTGGTCATGGAAGATAACGGTGCGACGCCCGCCAGCAAGGGCGCAGAGAACAAGCCAAACGGCAATGGCCCCAATACCAATGGTTACGGCGCCGAATCCATCAAGGTGCTGAAGGGGCTGGACGCGGTCCGCAAGCGGCCGGGCATGTATATCGGCGACACCGATGACGGCTCGGGCCTGCATCACATGGTGTTCGAGGTGTCCGACAACGCCATCGACGAGGCGCTGGCCGGCCACTGCGACCTGCGTGATCATCGAACTGCAACCCCGACGATTCGGTTTCGGTCGATGACAACGGCCGCGGCATTCCCACCGACATCCACACGCGAGGAAGGTGTCTCCGCGGCAGAGGTCATCATGACCCAGCTGCATGCGGGCGGCAAGTTCGAGAATACCAGCGACGACAACGCCTACAAGGTGTCGGGCGGCCTGCACGGCGTGGGCGTGTCGGTGGTCAACGCGCTGTCCGAATGGCTGGAACTGACCATCTGGCGCGACGGCAAGGAACACTGGATGCGCTTCGAGCATGGCAATGCCGTCTCGCCGCTGAAGGTCGTCGGCGATGCGCCGATGAACGACGACGGCGAACCGCGAAAGGGCACGCGCGTGCACTTCCTGGCCAGCGACCGAGACGTTCAAGAACGTCACCGAGTACGATTTCGACAAGCTTGAGCACCGCTATCGCGAACTCGCGTTCCTGAATTCGGGCGTGCGCATCATCCTGCGCGACCTGCGTCATGAGGAACCGCTGGAGCACGATCTGTTCTACGAAGGCGGCATCGGCGCGTTCGTCTCCTATCTGGACCGCAACAAGCAGCCGCTGATCCCCGAGCCCATCGCCATCATGGCCGACCGGGACGGCATCGGGATCGAGGTCGCGCTCGAATGGAACGATTCCTATTACGAAAACGTGCTGTGCTTCACCAACAACATCCCGCAGCGCGACGGCGGCACCCACCTTGCCGCCTTCCGCGCGGCGCTGACGCGCACGCTCAACGGCTATGCCGACCGATCGGGCCTGATCAAGAAGGAAAAGGTCAGCGCTGTCGGGCGAGGACATGCGCGAGGGGCTGACCGCCATCGTTTCGGTCAAGCTGCCCGATCCCAAGTTCGGATCGCAGACCAAGGACAAGCTGGTCTCGTCCGAAGTGCGCCAGCCGCTCGAAAGCCTGATGAGCGACAAGATGAGCGAATGGCTGGAGGAAAATCCCGCCCACGCCAAGACGATCATCCAGAAGGTCATCGACGCCGCCGCCGCGCGCGAGGCTGCGCGCCGCGCCCGCGAAATGAGCCGCAAGGGCGCGATGAGCATCGCCAGCCTGCCCGGCAAACTGTCCGACTGCCGCGAGACGGACGCGACCAAGTGCGAACTCTTCCTGGTCGAGGGCGATTCCGCAGGCGGTTCGGCCAAGCAGGGGCGCGATAGCCAGTACCAGGCGATCCTGCCGCTGCGAGGGCAAGATCCTGAACGTCGAGCGGGCGCGTTTCGACCGGATCATTTCGTCCAAGGAAGTCGGCACGCTGATCCAGGCGATGGGCACCGGCCTGCGCGACGAGTTCAACCTGGAGAAGCTGCGCTATCACAAGATCGTGATCATGACCGACGCCGACGTCGACGGCGCGCATATCCGCACGCTGCTGCTGACGTTCTTCCACCGGCAGATGCCGGAAATCGTCAAGGCGGGACACCTCTACATCGCCCAGCCGCCGCTCTACAAGGTCGCCAAGGGCCGAGTCGGAGGTCTACCTCAAGGACAATGACGCTCTCGACCGCTATCTGGTCGAACGCGGGCTCGGCAGGCCGCGTGCTGGAAACGTCGGGCGGTGCGCGCGGCGGCGAGGATCTGGCCGCGCTGGTCGAAAAGGCGCGCGCGTTCCGCAACGCGCTGGCTTTGCGCGCAATCGCTATGACCCGGGCGTGATCGAGGCGCTGGCACTGGCCGGTGCGCTGGCGCCTGGCATGGATGCCGCGACACGCGCGGCTGCCCTGCAGCGCGCATCGGAATGGCTGCAGCGCGGCGATACCGAGGCGCGCTGGGCCGCCGAAGTCACCGACGAAGGCTATGGCATCTCGCGCATCTGGCGCGGCGTGACCGATTTCCACGTGATCGAGAACAAGTTCCTCGAAAGCGCCGAAGCTCGCAAGATCAGCAAGCTGGCCGAAGAACTTGCGCGAACCCTTCGAAGGGGGCGCCAGCCTCGTCCGCGTCTCGCAGCAAGCGCAGGCCGAGCGAGACCGAAGATGACGACGAAGCGGCTGAGAGCGCCGGTCGTGGCCACGATCAACCGGCCGAGCCAGCTGCTCGACCAGATCATGGCGGCGGGCCGCAAGGGCCTGTCGGTGCAGCGCTACAAGGGTCTGGGCGAGATGAATGCCGAGCAGTTGTGGGAAACCACGCTCGACCCGAACAATCGCGCGCTGCTGCAGGTGAAGGTCGAGGATGCGGACGTCACCGACGAGATCTTCACCCGACTGATGGGCGACATCGTCGAGCCGCGCCGCGAATTCATCCAGGAAAATGCGCTGAACGTGGCCAATCTGGACATCTGATGCAGTCCGCACCGCCTGCGGCCCGGCTGCGCGCGGTGGGCTGCACCATGTCAGGAAATCAGGTCAGGCGTTTACCAGCGGCCTGACCTGTGTCCATCAGGATCAGCCCGTCCACCGGCTTGTCCAGGCAGGTCGCGTCTGGAAACTCGTCCCTGATTTCGGCATGGCCGCAATTCGCGCTGATGAACACGATCGGCACCGATCGCTGCCGCAACAGCCGCGCCAGCGGCCAGACGAGTTCGTCGCGCAGGTTGATGTCGAGCAGGGCGACCGACGGATCAGTGGCTTCGGCCAGCGCCATGCCCTGGCCCAAGGTCAGGGCGGGTCCGATCACGTCATAACCCGCAGCCTCGCACTGGTCTGCCACGTCGAAGGCGACCAACGCCTCGTCATCAACGACCAGTATGCGGACCGATGATGATGGTGCTTCTGCCATTCCTCTCCTGACCTTCGGATACTGGACGACCGAACAGATCTTCGGCGTTGGCCCGACAATTCGCGAAGGATCGGGAGGTTCCTCGAACAGTTACTATCAGAAATCAATGCGGCCGCAACGACTTCTCCGACAAGGTCGGAATTGTCTCAGCCAGCAACAGGCAGCCGAGCGGACCGGCATCGCTGCCCAGCGCGGGCGGAACGACCAGACGGTCCATGGCGTGCCGGGCCGATGGCAGGCAGATAACCGGCGATGATCTGCGGGACTTTCGCGGCAGCGCTGCGGACCATCGCCTGCTGCCCAAGCCCGACGCCGCCGCCGATCACGATTTTCTCCGGGGAAAGCGCCAGCATCAGATTGGCGAGCAATTGCGCAAGATCGCTGGATACTGCGTCCCAGCGCGGGTCTTGCGGGTCCACCGCCGCTGCATCCTGCCCGAACCGGGCATGCAGCGCCGGACCGCTGACCAGGCCCTCGATACAGTCGCCGTGGAACGGGCACACGCCCGCAAAGTGGTCGTCAGCCACTCTGCGCAGCATCATGTGGCCCAGTTCCGGGTGAAGCAGCCCGTGCGCCGGCCTTCCTCCGACAACTACGCCGCCGCCGATCCCCGTACCGATGGTGATATAGATCAGGCTGTCGGAGCCTTGCCCCGCTCCCAGCCGCGCTTCGGCCAGAGCGGCTGCGTTCACGTCGGTGTCCAGCGCGATCGGCACACCGAACTGGCGCAGACCCGCCAGCAGGTCCGCTCCCTCCCACCCCGGCTTCGGTGTCGCCAGAATATGCCCGTAATCGGTGCGCAGCAGGATCGATCCGTACCGGCCCGAAGCTCGCCACGCCGATGGCCGACAGCGGCTCGCGCCGGTGCCATCGCGCCAGCACGTCCGCTGCGCTGCCCAGCGTCTCGGCAGGCGTCGTGGTTGCGATGACAACCCGCTCGGCAATCGATCGCCCGTCGCCGCGCGCCGCAATCAGCTTGGTGCCGCCGATCTCCAACCCGCCATAATGTGTCAAAGGAGCCTCCGGCCACGAAAATTTCGCAGTTGCAATGTGACCCGCAGGGGTCCGATAAGCCCAAGACATGATCCGCGCTGCCCTGCACCACCGCACCGCCTATGTCTATGACAGGCCCGTCCGTCTCGGTCCGCAGGTGATCCGCCTGCAGACCCGCTCCGCATACCCGGACCGAGGTGCCCAATTACGCGCTGAAGATCGAGCCTGCCGGGCATTTCATCAACTGGCAGCAGGACCCGCACGGCAACTGGCTGGCCCGCGTCATCTTTCCCGAGCGCGTGACCAGCTTTTCCATCGATGTCGACCTGATCGCCGACCTTGCCATCATCAACCCGTTCGACTTCTTCGTCGAGGAAGATGCCGAGGAAGTCCCGTTCGCCTACCCGGACGAGATGCGCGAGGAGCTTTCCGCCTATTTCGATGCTGTGCCTGCGGGCGAGCAATTCGAGGCGCTGGTGAGCGAATGGGCCAGCAAGCAGCAGGGCCGCACCATCGATTTCCTGGTCGCGATCAACCAGGCGCTGGAGCAGCGCATCAGCTATGTCGTGCGCATGGAACCGGGCGTGCAGACGCCCGAGGAGACGCTGGCGCTGGGTACCGGAAGCTGCCGCGACACCGGCTGGCTGCTGGTGCAATCTGCTGCGCCGGCTGGGTTTTGCCGCGCGCTTCGTGTCGGGCTATCTCATCCAGATGAAGGCCGACGTCGAGCCGGTCGAGGGGCCCAAGGGGCCCGAGGCCGATTTCACCGACCTGCACGCATGGTGCGAGATCTACGTGCCCGGCGCCGGCTGGATCGGGCTGGACCCCACCAGCGGGCTGTTCGCGGGCGAAGGGCATATCCCGCTGGCCGCGACGCCGCATTACCGCTCTGCCGCGCCGATCACGGGCGTCGCCGAGCCTGCGGAAGTCGATTTCACGTTCGAGATGCGCGTCGACCGCGTGCATGAAGCGGTGCGCATCACCAAGCCGTTTACCGACAATCGCTGGCAGGCGCTGCTCGATCTGGGCGCGAAGGTGGATGCAGGCGCTGGAAGCAGGCGACGTGCGCCTGACCATGGGCGGCGAGCCGACCTTCGTCGCCGCCGACGATCCCGAGGCGCCCGAATGGAACGGCGAGGCGGTCGGCCCGACCAAGGCCGATTATGCCGACAAGCTGATCCGCAAGCTGCGCGACCGCTTTCGCGCCGGGCGCGCTGCTGCATCACGGCCAGGGCAAGTGGTATCCGGGCGAAAGCCTGCCGCGCTGGGGCTTTTCGCTCTACTGGCGAAACGACGGCACGCCGATGTGGAACAATCCCGAACTGATCGCGGCGGCAGCGACGATCCCGATAGCGATGCAGATCACGAACAGACCGTCGATGCCGATGACGCCCAGGCGCTGATCGACGGGGCCGCCGCCGCTCTGGGCCTGACGGGCGACACCATCCAGCCAGTCTATGAGGACCCGCACAAATGGATCGAGCGCGAGGCCGAACTGCCGGTCAATGTCACCGCGCTGGACCCCAAGATCGACGATCCCGAGGAACGCCAGCGGATCGTGAGGACCTTCACGCGCGGGCTGACCAGCCCGGTCGGCTTCGCCCTGCCCATCCAGCGGCAGGAGCCGCATGAGCAGAGGGCCCAGACGCAGCAGGCGCAGCCTGCCAAGGGGCCGCGCTGGAAAACCGAGCAATGGACCACGCGGCGCGGCGCTTTGTTCGCGGTGCCGGGCGACAGCGCTCTGGGCTACCGTCTGCCGCTGGGCTCGCTGCCGCATGTGCCGAAGGCGGACTATCCCTATATCCACCCGCGCGTATCGACCGACCCGGCCGAGCCGCTCGCCGATTACCGCCGCCAGCCGCCCCGAGCGGCAGCGACATGCGCGAGGCCACGCCGCCAGCCGAACGTTTCGCACCCACCGAACAGCGCTCTGAACGCGTCGCCGGGGCGGAGGGCCACGCGCAGGAGCGGGTCGAGCAGGAGATCAGCGCCGAGGCCGTGCGCACCGCCATGACGGTCGAGCCGCGCGGTCATTACCTGTCGGTCTTCATCCCGCCGGTCGAGGCGATGGAGGATTTCCTCGAACTGGTCGCCGCGGTCGAGGAGATCGCCGAGAAGATGGGCAAGCCGGTGCGGATCGAAGGCTATTCCCCGCCGCCCGATCCGCGCGTCAATGTGCTGAAGGTCACGCCCGATCCCGGCGTGATCGAGGTCAACATCCACCCCGCCGCCAGCTTCGAGGAAATCCGCGCGATCACCGAGGGGCTGTACGAGGACGGCGCGCGAGGGCGGGCTGACTGCCGACAAGTTCATGGTCGACGGACGGTCGATCGGCACCGGCGGCGGCAACCATATCGTGCTGGGCGGCAGGAGCCTGCCCGACAGCCCCTTTGTGCGCCGCCCCGACCTGCTCAAGAGCTTCGTGCTCTACTGGCAGCGCCACCCCTCGCTCAGTCTATCTGTTCTCCGGCCTGTTCATCGGCCCGACCAGCCAGGCACCGCGCTTCGACGAGGCGCGGCACGACAGCCTCTACGAACTCGACATCGCGCTGGCGCAGGTGCCCGGCCGCCGGACACGCCGCCGCAGTTCCCGTGGATCAGCGACCTGCTGTTCCGCAACCTGCTGGTCGACGTCACCGGCAACACCCACCGCAGCGAGATCTGCATCGACAAGCTCTATTCGCCCGACGGTCCCACCGGGACGGCTGGGCCTGGTCGAGTTTCGCGGGTTCGAGATGCCGCCCGACGCGAAGATGAGCGTGGCGCAACTGCTGCTGATCCGCGCGCTGACGGCGATGTTCTGGAACAAGCCGCTGTACGGGCCGCTGGTGCGCTGGGGCACGACCCTGCACGACCGCTTCCTGCTGCCGCATTTCTGCTGGGCCGATTTCCTCGACGTGCTCGCAGGATCTGCGCGAGGCGGGCTACGACTTCGACCCCGACTGGTTCGAAGCGCAGCGCCAGTTCCGCTTCCCCGATCCACGGCGAGGTCGAGGCCGGCGGCGTCGCGCTGGAGATCGCGCACGCGCTGGAGCCGTGGAACGTGCTGGGCGAAACCGGCGCGATCGGCGGTACGGTGCGCTATGTCGATAGTCAGCACCGAACGCCTGCAGGTCAAGGCGCGCGGGCTGGTGCCCGGCCGCCACGTCGTCGCCTGCAATGGTCGGCGCGTGCCGCTGCACCCGACCGGCAAGCCCGGGCGAGGCAGTCGGCGGCGTCCGCTACAAGGCCTGGGCGCCGCCATCCTGCCTGCATCCGCTGCTCGCGGCAGACGCTCCGCTGACCTTCGATGTGTTCGATAGCTGGAACAATCGCTCGCTGGGCGGTTGCGTCTATCACGTGGCGCATCCCGGAGGACGGTCCTACGACGATGTGCCGGTGAACGATTTCGAGGCGGAAGCTCGCCGCCGGGCACGGTTTCAGCCGTTCGGCCACACGCCCGGTCACGTCGAGATTCCGCCCGCAGAAGATGGTGGAGAATTTCCGATGACGCTCGATCTTCGCAGGCCGCAACGCGCCGGATGAACGAGGGATCGCCCGTATATCAAGGGGATACGCTGTTCGGTCCCGATCCCGGCAGCGATCCGCTGGGTTGGTACCGCGCGCCGGACAGCGGCGACATCTTCGCTTCCGCCGGCGGTGCGATGGCGGGGCTTTGGCACCAGGTCGGCGCCAGCCTCGGCCAGCTTGGCGAAGGCAATCTGGCGCGGACGCAGTCCTATCTCGACCGCAACGTCGAGGATCTGGGCCTGGCCTTTCGTCTGACCGGGGATGAGCGCGAGCGGCCCTGGCCGCTGGGTCCGATGCCGGTGCTGATCGGCGCATCCGAATGGGACCGGCTGGAGGCCGGGCTGATCCAGCGTGCCGAATTGCTGGAGCAGGTTGTCGACGACATCTATGGCGAGCAGAAGCTGGTCAACGAGGGCCATCTTCCGGCGGCCCTGGCCAGCGGAAGCCCCAATTTTGCCCGCCGAATGGTCGGGTTGCGCCCACCCGGCGGCTATCATCTGCGCGTTTATGCCGTGGATCTGGCACGCGGACCGACAGGCGAGTGGCGCGTGCTGGCCGATCGCACGCGCCTGCCGACCGGAATCGGCTATGCGCTGGAAAACCGGCTGGCGCTGATCCGCAGCACCGGCGGCCTGCTTGCCAGCATCGGCGCGCGCCGCATCACCGAGTTCTTCGAGGCGCTGCGTTTCGGCATTGCCGCTGACTGCACCCGCGACCGACCCGCGCATCGGCCTGCTGACGCCCGGCCGCTTCAACCAGAGCTATCCCGAGCAGGCGCATCTGGCACGCCACCTGGGCTTTTCGCTGGTCGAAGGGCGCGACCTGACCGTTCGCGACGGCAGGCTCTATGTGCGCACCATCGCGGGCCTCAAGCGGATCGACGGGCTGTGGCGCTGGATCAACACCAGCGACATCGATCCGATGGCGTTCGATCAGCATTCGCAGATCGGCGTCGCGGGGCTGGTCGATGCCTGCCGGTCGGGCCAGCTGTCGGTGGCGAACTGGCCCGGCGCGGGCGTGGCGGAATCGCGCGCCATGTCCGCCTTCCTGCCGCGCCTGTCGCAGGTCGTGACAGGCGGCCCGCTGATGCTGCCCAATGCCGCGACCTGGTGGTGCGGGCAACAGGCAGAGCGGGACATCGCCCTCGCCCGCTTTGACGAGCTGGTCTTCGCGTCCTCCTTCCGGGGCAGCGTTCCCGGCATTCCCGAAGGCAGCACCCGCATCGGCGCGGAGATGAACCCGGAGGCACGCGCACAGATCATGGAGGGGCTGGCCCGCCGCCCGATGGACTATGTCGCGCAGGAGCTGGTGGCGACCTCGACCACGCCTTCGATCGTGAACGGGCGCTTCGAACCGCGCCGCTTCACCCTGCGCTGCTTCCTCACGCGCGGACCGGACTCGCAGTGGATGGCGATGCCCGGCGGCTTCGCGCGTATTTCCAAGCAGGGGCACCTGCGCACCGCGCTGATGGAGCGCGACGATTTCTCCGCCGATCTGTGCGTGGTGGGCGAGATGGACAGCACCCGCACTGTCCGCACACCCGACCTTGATCCGCCAGCGGTGCGGCGGGGCGGCGGGCAGCTGCCCAGCCAGGCGGCGGATAATCTGTTCTGGCTGGGCCGCTATGGCGAGCGGCTGCACCAGACCGCACGGATCGTGCGCATACTGGTCGAAAATTCGGACGGCCCCGCCGGGCGCAGCGCGGTGCCCGAATCGGTCACCACAGCCGACCGGCTGGCGGCGCTGCTGCGCGGATGGTCCGCCGCGCCCGCCGCCCCTGCGGACGAGAAGCATCCCAGCCCGCACGACATGGCGATCGCCGCGCTGACCGACGGCGCGCTGGCGGGATCCCTCCCTTCCTTGATCGAGAAGGCGCGGCAGATCGCCTTGCTGCTGCGCGACCGTCTGTCGCGCGACAGCTGGCGCGCGGTTCATCGCAGCCTGCCCGCCATCGACGCGATGGACAGCGATTTGCTGATCGACGCCTGCGACGCCATCGTGGCCCAGACGGCGGCCATCACCCAGCTCGTGTCCGACAACATGGGCCGCACCGCCGCCTGGCGGTTCTATGACATGGGCATTGCCGTCGAGCGCGCATCGATGATGCTGCAGGCGGTGCAGGCGATCGTGCCGGGCAGCGCCAGCGCCGAGGATCTGACCGCGCTGCTCGACCTGATCGACGGCACCGCGCTGTATCGCAGCCGCTATCTGACCATTCCCTTCATTGCGCCGGTGCTCGACATGGTGCTGTTGGATCCGGCCGAACCGCGCGGCCTGGCGCATCAGGCGCGGCGGCTGGCCGATCACCTGGCCGCCCTGCCCGAACTGCGCGAGGACGGATTGCCCGAGGAGCCGTTCAGACAGGCACAGATGCTGAACGCCCGGATCGCGGGGCTGGAGGCCGAGCAGCTCGACAGCGCGACTCTGACCGAATTGCGCGACGATCTGGGCGCTTTGGCGGCGACCATCGGCCGGCGTTATTTCCTGCAGCCCGATGCGCCCGCCGCGCGTGAGGGCGGAGGGCTGCTGGCATGAGCGGAGAGGTCGAGCAGGAAAGGCACGAGACGGTCACCTACCGGGTCGAGCACAAGACCGACCTGTCCTATGCGTCGCCCGTCGCGCAGGCGCGATTCAACATCCGGCTGAAGCCCTATGCCTGGCCGGGACAGGTCATTTCCGGCCAAGAGCTCCTGCTCGGTCCCCTGCCTGCCAGCGCGGCGGACGAGGATGGGCCCTATCTGGTCAACACCACGCGCATCCGGTTCGAACAGCCGCTCACCGAACTGTCGGTGACCAGCCGTTTCACCATGACGATCACGCCGCCGACACCGCCCAGCACCGACATGACCATCGCGGATGTACGCGAAATGTCCGCGGCCTCGCGCGATCTGTCGGTCCGCTCGCCCGCGCCGTACCTGTTCGCGTCTCGCATCGCGGGGCTGGACCAGGCGATTGCCGACTGGGCCGCGCCGATGCTCTCGCCGGGAAGGTCGATCGTCGAGGCCGCCAGGGAAATGACCCACGCGGTGCATGAAAAGATCGCCTATCAATCGGGAAGTTCGACCAGCCGCACCCCGCCGCACGAGGCATTCGCCGCCGGGCGCGGCGTGTGCCAGGACCAGAGCCACGTCATGATCTCGGCCCTGCGCGCGCATTCGATCCCCGCGGCCTATATCTCGGGCTATCTCAATACGCGCCCGCCGCCGGGACAGGAAAAGCTGGTCGGCGCCGATGCGATGCACGCCTGGGTGGCGGTATGGTGCGGCGAGGATGGCTGGGTTACCTTCGACCCCACCAACGACCGCATGACCGACAGCGACCATGTCACCGTCGGCATGGGGCGCGATTTTGCCGATGTATCGCCGATCGACGGCGTGTTCGTCGGATCGACGGTCCAGAACCTCAGCTATGCGGTGGATGTGCGCAGGGCGGACTGATCCGCCTCCCCCTAGTCCGCCCCGCGCACAGCCGGTTCAATCCCGCGACAATTCGCGCGAGCGTTCGGCAGCGGCTTCCACCGCCTCTGCCACCAGTGCGCGCAGGCGGCCGGTGCCCATCAGCACGTCCAGCGCCGCCGCGGTGGTGCCGTTGGGGCTGGTGACATTGCTGCGCAGCTGGCCCGGATCCTCGTCCGACGAACGGGCATAGGCCGCCGCGCCGTACACGGTCTGGATCGCCAGTTCCTTCGACAGCTCTTCCGGCAGGCCTGACTTCACGCCGGCTTCGGCCATCGCCTCGATGAAATGGAAGACATAGGCGGGGCCGGAGCCGGAGACGCCCGTCACCGCGTCCATCAGCCGCTCCTCCTCGACAAAGGCGACGCTGCCGCTGGAGGAGAGCAGTGTTTCGCACACAGCCTTCGCCTCGTCCGTCACGGCATCGTTGGCGCAGCAGACCATCATGCCCTTGCCCACCGCGGCAGGCGTGTTCGGCATGCAGCGGATGACCGCGCTGCCCTTGCCCAGCGCCCCTTCGATGGTGCCGATCAGCGTCCCCGCGGCGACCGAGACGAAGGTCGTCCCCTTGGCGGCAAAGGGTTTGTAGTCGGCCAGCACCTTGGCCATCATCTGCGGCTTTACCGCAATGATCGCCATCGAGGGCGCTTCGCCGTCGACGATCTCGGCAGCGCTGGCGTGAACGCTCGCGCCGGTCCCGGCAGCGCGCTTGCGCAGTTCGTCACCCGGTTCGACCACGTCGATGCGATTCGCGGGCGTGCCGTTTTCGATCCAGCCTTTCAGCATCGCGAAACCCATGTTGCCGCATCCGACGAGAAGAACCCGTCCCTCCGGTTGCTTGTTCTGACCTTGGCTCGAAATATCCGTGCTCATAAATCCTCTTTCGGGTCGGGTGTCTGTCTTTTCGGATCGAAGTCCGCTTCGAGCGGTTGCAGCTAACATAGATAAATGATTTGGCCACCCGCAGCAGGCGTAAATCGCCCCTCAGGTGCCATAACGTCGGACCCGCTGAAAGGACTCCATGCTCGACAGGACTGCCGATTTGAACGACCCGTTTGCCCGCTTCGCACCCCGCATCCGCGAGGCGACGCCGCTGCGCCAGGCGATTACAGATGCCTATCGCCGGCCCGAGCAGCAATGCATCGCAGACCTGCTTCCGCGCGCCGAAATGCCGCCGCACCTGCGCGTTCCGATCGAGAAGACTGCCCGCGACCTGGTGACGAAGGTCCGCAAGAAGCAGGACGGCTGGGGCGTCGAGGGGCTGATGCAGGAATATTCGCTGTCGAGTGAAGAGGGCGTGGCGCTGATGTGCCTCGCCGAAGCGCTGCTGCGAATTCCCGATGCCGGTACGCGCGACGCTCTGGTCAAGGACAAGATCGCGCGCGGCAACTGGCGTTCGCATCTGGCGCCCGATCATTCGCTGTTCGTCAATGCCGCCACCTGGGGCCTCGTCGTCACCGGCGAGCTGACCGAGCGCACCGACGAGTTCGGCCTTGCCGCCGCGCTGAAGCGCCTGATCGGCCGAGCGGGCGAACCTGTCATCCGGTCGGGCGTACGCCTCGCCATGGAGTTCATGGGCGAGCATTTCGTCGCGGGCGAGACCATCGAGGAAGCGATCAAGCACGCCAAGGGGCCCGAAGCGCGCGGCTTCACCTATAGCTATGACATGTTGGGCGAGGCTGCCGTCGATCTGAACGATGCCGCGGCCTATTACGCTGCATACGAAAAGGCGATCCATGCAATCGGCCGCCGCGCCGATGGCAAGCCGGTCCATGCAGCACCCGGCATTTCGGTCAAGCTGTCGGCGCTGCACCCGCGCTACCAGCGGGCGCAGGCAGGCCGCGTGATGAAGGAACTGCTGCCCCGCGTGCGCGCGCTGGCGGTGCTGGCAAAATCGTACGGCATCGGCTTCAACATCGACGCCGAGGAAGCCGACCGGCTGGAACTGTCGCTCGACATCATTGAGGAACTGGCGACCGCGCACGAGCTGGAAGGCTGGAACGGCCTTGGCTGCGTGATCCAGGCCTATGGCAAGCGCTGTCCGCAGGTGCTCGACTGGCTGATCGATCTGGCGAAACGTTCGGACCGGCGCATTCCGATCCGGCTGGTCAAGGGTGCCTATTGGGATGCGGAGATCAAGCGTGCCCAGCTGGAAGGGCTGCCCGACTTTCCGGTCTATACGCGCAAGATCCACACCGACCTGTCCTATATCGCCTGCGCCCGCCAGCTGCTGGAAGCGCGCGAACATATCTTTCCGCAGTTCGCGACGCATAATGCGCAAACGCTGGCGACGATCTACCACCTCGCCGACGAGATAAAGGGCGATCCGTTCGAACCGGGCGACTGGGAATTCCAGTGCCTGCACGGCATGGGCGAGGAGCTTTATGAAGAGGTCGTGCCCAGGAAGAAGCTGAACCGCCCCTGCCGCATCTATGCGCCGGTCGGCACGCATGAAACGCTGCTGGCCTATCTGGTGCGCCGCCTGCTGGAGAACGGAGCGAACAGCTCGTTCCTGAACCGGATCTCCAACCCCGATGTCGCCATCGAGGACCTGATCGCCGATCCCGCGCGCCAGGTGGCCGAGATGGAGCGTCCCGGCAGCATGCACCCGCAGATCTCGTTGCCGCTCGGTATCTTCCCGATGCGGCTCAATTCGGCCGGTATCGACCTGTCGAACGAGGACCGGCTGGCCGATCTCACCGCAGACCTGAAGGAAAGCGCCCGGCGCGAGTGGACCGCGGGAGAAGCCGGCACCGGCACGCCGCGTGACATCACCAATCCCGCCGACCGGCGCGACATCGTCGGCGTCAGCCACGACCTGTCGCCGGACGAATTGCCCGCCATCATCGACAGGGTCGCTGCATCGCACTGGCACGAGGTGCCGGTCAGCCAGCGCGCATCGGCGCTGCACCGAGCGGCCGACACGATGCAGGCGCAGATGGGCGTGCTGATCGGTCTGACAATCCGCGAGGCGGGCAAGAGCGTGCCCAACGCCATTGCCGAGGTGCGCGAGGCGATCGACTTCCTGCGCTATTACGCCAATCGCGCGGTCGAGCATTTCGGGCACGAGCAGGAGCCGCTGGGCACGATCTGCTGCATCAGCCCCTGGAACTTCCCGCTGGCGATCTTCACCGGGCAGGTCGCGGCGGCATTGGTCGGCGGCAATTCGGTGCTGGCCAAGCCTGCCGAGGAAACCCCGCTGATCGCGGCCGAGGCGGTCCGCATCCTGCACGAGGCGGGGATCCCCGACCATGCATTGCAGCTCGTCCCCGGCGCTGGCGATGTCGGCGCGGCGCTGGTCGCATCGGACAAGGTGCATGGCGTGATGTTCACCGGATCGACGCAGGTCGCGCAGCTGATCCAGAAGCAGCTGTCGAAGCGCCTGTCCCCCTCGGGCAAGCCGATCCCGCTGATCGCGGAAACCGGCGGCATCAACGCGATGATCGTCGATTCCTCGGCCCTTGCCGAACAGGTGGTGCGCGACGTGATCGCCAGCGCGTTCGACAGCGCGGGCCAGCGTTGTTCGGCGCTGCGCCTGCTGTGCATCCAGGACGACGTCTACGACCGCACGCTGGGGCTGCTCAAGGGTGCGCTGGCGCAATTGTCGATCGGCTCGACCACGCAGCTGTCGAAGGACATCGGCCCCGTCATCACCGAGGAAGCGCGCGAAGGCATCGAGAAGCACATCGCCGAGATGGAAGCCGCCGGGCACAAGGTCACGCGGCTGAAACTGCCGCCAGAGGCCGAGCATGGCAGCTTCGTCGCGCCGGCCATCATCGAGCTGGAATCCACCACCGAACTGACCCGCGAGGTGTTCGGCCCGGTGCTGCATGTCACGCGCTTCTCGCGCCACGACCTCGTGCCGCTGGTGCACGAGATCAACATGTCGGGCTATGGCCTGACATTCGGGCTGCATACGCGGCTGGACGGTACGGTCGACCAGGTCGCCCGCGTGATCGAGGCGGGCAACATCTACATCAACCGCAATCAGATCGGCGCGATCGTGGGCAGCCAGCCGTTCGGCGGGCATCGCCTTTCGGGCACCGGACCCAAGGCGGGCGGTCCGCTCTATCTGGGCCGCCTCGTCTCGCAGCCCCCTGCCCTGCCGATGGCGCTGTCCGATCCGGCGGTGCACCAGTTCGCCCAGTGGCTGCGCATGCGCGGCGAGATCGCTGCGTCCGACGCCGCGCGCGCCTGCGCTGATCAGGGCGGCCTGGGATATCGCGAGGTGCTGCCCGGCCCGGTGGGCGAGCGCAACACCTACGAGCTGCGCAAGCGCGGCCATATACTGATCCGTCCCAAGACGCGGGCCGGGTTCCAGCAGCAGCTGTCGGCGGTGCTGGCCACCGGCAATGTCGCGGTGCTGGAAAACATGGATTGGGCCGCGGAACTGCCGCCCGAACTGCATGGACGGGTCGAGGTGCTGGGCCACCAGATGATCGCGGGCGCGCTGGTCGAAGGGGACGAGAGCGACGTGAGTGCGGCGCTGGCCGAATTCGCCGAACGCGAAGGGCCGCTCGTGCTGACCCAGTCGGCGACCGAGGCGGACTGCGCATCGGACAAGCCGGCCTATTGCCTGCACTGGCTGCTGGAGGAAGTGTCGATCTCGGTCGATACGACTGCGGCGGGTGGCAATGCCAGCCTGATGACGCTGGAGTAACATGGCAAAAGGGCCGGCCGCATGAAGCGGACCGGCCCTTTTCCTTCCGGCCTGAATTCGCCTAGCCGACCTTGCGCCAGCTGGGGCAGTCGACCGTTCCGACGCTGCCGCGTTTGAACACCTTGGCGCGCATGCCGAATGCATCGTTGCCCCAGGTCTGGTTCGGACCCGCCGAGACGGAGATCTTGTCGCCCGCCGCCAGGTCGATGTCGGCGCTGATCACCGTCTGACCGCTGGCCAGTATCCTTGTCGCCTGCGCCTTGCCGTTGCGGTCGATGGCAAGGTCGATGCCGTCGCCGCCCTCCTCGCGCTTGTGGAAGCAGGCCTTGACCGTCACCGACACCGCCTTGTCCGTCTGCCACTGCCACAGGGCGCGCAGCGGATCGTTGGAGTCGCGCGCCGGTACCGCCCCGTCCGGGTTCATCGACAGCACCGCATCCCACGCGCTGCGCAGGTCGCTGCCATACCACTGGTTCTTGTAGGTGAGCGGATCCAGCGCGCCATCCCTGCTGCGCGCGAAATATTTCCACTCGCCCGTGCCATATTGCAGCAGCGTGTCGGCCAGTACATTGCTGGTGCCCCGGTCGCTGATATTGCCGCCGATGAAGATCACCGGCACATCCGACACCTGCATCTCGCTGGTAGAGGGCAGGCGGTTGCCATAGGCGTCATAGGCTTCGCTCGCCCCCTCGACCCGGATCGTGCGCGGCGTGCCCCATACGATGGTCGCGCCCTGGCCATAGCGATAGGCGAACAGGCCAGGGTCACCGGTATTCAGCTTGATCGGATTGCCGTGCGGCAGCAGCTTGCTGGCGGCAAGCCGCACCGCGCGGCCCTGCGGCTTGATCGCCGTGCCGTCCCACAGGCCGAGGTTGGGAAACCATTTCTCCTCGTACAGCGCGTACCAGACGGCCGCGTCGACGCCGTTCGCCGCCATCAGCGTGATCGACTTGATCCCTTCCGATGCGGCCAGCTTCTGGTCGAGATGGTCATGCGCGAATTCGGACATCCATATCTCGACCTCCTTGCCGTTGTCGCGCATCGCCTTTTTCAGCGCGGCAATCTCCATCGGCAGGCCATAGGCATAACCGTCGTAGGGGTGGACCGCCACGCCATCGATGTAATTCAGCATCCCCGCCTTGAAGAAGCGTTCGAGATAACCGGTGCCGATCATGTTGGTCGAACCGCCGATGATCTTGATGTTCGGATGGCTGGACCCCATGTGCCGCGTCGATATCCTTGAGCAGCGCGATATAGGTATCCTCAAGGTCGTAGCCATCGGGATAGCTGAGGCCGAGACCGCCACCGCCATTGATCTCGTTCCCGATCTCGAACCCGGCGATGCAGTTGCCGTAACGATCGGCCACCGCGCGCAGATATTTGGCGAAGGCGGCGCGCGCGCCGGGCGAGTAGACGAATTTTCCGCCGTCGTAGTGCGGATTGACGGGAATCTCGACCAGCAGCAGCTTCTTGCCCCGCTTGCACGCAGCCTCAAGCTTTTGCGCGGTGCCGCCGGTAAAATCCAGCTGGCCCTTGGTCAGTTCGACCTGGTCCCATTCCTGACCGTCGCGCAGCAGGTCGACCGAAATGTCGTCCGCCCGGTCGAGCGTATCGAGCTGCCAGCCCTGGCTCAGATGCGTGGCGGCGCCCATCATCATCGTGCCCGCAGGCGCGCTGGACGGAGTCTGGGTCGGCGTGGGGCTGGGTGACGGGCTGGGGCTCGGCGACGGGGCGGGAGCAGGCGCGGGCGCCGGAGTCGGTGAAGGAGAGGGCGTCGGCGACGGGGACGAAGAGGGAGCAGGCGCAACCTTCGTCGGGACGGATGCAACGCTTTCCGTGCCCGCTTCCCCTCCTCCGCAGCCGGCCAGACAGACCAGCGCCGTGCTCGCAAGCAGAAACATCCCTCGACCGTTCACCATGAACCCCGTCCCTCGCAAGTGCGATTAAGTGGCAACATCGCGCCCGGCGGGATCCCAGGACCGCTCGACGCGCAGGTCCCGGAATTGGTCAAAAGGGTAAATTTGGAGTTAACGCGCCTACCCCCATCGGATGGGACGGGGGCGGCGCGCGCCGAACTGCGTCAGCCGTGGATCACGGGCGGCGGACCGTCAGCGTTCAAGCCTTTCGGCATGCCATGCGACATGGCCCGCCATGAAGGTCGAGATGAAGAAGTAGGAGTGGTCATAGCCCTCCTGCATCCGGATCTGCGCCGGGATGCCCGCCGCATCGACAGCCTCCTGCAGCAGACGGGTTTTCAGCTGTTCTTCCAGAAAGTTGTCGCCGGTGCCCTGATCCACCAGCAGGTCGGGAAGCCGGGCGCCATCCTCGATCAGTGCGCAGGCGTCATACTGTCGCCAGCCGGCGCGGTCCGCACCGATATAGCCGGTCAGCGCCTTCTCTCCCCACGGGCAGTTCAGCGGGCTGACGATGGGCGCGAACGCGCTGGTCGAACGGTACCGGCCCGGATTGCGCAGCGAGATCGTGAGCGCGCCGTGGCCGCCCATCGAATGGCCGGTGATGCCCTGCCGCGCCATGTCGGCAGGGAAATGCTCCTGGATCAGCGCGGGAAGCTCGTCCTCGACATAGCTGCGCATTCGGTAGTGCGCCGCCCAGGGGTCCTGCGTCGCGTCGACGTAGAAGCCTGCGCCCTTGCCGAAATCATAGGCGTCGTCGTCGGGCACGTCTTCTCCGCGCGGGGAGGTATCGGGCGCGACGAAGATGATGCCGTGCTGCGCGCAGGCGGCGCGATACTCGCCCTTTTCGGTGACATTGGCGTGGGTGCAGGTCAGTCCCGACAGATAGGTCAGGACAGGCAGCCTTTGCCCCTCGGCATGGTCGGGCACGAAGACGGAGAATGTCATCCCGGTCCCCGTCGCCTTGCTCTGGTGCCGATAGACGCCCTGCGTGCCGCCGTGGCTGCGGTTTTCCGAGAGGGTCTCGATCATCAATCGCGGTCCATGAACTTCAGCGCGCACAACTTGTTGCCGTCGGGATCGCGCAGATAGGCCAGATAGAGCGTGCCGGCCGTCTTCTTGCGGATGCCGGGCGCATCCTCGACCAGCGTGCCGCCGTTCTCGATCCCGGCACGGACCCATGCGTCGCCCTGTTCGGGGCTGGCGACGCGAAAACCGATGGTCGCACCATTGCTGACCGTCGCCTCGCCGCCGTCGAGCGGCTTGCCGACGATGAGCATGGCACCGTCGTGGTTATAGAAATAGCGGTCGCGCTCAGGATCCTTGACCCCTTCCCCGCCGCCGAGCACGGCCATGATCGCGTCGTAGAATCGCTTGGCGCGGGCGGGGTCGTTGCTGCCGACATGGACATGGCTGAACATTGGCGTTCTCCTAGATTTCGACCGGCTTGAAGGCGGTGGCACTGTCGCCCGTATTGGCAGTATCGGCAGGGTCGATGACGATCATCCTTACCTCGCCTTCGGGCACCTGCGGGAAATGTTCGACGCCGCGCGGCACAACGATCATCTCGCCGGGTCCCAGCGTTTCGACATGGTCCCGGAACTCCATGCGCAGATGGCCCTCGATCACCATGAAAAGCTCGTCCGTGTCCGGATGGCTGTGCCACTGGAAATCGCCCGTGGCACGCACCAGCCTGATCTCGTTCCCGTTATAGCGGCCCACCACGCGGGGCGCCCAGCTATCGGTGAACTGGCCGAACTTCTCGTCCAGCTTGACCTTGCGCGGCATCAATAGACCACGACGCTGCGGATGCTCTCGCCCGCGTGCATCAGGTCGAAGCCCTTGTTGATCTCGTCCAAGGTCAGCACATGGGTGATCATCGGATCGATCTCGATCTGGCCGTTCATGTACCAGTCGACGATCTTCGGCACGTCGGTCCGGCCCTTTGCGCCGCCGAACGCGGTGCCCTTCCAGACCCGGCCGGTGACAAGCTGGAACGGACGGGTGCTGATTTCCTTGCCCGCCTCGGCCACGCCGATAATGATGCTTTCGCCCCAGCCGCGGTGGCATGCCTCAAGCGCGGTGCGCATGACATCGGTGTTGCCGGTGCAGTCGAAAGTATAGTCCGCGCCGCCATCGGTCATCGCCACGACCTTCTGCACGATGTCGTCGTGGCTCATCCCCCTGGTGTTGAGGAACTCGGTCATGCCGAACTTGCGGCCCCATTCCTCGCGGTCGGGGTTGATGTCGATGCCGATGATCTTGGCTGCGCCTGCCAGCTTCGCGCCCTGGATCACGTTGAGGCCGATGCCGCCCAGCCCGAAAACCACCACATTGTCGCCCACCTGCACCTTGGCCGTGTTGGTCACCGCGCCGACGCCGGTGGTGACGCCGCAGCCGATGTAGCAGCTGGTCTTGAACGGCGCGTCCTCGCGGATCTTCGCCACCGCGATCTCGGGCAGCACGGTGAAGTTCGAGAAGGTCGAGCAGCCCATGTAGTGGTGGATCATCTCGCCCTTGTAGCTGAAGCGGCTGGTGCCGTCGGGCATTACTCCCTTGCCCTGCGTGGCGCGGATCGCGGTGCACAGGTTGGTCTTGCCCGAGAGGCACGACTTACACTGGCGGCATTCGGGGGTGTAGAGCGGGATGACATGGTCTTCCGGTTTCACGCTGGTGACGCCGGGGCCGATCTCGCGCACGATGCCCGCGCCTTCGTGGCCCAGGATCGAGGGGAACAGGCCTTCGCTGTCCAGCCCGTCGAGCGTATAGGCATCGGTATGGCAAAGGCCGGTCGCCATGATCTCGACCAGCACCTCGCCCTCCTTCGGGCCTTCCAGGTCGACTTCGACGATCTCGAGCGGCTTTTTCGCCTCGAATGCGACGGCGGCGCGGGTTTTCATGGGGCATGCTCCAGCGGGAATGAATCGATTGGGCGTGACACTAGCCTTTCCACCGGAGGGTGATAAAGAGCGTTTGTCGCAAAGCATTATCCCCGTATCGCAATAATAGAGGCAGCAATGATCGGCGGCTGGGACGGGATCGAGGAGTTCGTCGCGGTCGCCCGCGCCGGCAGCTTCACCGCGGGCGCGCGGGCGTTTGACGCGTCTGTCACCCACATGAGCCGATCGATCGCCCGGCTGGAGCAGCGGCTGGATACGCGGCTGTTCAACCGCACGACTCGCTCGGTCTATCTGACCGAAAGCGGGCGTGCGTTCTTTGCCCAGTGCCAGCGCCTGGTCGAGGAGCGCGAGGAAGCGATCGCCGCGCTCAGCCAGCATAACGAGCCGTTCGGCCTGCTGCGCGTGACCTGCTCCTATGCGCTGGGAGAGCGCTTCATCTCACCCCTGCTGCAGGAATTCGCGCGGAAGCACGCGGGTATCCAGGTCGAACTCGACCTCGACAACGACGTCGTCGACATCGTCGCGCGCGGATACGACCTGGCCGTGCGTACCGGTCACCTCGAGGATTTGCGCCTGATCGCCACCCGCGTCGCGCAGCGCGAGCTGATCACCGTCGCCTCGCGCGATTACATCTCGCGCCACGGCAAGCCGATGCGGGTCGAGGATCTGTCCGCGCACGAATGCCTCGTCGGCTCCGCCTCGCAGTGGCAGTTCCGCTATGGGCAGAGCTACCGGCCCGACGGCCGCTGGCGCTGCAATTCGGGCGCGTCGCTGCTCGATGCCTGTCTTGTCGGGATGGGCGTGTGCCAGATCCCGGCCTTCTATGTGGGCGAACATCTGGCCGCAGGTCGGCTTCAGACGGTGCTGGACGATCACAAGCCGCAGGACGAACCGATCTGGGCGGTCTATTCCGCCAGGCGGCAACTGGCGCCCAAGGTAACGGGCTTCGTGAGCCATCTGCGCGCGCGGCTGCAGGCGTTGCTGGATGCGTGATTTGTGCCGGTTCGGCCCGTCTTAGGCTGGGCTTGCGCTCAGGCGGCTCGGTGGTGGACAGGGCTGGATAGGCCTGCGCTGCGGCCCTCTCCGGCGCTGGCGCGCCTCCGACTCCGAACCAGCTGATCGCCGCTTCGCGGCGAACGCCGGTCCGCGCGGGCGTCGTGAGTAAGCTCTTCTAAGCGCTTGCCTGCAGGCGGCTCGGTGGTGGACAGGGCTGGATTCGAACCAGCGTACGCTTGCGCGGGCAGATTTACAGTCTGCTGCCTTTAACCACTCGGCCACCTGTCCACACCGGTGCATGAAGAGCCCGAAGGCCCCTGGCGAAATGCTCCGGAAACCGGAGCCGATCGGCCGAGAGGCGCCCCTTTGGCGAAGCTGCGCTTGCCTGTCAATGGGGGTGCTGGCAACAGCGCGTGGAATACGCAATTACATGGCCAGGGCGGCCGGACAGATGAGGGTACAGTGGCCAACAAGGGCGAAAAGAAAGCATTGCGCGGGCGCGCAGGTCGGATGCAGGGCGGACGCGGCAGCGGCCGCGCGACCAAGGGCGCGGTGCGGCTGTGGGGCCGCCATGCGGTGATAGCGGCAATGGAGAACCCCCATCGCAGCATCAACCGCATCTGGGCCACGCACGAGATGATGGACGAATTGCGCGCTGAGGGGATCGAGCTGCCGCCGATGTGCGCGTCGAATTCGCGCAGAATACCGATCTTGCCCGGCTGGTCGCGCGCGATGCGCCCCACCAGAACATCGTGATCGAATGCGACCCCCTGCCCGACCTGTTTCTCAAGGACGTGCTCGAGGGCGATCCGGCCGCTCCGAT
This sequence comes from uncultured Alphaproteobacteria bacterium, assembly GCA_963752785.1. Taxonomy (GTDB): domain Bacteria; phylum Pseudomonadota; class Alphaproteobacteria; order Sphingomonadales; family Sphingomonadaceae; genus Croceicoccus. The sequence goes on from CAVVZE010000006.1 coordinate 115,317, forward strand.
CGTCATACTCGACCAGGTGACCGATCCACACAATGTTGGGGCCATCATGCGGTCGGCGGCGGCGTTCGGCGCGGTCTGCATGGTCACGCAGGACCGCCATGCCCCGCCCGAAATCGGGCGTGCTGGCGAAATCGGCATCGGGTGCGCTGGAGACGATGCCATGGGTGCGCGTGGTGAACCTGGCCCGCGCCCTGGATGAGATTGCCGAGGCCGGGTACTGGCGCATCGGGCTGGACGGCGATGGAGAAGTGACCCTGGCCGAGGCTCTGCCCGCTGGTCCCGTCGCACTGGTGCTGGGCGCGGAAGGCGATGGACTTCGCCACAATATCGGGCAGCATTGCGACCAGATCGCCCGCCTGCCGATCAGTTCGGCGGTCGAAAGCCTGAACGTGTCGAACGCGGCGGCCATTTCGCTTTACGCCTGCGCAACGCGCATGTCCTAGAAAGGATACCAGGGAGCCGGTTGGAGCGGCCGAGAGGGGGAATAGATGGATCAAGGTGCATTTCCGCGCGTGATGCGCGGTTTCGTGGCAGCTTGCGGCGCGCTTGCGCTGTCGGCCTGTTTCCTGACGCCGGGCAAGTTCGATTCCGAACTCGTGCTGACCAAGGGCGGCGTGTTTGCGTTCAGCTATGAAGGCGAGATCACCACCATGGGGCTGAACCAGCTGGCCGCGATGGGAAACGATGCATCGTTCGAGGCAGAATGCTTCGGCGACGACATGGAGCCGCGCGACTGCACGGCGGACGAAGTGGCTGACCAGCGCGCAGATTGGGAAGCGGAGCAGGAGAAGGATGCCCGCGAGAAGGAGCAGTTCCTCAAGATGTTCGGCGGTATGGATCCCGGCGATCCGGAAATTGCGGCCAAGCTGGTCGCCACGCTGCGCAAGATGCGCGGCTGGGAAGCAGTGTCCTATCGCGGCGACGGCATCTACGATGTGCGCTACCGGACAAAGGGCGTGCTGACCCACAGCTTCCTGTTTCCGGTGCTGGAGGACATGCCCGCGATGACGCATTTTATCTCGGTCACGCCGCGCACCGATGGAAGTGTTCGCGTGCAGGCGCCCGGCTTCGGCGGAGAACAGGCCGGCATGGGGCAGGGATTGCCGATGATGATGGCAATGGGCGCAATGCAGAACCGCGGCGAGGATGCGGCCAGGATCGTGCTACCCGACGGACAGTTCACCATCCGCACCGATGGCGAAATCCTGACCAACAACACCGAGGAAGGCCCCGCAGTGGAAGACGGCATGAAGGTGCTTCGCTGGTCAGTGGACGAGAGCAACAAGGCCGCGCCGACCGCGCTGATCGCGTTTTAGTCGGACTCCGAAAACGAAAACCGCGCGGAGGCTTTCGCCTTCCGCGCGGTTTCTGTTCGGGTCCACCGGCTGGATCAGCCGGCGACCGGACCGTGTGAAATCAGTTCACCGAATCCTTCAGGCCCTTGCCGGCCTTGAACTTGGGCTGGGTCGAAGCCTTGATCGTCATCGGTTCGCCGGTCCGGGGATTGCGACCGGTCGATGCCTTGCGCTTGGCGACCGAGAAAGTGCCGAAGCCCACCAGACGAACCTCATCGCCCTTGGCCAGCGAGGCGGTGATCGCGTCGAACACGCTTTCGACCGCCTTGGTGGCATCGCTGCGCGTCAGTCCGCTGGTCTCGGCGACTTCGCTGATCAGCTCGTTCTTGTTCATGTATGAAACCCCCTTCAGTCAGGTTTGTCTTTATCGATAGAAACGATCCCTCAGCCAGCGGCTGAATCGCAAGCGCGGATGGCGGGCAAGTGAGCATTTTTTGTCGGACTGTCAAAGCCAAAACATGCCCCGAATTGGCCAAAAACCGGGATTTTTTGAACGAAACCGGCATCAGATGCGGTGAGTTGAGCAGCTGCAGCACGCACCAGCCGCTATTGCTGCGATGCACAATGCCGATCACCCGCTCGAAAGCAGGCTGCAAACAGCCCTGAAGAGAGGCCGGCGGAGCAATTCGCGCTCCGCCGGCATCCGTCATCAGTGGGCCGTCGGGGACAATGCGCCAGGAGCGAGGCCGGTCGGCTGGCTGGCGAGATCGTCTTCCTCGCTCCACTCGATCGGGGCGACCGGTTCGGCCAGCGCGCGGGCCAGTACCTCGTCGACATGCTCGACGGGGATGATCTCCAGCCGCTCGACGATATTGGCCGGAATCTCGACCAGATCCTTCCTGTTCTCTTCCGGGATAAGCACCGTGGTGATGCCGCCGCGCAGCGCCGCCAGCAGCTTTTCCTTGAGCCCGCCGATCGCGAGCACGCGGCCGCGCAGCGTGACCTCGCCAGTCATTGCCACATTGGCGCGCACCGGAATGCCCGTGAGCGTCGAGACGATGGACGTGACCATGCCGACACCCGCGCTCGGCCCGTCCTTGGGCACCGCGCCTTCGGGAAGGTGGATGTGAATGTCCTTGTGGCGGAAGATCGAGGGCTTGATGCCGTAATGCGGAGCGCGCGCCTTCACAAAGGAGAACGCGGCCTGCACGCTCTCGTTCATGACCTCGCCCAGCTTGCCGGTGGTCTTGACCGCGCCCTTGCCGGGTACCGTCACGCTTTCGATCGTCAGCAGTTCGCCGCCCACCTCGGTCCAGGCAAGGCCCGTGACCGCGCCGATCTGGTTCTCCTCGTCCGATACGCCGTGGCGGAACTTGCGGACGCCCGCAAAGTCGCCAAGGTTCTCGGGCGTGATCACCACGCTCTCCACCTCGCCCTCCAGGATCTTGCGCAGGCTCTTGCGGGCCAGGCGCGCAATTTCGCGCTCCAGCGTGCGGACGCCGGCCTCGCGCGTGTAATAGCGGATCAGGTCGCGCAGCGCCGGTTCGGTCAGTTCGAATTCGCCCTTCTTGAGCCCGTGCAGACTCGACCTGCTTGTCGATCAGGTGACGCTCGGCAATCTCGACCTTCTCGTCCTCGGTATAACCCTCCAGCCGGATGATCTCCATGCGGTCGAGCAGCGGCTGCGGCAGGTTGAGCGAGTTCGCGGTGCAGACGAACATCACGTCCGACAGATCATAGTCGATCTCGAGGTAATGATCCTGGAACTTGGCGTTCTGTTCGGGGTCCAGCACTTCCAGCAGGGCCGAAGCAGGATCGCCGCGGAAGTCCTGTCCCAGCTTGTCGATCTCGTCCAGCAGGAACAGCGGGTTCGACGCGCCGGCCTTTTTCAGGTTGGTGACGATCTTGCCCGGCAGCGAGCCGATATAGGTCCGGCGGTGGCCGCGGATCTCCGCCTCGTCACGCACGCCGCCCAGCGACTGGCGCACAAATTCGCGCCCCGTCGCCTTGGCGATCGAACGGCCCAGCGAGGTCTTGCCCACGCCCGGAGGGCCGACGAGGCACAGGATCGGGCCCTTCAGCTTGTTGGTGCGCGCCTGCACCGCGAGATATTCGATGATCCGGTCCTTGACCTTGTCGAGCGCATAATGATCGGCGTCGAGCACTTCCTGCGCCTTGCCGATGTCCTTCTTGACGCGGCTCTTCTTGCCCCACGGCAGGCCCAGCAGCACGTCGAGATAGTTGCGGATGACAGTCGCCTCGGCGCTCATCGGCTGCATCGAGCGCAGCTTCTTGAGCTCTGCCGTCGCCTTGGAGCGCGCCTCCTTCGACAGCTTCGCCTTCTCGATCTTCTCGGCCAGTTCGGCGAGTTCGTCGCCGTCCTCGCCCTCGCCGCCCAGCTCGGACTGGATCGCCTTGAGCTGTTCGTTGAGGTAATATTCGCGCTGCGTCTTTTCCATCTGGCGCTTCACGCGGCCGCGAATGCGGCGTTCGACCTGCAGCACACCCAGCTCGCCCTCCATGAAGGACAGCGACATTTCCAGCCGCTTCACCGGGTCACGCTCGGTCAGCATCGCCTGCTTGTCGGACACCTTCGCGGCGATATTGGCGGCCACCGCATCGGCAAGGCGTGAGGCGTCGTCGATTTCGCCCAGCTGCTCGCCCGCATCGGCGGACAGCTTCTTGTTGAGCTTGGCATAGTCGTTGAACTGTTCCAGCACCTGCCGCATCAGGGCCGATACCTCGGTCCCGCTGGCGGTGATCTCGTCCATCAGCTCGACATTGGCGACCAGCATGTCGTTCTGCAGCGCCATCGACTTGACCGAGGCACGCTCCTGCCCCTCGACCAGCACGCGCACGGTGCCGTCGGGCAGCTTGAGCAATTGCAGCACGCTGGCGATCACGCCGATGTCGTAGAGATCGTCAGCCGCGGGATCGTCGCAGCCAGGGTCCAGCTGAGCGACGAGCATGATGTCCTTGTCGCCCGCCATCGCGGCTTCCAGCGCGGCGACCGATTTCTCGCGCCCCACGAAAAGCGGCACGACCATGCCGGGAAATACCACGATGTCGCGCAGGGGAAGAAGCGGGTAGCTGTTCATCTGTCACTTTCCGAATGTTCGGCGAGCGGCCCCGGTGCGGAACCGTCGCACTTCTGGCGACATCGGGGCGGTTACGCCCGGCCCGATTGCCGCCTTATATATCTCCGCCCGCCTGTCAGGGAGACTGCCTGCTCCGTTTTCGACCCATTTCTGCTCGCTGGTCCGATGACTGCGACCGCAAGACGGGTATCGGCGGGCGTTTCCCGCAGGATATGGGGCGCAGGCTGACGAGGACAAGTTCCCCGCCGCACTAATCCATATGGGAGCAAGCCGCGCGCTGCGCAGCTCCGCGGGTCAGAGGCCCAGCTTGGACAGGTCGAAGCCCGGCGGCAGGCCGGCGCCCTGCTGCACCTTCTGCATTTCCTCGTTCGCGCGGCTGTCGGCGCGGCTGCGCGCATCGTTGAACGCGGCGGCGATCAGGTCTTCCAGCATCTGCTTTTCCGCCGGGACCATCAGGCTGTCGTCAATGGTGACGCCCAGGATGCGGCCCTTGGCCGTGCAGCGGATCTTGACCAGCCCGCCGCCCGACACGCCTTCGACCTCGATCGAATCGAGCGTGGCCTGCGCTTCGTTCATCTGCTTCTGGATGTTCTGCGCGGCCTGCTGTGCGGCCTGCAGCATTTCTTCCATCGATTTCATCGTCCTGGTCCTTATGCCTGCCGGTAGCGCGGTTCCTGGCCGGCGCCACCATCGTCCATGCGCCCGTGCTCGAGCAGTTTCGCACCCGGGAAAGCGGCCAGCGCCGCCTTCACCAGAGGGGATTCGTGTACGCCGCGCGTCTCCGCCTCGGCCCGTGCCTTGGCGGCTTCGCCCAGCGAGGGAACGCCGTCCTCGCCCGCCGCGGCCTGTTCGACCTGCCAGCGCGTGCCGGTAGCCTGCAGAAGCCCTTCGCGCAGATCGGGTCCGGCATCGCCCCTGTATTCGGGGGCAAGATGGTAGCGCAGCGTGCCCGGCGCAAGTTCCACGACGCGTACATAATCGCGCATGATCTGCCCGATGCGCAGCGCACCCGCATTCTCGACGCTTTCGACCAGCTCGGCCCAGTCCAGCCGTGCCGCCGGGGCCGTTGCGGCCGATCCGCCCTGCCCTTCGGCCGACGGCGCAGCGGCAGGACGCGAGGCAATGTCGTCCAGCCTGCGCGCCAGTTCGCCCGGATCGGGCATGTCGGCGGCATGCATCACGCGCAGCAATGCCATCTGCGCCGCGACCAGCGGATCGGGCGCGGTGCGCACCTCGTCATGACCCTTGAGCAGCAATTGCCACAGCCGGTGCAATTGCGCGGGGCGCAGCTTTTCCGCCCAGGCCGTGATGGCATCGCGCTCCTCGGCAGTTGGCGCGTCGGGCTGCGACCCCTTGCCGCCGCGGCTGCCCAGCTGGAACAGGGTGATCCGGTGCACCAGGTCCATCTGCGCGCGCATCAGCGCCAGCGGCTCCACGCCCAGCGCATACTGGTTGTCGATCACCTCCAGCATGTCGGCTCCGTCACCCGCCAGCAGCGCTGTCAGCAAGCGGCGCTGCACGCCCTTGTCGGCAAGGCCCAGCATCTCGCGGACCTGCGCGGCGGTGACGACCGTGCCTTCGCCCTCGGTCGCCATGTCGGCATGGGCGATCGCCTGGTCCAGTATCGACAGTCCGTCGCGAACCGATCCCTCCGCAGCGCCCGCTACCATGGTCAGCGCCTCGTCTTCGGCCTCGACATGCTCCTCGCGGCAGACCCAGGCGAAATGATCCTTGAGCATGGGCGAGGTGATGCGGCGCAGGTCGAAACGCTGGCAACGCGAGAGGACCGTGACCGGCAGCTTGTCCACCTCGGTCGTGGCGAACAGGAATTTCACATGCGACGGCGGTTCCTCAAGAGTCTTGAGCAATGCGTTGAAGGCATTGCGCGACAGCATGTGAACCTCGTCGATGATGTAGATCTTGTAGCGCGCCGAAACGGCGGCATAGCGCACCGCTTCGATGATCTCGCGCACGTCGTCGACGCCGGTATGGCTGGCGGCGTCCATCTCGATCACGTCGATATGGCGCCCCTCGGCAATCGCGCGGCATGGTTCGCAGATGCCGCAGGGGTCTATGGTCGGCCCGCCCTGCCCGTCCGGGCCGATGCAGTTCAGCGCCTTGGCGATCAGCCGCGCAGTCGAGGTCTTGCCCACACCGCGCACGCCGGTCATCAGGAAGGCATGTGCCAGCCGGTCGCGCTTGATCGCATTGGCCAGGGTCTGGACCATCGCGTCCTGCCCGATCAGCTGCCCGAAGGTCTGCGGCCGATATTTGCGCGCCAGCACGCGATAGGGCTGCGCCGGTGCGGTCGTCGCAGGGGACGCGGCGGACCGGTCGGGCGGTTCGATCGGCGCAGCAGGTGGCTGATCGGGCGCGGGACCGCCGAACAACGCGTTCTGTCCGGCCGCTTCCAGTTCCGCGGCCGTTGGCTGCGCCTCGCCCTCACCATCAGGTTCGGCGTCAAAGATGTCGGGTGAATCGCCCATGCGCGCCAATCTAGGAGCGGCGTGCCGAATTGTCGAAGGCGTTGCGCGAATTGTCTGTGGGATCATCCGGCGGACCATCTTTTCCCAGCGCGAGGCGCCGTAGCCCACTTTCGCAGTTTTTAGTGAGAGTCACTTGCAATATCATATTCGCAATGTAGTCGAGCGGTCAGTTATTGCATTTGATTCGCATTAGGTGTTCGGCGTGACGAAATCGGGATTGGCATCCATGGCTGCAGCTTTGACCTTCCCCCTTTCGACAGGGGCGGCCTGGGCGGCCGGGTCCACGGCTGTTCCCGCCGATCTGTCCCTTGGATCGATGTTCGCGCAGGCCGACTGGGTGGTGAAGCTGGTGATGGTCGGCCTGGTCGCTCGCGTCGATCGTGACCTGGACCGTATTCGTCGCCAAGGTGGTCGAACTGCGCCGCGGCGCGCCGCGCATGCCGACACCTTAATGGCGCAACTGTCGAGCTGCCCGTCCCTTGCGCGATCCGCGCCGCCGCGCCCGAGGGCAGCGAATTGCTCGTACGCCGCCGCGATCGAACTGCGCCATCTGCCGATGCGCTGACGACGCCGAGGGCGCTCAGCGAGCGGATCGTGTCACGTTTCGCCCGGCACGAGGCAGCTGCTGGCGCGCAAGATGACGCGCGGCGTGCACGGTTCTTGCCACGATCGGGGCAACCGCGCCCTTTGTCGGGCTGTTCGGGACCGTGTGGGGCATCATGAATGCCTTCATCGGCATTGCCGAGAAGCAGACCACCAATCTTGCCGTGGTCGCGCCCGGCATTGCCGAGGCGCTGCTGGCGACCGGCGCTGGGCCTTGTTCGCGGCGATTCCCGCCGTGGTCATCTACAACCATTTCGCCCGCGCCGATGGCCGCGCATCGCGCCATGTCAGCGACAGCGCCGCCGCACTTCTCGGCTCGTCTCGCGCGATCTGCCGCGCGCCCTGCCCGCGGCGGGGGGCTGAGCGCCATGGCCTTGCGCCTTGCCTCCGAAAGCGAAGACCTGGCCGTCGCGCACGAGATCAACGTCACCCCGTTCATCGACGTGATGCTGGTGCTGCTGATCATCTTCATGGTCGCCGCGCCGCTGGCGACGGTGGACACTGCGGTGGACCTGCCGGTCGTCGAACGCGGCCCGCGCGCCGCGTCCCGAACAGCCGGTCTATCTCACGATCGAGAGCGACGGGGCGATGACGGTCAATGACCGCGCGACCTCGCTCGGCGCAGCTGGGCGAGGCGATTGCCGGGCGACGGGAGAGAACCGCGAGCAGCGGATCTTCCTGCGCGCCGACAAGGCGATTACCTACGAAGTGCTGATGCAGGCGATGAACGCGCTGCGACGGTGCCGGCTATCTGCGCGTGGCGCTGGTCGGTGCGGAGGCGGCGCAGGCACGATGAGCGCGCGCACATCAGCATGGCCTCATCGCCGGGCGACAGGCGCCGCTGGGCGCTGGCGGGCGTGGCGGCGATGAGGGCATGCGGCGCTGGTCGCGGCGTGCTGCTCTGGCGGGTCCTGCCAAGACGCGGCGCCTGCCCGAGCCGGTGATGATCGTCGAACTGCCCGCCGGCATGGCGTCGAAACCGCGGCGACATCGATCCCTGCCGCAGCGCGGCAGCAACCGCAGCAGGCGAGAATGGCAACGCCTCCTTCGCCGGCCGCATCCTGCCGATCTGCCCGCTCCGCCGCCTGCGAGGCCCGCGCCGAACCTTCCCGCCCCGCCCGTCATGCCGCACGGCTCCTCGTCCCGGTGGCGGCCAGGCCAGCGCCAGGCGTCGCCGCGCCAGCCATGCCGCCACGTCCGAGCGCCCCTGCCCCGCGCCCGCTCCCGCCGCGCCCTCCGCGCGCAAGGGCACCCCGATTCCCCCGGCGACAACCCCCGGGCGAAGGCAGCGGAGGCGGATTATTTCTCGCTGCTGTCCGCCCATCTCAACCGCCGCAAGACATATCCGCCGAGGCGAAGAAGGCCCTGCAGCAAGGCACGTCACCGTGCGCTTCACCGTCGATCGCGCGCGGCAGCGGGTGGGCGATGTCGATCCGCAAAGGCAGCGGACACGCGCTGCTCGACGAGGCGACGCTCGACGCTGGTGCGGCGCGTCTGCGCCGCTTCCGCGCTTTCCGCGCGGCATGGCGCGAGACAGCGTCACCATCTCGCTTCCCATCGAATATTCGCTCAGCCGCAAATACGGCACTCGACGAAGGACATGTCCATGCAGGGTTATTGCGAAGCGACGGGCATGAAGCGCCCCGTCACCCTCCGCCAGCTGGGGACCCGCAGGCCGCCGCCCTCGGCATGACGGCCGCAATGCTGGCCATGCCCGCCGCCGCGCAGGACGCCGATGATGACGAGGTGGTGCTCGATACGCTCAGGATCGAGGATGCGACCGCCGATTCGAATCCGTACACGCAGGACGGCGCGCCCTACAAGGCGCGCATGTCGGGCGATACCGCGGCTGCACCCAGCCGCTTGCCGAAACGCCGGCGACGATCACCGTGCTGACCGAGCAGCAGATCGAGGAATCGGGCGAGACCGACTTGCGCGACATCCTCGACAACCAGCCGGGCGTGACCGTCGGCACCGGCGAGAACGGCAATGCGTTCGGCGACCGCTACATCATTCGCGGACACGAGGCGCGCAGCGACGTGTTCGTCGACGGCCTGCGCGATCCCGGCATGACCACGCGCGAGAGCTTCGCGGTCGAGCAGATCGAGATCACCAAGGGGCCTAGCGCGACCTTCGCCGGGCGCGGCAGCACGGGCGGCGCGGTCAATTCGATCACCAAGCAGGCGAGCACCGCCTACAATTTCATCAAGGCGAGCGGCGCGCTGGGCCAGGATCATTTCGTTCGCACCACGCTCGACGCCAATATTGTCGCGAGCGACCGAATCGGCGGTGCGCGCCAATGCGCTCTACCATTATACCGAGATCCCCGATCGCGGCCCCGCCGACCGCGAACGTCTCGGCCTCGCGGTTTCGGGGACCTACACGCCCAGCCGCGATGTCGCGCTGACGCTCGATTATTACGGCCTGCGGGCCGAGGACAACGCCGACCTCGGCGACTATCTGGCAGGCGACGCCGCGACCGGCGACCGCAGGCCGGTGGACACACCCGTCTATGCCCAGGAAGAGGATTTCCAGAAATCCGACGTCGACGTGTTCACGGGCCGGCTCGACTGGCAGATTTCCGATACCATGCGCCTCGGCAACCGGATGCGCTATGGCATGTCGGACAATGGCTATGTCGTGACCGGCGCGCGCGGCACGGTGACCGATGCCAGCGATCCCGATGGCTCGTACGACACCTTCGTGCTGTCGACGCACCAGGGCTGGCAGGATGTCGAATATTTCGCGAACCAGACGAATCTGCTGATCGAGACGGAAGCGCTTGGCGGGCTGAACAATCTGATCCTGGGCGTGGAATATACCGACCAGCAGGTGCTGAACGGCGTCTATGACGTGGCGAACACCGGGGCGGCGAATTGCGTCACCGCCGGGCGCGGAGGCGTGGGCCCCGGCTATTGCGGGATCGGCCCGGACGGGCAGGTGGTGAACGGGATCAACACGCTGCTGGGGCGGCAGATCACGCGCGGCGACTGGGACCAGGACTGGCAGATGAAGACCATCTCCGCCTATGTCATGGACACCGTCGACCTGACCGAAGCGCTGACTGTCTTCGGCGGTGTCCGCTATGACCATTTCGACTTCGACCTCGACCTGAAGGGCGGGTTCACCGGCAATGCCGCCTTTTCCTACAGCGACGATTTCTGGAATGGCCACCTCGGCGTGACGTATCAGCTGTTCGAGGAAGGGATGATCTATGCCTCGGTCGCGACGGCGGCCGACGTGAACTGCGGCGAATCCGATGTGGGCACCAATGCGGGCTATGGCGGGTGCATCGTGATCGACGGGCAGATCGGCGGCACACGGCCCGAACGGTCGGTGAACCTTGAAGTGGGCACCAAGCTCGACCTTCTGGACGATCGCTTCCTGCTGACCGCGGCGGTGTTCCAGATCACCAAGGACGACGTTTTCGAGGCCGGAGGCTTCGGCTATACCCCCGAGGGGACCGGCAATACCGGCAAGAACCGTGTCCGCGGGGTGGAACTGGGGCTTGCGGGCAATATCACGACCGAATGGTCGATGCAGGGCGGCGTCACCTGGATGGATGCAGACATCCTGCATTCCGAAACCGATCCGTTCACCAAGGGGATGATTCTGTCGAACTTTGCCGATTTCCAGGCGCAGTTCCAGACGCGCTACCAGATCGGCGACTTCGCACTGGGCTTTGCGGTCAAGCACAAGAGCAAGCGCTATGCCGGACAGCCCGACACCGCTCCGGGCTATGGCGTGCGTGCCGACGGCAGCGTCTACTACAGCCAGCCGGTGCCGGCCTATACGGTGGGCGACCTGTTCGCGGAGTATCGCTTCAACCGGAACATGGATTTCCGCCTGAACGTCAACAATCTCACCAACGAGGATTACTACCTGACCGCCTATCGCAGCGGCGCCTTCGTCTACAAGGGCGACGCGCGCCAGATCGTCGGCACGCTGAACCTGCGTTACTGACGGGAGAGCCGCAGCCATGCTGACCGTGATCGAGAACCTGCTGAGCGCGGAGGAAGTCGCGCATTTCCGTGCCCGGCTGGCCGATGCGAACTGGACCGATGGTGCGCCGACGGCGGGCACACGCTCGGTCGCGGTCAAGCAGAACCTGCAGCTGGACCGGCAGGACGACACCGCGCGCGAACTGGGCGCGCAGATCCTGCGCCGCCTGGGTCATCATCCGATCTTCATCTCTGCCTCGCTGGCAGAGACGATCTGGCCGCCTGTGTTCAACCTGTACCAGGACGGCGGGCATTACGGCACGCATTCGGATGCCGCGCTGATGCGCCTGCCCGAGGTAAACCTGACGCTGCGCAGCGATCTTTCCGCCACGCTGTTCCTGTCGCAGCCCGACGATTACGACGGCGGAGAGCTGGTGATCGAGCAGGCCTTTGGCGCGCAGGCGGTGAAGCTGGCGGCGGGCGACATGGTGCTCTACCCCAGTTCCAGCCTGCACCAGGTGACGCCGGTCACGCGCGGCCAGCGGATCTGCGCCATCACCTGGATCCAGAGCGCCGTCGCCGATGGTGCCGCGCGCGAAATACTGTTCGACCTGGACCAGTCGGTGCAGTCGCTGTCGGCGGGCCGCGCCAAGGACGATCCCGACATCGACCGGCTGATCCATGTCTATCACAATCTTGTCCGCCGCTGGGCCAGGCCGTGATCGGCACGCGCAAACGGCTGATCCTGTGGCTCGCGCTGGCCGTTCCGGCGGCGCTGATGGCGTTCGACCTGTTCACGGGCCGGTCGCTGGCGATGGACCTGCTGCATCCCAGCGGCGAGATGGCGGTCCGGCTGATGATCCTGGCCATGCTGCCGGGACCACTGGTCTCCTTCTTCGGCAGCAACCGGTTCCTGCGCGCATGGCTGGCGGTGCGGCGCAATCTGGGCGTGGCCGCCTTTGGCTATGCGGCCCTGCACCTGGCTATCTATTGCGCCGACATGCGGCTGCTGCCGGCCATAGTGGACGAGCTTGCCCTGCCCGCGATCTGGACCGGATGGCTGGCCCTCTTGCTCCTGACAGCGCCTGGCGCGATCAGTTTCGACGCTGCGATGCGGCTGCTGCGCAGGCGCTGGAAGCAGATCCAGGCGCTCGCCTATCCCGCGCTGACGCTGGCGCTGATCCACTGGCTGCTGCTGGACCGGAATTGGCAGCCGGCGGTGCTGCACCTTGCTCCTCTGCTCGTCGCGTGGCTGCTGCGCGGCGCTGCCTCATTCAGAAGTCATTCCATGAAAAGGACCGCGTGATGAAACGCATTCGCCTCCGTCTTGTCCTGCTCGCTACCCTGCCGCTCTGCATCGCCGCGCCTGCGCTGGCCGATGGCGACGTCACCTGCGGCGGCGGCCCGCCTGAACAGTGGCAGCCGGAGAAGAAGCTGAAGAAGCAGGCCTGGCTGGAGGGCTGGGAGATCCTGAAGGTCCAGCCGCAGGGCGATTGCTACGAGGTCTATGCCCGCACCGCACAGGGCCAGGCGATCGAGGCCTTCTTTCACCCGGTCACGCTGAAGAAGCTGGTCGTGTATCGCCGTGGCCAGGAAATCTACCGCGCCAAAGGTTTTACCGGCTAGCGACCCTGTCGGTCAGGCGGCGCTCTCGACTTCTTGCTCGCCCGTGATGCCGGCCACGATGCGCGCGCCCAGCAAATGACCCGACAGCCACGCGCATTCGACGCGCGGCCCCAGCAGCCAGTCACCGCAAGCGCCCAGCCGCTTGTCGCCATTCCACAGGCTGGCATCGCCCGTGCCGGGCGTCATGGCGAAACGCCAGCGGTGGATGGCGCTCGCGGCGGGCTCGGGCAGGTCGATCCCGAATTCGCCGGCGAAGGCGGCAATCAGCCTTTCAAGCACCTCGTGGCCATCGTCCTCGCAATGGCGTTCGCTCCATTCCGGGCTGGCGTGCAGGACCCAGCTTTCCGGACCGCTCCGTCCGGGCTTGGCATTGTTGCGGGCTGCCCAGCTGACGACGCCCTCGCCCCTCAGCACGTCGCGCGCGACCGGCAGCGGGCCTTCAAAGGTCAGCATCGCGGTCCAGCACGGGGCCGATCTTTTGCGCAGCGCCGCACGGCCCAAGGCGAAATCGTGGAGCGAGAGGAACGGTGCCGCCTGCTCCGCCGGAATGGCAAGGATGAGGATGTCGAACGGCCCTGCCGCCCCTTCCCTGAAGTGCAGGTGCCAGCCCTCGCTCCGGTGCTCCACCGCCCGGACAACGGCACCAAACATCACATCATGCGCGCCCGCCATGTCGCGCACCACCGCGTTCATCGCGGGCACGCCGACCAGCGCTTCGCGGCCCGCCGCGGGCCATGGCGCCACAATGCCGCGGGCCTGCCATCCGGCCACCGCCTGGCAGAAGCGAGGGTCGCGCGCGGTGAAATACTGCGCACCGTGGTCGAAAGCGGCATCGCCGTGTCCGGTGGCCATCCGCCGCGTCGACATGCGGCCGCCCGGTCCCCGCGCCTTGTCGAACAGGCGGACCTGCCAGCCCTGCTCCGCCAGCCGGTCGGCGCAGGCGAGGCCAGCAATTCCCGCGCCGACAATTCCAACTTGCATCATCTGTTCCCGAATAGTCGCGGCAGGCCCGAGCGTCCGGCGACAGGATCCCTGCCAATGGGGATCACGGCCACCGCCAACCCGCAACATCCGGTCCGGGCGGCGCAATCGCAATCTGACATAAAGGGCAAACTTCCCAAACGCGCGGCGAGTCACTAGTCTCGGGTTCATGAGCGCGTCCGATCTGATCGCATCGAGCACGGTGGCAGCCGTCGTCAGCAACCCGCGGCTGCCCGACAACCCGATTGTCGAGTGCAATCCGGCGTTTATCGCGCTCACCGGCTATAGCCGTGACGAGATCATCGGCCAGAACTGCCGCTTCCTGCGGGGCCCCGATACCGAGGCTGCTCTGACAGAGGAACTGCGCGACGGGATCCGCAACAAGCGGCCCACAATGGTGGAGATCCTGAACTACAAGAAGGACGGCACGCCGTTCCGCAATGCGGTGATGGTCGCGCCGATCTTCGACGCGGACGGCCATCTCGAATATTTCCTCGGATCGCAGATGGAGATCAACCCGCCTGCCGACGGCGTGGGCGAGGATCGCCGCAACCAGGCGCGGCAGCGGATCGAGGAACTGACCCCGCGGCAAAAGGAGATCCTGATCGAGATCGCGCGCGGCAAGCTGAACAAGCAGATCGCCTACGAACTTGATCTGAGCGAGCGGACCATCAAGATGCACCGCGCCGCCCTGCTGCGCACACTGGGCATCCGCACCACGGCGGAAGCAATCCGTGTGGTCATCGAGGCCGGATACTAACCTGCCTGTAAACTCATAATATTGTCGTAGTTACCCGCCGAAAGCACTATTGGATCTTCTTTACTGCACCTTGGGACAGGTTGTTGATCCGGGGGTTCGGGCGCATCTTCCAAATCACGGCTCGCACTATCCAAGAGGAGGATGCAATGCCACTACTGGAAGAGGAAGAATCCTACGGCTCCGACGACGTACGGGGCGGAAGCGAAGAACATGTGGTCCGATATGTTCTTGGCTTCAGTCTCGGACTGGCGATCGCCGCCCTGACAACAACCTGGATGACCGGCGCATTGATGATGCCGTGATTCCGGAAAGAACAGGGCCTGCAGGGCTCCCACCCACCTGCAGGTCCTGTTCGCCTTTTGGCCATCCCCCCCCCAGCTTTGATTTCCAGACACGAGGTTTCGCCATGAAGCTCCCGATTTCCCTTGCCGCAGCGCTTGCCCTGACTGCCGCCGCGCCTGCCTATGCCGACCATCATGCCGGGTCGGAGCATGCAGGCTCCACCATCGTCGAGACGGCCAGCGCCTCTCCACAGCACGAGACGCTGGTCGCCGCCGTGAAGGCTGCCGGCCTTGTCGACACGCTGGGCAGCGATGGTCCCTTCACGGTTTTCGCGCCGACCGATGCCGCGTTCGACAAGCTGCCCGCCGGCACCGTTGCCGAACTGCTCAAGCCGGAGAATCAGGGCAAGCTGCGGTCCGTCCTGACCTATCATGTGGTGCCCGGTGACGTGAGCGCGTCCGAGCTGATCGGCATGATCCAAAGCAATGGCGGATCGGCGCAGCTGAAGACCGTTCAGGGCGGAATGCTGACTGCCAGCCTGTCGGGCGACAATGTCATCCTGACAGATGCGAGCGGAGGCACCGCGACCGTGGTGCAGGCCGACATCGATTCGTCCAACGGGATGATCCACGCGACCGATGCCGTATCGATGCCCGGCTGACCGGGCAGGTCCTGTAGTGAGGAGCGCCGGTGGCTGCCATGCAGCGTCGGCGTTCCTTCCCGTCACGGCATGTTTCTACGGTACCGGTACCAGCTCGATCGCATTGCCGAAGCGTCGTTTCAGCGCGGCAGCCAGCGGTCCCCGATGATCGGCGCCCACCACGAAAACGGCACGGCCGGGCTGCCGATCACGGCTTAGCATCTCCGCCACGAGCCTCCCCGCGTTGTCCGCTATCCGGCGGTCGCGTTCGGCGTAGAAATCGCTCAGGCGCTGATAGGCGGTTCCGTCGACCATGCGCGCGAAGGCGGCATAGTAATCCGCCGATGCCCGGTCATAACCACCGTCGTTCAAAGTTGCCGCCGTCGCGCTTTCCAGAATGGCCAGTTGCCGCGCCCCTGCCGCATCCATTGCCGGCGACTTCAGTTCCGTCTCCTGCGCGAGCTGGCGTTCCAGGCGCTTGATCTCGCTTTGCTCTCGCCAGTAGTCGGGCGGCACGGGGCGACCTTCCAGCTCCTCGCCCAGCCAGTCAATTCCTGCCGCGTGCCCGGCATGGCGCGCGGCTAGCTGGCGCATTTCAAGCGGATAGTTGCGTGACAGATAGGCGTCGCCGCGCGCCATGTCCTCTGCCCGGATCTCCACCGCGACAAGGTCGGGCTCGAACCGGTCCACCAGCGCGTAGAGATCGTCATAGGAATAGCGCGGATTGTCCGCGTGCGCCCCGTGCATGGTCGCAACGACCATGAGCCGGAGCGGCTCAGCTTCCGCATGTGCCCCACGGCTATTGCTGGTGGCACAACCGGCCAGCAGCAGAAGGGCGATCGACAGAACCCCGCACCATGCGAGCTGCAGAATGTTCTGACGGTGGCGACCGCCCGTCTTCCCGATCATCATGACTTCCCCTCCCGGCTTCTCGGCTCTTCCCACGCTTTAGCGCAACCGGCTGCCGCGTCCACGGTCGGGGCATCGGGTTCGCGCAAGAATCAGGAGCTGGCGCAGAGATGGGCGAGCATCGCGCGGTGGTCCGATCCATTGTCGGGCAGCACTTCGAACGAGACGAGGTCGAGATCCCCCTTCAGCATCAGCTGATCCAGCGGCCAGCCGACAATCCGGTAATCCGACGGGAAAGTGGGATAGGTCCCCCTGCCAATCCGGGGATCGCGCCAGTTACCGGTGTTGCGAAACTTCTCGGTCGTACTCGACCATGGCACGTCGTTGAAATCGCCCATGACAAAGGCGTCGGGCAGCCGGTCCGGGGTCTGGACGCCGGCACTCACGATGTTCTGGTCGCGCTCCTCCGTGTCCCAGCCGGGCAGCGGCGGCTTGGGATGGAGGCCGATGAATTCGACAGGCTGCGAATTGGCGGGCTGCAGCGTCGCATACAGTGTCGGCGTGTCGCGATGTGTGTTTTCGACGACATTGGATTTCACGACCGGCAGTTTCGAAGCGAACACCAGCCCGAAGGCTTCGGGCTGAGGATGGCGCTGAACATGGCCGTACCCGGCCAGTACCGGCTCGAGTTCATCGATCCAATTCTCGTCCGTCTCCATCAGGAACAGCACGTCGGGATCGTACTTGCGCAGCTGGTCCGCCATCATGGCGTACTGCTCGTTCTTGAGCTTCACATTGGCCGACAGCGCGGTGAAGCACTGGCCATCCGCCCGCGGAGCCGCATCCGCCAGGCTGAGCTGCGTGGCGGCCAGGCCGGAATAGGGCCAGATGCGCCAGACGTTGATGACGATCACCAAAGCGAAAAATGCCACCGTGGCCCATCGCACCGAAGCCTTCATGAACAGCGCCACGACCAGCAGGATCCCTGCAAGATAGGCCATCGGCTCCCGCACCAGGTCCACCGTCCGCACGAACCACGCGTCGGTGGGCGCAAGCGACACAAGCACCGCGACCAGCATCAGGATCGCAATCGCGAAAAGAGCAAAACCGAACGTTTTCATCGTCATCCCCCTTTGACTTCCCAACCGGCAAGAAGGCCGATGCGTTCCGAAATTGTTTGCAGACCCCCCACCCCCGTCCCCGGCGCGCCATGCACCGCCAGCAGAGCGATGCTTAAGGCGGGCGGCGGCGATCAGCCCGACAGAAATCTAACGGGTTAACAGCGGCTCATTGGGCGTAGTGTCACCGACATTTGATGAATTTCTGTTAGGATTTCGAATTCCTGTTCCCGGTGGATTCGGGGTTGGGGCAAAACGACAGTTTCGCGAAGGAACCGATGGATGGATGTTCGTGCCTGGGACATCGCCCTGCTCCAGACTATCAACGGATTTGCTGGCCAGTGGCCGATGCTGGACATGGTCGTGACAAAGGTCGCCGACCTCTACTCGGTCAAGACGCTGCCGCTGGTCCTTTGCATCGTGTGGCTATGGTTCCTGAACGATACCGAAGAGGAGCAGGCGCGCCGCAGGAACAGCCTGGCGTCGGCAGTGATCGGCATGTTCCTGGCGCTTGTCGTCAGCCGCCTGATGCAGGATGTGATGCCGCACCTGCCCCGGCCGATACACACGCCGGGGCTTCAGCTGAACACGCCCATCGGCGCAAGCCTCGACGAGCTGAAGGGCTGGAGTTCGTTCCCGAGCGACCATGCAGCGATGTCGATCGCCATTGCCTATGGCATCGCGCGAGAGTCCCGCAGGCTTGGCATACTTGCGTTCGCATGGGCCATCTTCGTGATCTGCCTTCCGCGCGCATTCTCGGGCTTTCATTATCCCAGCGACCTGATCGGGGGCGGACTGGTCGGTATCGGATGCGTCTATCTGATGACCCGCTTCGTGCCCCGGCCGCTCAGCCTGCGGCTTCCGCTGGAAAACAGGCCTTATGGCAAGTCACTGTTCTACACCGCAACCTTCGCCATGCTGTTCTGGATCGCGACGATGTTCGGCGATGTCAGGACCATCTCAAAAGGCATCTTCGAAGTCGCGACTTATGGTCATGTCCAGTTCGGTGAGGAAGAGGTCCCCACGGAAAGCGGCTTTGCATCGGCCGCGCCTGTCGGCGGATCCTGACGGACGGCGCATTGCTGGTCCTTGGCGGCAGGTCCTATCCCGGCTGCAGATCTGCGTTGCGCAGGGCCGCAAGGCATTCGGGATCGACTGCCTTGCCCGACTCCTTCTCCATGATGGCGAAAGCTTCGTCGACGGACAGGGCCGCGCGATAGGGACGATCCGCGGTCAGCGCATCAAAGAAATCGCAGACCGTGATGATCCGCGCTTCCATGACAAGCTGGCTTTCATCCAGCCCCAGCGGATAACCTTGCCCATCCAGCCGCTCGTGATGCGACGCGGCAATCCTTGCCATGCGGCGCATGGGGGCGATCCTGCCCAGTATCTCGGCGGTGCGTCCGGCATGGCTACGCATGACCGTCCATTCATCATCGCCCAGCCTGCCGGGTTTCTCCAGAATCTTGCTGCTGACACCCAGCTTGCCGACATCGTGCAGTACGGCCGCGCGGCGTAGCCAACGCAGTTGCGTCCGGTCCAGCCCCAACGCCTCGCCCACGATGACTGCGTAGTCACCGACCCGCTGGCTGTGCCCGGACGTATAGGGACTCTTGGCGTCGATCACCTGCCCGAATGCGGCGGTGATGTCGTCGAGAAATGCATCGTCCACCATCAGCGCGGCTTCGTCCGGAAGGAGCGAGACCACTGCTTCATGCAAAGCCTCGTCGCGCAGCCGTACCCAGAAAGCGTCATCGTGGCTGACGGCAAGGAAGGCGTCGCAGAGCTCGGGGTCCAGCCATTTGCCAGACAGCCGGGCGACCTCCGCCCGGGCCGCGTCCGGTCCCGCGTTGGCAAAGAAGACATCGGCGACCTGGCCCAGCAGCGCCATGCGCGATGCCAGCGGAATGTCCCGGCTTTTCAGACCCGCCGGGCGGCCGCTGCCATCCCAATGCTCGTCGAGCGAGTAGATGCCCCGGGCCACCCCCTCGGGAAAGCGCAGCAGCCTTGCGATCTCGGCCCCGCGGGTGCAGCGCGCGCCGATCATGTCGTCGACGATCTGCGGGCCGTTGCGCAGTATGTTCCATATCGCCGCGCCGCGCCGCCAGATGTTCTCGCTGCGCCCCGTCCTGGCGAAGACGAAGCGGAGCGCAGGCCCGATGCCTTCGCCGATCAGCTTGAAATCATGCTTGAAGCTGCGGTCGTCGGTCAGATAGACCTCGGCCACCCGGGCGGCATTGCTGCTGCAGCCCAGGTCCTTCAGCATGGCCGCGTAATAGATGATGCGCAGATCCTGCGCACCAACGCCCAGCCGCATCGCGACCTGCATGGCGATCCAGCAAGCGCGCAGGCTGTGCCCTTCCGCCTGCCCCTCCGTCAGGTCGAGGGCAAAGGAGAACGCGCCCATCAATTCGGGCAGCGACGTATGTGCCTCGCTGCCCGGCGGGTGGATGAGGTCCTGAAGATGAGCCATGGCGCGCGCTTTTCCGATGTGCAGGTGCGCGCATCCTAAGCACAACAGGTAAACCGGCCTTTAAGGCTGTTCGGCAGTCCCAAGGCCGCTGGCGGCGGCGGTGTCCGCTCAGCGGCTCCTGATCCAGGATCGCCGCGCCGGGATCGGCTGTTCACCCTCGATCGGCACGTTGAAGGCCTGGACGTAGTCCGCCATCCTTTCGCGCACCTCTGCGTCCGACAGGCCGAAGTCCTGCAGGCTGTAACGATGCGGATGCCGCTTCAACGCCGCCGCGCGGTCGAGATACCGCTCCATCGCCGGCAGGGCGGGTTCCAAGTCGAGGCCGAGGAAGCGGTAGACCCGCCCCATGGTCCCCTGCCAGTCACGCTCCATGTCGTCGTACTGGATGTCGATCATCCGGTCTTCGGGTATCGATTGTCGCGCGGCGCGCATCCGCTCTACCTGCAGATTTGTCTTGTGCAGCCACTCGCGCCCGATCCGTTCGGCATCGGCGTGATCGGAATAGATGATGGTCTGGTTCCACGCGAGCGACGAGGCACTGCCGACGATGCGGACGGGATCGCGGTGCGTGAAGATCAGCCGCGCATCGGGAAATACCTCAAGCAAGGCGCGCAGATCCAGCATGTGCTGCGGCGTCTTGAGGATCCACGGGCGGATGCTTGACACTTGCTGCGACCAGCCGACCAGCCGCAGCAGATCGGCCATGTGACGATAGGCCGGCGTCGCATCCTGCCTCTCGCTCCAGCGGCCATAGCCGGGCACGTGCCACTGCGCTTCGTGCTTCATCCCCCACATGCTGGCCGCCAGCAGGCCAAGCTCCTCTTCGGGCTCGAAAGGGCCGGTCGGATGGATCGAGAGCGTGCGCGGATTGGCGAGGCGCGCAATCTTCATGATGCGCGCGGCAAGCACCGGCCGGAAATCGCGGCGCCTCCCCTCGAGAACATCGGCGAAGTCGGCACGCGGCACCGGGCTGATCGTCTCGAAACTGCGCATGTGATTGAAGCGGTGGTCGCTCGCCAGCAGGCGGTGCATGCGCGTGGTGCCCGAACGCATGGGGCCGACGATCACGACCGGGTGCGGCAAGGGCCGGGAAAGGATTTCCGGGTGGCGTTCGAACCACATCTGCGCCAGCAGCCGGTCGCGCAGGACGTGATGGAACTGCTGCATCGCGCTCCATTCCCCGGCCGCGTTCAGCCGGGCCTCGTCCTTCAGCGAACGGAGCAGAACCTCCAACGGCTGTTCGAACCAGCGGTCGCCGAAATCATCGAGGCCGGTGGATGCGGCGGCGTGCTCCAGCAGATGATCCTTGTCGAACCTTGCGGGCGCCACGGTGCCAAGCCTGCGACCGGCGCGGATGCCGACGCCGAGAACATCTATCAGGCGGCCCCGCTGAGGGAGCCGTAGTCTGCGGTTTTGCAAGGTTTTTATCCGAATTGCCGAGTGGCTGGCCCCTCGCTGCCAAGCGCTCCCCCATTTGTCCATAGCTGGCTTGGGGTGAACCGACCAAAAGCCAGCTGCGCCGCCAGCCCGGACAGCAGAGGACAGACAGCGCGAACGGTTCAAGCCTGCCCGGGATTATCCCGGATGACGGGAGCCATCTGGCAGGGATCAGACAAGTTCGGGAAATAGCCCGCCGGACCGGTCGCGCCCGCCGGTTCGAATCCCGCATTGCCTGCGGAGATGACCGCACGCCGCCTTCAGCTGCGGGGAAGCGCATAGGCAACCAGCTCATCGCCGATGGGCGTCTCCATGAAGTGATGGCCGCCCGCCATGATCACGACATATTGCCGGCCATCGATCTCGTAGGTCATCGGATTGGCCTGCCCCCCGGCGGGTAGCACGTCTTGCCAAAGTGTTTCCCCCGTGCGCAGATCGATGGCGCGGAACAGGTTGTCAGTCGCCGCCGCGATGAAGACCAGCCCGCTGGCCGTCACGACCGAACCGCCATTGTTCGGCGTGCCGATGTCGATGGGCAGCATGGAAGGAATTCCGAACGGCCCGTTCCGGCGGGCTTCTCCAAGCGGGCGGTCCCAGATCGTGCGGCCGTCGCGCATGTCGATGGCCCTGATTCCGCCATATGGGGGCTCCTTGCACATCAGCCCGGTGAACGGCATTCGCCAGCCGGGATTGATGTGGATGCGAAACGGCGCGCCCTTCATCGGGGCGATACTGCCCGGACCTCGTTCCACGTCGCCTCCGCCCGTCCCGTCGTTCCTGGGTAGCAGATGGTTGTAGTTCGGCATGTCGTTGTAGTTCGCGACAATCACGCCGCGTTGCGGATCAACCGCGATGCCGCCCCAGTCCGTGCCGCCATTGTAACCCGGATACTGGATGTAATGCCGGTCCGCCGTGGGGGGCGTGTAGAACCCTCGATAGGATGCACGGCGAAACTTGATCCGGCAGACCATCTGGTCGATCGGCGACATGCCCCACATGTCCCGCTCGGTCAGGGGCGGCTGGCGCAGCGTATGCCATCGCGAGACCGGTTGGGTCGCGGAACGCTCGCCATAATCCACCCCGCCGACGGGCACGCGGATGCTGCCCACGGGCGTCAGCGGCTTGCCGTTGCGGCGATCGAGCACATAGATGTCGCCCTGCTTGCTGGGCAGGATCAGCGCGGGAACAGAACCCCCCGGCACGGGCCAGTCGACCATCGTGCCCTGTGCTCCAAGATCATAGTCCCAGACGTCCTTGTGTACCGTCTGGAACCGCCAGCGCGGCTCACCCGTCGCCGCGTCGAGCGCTACCAGCGATGTCGCAAACTCGTTCTCGCGCGGCTGGCGCGTCTCGCTCACGATAGTCGCCGGATGCGCTGCCCATCGGCACATAGACAAGACCGAGCTCCTCGTCGGCCGTCATCGTCGTCCAGCTGTTGGGCGATCCGCGAAACCAGGTCTCGCCCGCGGGCGGCATGGCGCGCCCATCCGGGATGCATCATGTCCCAGGCCCACACGGCTTCGCCGGTCCTGGCGTCAAAGCCCTGGATGACACCGGACGGAGCGTCCAGATCGATGTTGTCGTGAACCTGGTGATTGACGACGATCACGCCATTGGCGATTACCGGCGGCGCCGTCGTCGCCACCATGCCCGGGTCGACGTGGCCCATGCCCCGTTTGTAGTCGACCTGGCCATTGTCGCCGAAACCGGCGCAGTAATGACCGTCCCGCGCGTCGACCTCGATCAATCGTCCATCAAGCGTCCCCTCGACCACCCTTGCCGCGCATGATGCGTCCGGCGCCGCGTCCGGAACCTCGTAATACGCGACCCCCCGGCAGGCGGCGGTATAGGGTATCCATTCATGCGGCACGACGGGATCGGTGCGCCACAACTCCTTGCCGGTGGCGGCGTCATAGGCCAGGAGCACGTTGGTGGCCGAACACATGTACAGGTTCCGGCCCACCTTTATGGGCGTCGTCTCGGCGCCGTACTTGTTTTCATCGTCGGAATTGTCCGGCAGGTCGCCGGTGTGTGCGACCCACGCCCGCTTCAGCCTGCCGACATTCGCCGGCGTGATCTGCGCAAGCCGCGAAAAACGTTGCGCAGCCTGCGTTCCGCCATAGGCGGGCCAGTCCTCCGCCACGCCTTGTCCCGCCAGCGACGCCACCGGCGCCGGAAGCGCCGAATATCGCGCATCGCCGCGCAGCCAGTCCGCAACCGCGAAATTCGCGGCCGTAAGGACCAGGACTGCCGCAATGCCTCCGAACGCCAGCTTCCAGCGATGGTCCCGGCGCGTCAGACCGGGCATGACCAGAAGCACGGCGAGCAGCAGCACGATGGGCGCGACGATACGGGCAACCTGGGCCCAGCCGTCGGGCCCGACTTCCCACCATGCCCAGGCGATCGTGCCGGCGACAATCGCGGCATACAGCCATGCCCCGGCCATGCGGCCTCGCATCAGCAGAATGCCGGATGCGATCATCGCCACGCCGGTCAGCAGATAATAGATCGACCCGCCCAGCCACGCCAGCCACGCGCCCCCGCCAGCCAGCACCAGGCCTATGACCGCAATGACCGCGCCGACGATCGTGGCAGGCCAAATTCTCGACTTCGCGTGATCTATCTGGGCGTGATCTATAGGGCGCGCTTCTGCTGAGGACGGCAAGGTATCGCTCCTTTCGGCCTTTCAGGGTGTTCTATGCGAACGGTCATATGGCGGCACTGTTCCGGAAGAGGGCGGATCGAACCTGGGCTCCCGCGCGCAGGGCCGGTCACTCCTTCCCACGCGCCTGAAGCGCCGTGCCCGACGACAGGCTCGCCATCGCCGTCACCTTCGATGGAGTCGCTCAGCCGAGATAGGCGTGCCGAGGCCCTGCATGTGTCGCGCACGACCAGCCATCGTCCGCGATCGACAAGGCAAAGGAAATCCGGCCGTTCCGCCTGGTCCCGCGCAGCACGCCGATCTGTCGATACCCGCTTTTCGCAGTCCCGCGTATGGATTTCAGATTGAGGTGATCGACATAGCCCATCAGGCGGTACTTCCCCCGGGCACGGACATGTTCGAGCACCTTCAGGTGCCGCAAGGGCTGATAAGCGGTCCCGCGGTATGCGGGCGTCGTATAGCCGTTGTAATTATAGACGACATCGTCGGGCAGGCTGAGATGGAAGCCCCAGCCGACATCGATCAGTCTTGAAATCGACGATCCAGGTATAGCCGACGAGTTTGTCGCCATCCATCTGCAAAAGGCACTGGCAGCCTTCCTTGAAGCTCTCAATATCCCGGTCGAGGATGTTCGAGGCGGGATCCCTGCTCAAGGCTTCGAGATCGGAAAGAGATGCCATGCGAAACGTGTGATCCCTGGCCGCGGCCATCGCCCTGGAACTTGGCCTCGGTTCGGAAAGCACGATCAGGAACTCCCTGAAACACTCGCCGCGGCGGGCGAGGATCAGGGCTTTTCTTCCCAGCAGGGTGATGGCGCCGCCGATCCCGAAATAGCCCAGCTTCTTCCGGACCTCGGATGGTTTCTGGATCAGGTTCATGGCACCGTTCCTCTGGCTCGACCTTGCCGATGATGCTGCGCTGGCGGGTCGGAAATCTGCCGGCATCGCCCCGCTTCAGGAAAGCCTTAGCGCCGGCAGGATGCCGCCATGTTCCAGACGCATGATAGAGGTGATCGCAAACTTCGCCGCACGCCCGCGCATGTTCGACCGGAACATCAGGTTCCATTTGTAGGTGCTTTCACGCGGGGACCAGCGCGTCTTGGACACGTCCCGGCCCACCGACAGGTTTACCGCCGTTTTCCCGGCCTCGATCGAATGCTTGATCACCTCGTAGACGAGCCTGGTCATGACGCTGTACTTGCCGAATTCCAGGTCGTAGCCCGAGTAATAGAGGTACATTCCATGCCGG
Organism: uncultured Alphaproteobacteria bacterium; assembly: GCA_963752785.1. Taxonomy (GTDB): domain Bacteria; phylum Pseudomonadota; class Alphaproteobacteria; order Sphingomonadales; family Sphingomonadaceae; genus Croceicoccus. The sequence goes on from CAVVZE010000006.1 coordinate 140,816, forward strand.
GTTTCGAAGCCCAGCCGGGCCGCCACGATCCTGTTCTGATGCTCCAGCAGGAAAAGCCTTAACCCTGACGTGTCCGGATCGCGCGCCAGGCTTTCGATGAATTGCCGCGCATATTGTTCTTCGAAGACATTGCGATGGCGGCTTCCGTACACCTGATCCGCGCGCATGGCGTGAAGGCGATAGAAATCGGGCAGGTGCGCAAGGATGGCATCGGCGTCACGCACGCAACGGAACTCGAGATCGACGTTCTCCCTCTCTGAACTGTTGTAGCACTTCCTGATGGACTCCTTGATGTTGCGCTTCAGTCCTGCACGAAATGTTTCCAGGTCCTCGCCCAGCATCACGCAAAAGCTCTCGATCAGCGGACGGGTCGGATGCTGGATCGAAACACTGTCATAGAGCTCCGCCACCTCCGCCGGACCCGCAGGCAACGAGATTACCCCCCAGTTCCGGTACCCTGACCGGAAATGGGAGATGAGGGCAGAATAGGCGACCCGTGCATAGCCCTCGCGGACAAGGCCGCTTCTGAACTCGGTCAGGATGTTGTCGGTCCCCAGCGGCTGCAGATAGCTCATCACTGGCACGCCCTTGACGGCGATTTTCTGACGAAGCATCGGAAAGATGCCGATGATTTCGTTCCCGATCCCGACTATGAAGATCTGCAGTGTCTTCGCGGAAGAACCGCCTGCGCTGCCGAATTGCTGCCACCATTTTTCATTATAGAAAAGCGACTGGAAGGGCTCGGTGATACCCGGCTGGCTCTCCAGCAGGTGCCAGCCAGTCCGCTGGGCATCGGACAATTCCGCGAAATCGTCGACGACATGAACCTGCGGTGCGGGATCGGTATTGTCGATGACAGGGAACCGACGCTCTACCTGCTGATGGCCGCGCGTTTCGTGAAAAGATGTAACGGGTTGGACGTTGTTCATGGCCTCAGTGATCCTGTTCGAAGCCTGTCGCTGCGAATTTCTTCCGGATGAAGCGGCGCTCATGCCCGCTTCGGCGCTCGGTCAATTCGGGTTACCGGCCGGCTTCTCAGACTGCCTTCGCTGGCTGAAGCAGGGCGGCCTTGTCCCCAAGAACAGTGCTCCGCCCGGTTGTCGGCATATATTCATAATATTCGATCCCGACATCCTGGAACGCCCCCTCCTCGCGCTGGCCGACGTGGCTGAGCCGAAATCGGTCGCCGGGCAAGGGCCCCAGTCCGCCAATCAACTGATTGTCGTGCAGGGACTCATACTGGCTGCGCGCAAGGTCGAGAGCGCCATCCATCGCATCATCCAGGCCGATCCGCGACGCCTGCTTCTCGAAACCTTCCGGAATGCGGGCCGGGATGCATTCGGCCGCGTCGCCGCTGCCATAGCCGAACAGCAGCACGCTGCTTCCTCCAACGTCGTCGCCAAGGTTGGCGGCTTCCTGCAGGCCCGCCGCCATCCAGCCGAACAGCGATGCGCTGTACATATTCCCGAAGTTCGCGGTGTACCCTGCCCCCGGCTCATCTTGTCTCTGGTAAAAGCGGCGAATTCCGGGGATTTCCGCACCGCTGACGCCACCCCCCCGGTTACCGTCATGGGATCGGCATCCGGCTTGCCGGCAAGGAGGCGGTCGAACAGGTCCGGCCTGGCGGAAAGTTCCTGCGCAACGATTTCCGGCGTTGTCTGCCCGGCATTGCAGAGCTCTGCGATCATCCCGGTATTGCGGCCGTCTGCAAGCCAGCCCTTCAGCAGCAGATACGACGCTGCGTGCATGGGCATGTTGTGGTAGGGCCTGTGGAAGAACAGGATGTCGGCTTGATCCAGGGCATCCATCGGGACCGATTCCCGTCTTCTCCAGCATGTCCTCGAACGCGCGCTGCGTTTCGTCGATGTAGGAATAGGTCGAATACTTGCCGTTGAAGACGGGAAATTCGCACCGGCGCCATGCCGCACCGCCTCTGCCCGGGCGGAAGGCGCGGACATGCGGCTTGCGGAAATCGGCTCCCCTGTAGTCAGACGCGCTGCCTGCGCCGGCAAGATCCAGTTCGATCAGTCTCGCCCTGGCTTCGCACAGCATGGCGACGGCACCCGATCCCTGCGTCTGCTCACCGCTCGAACCGCGTTCGTATTCCGCGATGTCGGATGCGACGACGATGGCCTGCCGGTCATGGCCGTCCGTGGCCAGATAGCGCAGCGCGCTTTTCAGCGCATAGACGCCGCCAAGACACGCATGCTTGATCTCGTGCACCTCGCAATGGCGCGACAAGCGCGGCATCCCGATCGTATCGAGGGCGCGATCGACCATGCCGCGCACGATGACCGCACCAGCCGAATTGTCGGTACTGCTCTCGGTGCCCAGACCCAGCCATCCGATCCTGCGCGGATCGATATCGTTTTCGCGGATAAGGCGAAGAACAGCGGTCGCGGCAAGGGTGTATGCGTTCTCGTCAGGTGCCGGAAGCCGGTAACTTTTACCGACCGTAGCCTGTATTCTGCGCCAGTCCTGCCCCGACCACTCACACCAGTCTTCAAAATTCACCCGCAGCGCCGGAACATAGATGTTCATGCCGCTGATGCCGGGATTCCCCTCACCTGCTCCATCAATCCTGCTGGTCATTGCCCCGCCCCCGTCTCGCTGGCTCCCCCGAGCCCGGACTTGCAGACGACTATCCCAAGGTCTGCAAATCATCCGGCTTCTTTATACCTGCACTGGCGACAGCGTGCCATTCTTCTCAGTTTCCAGTAGTCACCCCTAATTACCTATGGCCAATTCGCGCGGCTGACCACAAGCTGCAAGCAATACCACCAGGCATTCGATAAGCCGTGAAGTGGTTATGCTTTCCTTTTCAGGAGCATGCTTGCGGGGTAGGGCAATGGAATGCACTCAGGTCCTGGGAAAAGCAGCCTCGTTGATCGGATCGACGCGAGAGCGAAGCCACTATGTGACCGAGCAGGAGATCATCCGCTTTGCACAGGCAAGCGGTTGTCCGTTCAAGCGCATCGGCGACGAGATCGAGGCTCCGCTCCTGTTCACGCAGGCGCTGACGTATGAGGCGCTGCCACTAGAAGAGCTTCCCCCCGACGGATCGCCCAGGGAACTCGATGTACCGATCCCCGCAACTCGCACGGTCGGCGGAAGCAGCGAGTACGAGATATTCCGCAAGCTGCGCGCTGGAGAGCTCGTCACGATCCGATCCTCGATCAGGAACATTTCTGCCAGGAAAGGGCGCAGCGGCGTCCTCTACCTGGTCGAGGTGGAAACCTGCTTTTCCGACGCGACCGGAGAAACTGTCGCCCGGGAACTGGCGACATACATCAAGAGGCAGGACTGATGCCGGCCAGATCATTTCCCAACATCGACGACTTGGTCCAGGAACTTTCCGTCACGCCGACGACCACCCAGATCTTCAGCTTCAGCGCCGTGACGTGGAACCGGCACAAAATCCACTACGACAAGGATGCGGCAATCGCGGAAGGGCACCGCGGCGTGGTGGTGCAGCGGGCACTTCTCGGCAATTATCTCGCCGCGATGCTGGAAGAATGGCTGGGCCGGAACGGCACCGTTCGCAAGCTTTCATGGAAGGTCCTGAGCAGCGCGCATCCGGGGCAAGAGCTGCGCTGCAGGGGCACGGCAACGATTGACGGACCGGCCGCCCACTGCAGCCTCGTCATCGAAAGCGAGGACGGCGTCGTGGTCGCCACCGGCCGGGCAGAATGTGCGTTGGTGGAAGCGGCATGATGGCAGGTGCGCAGCCTGCCGGGATCATCGCGCGCCGGCTTTACCGCCATGTGGGCAAGGACTGGCTTATCGGCTTCATCCTGGTGCCTTATGGCCGCATGCGGCAACGGGCCCTGCGCGCTCGCTGCCCTCGCAGCAATTCGCACAGCTACACAAGCTTCTACCGGTCACCGCCCCAGCTTGAGGCGCTGTGCGGCCCCGTGCTCTCCCGGCTGCAGGAAAAAGGTGCCGATCCACTTTCCATTCTGGTGCTCGCCGGTTCGAACGGGGCCGAGGCCTACACCCTCGCCTCGGAGATCAGATCACGCCGACCGGACCTCGATTTCCGGATCAGGGCGTCCGACCTGCACGAACACACCGTGCGGCACGCCGAGAAGGCGGCCTACTCGCTGAGCGAAGTCACGCAGGGATTGCCGGTCCCGGAGGACTTCCTCAGCCGTACATTCGACCTGATCGATGACCTCTATGTCGTAAAGCCTGAGATCCAAGCGCTGGTCAGCTTCGAGCAGGCCGACCTGCTGGCGCCGGAGATCGCCGATCGGTTCAGGCCGGCCGATATTGTCCTTGTCCAGAATGTTCTGTTCCACCTCCCCCCGGACATGGCTCGCAAGGCGTTCGCCAGTGTCCTGAAACTGCTGAAGCCGGGCGCGTTTCTGTTCATCGAGGGAATGGAGCTGGACATGCGATCAGAGCTGACCAGGGCGGCAGCCCTTGTTCCGCTGGATTACAAGGTGAAGGAAATCTACGAGTATTCCCGGCGTCACATCCCGACATTCTGGTGGCGCCACTATTTCGGCAACGAGCCCTATTCCCGGTTCGCATGGAACAGGTTGGCGCGTTACTCGACCATCTTTGCCGCTCCGGGTTGATGGCTGCGCGCCCCGATCGGCACGAACATCCTCGCGGCTTCTTTCAAAACCCGGGAGGGACATCACCACCGGCATGCGGGCCCCGCATCCGGTATGCAGCCTTCAGGTTCTTGGCTGCAGCCACAGCTGGCGGTTCGGATAATCCGTCACGATGCGGAAATTGCGGAGAAGACCCACGCCGACGTTTGCGGGCACCTGCATATCGTCCGAGACGTGCGCCCTGACGTGCCGAAAAATCCTCCCGGCTATACTCAGTTCAGGCACATAGACGACCGGCCGGCCAATCGCGCCGCCAATTCCCCCGCCGGGCTCTACCCCGACGGGTCTCAGCCCGAGCCGGTCAGACAGCTCCGAGGAGATGAGCAGTCCCGTTCCGTTGCCCAGGTCGAAGTCTGCCTGGACATTGATCCCTTCGCCGAACTCCACCGGGATCGTCTCGACCCCGTGGGCGGATGTGAGAGGCAGTCTCACGCCTTCGACCGGATGATCGCCGGGAAGCCAGGCGATCCGCGACGCCTCAATGTCGATCGCGATCTTGCCCGCATCGAACAATTCGCGGCCAAGGATGACCGGCAGAGGAGCGCCTATGAGACGAGCCTCGATATCGGACAGGTTCATTATGGCAGCCAGCGGGATCCCGACTTGCCGCCCCAGCGCAAGAATCGAGACATTCTCCACCAGATCGGCCTGCGTCGTGGCGGCTCCCGTTCCACGCGCCTCGACCGTTTTCGCGCCCACAAGGCCGATCCTTGCCGCAAACCGCGTGTCGACGATTGTCAGTTCCGCGCCGCTATCCAGCAATGCATCGACCTGCTCCCCGTTCATCTCGACCGGCAGGAAAAGCCTGTCCCCCCGAACCAAAAGTCTTCCGCGTGGGCTGGCACCGCGACGCAAAGGGTCGCCGCAAATAGCAAGGTTCGAAGCATCGATGACGCTTAGCGCGCGAACCATCCGTCGGCGCCGTTCATTCGACGAACGACGAACAAACGCCGACGAGCGTTACCGAATAAGGAAAGCCGTGCAAATCGAAAGATTTGGTAGCGGAGGAGGGATCCACTAACTCCATTTAACCAGCTGTTAAAAGACCATTTCTCTATCGGCTTCACCAAAAATACCCCCTGCAATACCCCCAGCTTGGGACCTTTGCGATGAGCGGAAATTTGATCGCGGCAAACCGTTCGACTTACCCCGAGCAGTGGGCATTCACTGCGCAAGTTGGCGTTTGTCGCAGGCGGCATAGCTCCCACTCACGACACCTGAGAACCAATCCAGATCACTCTGCCGACGACATTGATCGCCTTTCGCTGAACACCGTTCCAGCTAGGATAAGCGGGATGGTCGGTCAGGACAGAAATGCGATTTTTAGTCGGGTCCAGAGCGATCCGCCTGACGAACGTCTCTGACGATCCCCGGACCGCGTAGAGCCCGTCGTGAAGGGCATCGTGAGAGCGCAACCTTTGGATTATGACTTCGTCGCCGTTTTGCAGGGTCGGCTGCATAGCCTCACCAGCAATGGGTAAGATCGCCAAACCTGCAGGCCTGTTGCATAGGCGTCTTAGCCAGGCTTCATCGACGATACGGGAGCGTTCCTGTGGAGTTTCTAGGCCCTTGGCCTCGATGACCGGCACAGTGATGACCGAACGTCGCGGAGTTGAAGCACTCTCTTTTCCGCCGAGCAGTTTGGCCGGAACATCGAAATGCAAAGCCAGCTGAGCGATGTCGCTTTGATCAAGACGCGCGGGCGTGCCGCGCTTGATATATTGCTGGATATAGGCGGAGTTTCGGCCAAGCAGACGCGAAACCGCGGCGTAGGTCTCTTCCCGCTCGCGGATCAAATCATCAAGCACTTGCCTTGGGGTCATCCTATCCACTCCTAGCATATCCTATTCCACTATCACGCCAGAGCGGACAATTCCTACTCGGCGAGTTGCGCGGCCCAACCTAGGTTGGGCTTTCTGGACAGGTTTCGAAGGAGGCGGTGGTTGCCTTATCAGCACTACTGGGTGGGGCTCGATGCGGGGCATCTCGAAACGGCCGTTTGCCTCATCGACGCAGAGGGCGGGATCCTCTTCGAAGCGATATGCGAAACGAAATCTGGACCCATCAGAGATATGCTGCGGAGGTTTGGCGTCGAGGCAGCGCAGTGCCTCACGATCGAGGCCGGCAATGGCACCCAGATGGTTCGAGAACTGCGTTCATTCGGATTTCCTGTTCAGGTGGTCGATGTACGCAAATCGAGCAAGTTCCTGGCAATCAGGCGACAGAAAACAGATGTCCACGATGCTCGAGGGCTCGCAGAGCTCGGGCGGCTTGCTCGATCGATGGGGTCGCAGGTTTTCGTAAAGCCAATGGAACATCAGAATATCCGAACCCTGATCAATGTTCGGAGAACAATGCTGAAAAACCGCGCCAGGACGGATGCGCTCATCCAATCGATTTTCAGGTTATACGGTGGCAACGTGAAACTCCTGAATGGAAGGGGTGCGCTAGCCGCTGAGGTGAACGACCAGGTACGAAAGATGCGACAGCGCGGGCTTGAAATCGGGGTCAATCTGCAACCGCTCGTCGAGATTTCCGAGGCTCTGAGAGAGCAGATTTCCGCGCTTGACCGGCAGATGCGCGACATCGCATCGAAGAATCCTACATGCGCAATTTCCAGACGATCCCCGGCGTCGGAGCTGTGATCGCGCTTTCGTTCTACAGTGCCATCGGCGATCCATATCGATTTGAGCGGAGCCGTGACGTTGGAGCATATTTGGGTCTGACCCCGACCCTATATCAGTCAGGCGCCACTTCACGCCGGGGGCGTATCAGTCGGCACGGGAACAAGCTGACACGGATGCACCTGATTACCGCAGCCACAGTGCTACTTTGCAGGATTGAGATCGAAAGCCGACTTCGCACCTGGGGTCTCGAGCTGGCTCAGCGGGTTGGGTTCCTGAAGGCACGCGTTGCCGTGGCCAGGAAGCTTGCGGTGATCAGG
>CAVVZE010000007.1:0-319447 GCA_963752785.1 uncultured Alphaproteobacteria bacterium
TAGCTGCTCGGCTGCCGGCAAGGCAATCAAGCCGCGGCACCGCTGCTGCCTGCGGTGACAGCGCGCATGTTCATGCTTTTCAATCGCCTCGCGTAATGGCCGCTGGTCGGCGATCAAATCCAGAAGGCGCTCCGCGATCGAGAACGATTACCCGCGACCGTGCCTGGAAAATGACGTCTTCCACCAGCATGCCGCCCCAGACGCTGGACCAATTGCAAAGCGCGCCGGACGCGAAAATGTCGCCGATGTGGCGGCGACCATCGGGATAAAGGCTGAAAGCGAAAGCAAAGCCGCTTTCAAGAACGAAGATGCGGTTGCTGTGGTCACGCTCCGCCCAGATCGGCTGGTCGCGCGGAATTGCGGCCACCCGTTCAACCGCAGGGAAGAGGATGCCGGCATCCACATGCACACCGAACAATGAAAGCCTGCCAGCGAGCGAGCTTACGGCTGAAGTGAAATCGGCATCAGTTACGCGACAAGTTTGCGAACCCGCTTTGGAAAGGCACTCTGCGAAACCTTCATACCCCACCATTCGGACCTGCCATTCGACAAGTGCCGCCCCTGACAAATTGCTACAGGCTGCCAATCAGTCCAGCGATGTCCAAAGATGATGCCCCTCAGAGTATCTAACAGGTCACCTTCATTCCTTGCAAGTCTGGACGAAGTTAACTTGGGTTAGGCGTACCAAAATTAAGTCATTGAATTCAAGACGAACCCGCAAATACTCAAGGATCTCAATCTGGGAATGTTCCGTCGCCAGCCGATAATGGCGGCCGGATCTGCCGGAAGGCCAGAACTCCCGTTGCAGATCGATGACCGGAGCCGGTTCTTCTGGGGGGAGCTTCCGCTTTTGCATAGCAATGGTGAGCCCTGCTGGGTTCGAAATCCGCGAAAGTCAACATATTGAGCGCTCTAGCTCATTGACGTGAAGGGATAATTGGCGCATTGGCGTGATACATTGGTGTGATACAAAGCTTGGACAATGGCGCGGAAATCGACACGGGGGCACCCCCACGCGCAACGGGGTCTATCAATACAGGAAGCGTATTCCTGCCGACATTGTGCGCTCACCGGGTGCGTTCGAGACCTACTTTCAGTCGATCGCAGTCTATCGCCGCAGCCTGTTCACGAAAGATCACACTGAGGCACTCGAGCGCGCCGCTGAAGAAGAGCGTCGGTATATGAACCTCGTTGCGAAAGCTCGTGGCAAGGCACCGTCCTCGCCCCTCGCACGACGGCCGACAGTGAGCCCAAGACCAGTTACAGACACGACATTGCGCAAGATTAGCGCGGACTACCATCGCCGAACGGTGCAACCCTTCCGGTTAGCCTCGGCATTGAGGGAAAACGATGACCCTGCCTTGAGGGAAGAGTTCGATCGGCTGGCCTATGATTTCCTGTCGGACGCGAAGGAGATCAAAGCAGTTCTGGTCGACTATGCTCCGAGTAAGCTTCCGTGGCTTAACATCGATGAAAATGCGCGCGCGCTGATCCAGAGCGAAAATCTTGATGCACCCGATGAAAGCGACGCACTTCTGTTGGTGAGGAGGGCGGTGAGAGACGGTTTGCTGGCGGGCTATCGCGAAGTTGGAGAAATTATCGAAGGCAGACAGGGGGTGATACTGGCCTAGCCTGCAACTCGCACAAAGGCGCCGGACTTCTCGAAGATCGTCGAAGCCTATGCCCAAAGACGGAAGAAGCGGCGGACTTGAAATGAAGTCGAAGGTGCTGCGCGGGACTTTATGGCCTTGATCGGTGACCTTCCTCTCGACGAGATCAAGAGGGACCACTTTCTACGCTTTTGCCAGGATCAGGGTAGTCGGTTGATAGGCGGGAAGCATGGCAGCGTGCAGCGACCTTTGTCCGCTGCGACACTAACGAAGAAGCTTGGCCTCCTGCGTGCGGCGATAAATCACGCGCGGGATACAGGCGTCTACGATGGACCAAATCCGGCTGAGAAAATTAAGGCTGAAGCTTTCTGCGACCAGCAACCGGCAGCGTTAATGCCTGAGAAGCGCCCCTTCTCTGTCGACGAGTTAAACAAAGTGTTCAGTTACCCGTGGGTCCAGCGGTTGCAGGTCGGAAAGTCAGCTTCACGAGCCTGGTAACCACCTGCACGATGGCGTTTACTTCTGGGCTCCAGTCCTAGCACTTTTTTCCGGCTTAAGTAGGGCGGGCGAACTGGGCAGCCTCTCAACGAGCGAGGTTCGACTGGATCACCAATACCCTCATGTCCGTATCCGCGATAACAAATTTGGCTCGACCAAGGGCGGATACCAACGTTCCGTGCCGATCCTAGACCAACTGCTCGAACTCGGCTTCGATCGCTATGTTGAACGTATCCTTTCCCTTGGTGAGGAGCGCCTGTTCCCAGACTGGGAAGCGCCAGCCGGATTGCAGAGCAGCGAGGAGCCAGCATGGTCGAATGGTTCGGTTATCAGATCGTTCGACCAAACTCTTATCCCGAAGGTTATGGAAGGGATTCTACCCGCGGGCTCGGCGCGAACTGACCTTTCACTCGTTCCGCGGAGCCTTCAAAACAATGCTCGGCCGTGCTCGCTGGGGACTGCCTGTCAACTACATCCACGAGGTTGTCGGCCATGAGAAGTTCGCGCTCGACAAGAGGTATGTAAAAGAGATTCCTCGTGAAGAAACCTATCCCGCTATTCGCGGGTGCCGCTTCGACGGTCTGAAGCTGCCGACGAGAGTGTGATTGAACTGAGAAGTGGGCGGTGACCCGCTTCGACACCGGTCTTGAGAGACGTCTGACGAGAAACGAAAGCGCGAGATTGCAGATATCGAAAGTTAGCCCGAAGCGGAAGAAAGTTGACGCTGGAATTGATCTGCAGCTCGGCAGTCCGGCGATCCGGCGAGATGCCGCAATCCTCGAGAAACTCAAGGTTTTGGTCCGCAGCAACATTGGCAGGCCGGGACGTCGAGGGCGCCTACGAGATCCGGCAACATTATATACTAGATACAGGGGAAATGGATTCCCCCTTAGCAAGGTTCACGGGAAGAGAGTTCCCAGGTGGAAAGATCTAACTCCATGGATGAAGGTTCAGATGGCTACCATGGTCCTGGGTGATCGCGGATACATGGCTTTCAAGCTGCATATCCATGATGACCTGCGTGCTCAATGGATCAGCCAAGGAAAGGACCTCAAGGTCGGACTTCGGAATTCTATGCAGCGCCATCTCAAGCGGCGATTTGGTATGGGGAAAGAGCCATGGTTTTTCTTTGTCATGGAAGACCTGACCACTGCCGGCGATTTTACCCGGCCGCATGCCCACGGATGCATTGAACTCAGGCCAGCACCAATCCCCACCTGCGGCGAGGGGTCGAGAAGGTTAAGGCGGCTGGCCCACAGCGGGCAGAAAGACGCGGCTGAACTAGAAGCTGCGAAGTTGCTGATCAAGAAAGCGCTGAAGGCTGCGTCTGGCGGCAGTGGCCCCAGAATTGCGGAAACAAGCGGCTCGATTAAAACGCAACTTCTGGTGGCGCAAGCCTTATGGAATCTTCTTCAACACCGAATGGGTCGACTACGCTTTCCGCAACGCCAAGAAGGTTAGCAGAGAGCTGGGTGATGGCAGGCTTGCCATGTCCCAAGGATTGAACGGAGAAACACGGCAGTTCTGGAATTTGATCCGCGATGGAGAGGGTGCAATCGAGGAGTGGCGATAAGGCCGCCATCCAACCCAAGGTATTAAGCGCGCGACCGGTAATTCTCTAAGGGGCTCTCAGGGCTCGCCAGAGCGCGATTACGACGACGTATGCAGCCAACCAGCTACTTTCACGCTTTCGCGCTGTAAGGGGTGTCTGAGGGGCGTCAGGGCCCACTTGGCTCGACTGAAGCGGTTGGCTTGTCGCTGGGAATGAGCGACCACCGCATTAGCCACCCGCATCCATCTGAAGCAGACTGCATGATGATCTCATCGACAACAACGACGAGGTCAAAACATGAAACTCAACGTATTCCATTTCTGGTTCCAGGGTAGCGTCATGCCGCTCACGGTGTTCGCAGCTTCCCTTCAAGCCGCGCAGGACCTGCAACGGCGCTGGTCACATTCCCATCGCGGTGAGAACCCGCCGCCGGTGATCAGAAGCGAAATCTGCGAAGCAGGGTGGCTCGATGACCGCCCCCAATGGAAACGCGCTGTTGAGCGCGGAGAGGCCGGTGTAGGAGCTTGGCTAGGTCATCGTGACGGATGGGCCGTCGAAGCGCCTGAGGCTGCCCTCAGGGGCCCTCTGGGACCGCCTGAGACCAACGTGCGTCTATTCGTCATCGAAGCCGATGATGACGAGGTCGGCATCGTCTTCGCGATCGACGAGGTCATGGCTTCGACTATCTTCCTGCAGTGGCTTCATCATTGGGACAAGCCGAGATCGAAGAGCTTCAAGGTTCGCCGGCGCTCACGCTGGATGCTGACAGGTCCCGAAACGATCTTGCGCGAAGAAATGGACGCCGGGATCAGCGGCATCGGCGGCTGGTCGGCAGAGGAAGGTTGGCACATCTACCCACCGACACATGAGGCAACGGCGCGGTAGGCGGCGTTAAGAACCTTGCATCGAACTGAGGTGCCGGTTCGGTGCAACAGTATAATGTCGCACGCTAAGTGCGGTCAAAACCCAGGAGCGCAGAATGAAAAGCGGGGGCCGTAGCCCCCGCCTTATTTGGTGCAACTCGATTGCTTGTTCACGGACCAGACCTGCGATTTCTGAAGGAACTGGGATAGACGCGAAAAAGAAGAAGTGCAATTGCTTTTCCTTGCGCCGATTTGGGGGGGGGGGGAAGCAAATGTCCACGCGCCTTGGGCTTGATATTGGAACTAACTCGATTGGATGGTGCCTCTATGATGGGGATAGCATCCGCGACATCGGCGTTCGCATATTCTCCGACGGGCGAGAACCTCCGAAAGCGGGAACGGAAGGTAGGCCGCTTGCCGAAAAGCGAAGGCTTGCGCGCAGCATGCGTCGGCGGCGGGATCGGTATCTCGGACGGCGCTCGGCGCTTGTCGAGCTGTTGGTGAACCGGGGTTTGCTTCCGGCGGACAACCGGCAAGCGAAGGAGCTGCATAGCGATGATCCTTATGGCCTGCGCAACCGCGCCCTTTCGGAGAAGCTCGCGCCGCACCAGATCGGACGCGCGTTGTTCCATTTGAACCAACGCCGCGGCTTTAAGTCGAATCGCAAGGCGGACCGGGTCGCCAGGGAAAACGAAGACGGTAAAATCGCCAGCGGCACCAAGGCGCTCGACCAAGCGATGGCAGAAGCCGGAGCTCGCACGCTGGGCCAATTCCTGAATATGCGAAACCCGGACCAGGGCGAGACTAGGCGCGTGCAAATCCGGCCCGATACTGACAGCTACGATTTCTATCCCGACCGTCGGCATTACGAGGATGAATTCGACCAGGATCTGGGACGCGCAGGCGGCGCATCATCCCGCCATCCTGACCGATGAAGCGAGAGCCGCGATACACCGAGTGATCTTCTTTCAGCGCCCCCTGAAGCCGCAAGTTGTCGGCAAGTGCAGCTTCGCCGGATGGTATGGAATTCCCGAAGACGAACAACGCTTGCCAAAGGCGCACCCGCTGTTCCAGCAGCGCCAACTCTATGAAGAGGTCAACCAGCTTGAAGTGGTTACGGCAGGCGGCCCTGCCCGTAAGTTGACCCTCGACGAGCGCGACGCGCTGATCCTGAAGTTGCAGGACAAGAAGAAGGTCAAGTTCGATCCAACACTGCGTAAGTTGATCAAGCTCAAGGAAGGTGAGCGTTTCAACAAGGAAAGCGAGAACCGCACGGATCTTATCGGCGACGAGGTGCGCGCCACGCTAATGGACAAGAGGTGCTTCGGTTCGGAGTGGGCGGCCATGTCGACCGACAGACAGTGGGCGATCATCGACCGGCTCTTGGCTGATGAAGACACCGACGCACTGCTGGCTTGGCTGCAATCCGAACAAAGGGTCGAGCCAGATGCCGCAAAAGCGATAGCCAATGCCCATATGCCGGAAGGGCATGGCCGCTTTGGCAAAGTCGCGACGATTGCGCTGTTAGAACAGCTCAAGGTCGATGTGGTGACTTATGCCGAGGCGGCGAGCCGCGCCGGCTTTCACCACAGCGATTTCCGCGATGGCGAATGTCATGCGGAATTGCCCTATTACGGCGAAATCCTTGCTCGCGACATTGCGCCGGGAAAGGAAGATTATGCTGATGATCAAGAACGCCACTGGGGCAAGATCACGAACCCAACGGTTCACATCGGCCTCAATCAGTTACGTAGGCTGATCAACGCAATTACGCGCCGATACGGACGGCCGGACTTCGTCTACGTCGAATTAGCGCGCGAATTGAAGCTTAATGAGAAGCAGAAGGCCGAGCATAATCGTCGCATCAAACGGACCACAGACGAGGCGGTTGCGCGCGGGGAGAAACTGGCAGAGATCGGCGTGCGCGACAGCGGCGGAAATCGTATGTTGCTGCGCATTTGGGAGCAGCTCAATCCCGCCAATCCGCTCGATCGTTGTTGCCCATACTGCGGCGATACCATTTCGGTTGACATGTTGATGAATGGATCGGCCGATACCGATCATATCATTCCATATTCGCGCTGCCTTGACGACAGCGTGGGAAACAAGATCGTCAGCCATACACACTGCAACAGGATGAAGGGCAACAGGACGCCGTGGGAATGGCGAGGCGACGATCCGAATTGGTGGCCGATCATCCAAAACCAAGTCGCGCGGCTGCACAAATCCAAACAGTGGCGCTTCGGCCCCGATGCCATGGAGCGGGTGGAACGCGACGGCGGCTTCATCGCCCGCCAGCTTAGCGACACGCAGTATCTTTCGCGCCTTGCGGCGAAATATCTCGGCTGCCTTTATTCGCCGGATGAAGGGCGGCGGGTTTATGCCGTGACCGGACGGATGACGGCCATGCTTCGTCGTCTATGGGGACTAAACGCAATTCTGCCTGATCATAACTGGGTCGACAACGAGCACAGCAGCGCCCCAAAGAACCGGCTTGATCATCGCCATCACGCGATAGATGCTGCGGTCGTTGGTGCGACCGACGCCGCGATGATACAAAAAATCGCCACTGCAGCAGGTCGCGCAGAAGAGCAGAAGTTGGACCGCCAATTCGCCGATCTTCCGCTACCGTGGGATGGCTTCCGCGAAGAGTTGCGCGAGAAGGTGTTGGCCGCCACGGTGAGTTTCAAGCCCGATCATGGACGTAAAGGAGCGCCGCGCAAGGATAAAGATATTACATGGGCCGCCTGCACAACGAAACCGCTTACGGCCTGACCGGGCGCACCAATGACAAGGGCTTGCCGATAGTCGTTACACGCAGAGCCGCTGTTAAGCCTGAAACCGGCTGATCTAGCCGAAACGGAGCGGATTCCTGACGAAGATCTGCGAAAGGCGCTATACGCCGCAACCCACGGCACCAGCGGCAAAGAATTCGAGAAAGCGCTGCGCGACTTTGCCAGACGCGACGGCCCCTACAAAGGCATCCGCCGTATTCGACTGACCGAGGCGCTCAGCGTGATACCGATCCGCGACCGGAACGGCCGCGCCTTCAAGGCAGTGAAGGGCGATGCCAATGCCCGCTTCGACGTCTGGCGCATGCCAGATGGCAAATGGGTGACCAAGTGGAAGAACCGGGACGGGGTAGAGCGATCCAGCATCATCCGATGTTCGATGCGCATCAGCACGTTTGATCGAGCCCCGCCCTCACCCCGGCGGCCGAAGAAAGTGCTTAGCTTGCGGCGGAACGATTCTCCTGGCGGTGGAGCTTGGACCGGGGTGAGCGGAGATCATGCGCGTAGTAAAGTTTGGCGGAACGGCCGATAGCTCGCGCCCCATAATGAAGCTGGCCCATTCAAGGCGCGAGATCGGAACTGGAACGATCCATTCAAGTATGTGAGTACGTCGGGATGGCGGGGGCTTTGAAGAACGATGAAGGCCCGTCAAGTGCGCGCGGACGAATTAGGCCATATCTCACCGAATACCCAGGCCCGCGCGACCGAAACCCTCCGGTTAACTATGTTGTTTACTTCGAAATTGTTGATGTGCCCTCTTCAAAAAGAGAGCATGGGGGAGGTTGGTTGATCTGTCGACATGGACCGGATCGTCGATATCTGCGACTGACAAGGTGTCCAGAACTTGTCCGCCCATCGCGGTCTGCTGATCGTCACCTGGATCGCGAGGAAATCGGCCGGGTGGCGCTGAATGATATCGCTGCGGTCATCGTCCATGCTCACGGCGTCACCTGGACCACCAGTCTTGTCGTCAAACTCGCTGAGCGCGGCGCTATGATGGTGCTGTGCGCTGCCAATCACGCGCCGTGTGGCCATGATGGTTCCGGTGGAAGGCCATCATGCCCAGAACGCAAGGTTCCGCGCACAATGTGTGCAACTCTCCCCTTTCGCAAACGTGCATGGCAATCGGTGGTGCAAGCGAAGATTCGCAATCAGGGCAGTTGCTCATCGCGCTGGGGCGAGAGCGAGGGGCGGCGCTGCTGCTCATGGCGGAGCGGGTGAAATCCGGAGACACGGCCAACGCGAAGCGCAGGCTGCACGCCGCTATTGGCCAGCTTTGCTGGGCTGCAGTTTCGGCGCGATCGCGATGCCGAAGGGGCTAACGCCCTGTTGAACTACGGCTATACCGTCATGCGCGCTGCTGGTGGCGCGATCCATGTCGCCGCCGGTTTGCACCCCACGATCGGCCTGCATCATGCTAACCGTCTGAACGCTTTCGCATTAGCGGACGATCTGGTCGAGCCTTTCCGACCGCTCGTTGACAGGGCCGTCCATCAGATGGTCGAAGAAGGTGCTGGCAAACTGGACGCGTGGCAAAGGCTCGTCTTGCAGCGCTACTTAGCCGCTGACCTCGATCTAGAAGGCTCGAACACGCCTGCGACCTTTGCTGTCCAGCGCCTTGCCCAATCGTTCGCGGCCAGTTTCGAACAGGGGCGCGTCAAATTGGCCATCTTCAAACCGCCCACACCGTTCGCTGGACACCATCGCCCGCCATGTTCCCGATGGCGACACGCGGTGAAGACGAGCGGACCATCTTAGCGGATATCGACTGATGTGGATTCTGGTGATGTTCGATTTGCCGGTCGGCACGAAGGAAGAGAGCAGGGCGGCGACCAAATTTCGCGAATATCTTCTCGATGAAGGCTTTGAAATGAGCCAGTTTTCGATCTATGCTCGTTTCTGTTCCGGCAAGGAACAATATCGAAGCTTATGTCAGGCGGATCGAACGCAATTTGCCTGACAAGGGCGACATTCACATTCTAGGTTTCACGGACCGGCAATATGAGAACATCATACGCTTCAACGGCCAGTCACGTCGTCGCCAGCGCAAAAATCCCGGCCAGCTTGCACTATTTTGATGCTAAGTGACGCCGTTTTCCTGCTCTCGATGCTCCACAAAAGCCTTTGTATTCAAAGACTATGATGAAACATCGAGGATAGCAGTTCAGAAATCGCGGTCCAGCTGCAACACTATCCGGATGAGCGAGATCGGGGCAGGATAGCAGTTCAGAAATCGCGGTCCAGCTGCAACTGTGTTGGCGTTCGAGTCGGAGGATAGCAGTTCAGAAATCGCGGTCCAGCTGCAACGGAGCAGCGATCGTCCACGCGCAGCGCAGAGGATAGCAGTTCAGAAATCGCGGTCCAGCTGCAACTACGGCATGGCATCGCGAGTCTGCCGAGGATAGCAGTTCAGAAATCGCGGTCCAGCTGCAACCGTCGAGCAGCGATGCCTGTCGGAGCGTCGAAGAGGATAGCAGTTCAGAAATCGCGGTCCAGCTGCAACCACGCGGCAGCGTGCGAACTGATGCGAGGATAGCAGTTCAGAAATCGCGGTCCAGCTGCAACAACGAGTCAGGCCGCCACTATGCTGACCGCGCAGGATAGCAGTTCAGAAATCGCGGTCCAGCTGCAACTGCCAGATTCATCGCTGCACTTGCGCGATGAGGATAGCAGTTCAGAAATCGCAGGTCCAGCTGCAACATCAGCACGTGTCGACATAGTTGCGCCATGCGCAGGATAGCAGTTCAGAAATCGCAGGTCCAGCTGCAACGCGATGCAGCGGCACCGGCGGACGCGGAGGATAGCAGTTCAGAAATCGCAGGTCCAGCTGCAACATACGCATGTGACGCATGTAGCTCGGCGAGCGAGGATAGCAGTTCAGAAATCGCGGTCCAACTGCAACCGCAGTCGAGCCGGCACACTTGCGCATGCGAAGGATAGCAGTTCAGAAATCGCAGGTCCAGCTGCAACGACTGCAGCGTGGCCAGTCGCGAGTCGCGAAGGATAGCAGTTCAGAAATCGCGGTCCAGCTGCAACGCAATGTACGGCGCGACAGGCCGCGAGGATAGCAGTTCAGAAATCGCGGTCCAGCTGCACACCGTGGAATGCGCGTAGGCTAGCAGTTCAGAAATCGCGGTCCAGCTGCAAGACGTGAAACGGCCAGGCTGGAGCTTCAAGATAGCAGTTCAGAAATCGCGGTCCAGCTGCAACGGCACGTGCGTGCGAGCGTGGCCAGCATGAGGATAGCAGTTCAGAAATCGCGGTCCAGCTGCATCGTCATTGACATCTGTCGGCGTTGAGGCTGTCGCAATTCGGTATACCCTCGCGAGACACACCGGCGAGACACGGTGGTCGCACCCCCGCATGTATCAATAGGGTTGACTCCGCGTTTCTGGGACAGCATACCTGAATGCTCTAGAAGCTAATGAGACAGGGGTTGCCGGGGATGCTCGTTGGATACGCTCGTGTAAGTTCGGTGGGGCAGTCGCTCGATCTTCAGGTCGATGCGCTGACAGCGGCAGGCTGCGAGAAGATCTTTGCAGAGAAGCGCAGCGGGACCAGCATGCAGCAACGCGCAGAGCTGACCGATGCGCTTTCATTCGTGCGCGAAGGTGATGTGCTCGTCATTACCAGACTTGATCGTCTCGCGCGCTCAGCAAGCGACCTGCACACGATCATGAAGCAGCTGAGCGATAAAGGTGCGGGTTTCCAGTGTCTGCAACAGGGTGGGCTCGACACCGCGACCAGCACTGGGAAACTTCTGCTCGGTATGCTGGCCTCGATTGCGGAATTCGAAGCCGACATACGCCGCGAACGGCAACGGGAAGGCATCGAAAGGGCTAAGGCAGCTGGTGTCTACAAGGGGCGCAAGCCATCGGTGGATGTCACCGCGGTGCGTCAGCTGCACCAGCAGGGCATCGGCGCAACCGAGATTGCGAAGCGCCTGGGGATCGGAAGGGCAAGCGTCTATCGCGCGCTTGCTGCCTAACCCGCCCAAACCCTTGCAGACGCGCTCACAGCGCGGAAACGAGAAGTCCTACTAGAACCCGCCAGTAATTGACCCGGATGGCTCCTATACGCCGTCGGATCGGCGCTGAAGCGCCTTTCACTGCGAAACCTCAACGTCTGCTTTGACGGTCGCAAGAGATTGTCCTAACGACAGGCTAGTCTCGGGGAGCGGAGGTTGACGCCAGTTTATGATGCTCGTGGGCCAAATAGGAAAATGGCAGCGCCTGCGTGGCAAGCAGCCGCGCCGATAAGGTCCCAACGGTCCGGTTTGTAGCCTTCGACCATGCCTCGGCGGCGGGTGGAAAAGAGGGGCTTGTGCGAATGCTCTTGGTCGATCACGCGGCGGCTTTACGTGCAAGATCCACGCCCGCTCAGACAATCAGGGACGCCCTCTCGGCTTCATCTGACCGGCGGCGAGGCCTCTGATTACACCGCCGCCAAGCCACTGATGCGAATCCCCGTCGCCATGCCCAAGGCGCTGCTGGCAGGCCAGGGCTACGATGATGACCGCTTCCGCGAGCGCCTGCTGATCCGGGGCATCCTGCCCATCATCCTTGATTTGACATTGTCAGGCTGTAGCTCGACGTCTACTTTCGGCACGTATCTTGCGCAGCCAATGATCGTGGTGTGTTTCCGCAAAATGGATCAGGAGGGTTGCGCGGATGGTCTTTGGATCAGTGTCTTCGTTCGCGTGAAGTGAGCGGTTGCCGTTGAAGAAATACAGATTGCCTGGTTCCAGCTTCACCCGCAGCGCCACATCGGATCGTGATGCGCGTCGTCTGGCTGACGCCTGCCCGCCGACCCTCTCGAGAAAAGCCTTGTCTATCGCATTCAACACATAGCTGCGGCGGCGCGGGCGCGCGTTGGGAATGATAATAAGATCTCCCGTCCGGCCCTCCGTCGGGATCATGATGGGCACCAAGGCGGTAAGTTCGTAAGAATCGTAATGGAAATAGTAGCAGTGCTCGAATCCGCTGCTTCCCGACAGGCAGCGCAGGATCTGCTTTACCGGCGCTCCTTCACGAGGTGTTATGCCCTGATGGCCGCATAATTTCCGACAAAGCCGCAGGAAGGCCTCGGACGAGGCTAATTCTTGCAGAATGGCTCCCGTGAGGCCTTCGCCCCCCTGACTTCCGGCATATTCCCCGTTCGCTGCATCTACAAGCTTTTGAACCTGATGACGCGCTTCGTTCACGTTCGCCTGCGAAAAGACGCCTTCCAGACAAACGAAGCCCACGTCCTTGATAATGGAAGCCATTGCTTGAATCCGCTGCTCGGTGAGTTTGTTGAGCAGGGCTTCGAAGGAGCTACAGACATGCATCGCATGGCCCTTTTGCAGCTAGGACTAGACTGGAAGGTTATAGCATCTTCATTTTAAAAGCGAGGCTTTCATGAGCAATACCTAAAAATCGCTATCAATATAAGTTGAAGTTTGATAGGGAAATTATGCAAGTTTGTTTGTCGGTTAAGTCAATATCTTTTTTGCACAAATTAGGTTCTGTTGACAAAAGCCTGAAGTTATTAGCAAATTATTTCAGGCTGATTTAAAACTGCTCTTTGGGGAGCAGTCATGGATTGCGGGGATTTGTGGGACGCCGAATGCGAAGTGATTGGGGCCGCTGTTGCCGTCCGGGCGAGGTCGTTGGGCACGACCGACCTTTTGGACGCCGATTGACAGACAAGGGCTACGATGATGACCGCTTCCGCGAGAGCCTGCTGATCCGGGGCGTCCCGCCCATCATCCCGCCATGCTCTAACCGCAAGGTGCCAGAGCATCCCGACTATCGCCGCTACAGGGATCGCAACCGCATCGAGCGCATGTTCGGCAAGCTCAAACAGCAGCGACGTATCGCCACCCGTTACAACAAAACCGTTCTGTCCTTCGGAAGCTTCCTTAACCTTGCCGCCGCGAGGCATGGCTAAAGTCTTTTGTCAACGCGGCCTAGAGCATTAGCTCGGTAAATAATTCCAAGCCTCCGATGGAAGCTACTGTCGCCACGCTTCCAGTGAATACCCACGCTAGGGCAGACTGGTGCGCTCTTTCGATTGCCGCTCATGTTCCGCCAATGCGTCTTCCAACCTGAGGTAGGAATAACGTCCGACGCCATAATGAATCGATGGCACGGCGATTATTCCTTCTGGCAAATCGGTTGGAACTGGAGGTGGCTTTAAGGCGCCCCCTTCACTTTCCCAATCTTCGGTTCCAGGCTCTATGGTATCTGCGGTGTTTGGAACGATAACCATGTCATCACCCTTGCTTACTGGAGGGCGCTCGTCATGGGGCCAGCCGAGATTGGATAGGCCATTGACCTTTCGCCAATCGGCCATCTGCTTCGCGCGCTCTCCCAGGAGATTGACAGAAGCCTCGCGTTCTTCAGCCGAACCCGAGCGATCAACCTTGATGGCGGCAAGCTGATGATCGAATAGAAACTTATTCATCGGCATCTGGGCAGAGTTCCTTGCGAGAGGGGTGGGCAAGCGTTGAGCCGGGAGAGCAAACCCCCGGCCCTGTTGCAGGCGTCAGCCCTGCTGCTTGCTGGCCTGTTCCTGCTGGGACTCGCCCTGCTGTTGCTGCAGGTTCACGGCGCGCTTGTTGCCGCCGTCGACTTCGCTGGTTTCATAGCTGAAACGCTGGTCGACCTTTGGCATCTGGCCTTCCTGCTGAAGGTCCGCCTTCTTGAAGCGAAGCGCGTCGCCACCCTTTTCAGGGGTGATCGAACCGGTGCCTGAGCTGCTGTCGTAGCTCTTGATCTTGCCGTAATGTGTCATGTGTCATTCCTTCGGACGAGGGGTGCAGCGCGCCAGAATAGACCCAGCTGCGACTAGAAGGCGGAACTGAAGGAAAGGGCTTCCGATGGTGGAGGCGGTGACCGTCGATTGCGACTGGTAGCTTACCTAGAAATGGTTACGGCACGCTCCGATTACAACCTCTCTGTGAGCCATGGCCTAACTAGGACTAACGCCTGCATGGGGTCGTCACCGGAAAGTCCATTTCAAGTCGGAAACATCAGATAGCTGCCATTATGATGATGCGAGTGACCCCCATGGTCGGTGATCAGGATCGAACATGCTGACAGGAAGCTCTGCAGACGGTCGGTGCGCAGCTATACCGCAGCGCCGCGACCCCCCCATGCATGCAAGAGCTTGTCGAAGCGCTGCAGAGCTTTCCAAAGAGCGCCGGAGTGCGACTGCGGGGCAATGACCGCCTCAGACCGCTCGCGAGACCAGAGAGCAGCATTGGAACGCTCGTAGCCGCTATCATGGGAAGCAAAGCAAGACCGGTTCGAGCACTTCTGTTCAACAAGACACCAGAAATGAACTGGCCGCCGGGGTGGCATCAAGATCGCACGATATACCCGGCTTTGGACAATGGTCCGCGAAATGCGGGATGATCCACCTTGGTCCACCTTGATCCACCTTGATCCACCTTGATCCATCGCAGAACCTCATGGAGAAGATGGTCACCATTCGCATTCATCTGGACCACGCCGGTGCGGATAAAGCACCCTTGCTTATCGCCCCTGGCTCTCATCGCCTCGGTCGCCTTCCGGTGAGCGATATAGCAGTGACAGTCGCCAACTGCGGCATCATGCCATGCTCGACCAACGCCGGCGATGTATGGGTGTATTCAACGCCGATCGTTCATGCATCCGATCGTGCAAGGAAGTCCATGGCACGTAGGGTGCTTCAGATAGACTATGCGGCGTGCGATCGACGCGACGCACTGGATGGCTGGACATATGACTTCGCGCATCTAACGCGGTCTATAAGCCTTTCATGCACGCCCCTTTTGCGCGAAGCTCTAGCCTGGAAGGTTGTGACTTTCACCAGCGCCGGCCTACAAGCAGACACCCGAACCCCACGGAGAACTAGCATTCTCACATGGGCCGATCCGCAGCACCGATGGCCCCGTTCGATCGCGCATTCGGGTTTACAGCGCAACCGCAAGGTATTGAATTGAAAGGGCTCAATCCACGCGAGGTTTACATCGAAACGCGCAGAAAACTGCGGTTGTCGTCAGCTTGGGAAGCTGCGCGACCCGATACCGTCACGCAACTGCCGATCGGGCATCGAGGCTCTACGATCCGCCAAGCGAGAAGGCAGTGTGATACATCGCTGTGATACAATCCTCGAGTTCTCCGCTAAGCGCTTGATTATAAGGATGGTGAGCCCTGCTGGGTTCGAACCAGCGACCTACTGATTAAAAGTCAGTTGCTCTACCGACTGAGCTAAGGGCCCGAGCCACGCGATCATACGCGGTCTGCGGTGGTCAACTAGGCAGGGCGCGCGGCCGGGTCAAGCGTGCATGCAGATGTCGAAGCGAAAGTCCCGTCATGGGGTCGCGCCAGTTGCCGGCAATCTGCACGGCAGGGCCAAGCACGAACTCGCGGTGGCGCAGTTGCGGATGCGGATGAGCAGGTTCTTGTCGACATGACTCCGCCGCTCCAGAGCAGGATATCAAGGTCGAGCGTCCTGTGCCGCCAACGCTGGCCGCTGCGCCGGCGGCCAAATTCTTGTTCAATGCCGTTCAGCCTCGCCAGCAGGGCGTCGGGAGACAGCTTGCAGCCAATAATGCAAACCGCGTTAGCATACTCACGCGCTGACGGCCCCACCGGCGCGCTTCGGACGATCTCGGACACTGCCTCGATCGTGCAGTTGCTACCATCCAGCCGCTTGAGCGCCTTCTGGACGATCTGTGCCGGCGATCCATGGCGCACATGTCGCATGTTCGAGCCGAGCCCGATCAGATAATGCTGCTGCGCCCCGCCTGTCATCGCGGCGCGATCACACGTCTTCCGCCAGCCTCCCGTAGAGCTGCGGCCTCCGATCGCGAAAGAAGCCCATGCCCGCTCGGTGCATGGCCGCGCGCGCCAGGTCGAGCGTTGCGACGATTGCACCGCATTCCTGCCGCCCGAACTCCTCGACGTAGTCGCCCCACTCGTCGCAGATGAAGCTGTGGCCATAGAATGTCTGGCACTCGCCCTCCTTGCCGATCCGGTTCGCGGCGATAACGGGCATGCAGTTGGAGACGGCGTGCCCGATCATCGCACGCCGCCACATGCGGCTCGTGTCCAGATCGGCGTCATAGGGTTCGGACCCGATGGCCGTCGGATAGAAAAGCATTTCTGCGCCCATCAGCGCCATCGCGCGCGCCGTTTCAGGGTACCACTGGTCCCAGCAGACGCCTACGCCGATGCGCGTTCCGAACAGGTCCCACACCTTGAAGCCGGTGTTCCCCGGACGGAAGTAGTATTTTTCCTCGTACCCCGGTCCATCGGGAATATGGCTCTTGCGATAAGTGCCCATGATCGCCCCGTCCGGGCCGATCATGGCGAGCGTGTTGTAGTAGTGATGGCCATCGCGTTCAAAAAAGCTGGTCGGGATGGCGATCTGCAATTCTGCGGCCAGCTTCTGCATTGCGAGCACGGATGGGTGCTGCGCAGTTGGCCTCGCCAGCGCAAACAGGGCTTCGTCTTCTTCGCGGCAGAAATAAGGGCCGGAAAACAGTTCGGGCGGCAGGACAATCTGCGCGCCCTTTGCGGCTGCATCTTGCACCAGTTCGGAAATGGCAGCGATGTTGGCCTGCTCGTCATCCGAGCCGAGGGCGCATTGCAAGGCAGCGACGGTCACTTTGGTCATGCGCCCCAGTTATGGTGCCGAGGAGCCGGTGACAAGCACTGGCAAGGCGTGGATCGCATTCCTATCTGAGGCGCCAAGGAGAATTTCATGAGCGAAGAACAGGCAATCGTGGCTGGCGGCTGCTTCTGGTGTACCGAGGCTATCTTCCGCGACGTGATCGGCGTCAGCGGAGTGGAAAGCGGGTATATCGGCGGCAATGTCGAGAATCCGACTTACAAGCAGGTCTGCACCGGCAACACAGGCCATGCGGAGGCTGTAAGGCTGACCTTCGATCCCGATGTCATCAGCTATGCCGACATGCTTGACGTGTTCATGGGGACGCATGATCCGACGCAGCTTAACCGCCAGGGTAACGATGTCGGAACGCAGTACCGCTCCGCCATCTTCCCCCTGAACGAAGCGCAGAAGGCTGCCGCCGAGGCTGCGATCCGCCGCGCGCAGGACGAGCGAGACCTGCCCGTCGTCACCACGATAGAAGAGCCGAGCCGGTTCTATGTGGCCGAGGATTATCACCAGGAATATTGGGAAGGCGACGGCCAGCGTAATCCCTATTGCATGGCCACGATCCCGCCCAAGCTGGCGAAGCTGCGCAAGAGCTTTGCCAACCGGTCCAAGACGCCGGCGGAATAGATGCCGGCGGAATAGATTCATCGGCGAATGAAGCGGGCGGCGAAGAAGCCGTCCAGTCCGCCCGCTTCCAGCAACATGCCCGGATCGGTGCGAAGCCAGCCTTCGCCGGTCGCTTCGATGTCACCGGGCAATTCTTCGGACGATATGGGACTTGGGTGCAGTCGCTCGTCAGCAGCAAGCCGGCTTGCCTGGTCCTCCCCTTCCTCGCGTTCCAGCGAGCAGACTGCATAGATCAGCCTGCCTCCCGGCTTCAGCCAGTCGATGGCACTGCCTGCAAGATCACGCTGCAATTTCGTCATCTCGTCCAGCCTGCCCGGCATGAAGCGATGCAGCACGTCAGGATGGCGCCTGCATGTTCCGGTCGCGCTGCAAGGCGCGTCCAGCAGCACGGCATCGAACGGCTCATGCGGCAGCCATTGCAGGGCATCGGCCGTCACGATTTGCGCCGCCAGGCCGGTTCGCCGGAGGTTCTCGCGAAGCCGCTCCAGCCGCCGCTTCGAAATGTCGAGCGAGGTCACGTCCCACCCGGCCGCTGCCAATTGCAGGCTCTTTCCTCCCGGTGCCGCACACAAATCGAGTACCCGCCGACCTGCCCCTTGACCGAGCAGGGCGGCTGGAATCGTGGCGGCCAGATCCTGCACCCACCACGCGCCTTCTGCATAGCCAGGCAGTTCGGTTACGGCTTGCCCACGAGGCAGCCGCAGTCGGCCCCTTCCTAGACATGCTCCCCCCAGCCGCTGGGCCCATTCAGCCTCATTCTCCGCATCGCGCAGCATGATGTCGAGCGGCGGCAGCGCGGCAAGGCCGCTGCGGATTGCATCGACCCGACCCGGCCAATAGCGGGCCCAGCGGTCGGCCACTACCTCAGGCAGGCTCGGCAGATCAGGCAATCGCGCACCCTGTTTCATCAGAGTGGAAAAGACACCGTGAGCGAGGCGGCGCGGGCCGCCCGTAAGCAGTTCCAGCCCGGTGGAAACCACCGCATGGGGCGGCGTATCCAGCCGCATGGCCTGCGCCAGCATCAGGCGCAGGACACTGCGCGCCTTTGCATCGTCCGCCAGCCGCTGCCGCGTTGCTCCGTCGATGAGGACATCCAGATCGGTCAGCCAGCGCAGGGCTTCCCCCGCAATGGCGCGGGCAAGCGCCGCGTCGGCAGGACGCAAGCGCCCCGCAGCGCGTGGCAGGGCGACATCCATCGTCTCACCACGGCGAAGCACGGCGTCGAGGACCTGAAGCGCAGCCCTGCGGGCTGGCAAACCGGCGATATCAGGCAAGCAAGGCTCCTAGAAATTAGATCGGCTGGCCCTAGCCGTGCTTGCCAACATCCGCCAGCCGTCCCATGTTCCCTGCATGATAAAACGCGCCACCAAACGGCCCGCCGAGTTCGAGAAGCCAGCCCACTGGACCGATGAACCTGCCCCAGAGCCGGGCAAGGGATCGCGTCACGAAGATGCAGGGCGGCCGGATCCCACGCGCTACGGCGACTGGGAAAAGAACGGGATCGCCATCGACTTCTGATTGCGATCCTTGTGCCTATTGCTCGATTACCCGCGTCTCCGGATGATGCTTGTCGAGGTGTTTGCGGATGATCTTGAGGTTGCGCGTATTGGACCTGAAGAGCACGTCGAAAGCGTCGCCGACCAAGGGAATGGCACCGACCGCCGTGTCGAACGCCACATTAGCCCCCATCTTCCAGATCTTCCACTTGGGCACCCCCAAGTTGCGCGCTTCCCAAACGATGTAGGCGCCCATCGCTGCGGTAAGCAAATCGCCCACCACGGGGATCAGGCCCGCGATGGCGTCCAGTCCGACAGGGTAGTTGATGCCCGGGATCCGGAAGCTACGCTCAAGGATGCGCTCCAGCATCTCCACCCGCTGGCGAATCGATGCGGGGTCGCTGCCCATACCGATCGACTGCGCCTGGAACAGGGGCTCGAAGCGTTCGGGCCGTGGCGGATCGTTGTCGTTCATTGCCCCTAATTGGGGGCCAGTGCCAGCGGGGACAAGGGATGTACCCCTAGCGGGTTCACCGCGAAACCGTCGACCGAGCCCCTGACGAGCGAGAAACGGATTGGTGCTCCAAAAGGAATGAAGCCGTTCTCACCAGCTATCAATGCTTCGGCGTCCGCCATGAGAGCGGCTCGGCGAGCCTCGTCGGGTTCGCTCAACGCATCCCGGACCAGTGCGTCCCCCTCTGCACTGCAGACGGCGTCGGAAATGCGGCAGTTCAAGCGGTTCAGGTACCAGCGCGCCATGCGAAAGCGTGCGACTTCGTCGACGAGCCACAGATCTGCGTCGGCCGGGGCCGTCACGCGCTGCAATCGTAGCCCGATCGCCGAGAAATCGCGGCGCAGTCGATTGAACAGAAGGTCGCCGCCGCGACCAGGTGGCAGGGCAACTGCCAGCGCGGGCACGGCGGAATTCGAAGCGGTCCAGCTTTGAACCCTGCGGCGGGCAATCTCCTGGCGCTGTTCCATGGTGATCGCTTCCCAGCGCTCCTGCGGCAGGCTGGCGCTATCGGGAAGACCGGCAGGGACGATCCGCGTGGTCGGCACCCAGCCGCCGATGTTGAACGGCTCGATCAGCGCCTCGCGGTCAATGGCCATCGCTATGGCTTCCCGATTGGCAGGATCGCTCAGGAAGCCTTCTTCCTTTGGTGCAACAGCAAGGCCGAACAGGCCCGAGACCGGGTCGAGCCGGATCGACCCGCGCAGCAGACCGCCCATGCGGACGAAAGGCAGACCATCAATATTGCCGTTCAGCAAGACGGCTGCTTTTCCCGATTGAAAGAAATCGACGGCCTCCTTGGGCGGCAGGATCCGCATTTCCAGAGGTTCGGCATTTCTGAAGGGGTTGTCCGCGCCTTCGGGCAGTGCAGGCGGCAACAGCACTGGTTCGCCGGAATTGTCGGTGTCCAGCACCATCACCTGCGGATTGCCCCGCCCGGTCTGCAGGGCCAGTTCCGGCCCGGCGAGCAGGTTGAGAAACTCGGGCATTGGCGATTTGAGGCGGATCTCAATCACCTTGCTCGTACGAGCGTAGATCGCGTCGATTGCGTCGAGGTCGAGGCCCAGAGCCGTACCCTGCTGCCCATCGATGAGTTCCGACAACATGCGGCGAACGTCCTCCGCCGTAATCGGTTCACCCTCATCATCGCGCATGGTGCGCAGGCGAAAGATGTAGCTGAGCCCGTCGTCCGTGACGATCCAGCTTTCTGCGAGACCGGGAGAAATGCGGGCTTCCGCGTCGAAGTCGACCAGCCCTTCGTGGGTGGCGGCGGTCAATGCAGCCCTTGCCGCATCCATGGCGCCATCATCGGACATGGCTGCGGCACGGTCGCCGACAAGCACTACGTCGACCGGGGCCGTGCTGTCCTGGCTGCAAGCAGGCAGACTTAGCGCCAGGATCGGCAGAAGGCAGCGGGGGCAAAGCAGATGGCGGCTCATGCTCCGCGTCCTAGCAAGATGCGCGGTCGGGGTCAGCCACTTGCTTGTGACAGCCGTCAGCCGTCGTTGTCACCATTGCTCGCTTGGGAAACATCACTCCCGATGTCATCGCTTTGGGGCAGATCGACATCGGACACGGGGAACTGAACGAGCGCGGATTGAATGGGTTCGTCGAATGCAATGCCGCAGCGATCGCCTGCGGCCCACGCGACATGCCCAGCCACCATGCCCGCGTTGCGCAGGTCCAGATAGACACGCGTTCCGCGCGACACCCGCATGGGGCCTTCGGCCATGACGCCGGAATCCGATATGTTGCGCAGCTTGACCTCATAGGGAGGCCCATCCCGCTCGAGCCTCAGCTCTGCCACGAGGAAAAGCGAGTCGCGGCCGTGCCTGCGATTGTCCTGGCGGTCGATCATCGCTCAATTCCCTGGGGATTGCGTATTCATAACATGAACGGCCCGCACGCCCGCTCACTTCCATGCGCAATCAGTAGAGAAAGAGACCTAAGAAAGTCTAAAGCGCATTGGGACTATCCCCAACGGCACAACGTTGTACCGCATCGGGACAATCGCGCTTCGGCCGGTGGGCCATATGCAACGGCTTACCGCAAGTCAGTCATCTCGGGAGATCTTTTCGCGGCGTTCGTGCGCTTCCTGTGCTTCGACGGTCATGGTCGCAATCGGTCGGGCGATCAGTCGGCCCAGCCCGATCGGCTCGCCCGTCACCTCGCAATAGCCGTATTCGCCTTCGTCGATGCGGCGCAGAGCCGAATCGATCTTGGCGATCAGCTTGCGCTGGCGGTCGCGGGTGCGCAGTTCTATACCCCAATCCGTCTCGCTGGACGCGCGATCGTTCAGATCGGGCTCGCGGATCGGGCCTTCCTGAAGATTCTGCAGCGTTCCGGCAGAGACGTCGAGAATGGACTGCTTCCATTCGGTCAGCAGTCTGCGGAAGAAATCCTGCTGCTGCGCATTCATGTAAGGCTCGTCAGCGCTGGGCAGATACTCTCCCGCCAGTGCATCGCGAGCCGCCGCAAGATCATCAATCTCACTTCCGGTCGCCAGGCTTATGCTCGTTGCCATCCACACCTCCAGATGTCGCCACTGCCCTCATGGGCGACACATGCGAAACCCCGATGCGCGGCCCTATAAATGTCCCGCTATTGCCGCACAAGGTCGCATTGCGCTTCTTTCCTATCCGTGCACAGATTAAGCATTCCCGAACGGCTGGATACTTCCCGTCGGCCGACCCAATGGGCCCTCGAACATCGTTAACGGCTTGTTGACCACCTTCAGACAGACTGCTCCTTGCGCCGCCACAGGGGGACGGCGTCTTCAAGGGGGTTATGATGGGCTATCTCAATCAACAGGACTTTCGCGGTGCGATGCCGTTCGGAACGGGCGCTGGCGACTATCTCGACATTTATCGGGCACTGGCAGACACGGGCGACGACCATGCCATGTTCGAACTGGGCTGCGCCTATTCGACCGGCAGCCATGGTCTGCCCTGCGACATGATCGAGGCGCATAAATGGTTCAACCTCGCCGCCGCGAACGGACACGAGGACGCTCCACATTGCCGCAGCGAGGTGGCCGGGGAAATGTTGCCGCGCGAAATTGCCGAGGCGCAGCGCAATGCCCGCGCCTGGCTCATGGAACACGCAAGGCTGAACGCCTGACTGCTGCCTAGCCTCGGCGGAAGGGGGTCATCGACTGCAAGGCATTCTGCTGCATGTCCATGCCGGCCCGCTCCTTGTCGAGGTAATCGGAGACCGCTGCCCGAAACCCTTCATGCGGGATGAAATGGGCCGAGTAGGTCGTTACCGGTTCGTACCCGCGCGCCAGCTTGTGCGATCCTTGTGCGCCTGCTTCGACGCGGCACAGGCCGCGCGCGATGGCGGCATCGATGGCCTGGTAATAGCACAGCTCGAAATGCAGGAACGGCCGGTCGACCAGCGTGCCCCAATAGCGACCGTAGAGCGCCTGCGGCCCCGCGAAGTTCAGCGCGCCCGCGATGGCAGCATCGTCCTCGAATGCGAGGATCAGGACGATGTCGTCCTTCATCCGCGCTCCGAACAGGTCAAAGGCTTCGCGCGTCAGATAGGGCTGACCCCATTTGCGCGCGCCCGTGTCCTGGTAGAAAAGCCAGAACGCGTCCCAATGTTCCGCTTTCAGCGCGTCGCCGGACAGATGCTCGATCCGCAATCCCTCGACCGCGCGTGCGCGCTCCTTTCGGATCGCCTTGCGCTTGCGCGAGGCGAGCGTGTCGAGGAAGGCATCGAAATCCGCGAACCCGCGATTGGTCCAGTGGAACTGGATATCCTGGCGGATCAGCCATCCCGCTTCGCTGAAGAGGTCGCGCTGTTCCGGCATGATGAAGGTGGCATGGGCAGAGGACAGATCCTCGGCCGCGACCAGCGCCTCTGCGCCGCGCAGCATGATGCGCGCGTCATCGTCGTTCTGCGCGAGGACGCGCGGACCGGTTGCGGGTGTGAAGGGGACGGAGATCTGAAGCTTGGGATAATAGCTTCCGCCGGCCCGCTCCCATGCATCGGCCCAGCTGTGATCGAATACATATTCGCCCTGGCTGTGCGATTTCAGATAGGCTGGCAGGGCTGCGCGCGGCGGCGCGATGCCGTCGCCCAGTACTAGCGGAGCTGGCGCCCAGCCGGTCCCCGCACCTACGCTGCCGGACTGCTCCATGATGTCGAGAAATCGGTGGCTGGTGAACGGATTGCCGTCGGGGTTCAGCGCGTCCCAGTCCGCTTCGAGGATCGTGCCGACCGATCCGGCAAGACGAATGGCAAGATCGCCCTCGCTCATGGCAGCCCTGCACACTCGGCGATGAGGCTGTCGGCATGGATCGCCGCACGAGCGGCAAGACCGGGGCTGCGGATTGTCCAGCTCAACACAGGCAGGCCGCGCGCGCGGAGGCTGGCAATCCGGGGATCAGGCAGGTCGGCAATATCACAGGCGATGAAATCGGGATCGAGGCGCCGGATCGCAAGCCCCCGCCACGCGGCAAATCCCCCTCGCCCGCCGCTGTGCCGCCATTCCCGGCGCCCGATCACCAAGCCCACCGGCCAGCGGCGTGTGCGGCGCTTGAACCATCGCACGATTTCGGGATCGAAGCTCATCAGCGCGGCAGGTCCGCGATAGGCGACGAGCGCTTTCCTGACAGCGCAGGCGAGCGGGCGCCAGTCGACATCGCTTCGCGACTTCAATTCAATCAGGACCGGCACGCGGCCCGAAACCAGCCGCAGCATGGAATCCAGCGTCGAAATCGTTCCGCTCCGCTGATGGAGAGCGATTCGCTGCAGGTCCGCGACATCGCGTTCGCGGACCGGGCCCTGCTGGTCCGTCAGTCGGTCGAGAGTCCAGTCGTGAAAGACCACCGCCTGTCCGTCACGACTCTGCTGCACGTCGCATTCGATACCCAGGCCGGCGGCCATCGCCGCGCGAAACGCGGGCAGCGAGTTTTCGAGCGCGCCATCGGAGCCGTGCAGCCCGCGATGCGCATAAGTCCATTCGGAAAGCCAGGAGGGAGCAAGCGCCCCCATCGATCAGGCAGGCCTGACGGCGAGGATCGCGTCCACCTCGACAGCCGCGCCCAGCGGCAGCACGGGCACGCCGACCGCGCTACGGGCGTGGCGGCCCGCCTCGCCGAAGACTTCCATCATCAGGTCTGACGCGCC
This sequence comes from uncultured Alphaproteobacteria bacterium, assembly GCA_963752785.1. Lineage (GTDB taxonomy): Bacteria > Pseudomonadota > Alphaproteobacteria > Sphingomonadales > Sphingomonadaceae > Croceicoccus. The sequence continues at coordinate 24,737 of CAVVZE010000007.1, forward strand.
GTTCACGACCTTGGGCTGGTCGATGAATTCGCCCGCGGAATTGACGAAGCCGCCGAGCTTGACGACTCGCTCGACTCGCTCAAGCGTTCCCAGCGCCGCCCTGGCCTGCGCCAGGATCATGATGCCGCAGGCCCGTGCCGCCGCCATGCCATCTTCCAGCGTCACGCTGTCACCCAGCCGCCCCTTGACGAGCTCTCCCTCGATGAAAGGGAGCTGGCCCGAGATGTGAAGCAGGCCGTCATGCTCGACCGCGGCAACATAGCTGGCGACCGGAGCCGCGGGTTCGGGCAGGGTGATCCCCAGTTCCGACAGGCGCTTGTCGATGCTCTTCACGCTCATGATTGCTCCTTGATGCGGTCCAGCAGCCACGGAAGGGCCTGCTGCCAATTGTCGATGCGCGCGTGGGCGTGGCCCGCGGTGAATGCGCAAGCGGTGTGTTCCGCCACCTCCGGCTCGCCGACGAAGTGCAGCCGGATCACGTGGGGCGCTTCCTCCGCGACCGAGCCGTGGTGAACGGCGAGATCGTCGATGAAGAAGGTCGGGCGCAGATTGCCGTCCGAATCGCGGCCGCGCTCCTCGACAATACGCGCCAGTGCCGGTCCTTTCGGACCCTGGTTGGTATAGACGGGCAGGTCGATGCCGAAGGTCGCCAGCTGGCGTATGCGATCCTCGCGCCGCTCGTCGTTCAGATTGGTGAGGACGACCACCTCGGCGTGCCGGCTCAGCGTGCGGATCGCGTCGATCGCGCCGGGCACCTCGTCCTGCCGGTGCATCTCGTCATCGAAGAACCCTCCGAGCAGGATCCAGACCTCTTCCTGATCCAACGTGCGGCCGTCATCGTGGCGCAGGGCGCCGCTGAAATCGCTGCTGACGTTCATGGTGATCGCATGGTCTTCCGCCAGCCAGGTTCGGAAATGATGGACCATGCGCAGTAGCACTTCGTCGCAATCGGTAATGACCAGGGGTCTGTCTTGATTATCATGGGGCATGTCAGCGCCTCTACATATCGGCAGGGGGCGGGGCCAGCCGATTACGCGCCGCGACGAAGGTGTCGGGCGTCAGGTCGAGCGCTTCGGAGGCCGACAGCAGATCCCGTTCGTTGTTCGCAAGGAAATCGAGAATCGAGGCGAGAACCGGAGGATCGTCGAGCGCATGACGCAAGTGATCGGGTTCGAGACCGGTCAGCGACAACAGGCGCTGTGCCCGCTCTTCGTCCTGCAACACCCAGGAAAGTGCCATCAGCGCCACAGTTTTCGCTTCCGGTTCCGATGATTCTCTGATTGGGATTGTCAAACGCCGCCTGCCGGTTTTACACAATGCCTGCGGATCAAGCCTCCTCGATCAGGTGGGCTTCAAAACGGTCCGCGGGGGATTGAACGTGGCATTACGGGTTCTGGTTGTCGAAGACAACGATCTCAACCGCAAGCTTTTCTGCGATCTGCTCAAGGCTCATGGCTTTGCGGTAGAGCCGGTTGCCGATGGCCTGACTGCGATTGAACAAGCAAGCGCTTTCCAGCCGGACCTGATCATCATGGACATACAGCTACCCAATATCTCGGGCATTTCGCTGATCGAGTCGCTCAAGCTGGACGAGCGTCTGGCAGATGTTCCGGTGCTGGCAGTCACCGCCTATGCCGGCAAGGGGGACGAGGAGCGGATCCGCTCCGCCGGCGCTCACGCCTATCTGTCAAAGCCGGTTTCAATCAACGCGTTCATGAGTGCGGTGAATTCCCTGGTGGAAAATCGCGCCGCCGCCTGACCGGCGAAGCCGCTCGATTCAACGCTTTGGCCGCCGCCAACCTCTACGCGGGGCGCGGGTTTGGCTTGACACTCGGGCTCTGCGCGTCTTTGCCACGGGCCAACAGGCACTCCGATTGGCAGGACCATGGACCGCAACGATACCAAGACCCGCATCGACACCCTGATCGAACCCTTCAACAAGAAGGGCGTGGCGATTACCGAAGACACGACCTTTGCCGGCGACCTTGAATGGGACAGCCTGACGGTGATGGATTTTGTAGCCGCGATCGAGGACGAGTTCGACATCATCATCAGCATGAACCAGCAGGCCGAGATCGAGACCTATGGCCAGCTGATCGACGCGGTCACCAGGCTGCGCGGGTAAGGGCATGACCGAAGCCATCAGCCAGCCCGACAAGCCCGAGCCGCTTCCCACGGGAGAAAAGGCACCGGGCGATCCCCGCGATCTGTTCTCGAAATTCGACCCGCTGATCAAGCAGCGGTCCGACCTGCTCGATGCCGGGCTGGAGGATCCGTTCAATCTGGTGATGGAGCGCGTGCTCTCGCCGGTGACGGCGATCTGCAACGGGCGCGAGACGATCCTGCTTGGCACGTATAACTACATGGGCATGACGTTCGACCCCGACGTGATCGCGGCAGGGCAGCAGGCACTGTCGGACTTCGGTTCAGGGACGACGGGCAGCCGCGTGCTGAACGGTACCTATGCAGGCCACAGGGACTGCGAAGCCGCGCTCTGCGAGTTCTATGGCATGGATCATGCCATGGTGTTCTCCACCGGCTACCAGGCCAACCTGGGCATCATTTCCACCATCGCGGGCAAGGGCGACTACATCGTCCTCGACATCGACAGCCATGCATCCATCTGGGACGGCTGCGCGATGGGCAATGCCGAGGTGGTGCCATTCAAGCACAACGACCTCGACGCCATGGAAAAGCGGCTCCGCCGCATCCCTGAAGGCGCGGGCAAGCTGGTCGTGCTGGAAGGCGTCTATTCGATGCTGGGCGACATCGCCCCGCTGAAGGAGATGGTGGCGGTCGCCAGGAAGCACGGCGCGATGGTGCTGGTCGACGAGGCACATTCGATGGGTTTCATTGGACCGAACGGCCGCGGCGTGGCTGAGGATCAGGGCGTGCTGGACGATGTCGACTTCGTAATCGGCACGTTCTCGAAGTCGGTCGGCACCGTGGGCGGTTTCTGCGTGTCGAACCACCCGAAGTTCGAGATCATGCGGCTAGTCTGCCGTCCCTATGTCTTCACGGCTTCGCTGCCGCCCAGCGTGGTGGCGACTGCGGCAACTTCCATCCGCAAGCTGATGGATGCTGGCGACAAGCGGCAGCACCTGTGGGACAATTCCCGGCGTTTGCATGCGGGTCTCAAAGATCTGGGCTTTCAGCTTGGTACCGAGGAGCCGCAAAGTGCAATCATCGCGGTCATCATGCCCGACCTGGAGCGCGGGGCCGGCATGTGGGAGGCGCTGCTGAAGGAAGGGTTGTATGTCAATCTTGCGCGTCCGCCGGCAACGCCCGCGAACATGACGCTGCTGCGCTGCTCGCTCTGCGCAGAACATAGCGAGGAGCAGGTCGGTCAGATTTTGACCATGTTCGAGGCTGCGGGGAAAAAGACAGGCATCATCTGATGCCTGTCATGTGATCGGGCCGGTCAGACCTCGGCAGCCATCTGGCAACGGTCACGCGTGGTGTCGTTCTCGCTCGTTCCGACATAGGACGCCACCACGAAGCCGCCCACCAGCAGCAGCACAAAGGCGGTAGTCAGCAGGCCGAGATAGCGGTCGATGAACGCCTTGATCGGTGCGCCGAACAGGCGGAACAGAACGCCCACCGTCATGAAGATGAAGCCCCTGCCCGCAATGGCGGCCAGTAGGAACGTGCCCAGGTTCATCGCGATGAAGCCCGAGGTGATCGTCAGCAGCTTGAACGGCACCGGGGTGGCGCCCGCGATCACGATGACCTCCCAGTCGCGTTCGCGCAGGTAGCATGCTGCGACCGGGAAGCTCTCGGTGAGGCCCAGGGCGGAGATCAGCGCCTTGCCCACTGCTTCGTAAAGGAAGTAGCCGATTGCATAGCCAAACAGGCCACCCAGCACCGACGCGATCGTGCAGATCAATGCAAATCGGATCGCTCGGCGAGGATTGGCAAGGCACATCAGTCCCAGCAGCGGATGCGGCGGTATCGGAAAGAAGCTCGACTCGATGAAGGAGATCGCTGCCAGCCACCGCTCGGCGTGGCGGTGTTGAGCCTTGTCGATCGTCCAGTCGTATAGCTTGCGAAGCATTCGCCTGCCGCCCCCATGAATCCTGTGCTTTCCGGCGTTTAGCAGGGTGCGGGCGCTTAGCCAGCCTAAAGATAAAATAACCCATCTGGTACTTTTATGTTGACATTGTCACACTCTTTGGTTAGAGAAGCGGAACATCGCGATAAAGCGAGTCGCCGAGGACCCCTCGCCGACGCTTCCTGCGATCACCTCACAAGCCACGCGGGCCGACGGCTCGCCGAACCAACCTTAGTGACGGGAGCCGGTCATGACCGATGCTCGGCAAACAAAACGCGTGCGCCGCCCCCATAACTGGCGCGAGCGCTTTCTGGAAACGCTGGCTGAAAGCTCAAACGTCGCGGCTGCGGCGCGCGCCGGCAAGATCGACGTCAGCACCGCTTATAAGACGCGTCGCAGCGAGCCGGCCTTTGCGGCCGCCTGGCAGGAAGCACTGTGCCTTGGCTACGAAGCGCTCGAACTCGATCTGCTTTGCCGGCTGCGCGAGGGCGAACCGGTCGATGCGAAGAGCGATCGCAAGTACGACAACGCCCAGTCCATTCGCCTCCTGCTCTCCCACCGCGAGGCCTTCGGTCGGACAAAGGCGCAGCAAACCTGCGAGGATGAGAAGGACGTCATCGACCGGATCAACAGCAAGCTTGACCTGATGCGTGAGAGGATGCGGCAGGCCGAGAAGTCGAAGCGGGCCAGAAACGGCAGCGATGACGCGAAGTGAATAGGGCGGGACGATGAACAAGACCGATCGCCTGGCCTGGCTGGCGAACCTGCCCCACGCCCAGCGCCGGCCCGTACTTGACCTGCTTCAGCCCCAAGAGCGCCGCGAACTGCGCCATTATTGGGAACTATGGGCTCGAGATGAGCAATTACCACCCGAAGGCGAATGGCTGGTCTGGCTGATCTGCGCCGGGCGCGGTTTCGGCAAGACGCGAGCGGGGGCAGAGTGGGTGCGGCGGATTGCGCGCGACAATCCCGGTGCCCGCATTGCGCTGATCGGCGCCTCGCTGGCGGAAGCACGCGCAATCATGGTCGAGGGCGAGAGCGGCCTGCTGGCTGTGTCGCCGCCCTACCGCCGTCCGGTGTTCGAACCGTCGCTACGCCGCCTCAGTTGGCCGAACGGCGCGCAGGCGTATCTCTATTCGGCGGCCGAGCCGGAAAGTTTGCGCGGACCGCAGCACAGCCATGCCTGGTGCGACGAGATAGCCAAATGGGACAATGCCGGAGCACGCGCGACGCAGGCGTGGGACAATCTAATGATGGGCCTGCGGCTGGGTGAGGATCCGCGCGTGGTGGCGACCACAACGCCCCGCCCGGTACCGCTGATGGTGCGCCTGCTGCTCGGTGAGGCGAGCGGCGACACCGTCGTCAGTCGCGGCACCAGCTATGACAATGCAGAGAATCTGCCCGCGCGTTTCCTCAGCGAAATGCGCCGCAGCTTCGGACAGACCGCCCTCGGCCGTCAGGAACTAGAGGGTGCGATGTTGAGCGAGGCCGAAGGTTCTCTGTGGAAACGCGCCGCGATCGAAACCTCGCGCGAGGCACCCGGAGCGCTGCTGGAGCGGATCGTCATCGGCGTCGATCCGCCCGCCGGGGCTAACGGCGATGCGTGCGGGATCGTGGTCGTCGGCGTCGGCAGCGACGGCATCGCCCGCGTACTGGACGACCAATCTGTCACCAGGCCCAGTCCCGAACAATGGGCGCGGGCGGTGGCAAACGCCCATCGGAAATGGAGCGCCGACAGGATCGTGGCCGAAGCCAATCAGGGCGGCGCGATGGTGGAAAGCGTGCTGCGCGCGGCCGACGTGGCCCTTCCCGTGAAACTGGTTCACGCCAGCCGCGGCAAGGTGGCCCGGGCCGAGCCCGTCGCGGCGCTCTATGAGGTGGGGAGGGTGCGGCACGCTGGCACCTTCCCCCAGCTGGAAGACGAGATGTGCGGATTATGCGCGGGCGGCACCTATCAGGGGCCGGGCCGCTCGCCCGACCGTGCGGATGCACTGGTGTGGGCGCTGAGCGAATTGATGCTGGGCGGCAAGGGCCGTCCGCGCATCTGGATGCAGTGAAGCAAAGCAGGAGCCTTTCATGTCCTTTCTCGATGCGCTGGGCGCTGCCTTCAAGGGCAGCGCCCCGGCGGAGCGTCCGCAGCTTGCGCGCGCCTTCGCCTCTCCCTGGCTGTTCAACGATTATGGTGATGGCGCCCTTCCCTATGAATATCGCGGTGCCGTGCGGCGAGCCTACATGGAGAACCCCGTCGCCCAGCGCGCCGTGCGCATGGTGGCCGAGGGCGTCGCCGGCGCGCCACTGATCGCCTCGGACGACAGGCTACGCAGGTTGATCGCCGCCACCAGCGCGGGCCAGTCGCTGCTGGAAACACTGGCCGCGCAGGTGCTGCTGCATGGCAATGGCTATGCGCAGATCATCAAGGACGGAGCGGGCAATCCCTGCGAGCTCTTCGCCCTGCGGCCGGAGCGGATGACCGTGGAAGCCGGAGCCGATGGCTGGCCCCTTGCTTACAAGTATCGGGTTGGCGACCGGTTGGTCACGCTTCCGGTTGAGGATGAGGCGCTTTACCCGAATATCGTGCACATCCGCACCTTCCACCCCTCTGACGATCATTACGGCGCGGGGTGCCTTTCGGCGGCGGACCAGTCGATCGCGATCCACAACGCGGCATCGCAGTGGAACCGGCAGCTGCTGGAGAATGCGGCGCGTCCTTCGGGTGCACTGGTCTATGACGCGGGCGACGGCGCGACGCTGACGCCCGACCAGTTCGACCGGCTGAAGGCCGAACTGACCACCGCGTTTCAGGGCGCGAACAATGCAGGCCGCCCAATGCTGCTGGAAGGTGGGCTGAAGTGGGAGAAATTGTCGCTGACCCCTGCCGACATGGATTTCGCAACGCTCAAGTCCTCGGCCGCGCGCGACATCGCGCTGGCGTTCGGCGTTCCTCCGATGCTGCTGGGGCTGCCAGGAGACAACACCTACTCGAACTACCGCGAGGCCAATCGCGCGCTCTGGCGCCTGACGTTGCTGCCGCTGGCGGCCAAGATCCTGGATGCGCTGCGCGAGGGGCTGGCCCCCTGGTATCCCGATGCCGAGCTGAAGGTCGATCTCGACCGCGTTCCCGCGCTGGCGGAGGACCGCGAGAAATTGTGGTCGCAGCTGACCGAGGCGGATTTCCTGACTGACGACGAAAAGCGCGCCATGCTGGGCTTTCCTCCGCGCGACGATGTTCCGGGAGACGCCGAATGAACCGCGAGGAACTGCTCGCCCGCCTGATCATGCAGGCCGAGGACAAGGGCAGCGACGTCGTCACCCTGCGCGCCGTGGTCGAGGAAGCGAGCGAACTGGGCGCGAGCCGCGTGCTGGCACGGATGGGGCTTGAGGACGAAACGGCGCCCGACGACCTGGCCGAGCTTCGCCAACTGCTCGGCGCCTGGCGCGATGCCAAGAAAAGCGCGTGGCGGGCCCTGCTCGACTGGACCGTGCGTGCTGTCCTCGCCCTGCTGCTTTGCGGCCTCGCGCTCCGTCTGGGACTGGGAGACATGGTGAAATGATCGAGGCGATTGATGCGCCCCTGGCGGGCGACAAGCCGCTGCGCTTTGCGGGCTATGCCGCGCTTTTCGACAAGGTCGATGGCGGCGGGGATGTCTTGCGCCGCGGTGCCTTTTCCCGCAGCCTGGCGCAGCATCAGGCGCGGGGCACCAGCATCCCGCTGTTGTGGCAGCACCGCCCGAACGTCCGCATCGGCTGGATCGAGCTGGCCAAAGAGGACGAGCGCGGCCTGCGGGTCGTCGCGGTCCTCGATGATCCGAATGGCATGCCGGCGCGCCTGCTGGACGACCGCAAGCTGAGCGGCATTTCCTTCGGCTACCGCGCTACCAAGTCCGCTCCCTTCACGATGGAGGGACGCAGGGTGCGCGAACTGGCCGAGGTGGAGCTGATCGAGGTCAGCCTGGTCACCCGCCCGATGCAGCATGGTGCGCGCGTGCATCTTATCGACTGAACCAATTCTACCGAATTCGCCCCCGTGCGAACGCGCTGCCCCGTTCGGGCGGCGTCTCTGTCGGCCGCCTGTATGGGGCGGCCTTTTTCATATGCGAAAGGTGAAATGCCCCATGAAAGTGGAAACCAAGATGGACGCCCTGGACGCATCCTTCGACATCGTTGCCCGGCAGGATGCTGCCGACACGGCGATCGAGGGGCTACGCAAGGACGTGGACGAGGTGAAGGCACGCCTCGATAAGGTCAGCCGTGCGGCAGCGCGTCCGATCATCACCGGCACCGCCGTCGAAGGCGAAACCGCAGCCACTCCGGAGATGAAGGGTTTTGTCGACGGTTACCTGCGCGGTGGCCGCACGACTGAGCTGAAGAGCATTTCGGGCGCGGTTCCCGGTGACGGCGGCTATGCCGTGCCGCGCCAGATCGATGCGATGATCGCACGCACGCTCAAGGAAATGAGCCCGATCCGCCAGATCGCCCAGGTGGTGCAGACCGGCAGCGCCGGCTATCGAAAGCTGATCACCGCTGGCGGCACCGCTTCGGGCTGGGTGAGCGAAACCGCAGCGCGGCCCGAGACGGCTTCGCCCAGGTTCCACGAGATCGCGCCGCCGAGCGGTGAGCTGTTCGCCAATCCGGCGGCGAGCCAGGCGATGCTAGACGATGCGGGCTTCGACCTCGAAAGCTGGCTGGCAGACGAGATCGCGGCCGAATTCGCGCGGGCCGAGGGTTCGGCCTTCGTGAACGGATCGGGCGTGGACCAGCCGCAGGGTTTCCTGAACGTGCCTGTCTCGTCGCTGGCGGATGGCGTACGCGCTTTCGGCACGATGCAGTACGTCGGTTCGGGCGATGTCGACGGGTTCGACGCCTCGCCCGAGGCGAAGCTGATCGATCTGGTCCACACGCTCAAGTCCGCGCATCGCCAGGGCGCATCGTGGGTGATGAATTCGTCCACCATGGCGGCGGTTCGCAAGCTCAAGACCACCGATGGCGCGTTCCTGTGGCAGCCCGGCATGGTCGAGGGCCAGCCCGACCGCCTGCTCGGCTATCCGATCATCGAGGCCGAGGACATGCCCGACATCGCGGCCGGTGAAACCCCGATCGCCTTCGGCAACTTCCGCGCGGGCTATCTGATCGCCGAGCGCTCGGCGACCTCGATCCTGCGCGATCCGTTCTCGAACAAGCCCTTCGTCCACTTCTACGCCACCAAGCGCATCGGCGGGCAGGTGCTCAATTCCGAGGCGATCAAGCTGCTTCGCATCGAAGCGTAAGCTCCGATTCGAACGCCGGACGGCATCGCGCGCACCAGATCCCCTCTCTGCTGGTGCCTGATGATGCCGTCCGCCTGTGCGCCCGCGCCGCTGCCCCTTTGGCGCGGGCGCCATTGGCCGACATTCGATCCCGAAAGGCTGCTGTATTCATGAAGCGCGTCGTCATCGCGCCCACACCCCTGCCAGCATCGGCGCTTGCCGAACTGAAGGAGTGGCTGGGCATCAATTCCACGCGCGAGGACGCGCTGCTGACCAATCTGCTGGGCAGCGCCCTCGAGCTTTGCGAAAGCTATACCGGCCTGCGCCCGATCGAGGCGCTGTGCGAAGAAATCTGGCCCGTGCGCGCCGATCTGGGCGGCAATGGCTGGCAGACATTATCCACCCGCCCCGTCGGGTCGATCAGCTCTATCGAAGCCGTTTCGGCTACGGGCGATCGCAGTTTCCTGCCCAGTGACGCCTATGCCGTCGACCTGGATGCCGACCAGACCGGCCGGTTTCGCATCCTTGACGTGGGCGGCGCCGCGCGTGCCGCGGTGCGCTTCACGGCAGGGCTGGCAACCCGGTGGGACAATCTTCCCGCGGCGCTGCGCCAGGGCGTAATCCGCATGGCGGCGCACCAACATCGCAGCCGCGACGAAGGATCAGCCGCCGCTTCGCCGCCCGCAGCTGTCGCGGCGCTGTGGCACCCGTGGCGCCGGATGCGGCTTTCGTGAGCGGCGCGGGCAACCGCGCTGCATTCGATGCGCTGGTGGCACGACTGACCGCGCGGATCAGCCGCCGGCTGGCCGAACGCAGCGCCGCGCGCCGGCCCGACATGGCGCGGCAAATGGCCGAAAGCCGCTGGCGCAGCGCCGAGACACTCTGGCCGGATTTCGCGCCGCCTATCCACCGCGCCAGCAAGGATTGAACCCATGGAAATTGCCCTGCGCGCCGCCCTGATCGACCATCTGGCGAGCGATCCGCTGATTGCCCCGCAGCTTTGCACTATCACCGAGGAAGCGCCCGCGCGCGCCAGCCTGCCATGGCTGGCGATCGTCGCCAGCGCCAGCGCGGACTGGAGCCACAAGACCGGCGAGGGCCGCGAGATCCGCCTTGCGCTGGAGCTTCAGTCCCGCGGCGACGAACCGGCAACGGCGAATGCACTGGTGCAGCAGATCGACAAGCGCGTGGAGGCGATGCCCGCCGACCAGCCAGGCTTCCGCATCGCCTCGATCCTGTTCCTGCGCTCCCGCGTGGAGCAGCGCGGGGGAACGACGCGCGCCGTTTTGCTTGAATATCGCTTCCGCCTTCTGGCGGACTGAACACTCCCCTTCCTGACATTGGAGAACACACGATGAGTGCCCAGAAAGGCAGCGCATTCCTGCTGAAGATCGGCGATGGCGGCAATCCCGTCAGCTATGAGACCGTCGCAGGCCTGCGCACGACCCAGCTTTCGATCACCGGCGACACCGTCGTCGTCACCAGCAAGGATTCGGGCGGTTGGCGCGAACTGCTGTCCGGCGCTGGCGTACGGCAGGTGTCGGTCAGCGCCGCAGGCATCTTTCTGGGCAGCGCGGCCGAAACCGCCATCCGCGGCCATGCGCTGGCTGGAACTATCAATGATTACGAGCTGAGCTTCGAGGACGGCGAGAAGATGCGCGGGCGGTTCCTCGTGCAGCGTCTGGATTATGCCGGCGACTTCAACGGCGAGCGCAACTACACGCTCTCGCTCGAAAGTTCTGGTCCGATCGCGCCGGTGATCGCATGAGCGGCGCGGCGGACGAGATCGCCAACCCGGCGCGCGGCGAGGCTGTTCTTACGATCAAGTGGCGCAAGCGGCGTCTTCGTCCCAGCTTCGCCGCGCTTGTGGCGGCCGAGGACGAGATCGGTCCGCTATTCGCCTTGGTCGAACGGGCCAGCAAGGGCGAGTTGCGGCTGGCGGAAATGACCGCCCTGTTCTGGCACTGCCTGGCCGACCGTGCGGACATCACACGCGAGGATGTGGGCGAGGCCATTGCCGCGCAGGGGCTTGCCGCTAGCGCACCCGCCTTGCGCGCCGTGCTGCGGCAGGTGCTGCAGGGCCAGGAATGAGCGAGGCGGCGAGCAGCCCCCGCTTTGCCGACAATGCGGCGCGCATCTTCGGCCAGTGCGCTCTTCTGCTGGGGTGGCGACCCGACGAGTTCTGGTCCGCAACTCCCGCCGAGATCGCCGCCATTCAGACTGCGCTGCAAAAACCGGAGCAGTCGGCAAGCGTTAGCCGGGCCGACATCGATCGCCTGATGCAAATCGAGAACGACCAATGAGGACCGATATGGACGGTGAAATCGACAGCCTGATGGTTGAAGTCCGCGCCAGCACCGAAGGCTTTGCCAGCGACATGGAAGCCATGCGCCGTCAATTCGACGGCACGCTGGTCGACGGCTTTGCCAAGGCTGGTAATGTGCTTGAGCGCAGCCTGCTTGGCGCAATCCGCAGCGGCAGCCTGGGGTTCGAGGACCTGAAGCGCACGGCGCTTGGCGCGCTCGACCAGATTGCGACCAGCGCGCTGAAGAGCGGCGTGTCCCAGCTTGGCGGGCTGCTGGGCGGTGCGGGCGGATTGCTCGGTTCGGTGCTGGGACTGCCTGGCCGAGCGACAGGCGGCAATGTGTCGCCCGGCTCTGCCTACATGGTCGGCGAGCGTGGGCCGGAACTGTTCATCCCGACCAGCGCAGGCCGAATCGACAATGGATCCGGCGGTTCCGGTCGGGACGTCCGCGTCTCAATCAATCTGAATGCACCGGCGGGCAGCAGCTCGCCCGAAGTGCTGCGACGTTCCAGCCGCCAGCTGGCCAGCGCAGTCCGCCGCGCCCTGTCCGACACCTGACCGACCTCATCAAGGGAAGACCGCCATGGCTTACTGGCTCGCCCGCGCCCGCAACGGACAGCAGCACGACTATATCCAGCGGTTCGATCCGCGTTTCTGGACCGTCAACTTTCCCCGGCCGATGATGGCTGCGGTGATCACCACCGGGCCTGACACGCTGCGGGCTGACTGCGTGTTTTACCGCCGCAACGACCTGGCGGGCCTTATCTGGAGCAGCGAGGATACACTCGACCATCCGCTGACCGCCTATGAGACGCAGCGCGACTATAGGGGTGCGACACTGTCGTTCCGCTGGCGCTCGGGAGGAATCGTGGCGCTGGATGCGCTGAACGGACCAACCCTGACCATTGAGGGGCGGGACGAGAACGGCAGTTCCCGCAGCTGGTATGTCCGCTTGTGGAACTATGCCGACGGCTCATCCACCGATGCGCTTATCAGTCTGACTTTCTCGAAACTGGATGGCGGCTTTCTTCTGCCATCCGAGGCAGATCCGGTCTTTGCGGGCGAAATCGACCGGATGTTCATATCGTTGACTCCGCCCGGCTACGATCCTGAAGGCGGCGATCTGCCTGCCCCTATGGAGGGTTGGGCCGAAATGAGCGGCATCGACTGCGATGGTGCACGTTCGGTGCTTGAAATTGGCGACGTGATGGTTCCGCCGCATGGCATCTCGATGTGTACCGCTTTCGACGATTGTGGAACGCAAACTCCCGCGCGATTGCTTAGAAACGTCAGGGCGCTGGGCTATAGGGGCGAGATCGTCCATTATCTGGGGATGAGCCACTTCTTCCGGCTCGAGGCGGCTGGCAGCGACAGCTTTCTGGTCGATCCCGCGACGCCCGCGTTCAATGTCGCCGCGGAAAGCTGGCACCGCAGTCTTTTCGAACAGTGCCGGATCCTCGGCTTTCAGCCGATTGCTTCGCTTTCTTACGAATTGCTGGCGATGCATTGCCCCGCCGAATGGACCCAGCGAGACGCGCATGGGAATCCGGCACTGACCGGGTGGGAACCGCCCTCCAACTTGCTGTCTCCCGCGAACGATGCGGCAATGGACTATCTCCGCAAGGTCGCCTTGGCGGCAGTCCAGATGCAGATAGACGCGGGGCTCGACGTTCGATTCCAGATCGGCGAGCCGTGGTGGTGGATCTTCGGCGATGGGCGCGTATGCATCTATGACGATGCCGCACGCGATGCTCTGGGCAGGAATGCGGACGAGATCGCGGATATGTCACAGCCGCTGGACGCCGGTCAGCTCGCCATGCTCGATGCTGCGGGTGCATTGCTCGCCCGATCTACGGGTCAACTCACTGAGGCGATCAAGGCAGCAGCAGACGGAGTTGCTGATGTTCGGCTGCTAGCCTTCGCGCCGACCATTCTCAATCCGCGCTGGCCAGAGGCGCACCGTGCCAACCTACCAGCCGGATGGGCTTGGCCAGCCTTCGACCGCTTGCAAGTCGAGGATTACGACTGGCTGACCGCTGGCAAGAGCAATCTGCGCCAGCTCGCCTATACCGCCATCGATGCGAAACTGGGCTATCCGGTTGACGCTCAGGACTATCTCGCCGGCTTTGTTCTGCTTCCCGCCGATGCCTCGGCCCAATGGGCGCTGATCGACGCGGGGCTGGACGAAGCAGCCGAGCGAGGGGTTCCAAGACGCTTCGTGTGGGCCAGCCCGCAAGTCTTTCGTGATGGCTATGTCCGTCTTCCCGCATCGGCAGGAGCAATCGATATGCAGCCCTTTGATGACATTCGCTACCCGCTGGCGTTGGGGCGCGGCACGGCTGTCATGCCGCAGTTCTCGACCAGCATCATGATCACCGCTTCGGGACACGAGCGCCGGAACTCGTCCTGGTCCGATGCAAGGTTGCGCTTTGATGTAGGTCCGGGCATCCGATCCGAGGAAGAGCTGGGAACATTGCTGGCATTTTTCCGTGCGCGGCGTGGTGCGGCACGAGGTTTCCGGTTGCGCGATCCGAACGATTTCAGCTCGAACGGCATGACGCAGGCGCCCTCGGCCTACGATCAGCTGATCGGCATAGGAGACGGAGTCCGATCTGCCTTCCCGCTCGTCAAGCATTATGGAGACGGCCCCGAAGCTCAGAAGCGTCGCATTACCCGCCCGGATCGGAACAGCATCCGGATCAGCATCGACGGCATCGAAACCGACCATTTCACGATTGAGGGTCTCGGCATCATACGACTGATCGATGCACCGGCTTTGGGCGCCGATGTTCGCGCAGGATTTACCTTCGACGTTCCCGTGCGCTTTGCCGAGGATCAGCTCGAGATCTCCAGCGCGGTCTTCGCCGCGGGAGAGGCCCCAAGCGTGCCCTTGATCGAATTGCGAGAAGCCGAATGAGCCGCGTCTTGGTTTTCGCAGGAGCTGGAAACCGTTGCGAGCTTCTGGCGGGTGTTCAGGCGAGACGGGATTACGTTTGGCTTCACCAGTCACGATCGCGACCTTCACTTCGACGACATTCGCCATCGCACGGCCCCGGGCATGGTTCCATCAGCCATCAGGATGACCGCTGATCTCTCCAATGACAGCGCAGCGGTCGCCAGCGCGCTGGACCACGAGTTCATTCGCGACCAGGACCTGGACGCCGGTCGCTTCGACGGTGCATGGATCGAGCTTGGGCTGGTCGACTGGACCACGCTTGAGACGCGGCGCCTTTATTGCGGCAGCATCGGGCGAGTGGGACGCGACGCTGCCAATTTTTCCGCCGAACTCAAATCCCTGAAATCCCGCCTTTCGGTTGACCCCATTGCTCGCACCAGCCCTAGTTGCCGCGCCGACTTCTGCGGTCGGGGCTGCGGCCTCTCTTCCGCCCGTTTTACGCATGAGACG
Source organism: uncultured Alphaproteobacteria bacterium (assembly GCA_963752785.1). Lineage (GTDB taxonomy): Bacteria > Pseudomonadota > Alphaproteobacteria > Sphingomonadales > Sphingomonadaceae > Croceicoccus. The sequence continues at coordinate 39,742 of CAVVZE010000007.1, forward strand.
CTCATTCGCACCGTGAACTTTCCCGAAAACGCGATCGAGATCGAGGGCGGCCCTCCGGTCGAACTTTTGCTGGAGGGACGGGTCAGATGGATTGACGGGGTAGGCGCTGGACTGCCTTTCGCTGTCGCTGCAATCGATGGAGATCGCCTTATCCTGGATCAAGCTCTCCCCTTCGATGCCTCGCCGGGACAGCCGCTGACCGTCCGCGAAGGCTGCGATCTGCGGTTGGAGACCTGCAGCGGTCGCTTCGGCAACGCCGTCAATTTCCGCGGCGAGCCCTTTCTGCCGGGCAACGATATGCTTGCGCGCTATCCGTTGTCGCTATGATGGAGCCGGGCCCGGTGATCCTCGGCGCAGCTAGGCAGCTTATTGGAGTGCGCTTTCGTCTGCATGGTCGCGATCCGAGAAGCGGCCTGGATTGCATGGGCGTTGTCAAATGCGCGCTCGATGCGGTCGCGGGAACGGTATACGTTCCGCAGAACTACACGCTCCGCCAGATAAATTGGCAGCCCCTGCTGACGTACGCTGATGCAGCGGGGCTGAGCGAAGTCGAGAGTACCGCCCCTGCAGCCGGCGACATTCTTCTGTTCGAGGTCGGTCCTGCGCAATGCCACCTTGTCATCAGCGATGGCGGAGGCTCCGTCATCCATGCTCATGCAGGTCTTTCACGCGTTGTTTTCGGCAAGACAGACCCTGATTGGCGGCTGCTGCGCCATTGGCGGCTTCGGTCGGATCATCCCACCAATCGATAGAGGATGCAGATATGGCAACTCTTGTACTAACTGCAGTGGGCACCGCTGTTGCCGGTCCCTTCGGCGGCGCGCTCGGAGCGCTTGCGGGGCGCACCCTGGACGGCGCCGTGTTCGGCGTCGGGCGGGTGGACGGGCCTCGCCTGTCAGATCTTGCCGTCACCACATCGAGCTATGGCGCGGTCATGCCACGGCATTTCGGTTCTGTCCGCACGGCGGGCACCGTCATCTGGGCGACAGAACTCAAGGAGACAAAGGAAAGTTCTGGCGGATCCAAGGGCAAACCTGACGTAACCAGCTACAGCTATTCTGGATCCTTTGCCGTTGCGGTCGGGTCCAGTCCCATCAAGGGAATCGGGCGGATCTGGGCTGACGGAAACCTGCTTCGCGGCTTGGCCGGTGATCTGAAGGTGGAAGGGAAGATAAGGATCTATGCAGGCGAGGAGGACCAGCAGGCGGATCCTTTGATCGCATCGGACGTCGGCTTGGACATCTGTCCGGCATTTCGAGGTCTTTCCTATGTGGTTTTCGAGGATCTGGCGCTCGGTAGCTTCGGCAATCGCATCCCGGCGCTTACATTCGAAATCATCGGGTCCGAGGGCGAAATACGGCTTGGTTCGCTCCTCGACGGCCTGTCGGCAGAATTGGCATTTGACGAGCTCGCCGGGATGCTGGGCATCAGTCACGCCGGCGGGACATATGGCGACCTGCTGCAGGCCATTAGAACCGTCTGGCCGATCACCTGCGACGGCTCGGGGGAAGAACTCTCGGTCAGCGGCGACTATGTGCGCACGGCCAAGCCGGTCAGATTATTGCCACCACCGGCGGTCTCTGCAGGTGACGACTTCGGCGCAACGACCGGCTTTGCAAGCGAAAAGGCGGAGGACGCTGCAATCCGTCAGATCGCCTTGCGCTATTACGATAAGGACAGGGATTATCAGCCCGGTCTTCAGCGGAGCCGCGCGCAGCCAGGCAACGGCGAAATCAATTCGATCGAACTTCCCGCCACCTTGGCCGCAGATGCCGCGCGCACGCTGGCTGATCAAGCCGCGATGCGGATCAAGGCAGGTCGCGAGACGGTGAGCTATCGCATCACAGAGCTCGACAGTCAGCTTCATCCCGGAGCGCTGGTGGAAATTCCCGGTCGTTCTGGCCTGTGGCGAATTGAGGCATGGGAATGGCGCCAAAGCGGAGTCGAACTTGCCTTGTCTTCGGTACCGGCACCAATTGCTTCCGGCTTGATGCCGCGCGGGTCCAGCGGCGCACTTCACCCGCCAACCGATCGGGAAGACGGTCCAACAATTCTGGCGGCATTCGGCCTCCCTTGGGACGGCATGGGCGACGGCGATTCTGTGCGGCTATTCGCTGCGGCATCGTCCCCAGCTGCCGGTTGGCGCGGAGCGGCGCTGTATGCTGATTTCGGCGATGGCAAGCTAAATCCGACTGCGACCACAGGCAGCCGCTCAGCGATCATGGGCTTTTCCAAGGGTCGCTTGCCCGCGGGTTCGCCACATCTTGTCGATCGATCCGGCACTGTCATCATCGAACTCTTGTCCGACGACATGGTGCTGGCGGACGCGGACGTTGCTTCCCTCGCCCGCGGCGCGAACAAAGCCCGGCTCGGCAGTGAGATCATCCAGTTCGGGCGGGCGAAATGGCTGGGTGAAACACGATGGCAGCTGTCTCAACTTCTGCGAGGGAGGGGTGGCACCGAAAAATGCATCGGAAAGCACAGCGATGGCGAAGTGTTCGTTCTCCTGGACCAAGCGATTATTCCACTTGATCCCGGCCTGATTGGACCGCCCGAGGTCCGCTATATTGCTGCTCTCGGGAATACAGATCCCCAGCCGGTAGTCGCGCAGGTCGAAGACGCGAGATTGTCGCTGCGACCCTACAGTCCCGTGCATGGACGCGCCTGGACCGCAAAAGATGGCAGTGTCTCGCTAACCTGGACCCGGCGTGGCCGTGGCAGGTTTGCATGGCTGGACTCGGTCGAAGTTCCGCTCGGCGAGTCACGAGAAGGCTATGAGATTCGCTATATCGCAGACGGCGAGACAATAGCGACATGGCGCACCGAGGTATCTGAACTTCGACTTGGCAGTCAGTGGAGCACGCTCGCCAGCTTGCAAGGACAATTCGAGATTCGGCAAGTTGGTGATCACGCCTTGTCGGATCCGCTAGTCCTGCATCTGCAATCTCATCGGTGAGCAAAGAAGGATACAAGATGACAGACCCAATTTCATTTCCGGACTCCACAGCTCGTTTCGAACTGCCGCTTTTGCATGTTGCCCAAGCCCAGAAAGAGCTTTTCGTCAACGAGGCGCTCATCAGAACCGACATGCTGCTGCAACCCATTGTCGAAGGACAGACAGGCGCGCCGCCGTCTGATCCAAAGCCGGGTGACTGCTGGATCGTGATCGGCGGCAGCGAAGCGTTCGAGTTCCACGAGAATGAACTCGCCTGCTGGCAACAAGGTCAGTGGATGTTCCTGTCCCCTCTTTACGGCATGTCGGTCTATGATCGCAGTATCGAGGCCGCGCGTCGCTTCAAGGGCGCGTGGAGCGAGGCCACCCCTATCGATTTTCCGAGCGGCGGGTCCACCATTGACTCAGAAGCGAGAGCGGCAATCGATCAGATCATATCCTGTCTCCAGATCGCCGGTCACCTGCCGGAGAACTGAAATTTACCACAACCCCTTGTCTTTTTTTACGTAACTCAACGGGAACCTTTCTGGTCCACAGCGATTGCACGCCATAACGTGAGGGAAAATCTATCAGCGGAAAGACCATGGCGAGCAAGAATGGTGATGCGCGAATGCAACAATGCTTCGTTTCACCAAGCTTGCGCGCAAAATCAACTACGGATAGAACTCGCCTCCGTGGCTTCAATCAACAAGATGGAAAATAAGGGGAAACGCTGATGCGTAAAGCGGTAATCGGCCTTGCTCTGGCCTCTACGGCCATAGCGTCGCCGGCACTGGCACGCGAAGATGCGTGGTATATCGGTGTCGATGGCGGTGCTATGCTCGTCGAGGATTCAGACGTGAACGTGGCAGACGTCGACAATCAGGCGAAATTCGACTGGGACTACGGCTACGATTTCGACGTCGTGGCTGGCTACGATTTCGGAGGCTTCCGTCTCGAAACCGAAGCGGCCTACAAGGGTGCCGGCGACGACGGCATTACGCTGTTCGGCCAGAACTATGATGACAGCGAAGTGAATCACGAGTTCAATTCGCTGAGCTTCATGGTCAACGGCATGATCGACTTCGGCGAAGACGATGGCCTGCAAGGCTTCATTGGCGGCGGTGCCGGTGTTGCTCGCAGTGAATTCGAAGAGCCCGTCCTGATCGACGACTCCGACACTGGCTTTGCATGGCAGGCGATCGCGGGCATTCGTGCTCCGCTGACAGACAACTGGGATGTTGGCCTCAAGTATCGCTTCTTCAACCATAAGAACATCGATCTGGTGACGCCGGACGGCAATGCGCTCGAGACGGATATCCGTTCGCACTCGCTGCTGGGCTCGTTGACCTACAACTTCTGGTCGCCTGCTCCGCCGCCGCCGCCGCCGCCGCCGCCGCCGCCGCCCCCGCCGCCGCCGCCGCCGCCGCCGCCGCCTGCTCCCCAGGTCGTGTGCAACACCGGCCCCTACATCGTATTTTTCGACTGGGATTCGTCGGAAATCACGCCTGAGGCAGCAAGCATCCTGGATAGCGCTATTGCTTCCTATGCCGACTGTAATTCGGTTCCGATCATGGTGGCCGGCTACACCGACACGTCAGGCACGGCGAGCTACAATATCGGCCTCTCCGAGCGTCGCGCTCAGTCGGTCGAATCGTATCTCACGGCGCGGAATGTTCCGGGCTCGGCAATCTCAACCGAAGGGTTTGGTGAGCAGAACCCCCGGGTTCCGACGGCCGACGGCGTACGCGAACTTCAGAACCGTCGGGTGGAAATCACCTACGGTCCGGGTTCGGGTATGTAAGCCAGACTTCGAACGATCGAAGTGTGAAGGGGCCGGAGCAATCCGGCCCCTTTTTTGTGGCAGTAGGGTGAGAGGGGTCAGATCCGGACGCTGTAATCCAACGGATCCTCGCGGCCGACCCGCTCAAAACCCTGCTGGCGCAGCCTGCAACTGTCGCAGAGACCGCATGGGCGTCCGTCCACGCCTGGATCATAGCAGGACCAGCTTATCGATGGGTCGAGTTCCAGCTCGTACGCCTTTTCGACGATTTCAGCTTTGGACATGAATTGCAGCGGAGCGTGAATGGCAAAATGCGCACCTTCGCTGCCAGCCTTGGTGGCCAGCGCTGCAGTCTTCTCAAAAGACGCGATGAACTCAGGTCGGCAGTCCGGATAACCTGAATAGTCCAAGGCATTTACGCCGATAAAGATATCTTCGGCGCCAATAGCTTCGCACCAAGCCAGTGTGAGAGATAAGAACAACAGGTTGCGTGCAGGCACATAGGTCACAGGTATATCGTTGCCGACGCCTTCCTTTGGCACTGCCATTGCACTGGTCAGCGCAGAACCACCGATCTTTCTAAGGTCGAGAGGCAGAACGAGATGACGATCGACGCCGATCGCATTGGCAATGACACTCGCGCTTTCGAGTTCGCGCCGATGGCGCTGGTTGTAATCAACTGTGAGAGCGTTGATTGTATAACCTCGCGCCTTGGCAATCGCGGCAGTTACCATCGAGTTTAGGCCGCCTGACAGCAGAACGACGGCGGGTTTTCCATTCAGGGCATCTTTACTCATGTCGCAGCGCTATAGTGTCCGGCGGGGCATCGCCACAAGCGTGTTCAGAGGAGCATGCGTGCGATCAGAATTTCGTCAGATCTCAACAGGGAATATGCGCGAACAAAAAGCGCAATCGACCCTTATAAGTCCGTCATCATCGCGCATTTCGTCCAACTCGCCGGCACCAAAGCGGGATAATACGCTCCGATAGTGTTCGGCAGAACACCTGCATCCGCGCCTGAGTTCGGCGATTGTCTCAACTCGCAATTCGGCTTCCTCGTGGAACAGACGCCACAAGAGAGCTTCGACCGACAGAGCTGCATCAGCAAGTTCGGCATGTCTTATCGATGACCCGAGGATCTCGACATGCTCCCAGTTCGGATCGTCATGCCGAACGTGCAGGCGTTCGCGGCCTTCTTCTCCATCGGGCAGATATTGCACGAGGAGGCCGCCGGCGACACAATGGCCGTCCTCAGATTGCACCGCTACCCGAAGGATCGTGGGCAATTGCTCCGATTGCCGGAAGTAGCTTTCGCACGCTTCTGTCAGCGAAGCTGCATCCAGGGGTACGATTCCCTGGTAGCGACCTCCCTCGGCGACGTCGAAGGTGATCGCCAGATAAGCCTCTGAACCTACCAGGGCGGAGAGCGGCGGATTGGCACCCAGATCCTTCAGGCGTTCGGTATCGAACCGCACGTAGCCGCGGAGCTCTCCGTCGCGATAGTCGCAGACCAGCATGTCCACAATGCCATCAGCCGATTGGGCTTGCATCGTCATTTGGCTACGATCTTCTTTTCCAAGCGAGCCAATCAAGGTACCAAGCAACAGGGCTTCAGCCAGAAGGTGTCGGATTGGCCCAGGGTAGGAGTGCGCCGAGAGGATCGTGTCCAGCACCGGGCCCAAGCGGACACAGCGTCCTCGCACGTCGCGCTCCGGCAGGGTAAACCCCAGCACTACATCGAAGCCCGTCTCATCTGGTGGCAAAGCCGACGAGCCCTCCATCAAAGCTGCCCAAAGGCCCAGCGCAAAATCGATTTCTGAGCATGGATTCGATTCTCCGCCTCGTCCCAAACTACTGACTGCGGTCCTTCGAAAACGCCCTCGCTCACTTCGTCGCCCACATGCGCAGGCAGACAATGCAGGAAAACAGCGTCGGATTTGGCGTGCGCCATCAGCTTTTCATTGATCTGAAACGGCTTCATGGCCGCAACCTTGTCGTGAGCCATGTCCTGCCCCATCGAAACCCAGGTATCGGTGACGAGAACATCGGCGCCGATTGCTGCCTCAACAGCATCACGGGTCAACGTTACGACCGAGCCGCGTGACCGAGCGAAATCAACGAACTCCTTTTCAGGTTCAAAACCCTCGGGCACGCCGTAACGAACATTGAATCCCATAAGGCCCGCCGCCTCCAGCACTGAATGGAGCACATTATTTCCATCGCCGAGCCACGCGAGTTCCATCCCTTTCAGCACCTTGCCATGCTCGACCAAGGTCAGGAGATCGGCCATGATCTGGCAGGGATGCGATCGATCGGTCAGGCCGTTGATGACTGGCACGCTTGCATGCTTCGCAAGCGCTTCGATCTTCGCGTGGTCGTCCGTCCGGATCATTATGGCATCAACCATTCGGCATAGGACTCTCGCCGTGTCGGCGATTGTTTCACCTCGCCCGATCTGCATGCTGCCCGCTTCCATGATGATGGCGCTGCCGCCCAGCTGACGCATCGCCATGTCGAAGGAGACGCGCGTCCTGGTCGAATTCTTTTCGAAGATCATCGCCAGGGTGTAACCGGTCAGCGGCGCATCAGCATCAATCCGCCCTTTGCTCCAGCCCGCACGTGCTTTTTTGCGTTTGACCGCATCATCGATCATTGCCTGGAGCGCCTCGCCGCCCGCATCAGCAAGATCCAGCAGATGCCTTGCAGTCACGAAACTGGTTCCGGGCTGTAGACTGCGGCTCCCGCGGATAGCTTCTCCATGAACTCGTCGATTTCTGCATCCCCGATGATAAGGGGTGGCAGTACGCGCATGACATTGTCGCCCGCTGCAACGGCCAAGAGTCCATGCTTGGCGCGCAGATGTGCCACGAATGGCCTGCTCTCGACCTTCATCTTCAAGCCCAGCATCAGCCCCTTGCCACGAACTTCGCTGAAGAGTTCAGGATAGTTGCCGATAAACTGCTCCAGCCGGCCCCGCAGCTTTTCGCCGCTTGCGCGGACCTGCGCCAGAAACTCATCACTTCCAACAATGTCCAGCACGGCCTTGCCGGCCGCCATGGCAAGCGGATTGCCGCCGTAGGTGCTGCCATGAGTACCAAAGGTCATGCCGCGAGCCGCCTTCTCAGTGGCAAGGCAAGCTCCAAGCGGAAAGCCTCCGCCGATGCCTTTTGCCGTGGCCATGATATCGGGCTCAATCCCATATTGCTCGTAGGCATAGAGTGTTCCGGTACGCGCCACGCCGCACTGCACCTCGTCCAAGATTAGCATCAGACCATGCTCGTCTGCCAACTTGCGCAGCCCTTGAAGGAACTCGTCGCTGGCGACCCGGATCCCGCCTTCGCCTTGAATAGGCTCGACTAGAAAAGCCGCTGTGTGGGTCCCGATTGCGGCCTCCGCTGCTTCCAGGTCATTGAACTCGACATAGCGGAAGCCAGGGAGCATCGGATAGAAGCCTTGATGCATCTTCTCCTGACTCGACGCGCTAATGGTCGCCATTGTGCGTCCGTGAAACGCATTGTTGAACGTGATGATCTCGAACTTCTGGTCGTCGCCGGCGGACTGATGATAGATACGCGCAGTCTTGATCGCACATTCCACCGCTTCGGCACCGGAGTTCGTGAAGAAAACCGTGTCGGCGAAAGTCAGGTCGACCAGTTGCTGTGCGAGCGCCTCGCCCTGCGGACTGCCATAGAGATTCGAGACATGCATCAAGGTCCCCGCCTGGCGCTGGATCGCCTCGATCAGCGCCGGATGCGAATGTCCGAGCAAATTCACCGCGATACCGCTTGCGAAATCAAGAAAACGGCGGCCATCTTCAGAGATCAGATGGCAGTTCTCTCCTCGCACCGGCCGCACATCGCAGCGCGGATAAACAGGCATCAACGGCGTGATCGACATTCTTATGTCCTTTTCAATCGCGGAAGGGGATTTTCAAGACTGGCTCCCCTTGCCGAGGCCATGGAAAAACCGAACGGAAAATGGCGGCCCCCGACCGGGAACCGCCATTCTTGCCTATTTAGGCATTTGGGCGGATCCGGTCAAACCCGGCTCCACCCATCAGTGTCGGCAGAGCCGACTATTCCTGGATCGGAACGAGGTTCACGGCAGAATACTTGCCGCGTCGGTCAACTTCGAGATCAAACTCGAGTCGGTCGCCCTCGTTGATACCGGCCAGGCCGGACCGCTCCACTGCGCTGATATGGACAAAGGCATCCGCCTCTCCATCGTCGCGCGTTATGAAGCCGAAGCCCTTCATGCTGTTGAAGAACTTCACCGTGCCGGCAGCCTTGTCGCCCGTCAGCTCGCGCTGCGGCGCTTCGCGCTTGGCGGCGACCGGGATCACGTCACCCACGACCTGAAGATCGGCAGCGCTGACCTTGCCGCCGCGATCGACCAGGTTGAAGGCAAGTTCCTGCCCCTCGGCCAGGCCTTCAAGACCGGCGCGCTCGACCGCGCTGATGTGGACGAACACATCCTCACCGCCGTCTTCACGCTGGATGAAGCCGAAGCCCTTGTTGCCGTTGAAGAATTTTACGACGCCCTTGCCGGCACCCACGACTTGCGGGGGCATGCGGCCTCCACCGCCGCCGGCGCCGCCGCCGCTGGCACCGCCGCGAAAGCCACCGCCGCCGCCGCCGCCGCCACGCGGACCGCCACCGAAGCCGCCACGATCGTTGCCGCCGAAGCCGCCACCACCGCCACCGCCGCGGTCGTTTCCGAACCCGCCGCGATCACGGTCGAAACCGCCACCACGAAAACCACCTGAATCTGACGGCGCCTGATCGTATCCGAAACCACCGCGCGAAAACGGATCGAACCCTTCTTCACCGAAACTATCGCGCTTGTCACGACCGCGACCGCGCCGACCTTTATCATAACCCATAAACCGAAGCGTACCTTGCGTCTCGCCCTTCCCTCTATCGACCCGGCGTGCGGACGGACAAGCGCCGGGCGATCAGACCGATATTTGCGGATATCGGTTCCCACTGCCTAACGTTCATAAAGCATTTATCCGGCAATGGCGAACGAATTGCGCAGGAAACGCGAATTCCCCGCGCAGTGTCCCGGCTGGACTCTTGCACGGGTCTCGGTCTGCGGGCAGAGATGCGTCATGGATATTGTTGCATTGCTTTCCGATCCCGCGGCCTGGGTGGCTCTCATCACGCTGGTCGTGCTCGAGATCGTTCTTGGCATCGACAATCTCGTCTTCATCGCGATCCTGTCGAACAAGCTGCCCAAGGAACAGCAGAGCAAGGCCCGCCGCATCGGTCTGGCCCTGGCGCTGATCATGCGAATCTGCCTGCTGATGCTGATCGGCTGGATCGTGACCTTGCAGACGCCGCTGTTCGACCTCGGCATTACCGGCGAGGTGGGCGAGCATGGCGCTCCGGCGTTCGAAACTGCGTTTTCGGGACGTGACCTGATCCTGCTTGCGGGTGGCCTGTTCCTGCTGTGGAAGGCAACAAAGGAAATCCACCACAACATGGATCCCGACGATCACTCGGGCGAAATGCTCGACAAGAACAAGGGCGTCGCGCAGATCACCTTCGGCGCGGCGATTGCGCAGATCATCGCGCTCGACCTCGTGTTCTCGATCAATTCGATCCTGACTGCGGTGGGCATGACCGACCATGTCCCGATCATGGTCACCGCCGTCGTGATCACGGTCGGCATCATGCTTATCGCCGCCGATCCGCTTGCCCACTTCATCGAGAAGAATCCGACGCTGGTCATGCTGGCGCTCGCCTTCCTGGTGATGATCGGGCTTGTCCTGATCGCCGATGGCTTCGGCTTCCATGTGCCCAAGGGCTATGTCTACGCCGCAATGGGCTTCTCGGTCGGGGTGGAATTGCTCAACATGATCAAGCGCAACCGGCGCAAAGCCATCGCGGAGGCAGCGGCATGACCGATTTTCGCACGATCAACGACGATTTCATGGCCAGCCCGCAGATCACTCTGGACGACGTGGCAAAGGCGAAATCGCTGGGCGTGACGCTGATCATCAACAACCGGCCCGACGACGAAGAGCCCGGCCAGATCGACGGTGCCGAGATCGCCGCCGCCGCCGATGCGGCCGGCATTGCCTATCGCGCGATCCCAGTCACGCACGCGGGGTTCGGCCAAGGGCAGGTCGATGCGATGGCTGATGCGCTCGCCGCCAGCGAAGGTCCGGTGCTCGCCTATTGCCGGTCGGGAACCCGGTCGACGCTGCTATGGGCGCTCGCCCGCGCGCAGCAGGGTGCCAATCCCTCGGTCATCGCCTCGCAGGCGGCCGGCGGCGGCTATGATGTCTCGCCCATTCGGCAGATGATCGAGATGCTCAGCGCCGGTCGCTGAGCGACTGATCCTTACAGGGCGCTGTCGCCCGTCTCCCCGGTGCGCACGCGCAGCGCCGACGCCAGGTCCAGCACGAAGATCTTGCCGTCGCCAATGGTTTCCGAATTAGCCGCGTTCTGGATGACTTCGACGATTTGCGGAGCCAGCGCGTTGCTGGTCGCGATCTCCAGCTTCACCTTTGGCACCATGTTGAGCGAATATTCGGCGCCCCGATAGATCTCTGTCTGGCCCTTCTGGCGACCAAAGCCCTTCACTTCCGACACGGTCATCCCGGCCACGCCCAGCGCGCTCAGCCCCTCGCGGACCTCGTCCAGCTTGTGGGGCTTGATGATGGCAATCACATATTTCATCGCAGCGCGGCTCCTCTCGCATCCCTTGCGCACCTGATGGGGGTTAGCCGCACCGAACTCAAGAAAAAGAGGCCGGAAGCGTTTGGCTTCCGGCCCCAGTTCACCGTTCGCAGGAGGAACGCTGTTTGGCGGGATGGGAGAGGAGAGAAGGATTTCACCCCGCCAATCTGGTCAATTCAATGTCAGTTATAGGCACGCTCGCCATGCTCACCGATGTCGAGACCTTCCATCTCGACTTCGGGCGAGACACGCAGACCGGTGATCATCTTGGTGACGAAACCGGCAATCAGCGTACCCACGGCAGCCCAGCCGATGGCGACGAGGACCGCGATGATCTGCGTCACGACCTGGCTGCCCATGACGAAGTCGTCGCCGCCCGGTCCGCCAAGGCTCGGCGCATAGACGATGCCGGTGCCGATGGCCCCGACGATGCCGCCCACGCCGTGGATGCCGAAAGCGTCGAGCGAGTCGTCATAGCCCAAGGCAGGCTTCACCTTGGCGACCATGATGAAGCAGACGATCGAGGCAATCGCGCCCAGCACGATGGCGCCGAACGGGCCCGAGTTGCCGGCAGCAGGCGTCACGGCGACAAGACCCGCGATGATGCCCGAGCAATAGCCGAGAGCCGAACCCTTGTGGCCGCTGAACTTCTCGCACAGCATCCAGAACAGCGCGGCCGCAGCCGTCGCAACGAAGGTGTTGATCATCGCCAGGCCGGCGGTGCCGTCGGCTTCCAGCTCCGAACCGGCGTTGAAGCCGAACCAGCCCACCCATAGCAGGCCGGTGCCGACCATGGTCAGCGTCAGCGAGTGCGGCGGCATGGGTTCTGCCGGATAGCCCCGACGCTTGCCCAGCAGGAATGAGAGCACCAGCGCCGACACACCGGCGTTGATGTGCACCACCGTACCGCCGGCGAAGTCCAGCGCGCCCATTTCAAACAGCAGGCCGCCGCCCGCCCACACCATGTGCGCAATCGGGAAATAGACGATCGTCAGCCAGATCGCGACGAACAGCATGGTGGCCGAGAACTTCATGCGCTCGGCCGTAGCGCCAAGGATCAGGGCCGCGGTGATGGCAGCGAAGGTCATCTGGAAGCAGATGAAGACATATTCCGAGATCACTTCGTCGGAGAAGGTCGCGGCGGTGCTGTCGGTTGTTGTGGCCGAAAGGAACAGATTGCCCCAGCTGAAGAAGGCGTTGCCCTCGGGTCCGAAGGCGGTGGAATAGCCCCACATCACCCAGATCAGCATGGCAAGAGCGGCAGCGCCGCCGATCTGCGTCATGGTCGAGAGCATGTTCTTGGACCGCGTCAGGCCGCCATAGAACAGCGCAAGGCCCGGCAGGATCATCATCAGCACCAGAATGGTGGCCGTCATCATCCAGGCATTGTTGCCCGGGTTCGGCACGGCGACAGCCTCGACCGTTTCGGTCGCGGCCTCGATCGGAACCCCGGCCTCCTGGGCATAGGCAGTGGCGGCGGCGAACAGCGACGCGCCTAGCGTCGCAGTGCCGCAAGCGATTTTGCGGATCATGTCTGTTTTCCCCCTCACAGCGCGGTGTCGCCGCTCTCGCCGGTGCGGATACGCACGGCGGACGCCAGGTCGAGCACGAAGATCTTGCCGTCACCGATGGCCTCGGTGCTGGCGGTTTGCTGGATCGTCTCGATGATCTGCGGAGCCAGCGCATCGGTCGACGCGATCTCGAGCTTCACCTTGGGAAGCATGTTGGTCGAATATTCCGCGCCGCGGTAAATCTCGGTCTGGCCCTTCTGGCGGCCAAAGCCCTTTACTTCGGTAACCGTCATGCCGGCGACGCCCAGCGAGCCCAATGCCTCGCGAACCTCGTCCAGTTTGAACGGCTTGATGATGGCGATGATGAATTTCATCCCTGCCCCCTCGTTAGCCTACCGACCCCTCTGCCGGTCGTCGTTAACGATGCAAGGCCTGTGCCAATTCACATTTGCACAATATTTTCCGCGTCCTCCGCGGTTATGAAGCAATGAAATGTCGAAACTCGCGCCCAAGAGCTAAGCAACAGGCATTGAGTTGCTCATTTTTTGGGCATGGCTATGGCGACCTTTGCTTGAGGCTGATGTCAGCCCAGCGAAAGATCCGCCCAGACGGGCAGATGGTCAGAGGCCCGAGCCGCAAGGAGGCTGTGATGCGGCCCCGTCGCCTTGACCGTCCAGTGGTCGCTGACGATCATGCGGTCGAGCCGCGCGATGGGGCGCCGCGTCGGGAAGCTGCGCCCGCAATCCAGCACCCTCCAGCCCTCGTCGAAGCAGCGGAAGACGCCGCCGCGCGACGCCCACTCGTTGGTGTCGCCTGCCAGGACGGTCGGCACCGGCTTGCCGAGACCGGCGAGATGCGCCAGCACGCTGCGCGCCTGTTCGCGCCGCATCAATCCTGACAGGTCCAGATGCATGCCGATCACCCGAGCGCGCTTGCCATCCTTGCGCAGGTCGATCCGCACCGCGCCGCGCGGCTCCAGCGCCGGAAGGGTCAGCGCCGCGGTATCAATGATCTCGATGGACTTCTTCACCAGAAAACCATTCCCATGCCAGCCCAGGCTGCCGGGACGAGTGTCGATGGCGACGGGGCGATAGCGCAAATCCTCGATCCGGGCACGAGGCAGTACGCTCTGGCGCTGACCGAAGCGTCGGTCGCATTCCTGCAAGGCCACCACGTCGGCATCCATCTCGGCAAGAACCGACAGGATCCGGTCGGGATCGCACTTGCGATCCAGCCCCACGCCCTTGTGTATGTTGTAGCTTGCGATCTTCAGCTGCACACTGAACCTATCGGTCGTCCAGCCAAATGGTTCCGGGGAACGCGATCATGCATCGCCGAAATAGCGGTCGGTCGTGCGTACCTGCAGGCCGTCGATGCTGCAATCGCGCGCCTGCTGCCGGGCCACCCAGCTTTCGGGATCGGTTTTCTGGTGATGCTTGATCAGCGTCGGGCGCTCGCGCTGCAGCGTCATCAGCGGCACGCCATAGCCGCAGCTGGTCTGCACCGTGTCCACATCCATCACGAAGATCTGCCGTGTCCCGGGTAACAGGCTGAAATGCGCCGCCAGCCGTACCCATTCGGCATCGGTCGGCAGCACCGCCCGCCCGCGCCCATACAGCCGCAGGATCAGCGCCGGCTGCTCGAAGTTGCAGAACATCACGGTTATGCGGCCATCGACCGCCAGATGGGCATGCGTTTCGTTCCCCGAACCGGCGAGGTCGAGCCACGCCACCTGATTGTCCGACAGGATGCGAAACGTGTCGTAACCCTTGGGGCTAAGATTGATCCGCCCCTCCGCCGCGGCGGTCGCAACGAAAAATACCGGCTGGCGCGCGATCATCGCGCGGTGGTCTTCTCCGATGGTATCGAAAAACTGGGCCATGCGCAGCGAGCATAGGCACGATGCCTGCCCGCTGTCACCTCTCCTTCGTGGCGCCGAAGGTCAGCTTGGGATTCTTTTCCTGCTGATAGTTCACGTCCCAAGGCGATTTCGCCAGGAAGACGAGGTCTCCGTCCCGATCCTTCGCCAGATTGGGCCGGTTGAACCCTTCGAACTCGCTCATCGCCGCCGCATCGCCCTTGATCCAGCGCGCCGTGGCAAAGGGGGCGGCTTCAAGCGAAGCCTCCACCTTGTACTCCGCCGACAGGCGCGAGATCAGCACTTCCAGCTGCAACTGCCCCACCACGCCGATGATCCACTGCGCGCCGATTTCCGGGTAGAACACCTGGATCACGCCTTCTTCCGACAGATCGTCCAGCGCCTTGCGCAGCTGCTTGGTCTTCGTCGGGTCCTTCAGCACCACGCGGCGCAGGATCTCGGGCGCGAAATTGGGCAGGCCGGTGAAGCGGATGTCGTTCTTTTCCGACAGCGAATCACCCACGCGCAGCGTGCCATGGTTCGGAATGCCGATGATGTCGCCCGGCTCAGCCGTGTCGGCGATCTCGCGGTCCTGCGCGAAGAACAGGATCGGCGAATGCACCGCGATCGGCTTGCCCAGCCCGCTCGGCGTCAGCTTCATGCCGCGCTTGAACGTGCCCGACACCAGCCGCATGAAGGCGATGCGATCGCGGTGCTGCGGATCCATGTTGGCCTGCACCTTGAAGATGAAGCCAGATACCTCGTCGCGGCTGGGCTGCACCTCGCCATCATCGGTCGGCTGCGGGCGCGGCGGCGGCGCGTACCGCGCAATCGCCTCGATCATCTTCACCACCCCGAAGTTCTTCAGCGCCGATCCGAAGAACACCGGCGTCAGATCGCCGCCGCGATAGGCCTCGACATCGAAATCGGGATAGGCCTCGCGCGCCAGCTCTGCCTGCTCGGCGAAGTCGTCGGGGATCGACGGGTTCTCGTCGATCTTGCCCAGGAACTCCCTCGATCCGCCCTCGGGCCGGGCGACATGGCCTGTCGCATAGTCGAGAATGCCCTCGAACTGGCCGCCCATGCCGATCGGCCAGCTCATCGGGCTGACGTCCAGCGCCAGCATGTCGGCCACCTCGTCCAGCAGCTCGAACGGGTCGCGCCCCTCGCGGTCGACCTTGTTGACGAAGGTGATGATCGGCACGCTGCGCAGGCGGCAGACCTCGAACAATTTGCGGGTCTGCGGCTCGATGCCCTTGGCGGCGTCGATCACCATGATCGCCGAATCGACCGCGGTCAGCGTGCGATAGGTGTCTTCGGAAAAATCCTCGTGCCCCGGCGTGTCGAGCAGGTTGAAGGTAATACCGTCCCGCTCGAACGTCATGACCGACGAGGTGACCGAAATGCCGCGCTGCTGCTCGATCTTCATCCAGTCCGAACGCGCCCGCCGCGCCTGTCCGCGCGCCTTCACCTCACCCGCCAGATGAATCGCGCCGCCGGTCAGCAGCAGCTTCTCGGTCAGCGTGGTCTTGCCCGCGTCGGGATGGGAGATGATGGCGAAGGTCCGCCGCTCGGAAGCCATGAATTTCTACTTTTCGTCGCGCGCTATCCGAAATCCGGCAAAGCTCTGGCTTACCGGCATCAGTTCCAGCGTGTTGATGTTGAGATGCGGGGGCAGGCTTGCCACCCACAGGATCGATCCGGCGATGTCCTCGGCCGTCATCGGATTGGCCCCGCCATACAGCGCGTCGCTCGCTTCCTGGCTGCCGCCGGTGCGGATCACGGTAAACTCGGTCTCCACCATGCCCGGCTCGATGCTGGTGACGCGAACGCCCGTGCCATGCAGGTCGCTGCGCAGGCCCAGCGAGAACTGGTGCACGAATGCCTTGGTCCCGCCATACACATTGCCGCCGACATAGGGGTAGGTCGCGGACACCGAGGACAGGTTCACGATCGCGCCCTTGCGCTCGATCAGCATCGGCAGCAGCTTGCGCGTCAGCGACACCAGCGCGGTGATGTTGGTGTCGATCATCACCTTCCATTGGTCCAGATCGCTGTCCTGCGCGGGCGAGGTGCCCAGCGCCAGCCCGGCATTGTTTACAAGGCAGTCGAACTGCGCGAACGCTTCGGGCAGATCGGCCAGCGCCGCATCGCGCGCAGCCTCGTCGCGGACGTCGAACACGCAGGGCTGGAAACGATCCGCGCCCAGTTCTTCGCGCAGCGCCGTCAGCCGCTCGGCGCGGCGCCCGGTGCCCACCACGCGCCAACCGGCCCCGGCAAAGGCGCGGGCACAGGCTTCGCCGATACCGGCTGTCGCTCCGGTGACGAGGACGGTCTTCATGATCTATTCTCCTGTTTCGGCGGGAAAGACGGTGATCGCCACGTCGAACCGGCGCGAATCGCCGGCCGCCAGCTCCATGACGCCGGGCTTTTCACGGAAATCGCCATCGAACCCCTCCGGGTCGGCGATGCCCGCCCATGGCTCCAGGCACAGGAAGTCGGCGCCGGGCTTCTGCCAGATGCCCAGCATGGGGCAATCGGGAAACGCGATTTCGAGCGCGGCGGAGCCAGCGTGTCCATTGCCGTCGCCCTTGTCCCGTTGCTCTCCCTCAAACCGCAGGCTGCGGCTGGAGAGCCGATCCCAGATCAGCGCGTCGGCCTGGAACAGTCCCGCATGCGGGCAAAGGACCGCGTGCTTCACCGGCGTATCCTCGAACGCGCAAAGCAGGCCTTTTTCGTCTAGGCGGCGGATGGGGCCGGTCTCGAAATCCTCGAAGATGATGCGGTGCTGCGCCTTGTCGCCGCCGCCGGGCAGCGGCCAGGCGAAACCGGGGTGAAAGCCGATGCTGAACGGCATCGCCCCCTGCCCGCGATTAGTGACGATGGCGCCGATGGCAAGGGTGTTGTCCGTCACCGTATATTGCAGGTCCAGCACGAAGGAAAACGGCCACACGGCGCGCGTTTCCGCATCGTCGGTCAGGCGCAGCACCGCGCTGTCCTGCGTGCTTTCCGCCAGTTCGAACATGCGGCGCCGGGCAAAGCCGTGGCGCGGCAGGGCATTTTCCCGGCCATCCAGCCGATAGGTGCCGTCCGCCAGTTCACCCACGATAGGGAACAGGATCGGCGCATGGCCGGACCAGACGGCGGGGTCGCCATCGGTCATCCACTCATCCCCGCCTGCGTCGCGCAACGAGACCAGCTCGGCACCCTGCAGGGCGATGCGGGCCGACAGCAGCCCCTCGGACCGTATGGTGACCGTCTCGCTCATCCGCGCAAGGATGCGCCCAGCTTTTCGGCAGCGGCAACGACCCTGGCCGAAACGGCGGACAGCTCCGCCTCGGTAAAGCTGGCCCCGCCGGGTTGCAGCACGACCTCGATCCCCAGCGACTTCTGCCCCTCGGGCACGCCCTGACCGCGAAACACATCGAAGATGCGCGCGTCGATGATCGCCTGCTTGTCCGCGCCGCGCACGGCCTTCAGCAGGTCGCCTGCCGCCAGCGTATCAGGCACGACAAACGCGAAATCGCGCATTACCGGCTGCAGCGCGGGCGGCGTGAAGGCTGCGCGGGTAAAGCCCGCGGCGCCCTTCTTCGCTGGAATGGCGTCGAGGAAGATCTCTGCCGCGACCACCGCTCCGTCGATGTCGAACTGCCTTGCGATCAGGGGATGCATGGTGCCGAAACGCGCCAGCACATTCTTCGGTCCCAGCCGCAGCGTCGCCGACTGGCCGGGATGGAACGCGCTGCCCGCGATTTTGTCTTCAGCGCCCATCACCATCAGCTTCTCGACCGGTGCACCGGCGGCGGCCAGCAGGGCCTCGACCTCGGCCTTGGCGTCGAAGGCGTCGAACGCTGCGGCCTTGCCGCTCTGCCAGCCGCGCATCCGCTTCTCGCCCGCCAGCACAACGCCCAGCGTCAGGTGCTCGTCACTCGCTCCGCCCTTGCCCCGCAGATAGCGGCGGCCGATTTCGAAAAGGCGGACACTGTCGGAACCGCGCGCCTGATTGCGCGCCGTGGCCGCGAGCAGCCCCGGCAGCAGCGATTGGCGCATTACCTTCAGGTCCTCGCTGATCGGATTCGCAAGGCTCCATGGCTCATGCCCCTCTTCGGCAAAGCTCGCCGCCTGATCGGCAGGCAGGAAGGACCATGTCACCGCCTCGTGCATGCCCCGGCTGGCGGCGGCGCGGCGAACCTTGCGCTCCAGCACCTGCAGCGGCGTGGCGGTCGGCTGGGCCACGCCCTCGCGGCGCTCCAGCGCGACCGATTGGATGGCGTCCAGACCCTTGATGCGGATCACTTCCTCGACGATGTCGGCAGCGCCGTCGACATCGGGCCGCCAGCTTGGCGCGGTCACCGCCCAATGGCTCTTGCCCGCTTCGGCAATGGCCGCGATCTCGAAACCCAGCGCGGTCAGGATCGCGCGCTGCTCCTCCTCGCGCACGGCCAGGCCGCCCAGCGTTTCCGCCATCGCGGGTTCGTACCGCACGACATGGGCAGCCGCATGCGGCGCACCGACATGCACCGCCTCGCTCGCCTCGCCCCCGCAGATGTCCAGGATCAGCCCCGTCAGCAGTTCCAGACCCGGCGCCAGGAAGGCGGGATCGATCCCGCGCTCGAACCGGCTGCGCGCGTCGCTGGTCAGGTTCAGCGCTCGCCCAGTCCGCGCAAGCCGCACCGGATCGAAAGCGGCAACCTCAAGCAGCACATCGGTGGTCGTCTCAGACACGCCGGAATGTTCGCCGCCCATGATACCCGCGATGTCGTGCACCTGCGCGTCGTCGGCGATCACCGTCATCGTGTCGTCGAGCACGTAATGCTTCTCGTTCAGCGCGGTCACGCCCTCGCCCGGCTTTGCGCGGCGCGCGGTCAGCGTGCCGGACAGCTGCGCAATGTCATAGGCATGGCTGGGACGGCCGTAGGTCAGCATGACGTAATTGGTAATGTCCACCAGCGCCGAGATCGGTCGCTGCCCCGCCGACTTCAGCCGCGCCTGCATCCATGCGGGGCTGTCCCCGTTGATGACGCCGCGAATGGCCCGCCCGAAGAAGGCCTGGCAGCCGTCCTCGTCCTCGATCGCGATGGGAACGGGGCACTTGGAGGCGCCCTCGTAAACCCGATCGGGAATCGGCTTCAGCGTCCCCAGCCCCGCCGCCGCCAGATCGCGGGCGATGCCATACACGCCCATGCAGTCGGGCCGGTTCGGCGTGATCGCCACGTCGAACACCGGATCGTCCAGATCGGCATAGGCCGCGTAATCCTGGCCCACCGGCGCATTTTCGGGCAGCTCGATGATGCCCTCGTGCTCGTCCGACAGGTCCAGCTCGCGCGCCGAACACATCATGCCGTTCGATTCAACGCCGCGAATCGCCGCCTTCTTCATCTCCATGCCGTTCGAGGGCACGACCGCACCGGGCAGCCCCAGAACGCCGACCAGCCCGGCCCGCGCATTGGGCGCGCCGCACACCACGGTCAGCGGATCGCCTTCGCCGGTGTCGACACTCAGCACCTGCAGCTTGTCGGCATCGGGATGTTTGGCGGCGGTCAAGACCTTCGCAACGCGAAAACCTGCCAGCGCCTCGGCCGGGTTTTCCAGACCTTCCAGCTCCAGCCCGATTGCGTTGAGCTTCGCCGCGATCTCGCCAGCGCTCGCCTCGGTATCGAGGTGGTCCTTCAGCCACGAGAGCGAGAATTTCATGCGCCCACTCCCACGCCAGCCGAGAGAGTCGGCACGTCGAGCGCGGCGAAACCGTAATGCTTCAGCCAGCGCAGGTCGCCATCGAAGAACGCGCGCAGATCGTCCATCCCGTATTTCAGCATGGCCAGCCGGTCGACGCCGGTACCAAAGGCAAAGCCCTGCCATTCGTCGGGATCGAGCCCGCCGAATTCGATGACGCGGCGATTGACCATGCCGCTGCCCAGCACTTCCATCCAGGCATGGCCGTCATCGTCGCCCGACCCGCCGACGACGCGCCTGGAGGTGTTATTGGGACCCTTTTCAACCGAAAAGCCGACATCAACCTCGACCGAAGGCTCGGTAAAGGGGAAATAGCTGGGACGCAGGCGCAGGACGATGTCGTCCCGCTCGAAAAAAGCCTTGAGGAACGTCTCCAGCGTCCATTTCAGATGGCCGAGGTGGATGCCCCGGTCGATCACCAGCCCCTCGATCTGGTGGAACATCGGCGTATGCGTCGCATCCGAATCGCTGCGATAGACGCGGCCCGGCGCGATCACGCGCAGCGGCGCGCCGTCTTGCAGCATCGTGCGGATTTGCACCGGCGACGTATGCGTCCGCAGCAGCATGGACCGACCCTCGGCGTCCGCATCGGGGAAATAGAAAGTGTCATGCATCGCGCGCGCCGGATGGCTTTCCGGCATGTTGAGCGCGGTGAAATTGTGCCAGTCGTCCTCGATCTCGGGCCCTGTCGCGACGGCAAAGCCCATGTCGGCGAAGATCTCGGCCAGCTCATCCATCACCTGACTGACGGGATGCACGCTGCCGATGGGCGATTCCGGTGCGGGCAGCGACAGGTCGATCGTCTCCCCCGCCAGCCTCGCGTCCAGCGCGGCAGCTTCCAGCACGGACTTGCGCGCGGCGATCGCGTCGGTCACCTCGGTCCGCAGACCATTGAAGGCGGGGCCCGCGACCTGCCGCTCTTCCGGGCTCATCCTGCCAAGCGTCTTCAGCAGCAGCGAAATGCTGCCCTGCTTGCCCAGAAAGGCGACGCGCGCGGCCTCCAGTGCATCGATCGTGTCGGCCTGTTCGACCTGCGCCAGTGCGTCGGCGCGCAGAGTATCGGTATCGGTGATGGCCATGGTCTCGCTTGGCGTCATTTCGCGAATTCGAGTGGTGTTCGGGGTGAGAGGCGCTCTCTAGGACGGCGCCTGCCAAAGGGCAACGCCCGCCCGCGGGGCCGATTTGCGAAAAACGACGGTGCCAGTCGCACTTTTGTTAGAAAAATGACTACTGACATTTTTGGCAATGGTGACAATGGCTGTTCGACTAAGGGGCATTCCTCTGTCCGCCGCTCTCAGCCGTTGCACGGTTCACCGCAAGGCAGCATAATCCGGTTCGATCAATGCGACCGGATCTATGCGGTCGCCGCTCGGAAGCTGGCGAGCCGGGTTGGGGGACCCGGCCGCCAGCAAACTCCCCGTCAAGGACGCGAGAAGGCCCGGAAGGCTCGATGCCTTCCGGGCCTTTCGTATCTCAGGCGATGGCAGGGCGGCCGGGGCCGGCCCTGCCTCTATCGCATGATCAGGCGGGCAGCGCCTTCTTGGCCTGCGCGATGATCGCACCGAAGGCAGCGCCCTCGTTCATCGCCAGATCGGCCATGACCTTGCGGTCCAGCTCGATCCCGGCCAGCTTCACGCCGTGCATGAACTGCGAATAGGTCAGCCCTTCCTCGCGGACCGCGGCGTTGATGCGCTGGATCCACAAAGCGCGGAAGTTGCGCTTCTTGATCTTGCGATCGCGATAGGCGTACTGCCCGGCCTTCTCGACAGCCTGGCGAGCGACGCGGATCGTATTCTTGCGGCGGCCCCGGTAGCCCTTGGCCTGCTCCAGAAGACGCTTGTGCTTGGCGCGGGTGGTAACACCCCTTTTGACACGTGCCATGGTTCGTTACCTCCTCAGTTCAGCCCGTAGGGCGCCCACTTCTTGATCGTCTTCGCATCAGCGTCGGAGATCACAGTGGTGCCGCGGTTCTGGCGGATATATTTGCCGTTATGGCTGATGAGGCGGTGGCGCTTGCCGGCCACGCCGTGCTTGACCTTGCCGGTCGCGGTGAGCTTGAAGCGCTTCTTCACGCCGCTCTTCGTCTTGAGCTTGGGCATTTTCGTCTCCTTGCATGGGACACGCTCAACCAGCCCTGGCAGCCCTTTTCGCCAGGCCGATCATCGAATCTCGTGTCGGTGAAGGCGGGCGCATAAACGCGTCGCGTGCCATTTGCAAGCGCCGCGGCGCTCAGACACTACCGGCGCTCAGGCGTCCATCATCAGCAGCAGCGCCCAGGTCAGCGCCAGCCCCGCGAAGAACAGCGGCCAGCTCCAGTAGAAGGATACGTCGTAGATATAGGCACGGTGTACCGCCAGCACGCCGCCCGTCGTTCCCCCATTGCCCATGAAGAGCGAGAGGATCCAGCTCAGGAAAATCCCGAAAGGAACGGCTTTGACGAAAGAGAGCATTGTCCCCACTCGTGCTGCAAATGCGCAAAACTGTGCTCAGTCGTGGCAAAGCCTGCCACCATGCGGTAAAAATTTCGCTAACTGACGGTTTGATCGGCGCCAAAAGCCCTCAACCGATGCCGGGCGAGCCATTCGGCGAAATCGCCTCCGCGGATCGGCCGGGCGGCGGGTGGCAACGACCCGGTCCAGCAATAGCAGCAGGCGCGCCTTTGCCCGCCCGGCACGCTGACCCGAACCGCCTCGCGGCGATACTCGCGGCCTTCGTAGAGATCGAGCATTCGCCAGTCGGCCGGCGAAAGCACCGCATCGAACACCATGCCGGCGACCCGGCGGTGATCGACGGCTGGCAGGAGCGCCGGATAATATCCGCCGGATGCCGGAATGGCCACCAGCCGCCCCCTGACGCTGGCCTCCCGCCCCTCGCCGAGTCGAGGCGACAGCCAACGCGCCATCGGCGTGTCGATCGCGGACAGCAGGGTGCCATACAGAAAGAGCCGGTCCGCGATGAGATCGCTCCTCAATGGTGGCAGGCCAGCGCCTCGATCGCATCTTCCAGCCGGGCGCTGTCGCCCAGCGCCAGCACGCGGCCGTCGCTGTCGGCGTTCAGCGGATCGCCGTTCCAGTCGGTCATCATCCCGCCCGCGCCTTCGACGACCGGGATCAGCGCAGCATAGTCATGCAGCTTCAGCCCAGCCTCGGCCACGACGTCGAGGTGTCCGCTCGCCAGCATGGCGTAGTTGTAGCAGTCGCCGCCCATCACCATGCGCTTGTGATCGGTGCGCGCTGCCAGCGCCATGAAATGCTCGCCGTCGTGATCGTCGAAATAATGCGGGCCGGTGGTGGCCAGCGTCGCCTCCTCCAGCCTAGCGCAGGGGCGGCAGCGCACCGGCGCGCCGTTCAGCAACGTCGGCAGACCCGAGCCGCCCACCCAGCGCTCGCCCGCAATCGGCTGGTCGATCACGCCGATCAGCGGCCAGCCATCGACCATCAGCGCGATCAGCGTGCCGAAAATCGCCCGGCCCGCCAGGAACCCCGCGGTCCCATCGATGGGATCGAGCACCCACTGGCGGCTGGCGCCCGGGCGTTCGCTGCCGAATTCCTCGCCGATGATGCCGTCCTCGGGGCGCTCGGCCACCAGGATCGCGCGCATCGCCTGCTCCGCCTCGCGGTCCGCAACGGTCACGGGCGAGGCATCGCCCTTGCGCACCGATTCCAGCGCGGTGCGGAAATGCGGACGGATTGCCGCGCCTGCCGCGTCGGCCAGCCGCTGGGCCAGCGCGATATCGTCGGCCAGCTTCATCAGTCGAACAGCGAGCTGACCGAGCTTTCGTCCGCGATGCGGCGGATAGCTTCACCGATCAGCGTGGCGATAGAGAGGATGCGGATCGATCCGCTGTCGCGCGCCGCGTCGGTCGCCTGGATCGTGTCGGTGATGACCAGCTCCTTCAGCACGGATTTCTCCACCCGCGCGACCGCCGCGCCCGACAGCACGCCATGGGTGATATAGGCCGCGACACTCTTCGCGCCCGCGTCCAGCAGCGCCTGCGCCGCGTTGCACAAGGTGCCGCCTGAATCGATGATGTCGTCGATCAGGATGCAGTGCCGTCCCTCGACCTCGCCGATGATGTTCATCACTTCCGATTCGCCGGGCCGGTCGCGGCGCTTGTCGACGATGGCCAGCGGCGCGTTATCCAGCCGCTTGGCCAGCGCCCGCGCACGCACCACGCCCCCGACATCGGGCGAGACGACCATCAGGTCCTGGTCGCCGTAACGCGCCTGGATGTCCGCCGCCATCGAAGGCGCCGCGTAGAGATTGTCGGTGGGAATATCGAAGAAGCCCTGAATCTGGCCTGCGTGCAAGTCGACCGCCAGCACGCGGTCAGCCCCCGCCTCGGTGATCAGGTTCGCGACCAGCTTGGCCGAGATCGGGGTGCGCGGGCCGGGCTTCCGGTCCTGCCTTGCATAGCCGAAATAGGGCACCACCGCTGTAATCCGCTTGGCCGACGCGCGCTTCAGCGCGTCGATGCCGATCAGCAGTTCCATCAGATTGTCGTTGGCGGGAAAGCTGGTGGACTGGACGATGAACACATCCTCGCCGCGCACGTTCTCGTGGATCTCGATGAAGATCTCCTCGTCGGCGAAGCGGCGCACGCTGGCGTCGGTCATCGGCACTTCGAGATAGCCGGCGATGGCGCGGGCGAGCGGCAGGTTGGCATTGCCGGACATGATCTTCATTCGTCGGTCCCTTAAAACGGCTGGCAAGATACGGCGTGCGGGCAGACAGGGTTTTCTGGAGCCGGCCGATGGCCCTGCCACGGCGGTCCTAGCTAGGGCGCCTTAACGGGGAGTCGCGCGATTGCAACAATCGATCGTGCTGACGCGCGGAGTGGATATTGTTCGCCCCGGTTCCGCCGCAGGCTCGGGGACGCCGGAAATGCAAAGGCCCGCACGGACAATCCGCACGGGCCTTGCAAGACAATGCCGGATCCGGATCAGACGGGTTGGCGCTGATGCTCGCCCTTGATCCAGCGCACGGTGCGCGACGAAGCGCGCATCACCACCGAATCGGTCGTCATCCTCCCGCCCTTCAGATGCTTCACGCCCGCCAGCAACGATCCGTCGGTCACGCCGGTCGCGGCAAAGATGCAGTCGCCCTTGGCGAGGTCGCGCAAGCTATAGACCTTGTCGAGATCCTCGATGCCCCATTTGCGGGCGCGGGCGCGTTCGTCGTCGTTGCGGAACAGCAGCTTGCCCTGGAACTGCCCGCCGACACAGCGCAGCGCGGCGCAGGCCAGCACGCCTTCGGGTGCGCCGCCCGAACCCATGTAGATGTCGATGGTCGTGTCGGGATTGGTGGTCGCGATTACGCCCGCCACGTCGCCGTCGCCGATCAGCACGACGCCGCAGCCCAGTCCGCGCAGTTCGGCGATCATCGCCTCGTGGCGCGGACGGTCGAGCACGCAGACGATGATCTCGGACGGCTCGACACCCTTGGCGGCGGCAACCGCCTTCACGTTTTCGGTCGGGCTCCTGGTCAGGTCGATGACGCCCTCGGGATAGCCGGGACCGACCGCAATCTTGTCCATGTACACATCCGGCGCGTTCAGCAGACAGCCTTCCTCGGCCGCGGCCAGCACGGCCAGTGCGTTGGGGCCCGCCTTGGCGGTGATGGTGGTGCCCTCCAGCGGATCGAGCGCGATGTCGATCCTGGGTCCCTTGCCCGGCGCGCCGCCGACCTTCTCGCCGATGTAGAGCATCGGCGCCTCGTCGCGCTCGCCTTCGCCGATCACCACGGTGCCGTCCATGTAGAGTTCGTCGAAGGCCTTGCGCATCGCTTCGACGGCGGCGGCATCGGCGGCCTTCTCGTCGCCGCGCCCGACGAGATGAGAGGCGGCGATCGCTGCCGCTTCGGTCACGCGGACCATTTCGAGGACAAGCACGCGGTCGAGGACGTCACTGGGTTGCGGCACGGAGGCAATTCCTTTCGAAAATCAGGCCGGAGCGGCGTAACCGAGCGGCACCTCCTTGTCGAGTTCGACGCCTGCGAGCATCGGGATTGCCGCTTAGGGGCTAACTGCCCCGATGCCCGACTATTGTTTGAGGATGTGCATCACCAGCGGCGCGGCGGTCATGCTTTCCAGTCCCGCCAGCAGATCAAGCGCCTTTTCCACCGCGGCTTCCTCGCCTTCGTGCGTGACCATCGAAACCAGCACCGACCCGTCGTCGCCGCCGGTGTATTCGGTGCCCATCTGGATCAGGCTCTCTATCGACACGCCGGCGTCGCGCATGGCCGCGGTGATCTCGGCCAGCACGCCGGGCCGGTCCTTGACCAGGAAACGCAGATAGGCCTTGCCCGTCCGGTGGCCGGTTTCGGCGGGGAGGGTGCGGTCCAGTTCCGCCACGGGGATCGAGAACGGCGGATCGATCTCGCCTTCGCTGTCCCAGTAACGCGCGATGTCGATGATATCGGCGACCACCGCGCTGGCGGTGGGCCCGTCACCCGCGCCCGCACCCTGGAACAGCAGCATGCCGGAAAAATTGCCCTCGGCCACCACTGCATTGGTCGGCCCGTCGACATGGGCAAGCGGGTGATTGCGGGGCACCAGATAGGGGTGAACCCGCTGGAACAGCCGGGTCGTGCCGTCGGCGCCCGTTTCCACATTCGCCATCCCCAGCAGGCGGATCACATATCCCAGCGAAGCGGCCTGCGCGATATCGGCGGCCAGGATGCGGCGGATGCCGTCCGCCCCCACGCTCGCGAAGTCGAGCTCGGTCCCGAACGCGATGCTGGCCAGGATCGACAGCTTGTGCGCTGCATCGATGCCATCGATGTCAAAGGTGGGATCCGCCTCGGCATAACCCATGGCCTGCGCCTCGCCCAGCACGTCGGCGAAATCGGCGCCCGTGTCCTCCATCGTCGAGAGGATGTAGTTCGAGGTTCCGTTGAGGATGCCGTAGACGCGCTCGATCGCATTGGCCGCCGCGCCTTCGCGCAGGCCCTTGACGATGGGAATGCCGCCCGCGACCGCGGCCTCGAACTTCAGGGCGTGGCCCGCGGCCTCCGCCTCGCGCGCAAGGTCCAGCCCATGATGCGCGATCATCGCCTTGTTGGCGGTGACGAAGCTCTTGCCGTTGGCGATGGCATTGCGCGCCAACGTCAGCGCCGGACCGTCGGATCCGCCGACCAGTTCGACCACCACGTCGACGTCGGGCCGCGTCGCCATCGCACCCATGTCGTCTTCCCAGTCATAGGGAGAGATGTCGACGCCGCGATCCTTGGAGCGGTCGCGCGCGGACACCGCCACGATCTCGATCTCGCGCCCCGCGCGCCGGGCCAGCAGTTCGCGATTGGTCTCGATCAGCCGAATGACGCCCGCGCCCACCGTGCCGAGACCGGCAAGGGCGATGCGAAGGGGATCGGGCTGGCTACGGGACGGATCGGACACGCGACAAGGCTCCATGCTGAACATCAGGGTGAAAAGGAGCGCCGCGGTTAGGCGACTGGCACGCCCTTGACCAGAGGCGCGTTACAAAAAACGCCTCTGACAGGCACGAATTATGCGTCGGGGGCGGATGTGCCGAAACGCGCGTCAGAATTCGCGCTTGCGCTCACAGGGGCCGAGCTGCCGGATCACGGTCGCGTAATCGGCGGAGGCCTGCTGGCGCAGTGCAGGATCGCTTGCCAGCTGCGCCTCGGCGGGAAGCGTGGCGGGCAGCGAACAGGCGAGGCGGTACCATTCCAGGGTGCCGGCACGCGGAGGGCGCGCATCGATCTGCACCAGCTCGCCAGTGGAAAGTCCCCATACGGGCGGCTGGCCGGGAGCACGGACCACCGCGATCGAAGCGGGCGATCCGTCCTTGGTCTTAAGGAAGATCTGCGTCTCCCCCTCGCCCGCCAGATTGCCCGGCGTGTGCAGCGCATCCCGAACGCCGGTCACCACCGGCGCCGCATCGGGCGACAGCTTTTCGGCCAACAGGCTGCGCAGCGACGTGGTGTTGACCTTGAAGGCGGGGATCTGCGCATCGGGCGCGACCAGCTGGATCTCGTCGCTGCTGCCGGGGACCGGGCGCGCGAACAGCACGACGGTCTCGCCCTTCAGCTTGGGCACCTTGCCCTTGGCCGTCAGCTTGACGTCGGCCAGGTACTTCAGCTTTTCGCCGATCGGCGTGGTGCCTGCCAAAAGGCTTTTCGTCTCTGCCTCGACATAGATGCGCGCCCAGCCGGGCCGGACAGGACCGGTTCGCTCGGGGTCGATCCTGCTCGTGCGGCGGACCTCTGCCGTGATCGCCAGCGGCGCGTCCAGCGCCAGATCGGCCAGGTCGGCATAGGTAATCGACGATTCGCCGGCAGCGCCTGCGGGCGGGTTCTGTGCCGCCAGCGGGGCTGCGACGGCCAGCGAAATGCCGGAGATGACAGCCGCGAGCATAGACAAGGCGCGGCGTTCGGGACGGTGAAAATCAAGCAACGGAAGGGCCCCTTCTGGACGGAACATGTATAAAGAATATCGCGCGCATGATCGCGTGCGCGAACGACGCATCGAACCATCAAACGACCAAGGTAGTGAATCGCTCCTTAATCGACAAAGCATTTGCGCACCCCCATGTTCGGCGTTAAACCCCCGGAACGAACGGCTTGGCGACAGATCGGGCCGCAATAATCTTGCGCAGGTTCAACGGTTGACGCGCCCTTAGGGGGTAATTCGGCCGGCAGCTTGCGCCCGGTTCTACCGGCAGGGCAGGAAACGTGGGTTGGATGTGGTGCTTGGCACCGTGCACGATCCATTTGTTTGAGGGCAGGCTTTTGCAGGCCTGCTTGCGCGTGCTTTTAATGGAGTGGGTTATTTGAATGGCATATGCTGACCAACAGATGAGCGGCAACAAGATCGCTGCGATCATCATTGTTGCCCTTCTGCATATCGCGGCCATCTATGCCTTGGTCACGGGCCTCGCTTACGAGGCAATCGAGAAGGTCAAGGAAACAGTCACCGCGGTAAATATCGAGGAACCGCCGCCACCGCCGCCTCCTCCGCCCCCGCCGCCGGACGAACCGCCGCCGCCGCAGGCTCCGCCTCCGCCGGTTGCGCCGCCTCCGGCCGTGAAGATCACGCGGCCCGCGCCGCAGATCAAGACCGTCCAGACGATCCCGCCGCCGTCACCGCCGGCTGTCCGGATCCCGCCTGCGGCTCCGCCTGCCCCCGTGGCTCCTCCCGCTCCGTCGCAGGCCCGTGGTGCCAGCCCGAGGAATGCCAGCAGCTGGGCTGCCCGCATTCAGGACAATTATCCCAGCCGCGCGCTGCGCAACGAGGAGGAAGGCTCCGTCGGCATGCGCATCACGGTGGGTGCGAACGGTCGGGTCAGCGACTGCACGGTGACGAGCTCCAGCGGCTCGTCCTCGCTTGACGAGGCAGCGTGTGAAGGAATGCGGCGGTACGCCCGCTACAATCCGGCACTCGACGCCGCGGGTAACGAGATCTCGAGCACGATGTCGCAGACGATCCGCTACCAGATCCCGAGATAAGCAGCGGCGGGTGTAGTGCCCGCCCATAAACTCTGATTTTTAAAACAAATCACTGTAATTGAAGGAAGTTTCCGCATGATTATCGAAATCCTCGCCGCTGCTGCCTCGGAAGCGCCGGCCAACAAGTTCGGCTTCAAGGAAGCGCTCGAGCAGGGCGGATTCATCGCCTATGCAACCGTCATCATCCTGGGCATCATGTCGTTCGGATCGTTCTACATCCTGTTCACCAAATGGTTCGAGCAGAACAAGATCATGCGTCAGGCCAAGGAAGTCCGCACCGGCTTCTGGCGCGCGAATTCGCTGCGCGAAGGCGCCGGCCGCCTGGGCAAGAACTCGGCCTATCGCCAGATCGTCGACGACGGCCTGGCCGCTGAAGAGCAGCACGCCAAGATGACCGACAGCCTCGAAGCGCATGACTGGCTGCACGGTTCGCTCGCCCGCTCGGAAGCGGCGATCAACGCCCGCCTCGCATCGGGGCTGCCGTTCCTCGCCACCGTCGGCGCGACCGCACCGTTCATCGGCCTGTTCGGCACCGTGGTCGGCATCTACCGCGCGCTGATCAACATCGGCATCGCCGGTTCGGCCTCGATCGACAAGGTCGCCGGCCCCGTGGGTGAGGCGCTCATCATGACCGCGCTTGGCCTGCTGGTCGCCGTTCCCGCCGTGCTTGCCTACAACTACCTGCAGGCTCGCAACAAGCGTATCGCCGAGCAGCTTTCGAGCTTCTCGACCGACATTCTGGCGAACATCAACTCGCGCGGCACCATCAAGCCGACCGTGACCGCCGCTCCGGCGACGGCCAAGCCGGCCACGACCGCTGCCGGCGCAAGCGCCGCAGTCAAGAAGTAAGTGACCTTTGGGGCGGTCTTCGGGCCGTCCCGCTTTCCCGCCGACCGGCACTGCCGGAAGACGCGGATTGGCCCCCAGGGGCCCGAAAACGGCCAGATAGGGTAAGATAATGGCGATTTCCAGTGGCGGCGGTGGCGCCGAGAAACCGATGTCGGACATCAACACCACGCCCCTCGTGGACGTGATGCTGGTGCTTTTGATCATCTTCCTGATCGCGGTTCCGGTCGCGATCCAGTCCATCGAACAGCTCAAGGTGCCGATCATCGAATTGGAAGAATCGCAGGACAAGGTCGAGAACCTGATGCTGTCGATCACCTCTACCGATGCGGCCGGGCTCAGCCCGGGTGAAGCGGGATATTCCGGTGCAACGCGCGAAGGTGCCTGCCGCGTCTACATCAACGACACGCCGGTCAATTCCGACGAGTTGCAGGAGCGTTCGTTCAACCGGCTCGACGCCATCGTCCAGCGCGAGGGCGGGCCCGAGGCGATCGCGGAAGATCCGGACAAGATCCCGCAGGTGCATATTCGCGCCGACCAGAACGCACCGTGGAAGTGCGTGGCCGGTGCGATCTACCAGATCCAGGCAGCAGGCTATCCGACCGTCGGCTTCATTTCGACGCCGATCGACCCCGACGCCTGATCGCGCCGCGCAAGTTTAAAGGAGACCACCCATGGCAATGTCAGGAGGCAGCGACGACGGCTCCCCGATGATGGAGATGAACACGACGCCGCTTATCGACGTCATGCTCTGCATGCTCATCATCTTCATCCTGTCGATCCCCGTCGCCACGCACGCCGTGAACATCGACCTGCCGACGCCCAGCGACGTGCCGAGCGACGTCAATATCGATCCGGTAAAGAACAAGGTGATCATCACCCGCGAGGGCGAGATCCTGTGGAACGGCGAAACCGTGACGCAGAACGAACTGGTCAGCACGATCCAGGAATTGCTGCTGCTGCCGGTCGAGCCCGAACTGCAGTTCGAGCCCGACGAGTTCACCGCCTATGAAATCACGGCCGAGGTTCTGAAGATCATCAAGAACTCCGGCGCGACGAAGTTCGGCTTTGTCGGCAACGAACGCTATCGCATGTTCGATGCCGGTCCCGCGGGTGTGAACCCGACGCAAAGCGCGGGCTGAATTCAGATCAAGCGACGAGAAATGGGGCGGGCCTTAGGGTCCGCCCTTTTTTTTGGCTTCAACCCTTTTCGGGCGTCATCGCCAACGAGACGAGGCTCTCGGCCTCCACCAGAATATCGTCGTCGGCAGAGCCTGCGGGCATTCTCTCTCGCCCGATCGTGACCAGCACCGGAACGGCCAGCGGACTGACCCGCTCCAGCCGCACGTGCACGGTCTCGCGCTCCGCCCGCTCCAGCACGCCGGCCAGTCGCCCCACGTCGGTCATGCGGGTGCGCGCATCCTGCCAGGCGGCTTCGATCAGCACGTGGTCGGGCTCGTACTTGCGCAGGACGTCATAGATCAGATCGGTCGAGAAGGTGACCTGCTTGCCCGTCTTGCGCTTCCCTGGCTGCTGGCGTTCGACCAGCCCGGCGATCACCGCCACTTCGCGAAACGCCCGGCGCAGCAAGTGCGAATTCGTCACCCAGTCGGTGAATTCATGCTCCAGTATGTCGGGAGACAGGATCGCGGCCGGATTGGTGATCGGCTTCAGCCCCCACACCGCCAGCGAATAATCATTGGCCACGAAGCCCAGCGGCCCCAGTCCGCGGTCCTCCATGCGCCGGGTGACCAGCATGCCCAACGACTGGTTCGCGTTCCAGCCTTCGAAGGTATAGAATACGCTGTACTCGCGGCTTTCATGCGGAAAGCTTTCCACCAGCAGCTCGCCGGGTCCGGGCAGTTCGCTGCGCCAGTCCTGCACTTCCAGCCATTCGCGCACGTCATCGGGAAAGCGCCCCCAGCCCGCGCGGTCGATCAGCAGGCCGCGCACCCGGTCCGCCAGATGCGTCGTCAGCGGCATTCGCGCGCCGCCATAGCTGGGGATCATCGCCGACTTCTTCGCCGCGCGTACGATCACCTCGACCTCGCGGATCGACTTCGACTTCAAGATCCAGCCCCGCGAACTGGAACGTGTCGCCCGGTGACAGGCTGGCGGCAAAGCGCTCCTCCACCCGCCCCAGCGACCGCCCGTTCCGGAACCGCACCGTCAGCATCTCGCCATCGAGGATGATACCCGCATTGAGCCGGTGCCGCGCCGCATGCTCGGGATGGGTCAGCCGCCACCAGCCGCCCTCCTCGCGGGTGATGCGCTTGAACCGGTCATAGGCGCGCAGCGCATAGCCGCCGCTTTCGACGAAGCCGAGCACGCGCTGCCACACCTTGGCGTCCACCCAGGCGTAGGCAAGCGTTGACCGAACCTCGGCCAGCAGCGCATCTTCCTGAAACGGTCCGGCACAGGCGCAGGCCATCACATGCTGCGCCAGCACATCCAGCCCGCCGGGACGGAAATCCTCACCGTCGCGCACGCCCTCTTCCACGGCATCCAGCGCTGCCTGCGCCTCGAGAAACTCGAACCGGTTGCCCGGGACCAGCAGCGCGCGGCTGGGCTGATCGAGCCGGTGATTGGCGCGTCCGATCCGCTGCAACAGGCGCGAGGAGCCCTTGGGCGCGCCCATCTGGATCACGCAATCGATGTCGCCCCAGTCGACGCCAAGGTCCAGGCTGGCCGTCGCCACCAACGCGCGCAGCTCGCCGCGCGCCATCGCTCCCTCCACCTTGCGCCGCGCCTCGACCGAGAGGGATCCGTGGTGAATGCCGATCGGCAGCGTGTCGTCGTTCACGTCCCACAGCTTCTGGAAGATATATTCCGCCAGGAAGCGCGTGTTGGTGAAGACCAGCGTGGTTCGACCCCGCCGTATTTCCTCGTAGATCTGCGGGATCGCCCAGGTCGCCGCATGGCCGCCCCACGGCACCCGCTCGCCATCCGGTAGCAGGATCGAGATGTCGGGCGGCGCCCCTGGCTCGCCCACGACATGGCTGACCGCGTCCAGATCGCCCCACGGCGCCAGCCAGCCGCGATAGGCATCGACATCCGCGACCGTGGCCGACAGCCCGCTGCGCCGCATGCCGGGCGCCAGCGCCTGCAGCCGCGCCAGCGCCAGCATCAGCAGGTCGCCCCGCTTGCCGGTGGCAAAGGCATGCATCTCGTCGATCACCACGCGCTTCAGCCCAGAGAACATGTCCGCCGCATCGGGGTACGAAATCAGCAGCGAAAGCGATTCGGGCGTGGTCAGCAGGACATGCGGCGGACGGCTCCGCTGGCGTTTCTTGCGATCCGAAGGCGTGTCGCCGCTGCGGGTCTCGATCCGGATCGGCAGGCCCATCTCCTCCACCGGGATCAGCAGGTTGCGCCTGACATCGGTGGCCAATGCCTTGAGCGGCGACACGTAAAGCGTGTGCAGCCCGTCATGCGGCACCTGCTCGCCACGACACTCGGGCGTGAATGCCGCCAGTGTGGGCAGAAAGCCTGCCAGGGTCTTGCCCGCGCCCGTATCAGCGGTCAGCAGCGCGTGGCAGCCGGCATCGTCGGCATCCAGCATCGCCGACTGGTGCCGACGGATGCGCCAGCCGCGCGCGTCGAACCAGCTTTCTATCGTGGGGGGAACTGCCATCGTCTGGGATCAACCCATAGCAGACGCTTTGGTTCTGGGCGCCCTTTCCGCAGGCCGAGGACAAAAAAAGGCCCGGAGGGAAAACCCGCCGGGCCATGAAGTTTTGGGAGAGGATGCCTGAAAGGCACGATCTTTGTGCACCGCAGCACGGGGTTTTGCAACTGCGAAAAAACCAAGCTGTTTTGCGCTTTTTGCAAGAATGTCAGTAAGTACGAAAATACAGCAAGTTAGCGCTACCATCCGATTGCGGAAAATCATTCGCATGCGCAGCGTCCGGCGTCGAAGAGGCTGTTTCGGCCAGCAGGATGACGCCGATTTCGACCCCGAATTGCGATTCCTCGGCCCGAGTTGGCGACGTCGCGAAGGATCAGTGCCCCGCCTGCGGACCGCGCTTCAGGCCCGACGCGGCAAGCTGCTCGTCGATCTGGCCCATCAGCCGCTCCAGCCCGGCCTCGCTGTCGCTCTCGGCTCGGGCGACCAGCACGTCCTGCGTGTTCGATGCGCGCAGCAGCCACCAGCCATCGTCGCCGGTCACGCGCACGCCGTCGGTGTCGTTCACCTCGTCGGGCGAATTCGCCAGCCGCTCCTTCACCTCGTCGATCACCGCGAACTTGCGGCTCTCATCGACCTGAAAGCGCATTTCGGGGGTGTTGATCATGTCGGGCATGGCCGATCGCAGGTCGGTCACGCTCTTGCCCAGTCGCGCGCTCGCCAGGATCAGCCGCACCCCGCCATAGAGCGCATCGTCATAGCCGTAATACTGGTCGGCGAAGAACACGTGCCCGCTCATCTCGCCCGCCAGCGGAGAGCCGGTTTCCTTCATCTTGGACTTGATCAGCGAATGGCCGGTCTTCCACATCAGCGGCTTGCCGCCGTGCGCGGCCACGCTGTCGTACAATGCGCGGCTGGCCTTCACGTCGGCGATGATCGTCGCGCCGGGTAGGTATTTCAACAGATCCTCGGCGTAGATCATCAGCAACTGGTCACCCCAGATAACCCGTCCCGTGCCGTCGATCGCACCGATGCGGTCGCCGTCGCCGTCGAAGGCCACGCCGAAGTCGAGATTTTTCTCGGCCACCAGCGCCTTCAGATCGGCAAGGTTCTTCTCTTCGGTGGGGTCCGGGTGATGATTGGGGAAATTGCCGTCGACTTCGGTGAACAGCGGTGAAATGCTCGCCCGGCAGCCGCGCGACCAGCCTCTCGAGGCAGGGGCCGGCCGCGCCATTGCCCGCGTCCCAGCCGATCCGCAGGCTGGACAGCTTCTCCATCTCGCCTGCCGACAGCGCGGCGAACGGCTTCATCAGCGCGTCGATATAGGCGTCCACGACATCGCGGCTCTCATGCGTGCCGCTGCCATCGTCCCAGTCGCCCGCGGCGGCCATCTCGCCGATCTTCAGGATGTCCGCGCCGAAAAACGGGCGTCCCTGAAATACCATCTTGAAGCCATTGTAATTGGCGGGGTTATGGCTGCCGGTTATCTGGATGCCGCCATCGACATCTTCGGCTGACGCCTCGGCGAAATACAGCATGGGCGTCGGGCCAAGGCCAATGCGCACCACGTCGCAGCCGCTGGCGTTCAGCCCCTCGACCAGCGCATGCTCCAGCGTGGGCGAGGATACGCGCCCGTCATAGCCGACCGCCACCTTGCTGCCGCCCGCCCGCTTCAGCAACGTGGCAAAGCCGCGCCCGATCGCGCGGGCATCGTCGGGGCCCAGCGTTTCGCCGATGATGCCGCGAATGTCATATTCGCGCAGGACGGTGGGGTGGAACTGATGGGACATGAAGATGCCTTTCGCAACGCTGGATAAATGCTGATCGCCGCCCGCAGGACGCGGGCGGCGTTGACCCACGCTTAGCGCTTGGTGGGGACAGTTTGTTCCAGCAATATGTCACGCGCCGCATCGATGCGAAACACCTCTTCCGGCGATCCGCCCTTGTCCGGATGGGCGGTAAGGATCAGCCGCCTGTGCGCCGCCAGAATGTCCTCGCGGCTGGCATCGCGATCCACCCCCAGCAAGGCGCGCGCCTGCGCCCTTTGCTGCGCCTTCTCGGAATCGCGCCACATTTCCCATGGCCATTTGTGGAAGACCATGCGGAACACAACCAGCGCCAGAATGGCGAGGATCAGGAATTTCACGCGGCTTCGCCCACCTCGTCGCGGCGTTCCACGGGCGGCAGGTTCAGCGCCTTGACCAGCGATCGCAATTCCTGCCGCGCGACCAGATGGCTGGTCCCCATGTCGCCCAGGTGCCCCTTGTCCAGCAGGGTCAGCCCCGCCGGGAACAGCTCGCGATAGACGACGCGTTCGGACAGGCCCGGCGCGGTGCGGAAACCGACGCGCTTCGACAGTTCGGACAGCGCGAACTCCAGCCGGCGCATGTTGCGCGCCTCGATATGCTGGGTGCGGTTCCTGACCACGATCCAGTCCATGTCGCGCTTGCCATGCGCCGAAAGGCCGCGCTTCTTGCGCGCCTCGAACATCAGTTCGGCATAGAAGGACAGCTTCTTGACCTTGAACGTGTCGGGATCGACATGGCCGAACAGGTCGAAATCGACGAAGCTGTCGTTGAGCGGCGTGACCAGCGTGTCGGCGGTGGTGGCGACATGGCGCGCATATTTGTCGTCCCGGCCCGCGGTGTCGAAGATCAGGAAATCCATCCCCTCGCTCGCTTCGTCGATCATCGCTTCCAGCACCTCGATGCTGGGGCCGCCGAACACGCCGACCATCGCGCCGGGCAATTCGATGCCGCGGCGCTTCTCGGTATCCAGCCGGTTTTCGAAATAGCGGAAGAAGGTGCGCTGCCGGTGGTCTAGGTCGAGCGCCGCGACCTTGGCCCCCTGATAGGCCAGCGCCACGGCGACATGGACCGCGGTGGTCGATTTGCCCGTCCCGCCCTTTTCATTGGCGAAGACGATGCGGTGCGGGGCGCTTCTGGGTGGCTGGCTCATAGGTCGGTCAAACTCGCTTACGCCAAATGGCTTTACGCTGCCGGATTGCGCGTTACACCCGCGCCGACATTGCCGCAGATTACCAAGCAGGACTCCCAAGATGCAAACTGTTCGCGCACTGAATCCACTACGGCAGACGGTGGACGCCCTGCGCCGGCAGGCCGGCGAGGGTGAGAAGCTGGCGCTGGTGCCCACCATGGGCGCGCTGCACGAGGGCCATCTGACGCTGGTGCGCCGTGCCAGGGAGCTCGCCGTACTGGTCGCGGTGTCGATCTTCGTGAACCCGCGGCAGTTCGGCGCGAACGAGGATCTGGACGCCTATCCCCGCCAGATGGAGCGCGACGCAAGCCTGCTGGAGGCCGAGGGCGTGCGACCTCCTCTGGGCGCCCGATGTCTGCCGCAATGTACCCCGATGGCTATGCCACCAATATCAGCGTCTCGGGCGTCAGCGGCGGGCCTGTGCGGCGCGGATCGGCCCGGCCATTTCGACGGGGTGGCGACCGTGGTGTGCAAGCTGTTCAACCAGGTCCGCCCCGATATGGCGCTGTTCGGGGAAAAGGACTGGCAGCAACTGGCGGTGATCCGCCGCATGGCCCGCGATCTCGACCTGACCCTTCCCCATGCCGACGCCATCCTCGGCGTGCCCATCGTGCGCGAGGCGGACGGGCTGGCGATGAGCTCGCGCAACGCCTATCTCTCGGCGGATCAGCGGCGGGCGGCGGGCAGGCTTAACGCGGCGATGCGCCAGGCTATCGAGCGGCTTGGCACAGAAAACGCCGCCGCCGTTATGGCGGAGCTGAAAGCCTCAATCCTGGCTGCCGGGTTCGACAGCATCGACTATGCCGAACTGCGCGATGCGGGCAGCATCGAACGGCTGGACGCACCGAACGGCAACGCCCGGCTGTTCGTCGCGGCGCGGATCGGCGGCACGCGGCTGATCGACAATATGGCGGTTGAGTGACGCGCCGCGCACGGCGCTTGGCAAGACTCGGCGCCGGGGCGTAGCATCGGCCGATGGCCTATCGATTAAAGCACAAGGACAAGTCCGTCGGCGATGCCGTCCGGCGGATCGCCGACGAACAGATCGGCAAGGCGCTCGCCTCGATCGAAGGCGGCGACCGGGCAGAGGCGGTGCACGACGTGCGCAAGCGCTGCAAGAAGCTGCGCGGGCTGATCCGCCTCGTGCGGCCTGCGTTCGGCGATTACAAGGACGAGAATGCGGCGTTTCGGGGCACCGCCAACATGATCTCGGGCGCGCGCGATGCCAAGGTGATGCAGGACAGCTACGACCTGCTGATGGAGGAGTATGGGGACCAGGTCGACCGCTCCTCGCTCGGCCCGATCCGCCGCCGCTTCACCATGGACCGCAAGGCCCGGGTGGAGGATGGCGGCGTCGACGACCGTCTGGAGGAAGCGCGCGAGCGGCTGTTGCAGGCACGCGAACGTGCCCACTCGTGGAAGCTGGACGAAGACGGCTGGGACGCGGTATCGGGCGGGCTGGAAAAGACCTATGGCCGCGCGCTGAAAGCCTCGGAAAACGCGCTCAAATGCCCCGATGGCGAGAATTTCCACGAATTGCGCAAGCGCGTGAAATACCACTGGTACCACTGCCGCCTGCTGGAAAAGCTGTGGCCCGGCATGATGGCCACCCGCAAGCACGCGGCCAAGCGATTGTCCGACCTCCTCGGCGATCACCACGACCTCGACGTGTTCGCGCAAAAGCTGGGCGAAGATCCCCAAGCCTTCGGCAGCAGCGCCGATGTCGAGGTCGCCATCGGCCTTGCCCGTGCGCGGCAGGAACGGCTGGAAGAGCAGGCCTGGCCGATCCTCGACCGCATGCTGGCGCAGGAGCCCGAGGTGCTGGGCCAGCACTTCGAAGCGCTGTGGACCGTCTGGCGCAGGCACGGCTAGGCACATGGGCACCGAGACCGAACGAAAGTTCCTCGTCACCGGCGATGGCTGGCAGGCGCAGGCGGACGGTGGCCAGCAGATCCTGCAGGCCTATGTCGCGCTGGATGACGAGCGGCAGGTGCGGGTCCGCATCATCGACGGCGAGACCGCTCGCCTGACGATCAAGCTCGGCGGCGCGGCACTTTCCCGCGCGGAGTTCGAGTATGACATTCCGGTGCCGGACGCGCGGCGCCTGATCGAGTGCTGCGTCGGCCAGCCCGTGGCCAAGACCCGCTATCGCGTTCCCGCAGGGGGCGATCTGACGTGGGAAATCGACCGGTTCGAGGATCGCCATGGCGGCCTGGTCCTCGCCGAGATCGAGCTGGCAAGCGAGGATGCCGCGTTTCGCCGGCCCGACTGGCTGGGGGACGAGGTCACTGGCGATCCGTCCTGTTACAACGCCGCACTGGCTCGCCGCTGAAAGGGCGACCGCCCGCCCCGCCTATCCGGCCCCGCCTGCCCGGCAACGCCTACTCGCCATGCTCTTCGCCGGCACCATGCTGGCCGCCGCCGTGCTCGTGCTCGCCTTCCTCTTCCTCGGCGCGATAGGCGGCGTAGCGCTGCGCCGACATGTCCGGCATCGCCTTGACGAAAGCGGCGATGTTCCAGATCGTCGCGTCGTCGTGGCTGGGGCCGAATGCAGGCATGCCGCTCATCTTCACGCCGTGCTTGACCAGCCAGAACACTTCCGATGCGCTCAACTCCGCGGCCTCTTCGGCAAGGGCGGGCGGCATGGGCAGCATGCCGCTTGCGAAACCGGCGCGGCTCGCACCCACACCGCCATGGCAGTGCGAGCACATCGCCTTGTATTCGTGTGCGCCCGCCTGGACCCTGGCCGGGGTGAATTCGGGCGCGGCAATGCCGTTCGCCTGTCGCGCAACGGAATTCTCGAAAGTCGTCTCGAACGCCCAGGCGACGATCGGGTTATGGCGATCGGTCGCGGCAACATCATAGGCGCCGCTCAGGATTACGCCCAGCGCGATGACCACCGCCAGCACGATGGCGGCCACGAAGCCGGCGAAAAACGAACTCCAGCGCATCAGGCGTCTCCTTCGGCAAGGCATTGGCGATAGCCGCGATAGCCCCGTTCATCTTCCGCCCCCGGAAGCAGGACGATCATTTCTTCAAGGGGCAGGCCCGCGTCGCCCTCGCCCTCGACCGGTTGCAGCCGCACCTGCAGCGGCCCCTCGGCATAACTGCGTTCGCCGGTTGCGGGCATGGTGATCAGCTTGCCGTTCAGCTTGATGGTCGCGCGCACGCCGGGCTGATAGGCCAGCGACGGAAAGGCAACCTCGGTCAGCACGATGCGGCAATCGCCCGCCGCCTCGCCCAGCGCCGCGATATCGGCGCGCGTCATCGTCTCGACCGTGATGGATTCGGTCGCGATCCCGTCCAGCGCCTCGGCAGCGGAGGCGCGCTGTGACGGCGTGGGCGCAGGATCGACCTGCGCCTCGCGGTCGGCGCCGGGCGAGGTGTTCTCGTTGCAGGCGGCCAGGGCCAGCGGCAACAGCGCAAGGGCGGCATATCTCATCGCGCGTCCTCCTGCGGCATGCGCTTGGTCGTGCGCACGCCGTTCTCCTGGATGTCGGCGATGAGGTATTTCATCTCGGCGATCTCGCGCCTTTGCGCGACGATGATGCCCTTGGCCAGTTCGCGCACGCGCGGGTCGCGGATATGGGCGCGCTCGCTGGTCATGATGGCGATGGAGTGATGCGGGATCATCGCCTGCATGTATTCGGTGTCGGTCACGGTGGACTGGCTGCGCACCAGCCACAGCCCCAGCGCAAAGACGAAAGCGGCCACGCCCAGCATGATGATGTTCTTCGTCGTGCTCTTGTACATGCCCCACATGAACAGCAGCATCACGACCATCATTGCCGCGCCCATCACGAACGCCATCCAGAAGCGCGTTTCGCTCCAGAACACGTGATCGATGCTATAGGTATTGAGGTACATCAGGACGAACATCACCGCCGTCGAGGTGCCGATCATCGCCATGAACCTGATATAGGGATTGCCGCCGTGCTGGTGGTGGCCTGCGCCGCCTTCGGCCATAGTGCATTCTCCTGTTTAGGTGATAAACGCGCCGGACGGATCAGGTTTCCGTATTTCTCCTGCCGCACCCTCGGAACCCGCATGCATCATCAGAACGCGCATGCACCTTCAAAACCAGGCGCGCAGGCCGATCAGCGCCGCCAGCGCATCGCTGTCTTCGCTCGCTGCGCGGGCGTAATCCGCCGTCCGGCCCAGCCTCGCCGAATATCCGACGCCGACATAGGGCGCGAATTCGCGCCTGATCTCATAACGCAGGCGCAGCCCGGCCTCGATCGCCGACATGCCCGATCCGGTACCAATCTCGGGAATGTCCTGCGCCGACAGCGCGATTTCCGCGCGCGGCTGCAGGATCAGGCGCTGCGTGATGCGCTGGTCGTATTCCGCCTCGACCCGCGCGGTCAGATCGCCCCTGTCCGACAGAAAGGCGGCGGCATCGACCTCGAACATGTACGGCGCCAGGCCCTGCACGCCCAGCACCGCATGGGTGCGGCCTGCGGGTTCGAAATCATGCCGCGCACCCGCCTGCAGGTCGAACCAGGGGCCGATGGCATGGCTCCACAGAGCCTGCACCTCGGCATCCTCGACGCTGCCGCCGCCAGTATCTCCACCGAACGTGCCCTCGCCCTCGCTCTTGATCCAGAGCTTGTCGATATCGCCGCCGGTCCAACCCTGCGCATCCCACAGATAGGCGTCCGTGCCCTTGCCGACGCGTGCCTCCAGCCGTTCCAGCATCAGCATGCTGCCGCTGAAATCGCCATTCTCGCGCACCAGCTGGCGACGGGCGGGCGCCATCGCTTCGGAGCCGTAGATCACATCGGCGGCATGCTCAGGCCCCACGAACGCGCGCGGCGGAGGCCCCGATGCCGGCAGCGCAGGCGTATCGTCCATGGCCGAATGGTCCATCATCGAATGATCCATGCCGGAATGGTCCATCGGCTGGTCGGCCATGGCGCCGTGCCCGGAATGATGCATCGAACCATGGTCCATGGTGCCGTGACCCATGCTGCCATGATCCATAGCGCCATGGTCCATTGCTTCATGGTCCATTTCGTCGTGGTCCATCGACTGCCGACCGTCCGCGCCGTGATCCATGCCGGAATGATCCATCGACCCATGATCCATCGCCTGATGGTCCGCCTGCGCGCCCGCTGCCCGCTCCTGCACGTCGGCGGAATCCTGCGGCTCGGCGGCGCCGTGCGCATGGCCCGAATGGTCCTGCGCCGCGGCGGGCGCGGATGCCAGGGCGGCTGCCGCCAGTATCAGCGTCCGCATCATGCGCCCTCCGCCACGGGGAAGGGCCGCACGGTGACGACCTGCATCATGCCGGCATGCATGTGATACAGCAGATGGCAGTGAAACGCCCAGTCGCCCGGCTCGTTGGCGGTGAGGTCGAAGGTAGCCTTTCCGCCCGGCTGCACGATCAGCGTGTGCTTCAGCGGCTGGTGCGCCTCCTCCGCGCCATTGACCAGTTCGAAGAAATGGCCGTGCAGATGGATCGGGTGCGCCATCATCGTGTTGTTGACCAGAGTCACGCGCACCCGCTCGTCGAAGCCGAAGCGGATCGGATCGTCGCTGACCGCAGAGAATTTCTGCCCGTCGAACGACCACATGTAGCGCTCCATGTTGCCGGTCAGGTGAATCTCGAGCCTGCGGTCGGGCGCGCGCACCGGGTTGGGATTGCGTGCGACCAGATCGGTGTAGCGCAGCACCCTGTGCGAAACCTTGTCGAGCCCCAGGCCGGGGAAATCCATCCGGTAGACCGGCATCGGCGCGACCATGTCGACCCCAACCCCGTTGGCGGACGGCGGCAGCTGCGACATGTCGCGCATGGAATGATCCATCGCGGCGACGTCCATTGAGTCCCCATCCATACCGGCCCCATCCATCGAGACGCCATGCGCCGAATGATCCATCCCGGCATGCGCGCCGCCCCCCATTCCGGCCATGCCCATGTCGTCCATGGTCAGCGTCACGGGATCGCGCAGCGCCGGTACCAGCGCACGCTCGCCCGGCGTGGAGGTCAGCGTGGCGATGCCCATGCCCGACCGGTCCATCGCTTCGGCGACGATGGTATGGGCACCTGCCCGCGGCTCGACGATGATGTCATAGGTTTCCGCGACGCCGATCTGCAGCTCGTCCACGGTCACGTCGCGCACGTCCTGCCCGTCGGCCTGCACCACCGTCAGCGGCACGCCGGGAATGCGGAAATTGAAGAAGGTCATCGCGCTGCCGTTGATGATCCGCAGCCGGACCCGCTCGCCCGGCGCGAACAGGAACTGCAGATCGTCCATGGGTGCATGGCCGTTGACCAGGAACGTATAGGTCGACCCGGTCACGTCCGAGATGTCGCGCGGATCCATCCGCATGCCGCCCCAGTCGATACGGTCGGCCACCGGCATCTCGCCCTCGGTCGCGGTCTGCTTGTTGAAGTTGAAATAGCCTTCCGCCACCTTCAGCTTGCGCATCACCTGGTGCGGGTGAAGCGGCGTGAACTCGCTCAGCAGCAGAACGATCTCGCGGTCGTGGTGCGCTCCGTGGTCATGCGCGGGATCGACGATGAGCGGCCCGTAATGCCCCTGCTGCTCCTGCAGGCCGGAATGGCTGTGCCACCAGTAGGTGCCCGCCTGCCGGACCGGGATTTCGTAGGTGAATGTTTCGCCGGGGCGGATGCCGGGAAAGCTGACACCGGGCACGCCGTCGAACTGGAACGGCACCAGCAGCCCATGCCAGTGGACCGAGGTGTCCTCCTCAAGCGTGTTGGTGACATGCAGCCGCACGGTGCGCCCCTGGCGCAGGCGGATCAGCGGGCCGGGCACGGTCCCGTTGACGGCGATCGCATGGCCCGACCGACTGCCGGCCGCGAAATGGCTGTTCGCCACCGTCAGGCGAATGTCGTCGCCGTCCAGCGTGCCAA
This sequence comes from uncultured Alphaproteobacteria bacterium, assembly GCA_963752785.1. Lineage (GTDB taxonomy): Bacteria > Pseudomonadota > Alphaproteobacteria > Sphingomonadales > Sphingomonadaceae > Croceicoccus. The sequence goes on from CAVVZE010000007.1 coordinate 84,061, forward strand.
AACCCTTGGACACCGCGCTCATGCTGCCCTTCGCCCAGGCGGGCATGGGCAGCGAAGCGGCGGACGCCAGCGCTGCCGAACCGGCGATGAACCCGCGGCGGGAAAGAATGGGCGAATTTGCCATGGCTTGTCTTCTCCTGCCGTACAGATATATACCCCCCCAGGGTATAGCAAGAGGGCTCTCATGAGCTGCGAGACGAATATCGACGCCAAGGTAAAGCGCCTCAACCGTATCGAGGGGCAGGTGCGCGGCATCGCCCGGATGATCGAGGAAGGCCGCTATTGCATGGACATCCTCACCCAGATGCAGGCCGTGAAGTCCGCGCTCGCCAAGGTGGAGAGCGAAGTGCTCAAGGATCACGCCGCCAGCTGCGTCGCCGAGGCCATCGCCTCGGGCGACGAGGTGCAGCAGCGCGCCAAGTTCAACGAGCTGGTCGAGCTGATGGAGCGCCAGCGCCGCTGATCCCGGCGATCAGTCCCCGTCCAGCGCGCTGTTCGCCGGATCGCGGAACACCGCCAGCGCCATGGCCCCGACAACGATCGTGCGCGCCAGCCCCTCTTCCGACGCATCGGCCAGGTAGATCACGGGCGATCCGTTGAGCTCGACCGCGCCCACCGGGCGGCCATCCTGCTCGAAGACATAGCCGATCGGACCTGCCATCCGGGTTGGCGATCCCTCCAGCCTGTGAACCGATCGGATCTGCACGATCTCTCCGCCCAGCGCGATCTCGCCGCGGCGTTCCTCTCGGCTCAGCGCGCCGCCGATGCCGCTGCGAACCTCCTGCAATTCGAAGCGCGCGGGGATCGCGCGGCCATCGGCGGTGAACTCGCAGCGATAGGACATCGGCCCAGGCGTGAACTCCATGATGCCCAGGTCGAGCACCCGCTCGCGCATCCGGCACGCCGCCTCGATGGTCGTGCTGATTGCCGGCCCCGCAATCGTGAAATCGGCATGGCCCGAATTGCGGATGAAAGTATCGAGATAGGCAAGCCGCTCCTCCGACCTCTCATAGCCGCCGGTGTAGCCGCCCGCCTGGAACCGGCCATGGTTCCAGCCGCCGATCCCCTCCACCGGCAGGCGTGCCGCATTCGCGGCCAGGGCTGGCGGCAGGCGCATCTCGGCCGGCCGGATCGCCGAACAGGCGCCCAGCGGAATGGGCAGCACCAGCAGGGCCAGTGCCCACACGAACGGAACACGCATCGCGGCAATCCTCTCGCTTGCGCGTACCCGATCGGCACCCGCGAAACGCCTCTACACCGCGCAAGGGCGAAATCCCGCGCCAACCGACCAAGGTGCCAATTCAGGCGATCAACGCCCCTCGCAAGCGGCGATCAGATGCCCTTCAGCCCCTCGTCCAGGTCGGCAATGATGTCGTCGACGTGCTCGATCCCCACCGAGATCCGCACCACGTCGGGCCCCGCGCCCGCCGCGATCAGCTCCTCGCCCTCAAGCTGGCTGTGGGTGGTCGATGCCGGGTGGATGATCAGCGAGCGCGTGTCGCCGATATTGGCCAGATGGCTGAACAGCTTGAGGCTTGAGACCAGCTTCACCCCCGCCTCGAACCCGCCCTTTACGCCAAAGGTGAACACCGCCCCGCCCTTGCCGCCGAGATATTTGTCGGCCAGCGGCTTGTAGCGATTGCCCTCCAGTCCGGCGTAGGACACCCACTCCACCTTCTCGTGCCTTTCCAGCCATTGCGCGACCGACAGCGCATTGGCGCAGTGCCGCTCCATCCGTAGCGCCAGCGTCTCCATGCCGGTCAGCGCCAGCCACGCGTTCTGCGGCGCCAGCGCCGGACCCAGGTCGCGCAGGCCCAGCACACGGCACGCGATGATGAAAGCAACCGGCCCCACCGGTTCGAGCGCGTCGACCAGCACCGCACCGTGATAGGAGCCGTTCGGCTGCGTCAGGCTGGGAAACTTGCCGCCTTGCGCCTTCCAGTCGAACCTGCCCGAAATCGACGATCACCCCGCCCACCGCATTGCCATGGCCGTTCAGGAACTTGGTGGTCGAATGGGTGACGATATCCGCGCCGTGCTCGAACGGGCGGCACAGCATCGGGGTCGCCATGGTGTTGTCGACGATCAGCGGAACGCCGCCGTCATGCGCGATATCGGCGATCGCCGCGATGTCGGTGACGACGCCGCCCGGATTGGCCAGGCTCTCGATGAAGACGCAGCGGGTCTTGTCGTCCATCGCCGCGCGCACGTTCTCCGGCTCGTCGACATCGACGAAACGGGTTTCCCAGCCGAACTTGCGAAACGCCTCGCCCATCTGGTTGAGCGATCCGCCATACAGCTTGCGCGCCGCGACGATGTTGCACCCCGGCTCCATCAGCGTGTGGAACGCGACCAGCTGCGCCGCATGCCCGCTCGCCACGCCCAGCGCGCCGACGCCGCCTTCCAGCGCGGCAATCTTGCCTTCCAGCGCGTCATTGGTGGGGTTCATGATGCGCGAATAGATGTTCCCGAACTGCTTCAGCGCGAACAGGTCTGCGGCATGCTCGGCGCTGTCGAAGACATAGCTTGCCGTCTGGTAGATCGGCGTGATCCGCGCATTGGTCGTGGGATCGGGCTCGCACCCGGCGTGCACGGTCATGGTTTCGAGTTTGTGGTCGGCCATCGGGTTCCCCATCCGCAGTGTTCTTGTGATGGACCGCGCTTACCACGCAGCTGCAAGCCGATCCATGGCCCAGACGCGCCGAATGGCCGCAAATGGCGACCAGCGCGGGCAGTGTCTGGCAAGGAAAGATGGATGCCCCGTGAGGATTCGAACCTCAATTGACGGAGTCAGAGTCCGTAGTCTTACCATTAGACGACGGGGCATCACGCTGGGTGAGGGGCGCGCCATTAGCGCGGGCGGGCCTGGCGGTCAACCGGCTTTCTGGAATGCGCTGCGGCGCAGGGCATGACGGGGAACGATGCTTCCGAAACATTCCGGCGCGCCGTACTCTCGCCCCAGCGCGCTTGCCAGCATGCATCGCGGCCGTTAGCATCGTCCTCAGGTCCCCCGCGCCACAGGTCCGGCGCGGTCGATGTGAATTTGGAAAGTTGCAAGACATGGCGGAATCGCTTCCGCCGGCATCGCATGACGGGGATCGGCGCTCATTGCGCGGTCGTCGCCGTGCCAACGCCGATCCGGACAGCGAAGCCCGCAAGGGCAAGGCGGGTCCCGTTGCCGGCGTAAAGAACAAGGATGGCAGGGCCGATGGCCGCGCACCATCCCGGACGAATGGAAAACACCCACCCGCAAGGCGTTCAGGTGACGACGGCGCCACGGCGCGGCGATCCGGCGCAAAACCCGGCAAGCCCGCGCCTTCCTCTGCCCCGGCATCGCGGCAGGCCTATGCCGCCATCGACCTGGGCACCAACAACTGCCGCCTTCTGATCGCCCGCGCGCAGGGTGAGAATTTCATGGTGATCGACGCGTTCAGCCGCGTCGTGCGCCTTGGCGAGGGGCTGGCGCAAAGCGGCCGCCTGTCGGACGAGGCGATGGAGCGGGCGCTGGGCGCGCTCAAGGTCTGCTCGCAGAAACTGCGCCGCCGCAACGTCCACCTCGCCCGCAGCGTCGCGACCGAGGCTTGCCGCCGCGCGTCCAACGGGCAGGCGTTCATCGACCGCGTGCGCGAGGAGACGGGCATCGTGCTCGACGTCATCAGCGCACAGGAAGAGGCGCGTCTGGCGGTACTCGGCTGTCACGTGCTGCTGGAACGCGGCGAAGGTCCCGCGATGATCTTCGACATCGGCGGCGGATCGACCGAGCTGGTGCTGATCGAGACCGGCGACGTCGTGCCGCGCATCCTCGACTGGCAATCGGTGCCCTGGGGCGTCGTCTCGCTGACCGAAAGCTTTCCGGCCGAGGAAGGCGAGGACGATGCGCAGCGCCTCGCCCGCTACCACGAGATGCGGCGCAAGGTCGCGGACAGCTTCCGCCAGTTCTCGCGCCGGCTGGAACCGTTCCGCACCATTCCGCGCGACGAGGGCGAGGACAGCCCCCGCCTGCTGGGCACCAGCGGCACCGTCACCACGCTGGCCAGTGTCCACCTGGGGCTCGAACAATATGACCGGCAGGCAGTCGACGGGCTGATCGTGCCGGCACAGGCGATGCGCACCATCGCCAGCGACCTGTCGGGCATGGATTTCGGCCAGCGCGCCGACCTGCCCTGCATCGGCCACGACCGCGCCGAGCTGGTGGTGGCGGGCTGCGCAATCCTGGAAACCATCCTCGACCTGTGGCCTGCGACGAAGCTGGGCGTAGCCGACCGCGGCATCCGCGAAGGCATATTGCGTTCGCTGATGGGCGGCACCCACGCACATTCGGGCTCCGGGTCCCGCGCGCCCCTGTCGCCGCGCGAAAAGCCGCTTTAAGGACCCATGCGATGAGCAGATCGGGAAGCGACCGCCAGAAGCTGAAAAGCAACAAGAAGCGCACCGCCAGCAGCGCGCGCTGGCTGGCGCGGCAATTGAACGACCCCTATGTCGCCAAGGCCAAGGCGGAAGGATACCGCAGCCGCGCCGCGTTCAAGCTGGAAGAGCTGGACGAGAAATTCGGGCTGCTCAAGGGCAGGCGCGCCGTGGTCGACCTGGGCATCGCGCCGGGCGGCTGGGCGCAGCTGGTGGCGAAGAAGAGCCCGCAGGCCAGGATCGTCGGGATCGACCTGCTGGAGGTCGAACCGATTGCGGGCGTCACCATCTTCCAGATGGATTTCATGGATGACAAGGCACCCGACGTTCTGATGGACGCGTTGGGCGAAGCGCCCGATCTTGTCTTGTCCGACATGGCCGCGAACACGGTGGGCCACAAGCAGACCGACCATCTGCGCACGATGGGCCTGGTCGAGGCCGCCGCCGATTTCGCGATCCGCACGCTGGCCGAAGGCGGCACCTTCGTCGCCAAGGTCTTCGCCGGCGGCACCGATACCGCGCTGCTCAGCATCCTGAAAAAGCATTTCGCCACGGTCAAGCACGCCAAGCCGCCCGCCAGCCGCAAGGACAGCAGCGAATGGTATGTCATCGCCAGCGGCTGCAAGGGCGCGCCCGAGGACCGCGCGATCTGACCTGCGGCCGGGGCCGGCGCCTGGCCCTCCCGCGTGCGTCAGATCGCGTAGAGCTCGCCGTCAGCGTCGAGCACCAGCAACCTGCCATTGTAGTCCATCACGGCGGCAACCGGCTCTTCCAGCGCGCCCGACAGCGGCGCGAAATCGGCGGTGCGGTTCTCCATCTCCGGGCCGCCGTGCAGATGGCCGTCACCAAGGGCGCTGGCTTTCTGGGTGAAGATCTTCCCGCTTTCGTCCGTCATCACCAGCATACCCGCAAGACTGCCGATCGACCCGGTATAGATGGCCCCGCCCGTCAGCCCGTGGCCCTCGAAGAACCCTTCGCCATGCCGGTATCTGAACGAAGGCCCGACCAGCGGCGACGGTGCATTGCCCATGCGCTCCATATCCGCCTCGAAGAACGGCCAGCCGAAATTCAGGGGACGCCACTCGTCGCCGAAATAGCTGACCTCTTCCACGTCGGCGCCGCGGTCCAGCAGGAAGATGTGCCCGCCATAGCCGCTGCCGATCGGCACGGCGTCGAAGCAATAGGTCCGGCCCAGCGATGCCCCGCAACAGGGGTCCACGCTGATGGAATACAGCTTGCCCAGCGGCTGGACCGCGTCCTGCGCGAAATCGCCCGACGGATCCCCCAGCGCTGCAAACAGGAACCCGCTCTCCGCCTTCTGCAGACTGCCGCGAACTTGCCCGCCGCCTGCCGGGGCGAGGTCGATGGTCTTGCTCAGCTTGACGCGTGCGTCCGGCGTGACCACGGTGCGCAGCACGATGCCGCGCCCGTCGATGTCCAGCATGACGACGCCGTAGCCGTTGAAATCCGCGGCGGCCAGGACGCGTCCGCTCTCCTGCGCCAGGAACACATTGACCAGTTCGCTCGCCGCGCCATTCCCGGCATCGACGAAAGCTGCCGCGCCGCTTCGCGTGACGCGGAAAAGTCCGGTCTGCCCGCTTCGCGCCGCGATCACCGAGCCCGCCCCCAGCGTGGTCACCAGCGGGGGCTCCACACCCTCGCGTTCGTTGGTCACCCGGATCTGCAACGCCATCGAGCCGGTCGCGTCCTTGCTGTCGGTGGCGGTCAGCGTGACATCGTAGACGTTGTCGGCGCCGGCATCGACCGGCCGGTCGAAATTGGGCGCCTGCTTGAACGCCAGCATTCCGTCCGACATGGTGAAGAGGGCCGCATCGGCGCCGCCGCCGATGCCAGTTGCACCGGATCTCCGTCAGGATCGCTTGCCGCGGCGGTATAGATCGTGCCTTGCGTGTCCTCGGCGACCGAGACGCTGCCGGTCGATGTGAAATTGGGCACGCCATTGCCCGTTGCCGGATTGCCCGTTGCCGGATTGCCAGATGCCGGTGCGTCCGATGAACCGCCGCCGCCTCCGCAGGAGGCTGCCAGCAGCGCCAGACACAGCGCGGACATCCGGGCGAAACCGCGCCCAGCGGTCAGAATTTCGGACATGCGCCCCGATACCCCCCTGCACGCCGCCTGCCGCGGCGACGTTCAAGGACACTGTGCCGACCGGCCGCGTGCTGTCAATAAGGCCTTGAATTCGTGACCGAAATCGTGACGAAGGGCGCGCCGCAGTCCTGGCGCAGATCTACAGCTTGCGGTCGATCGATTTCGCCGCCTTCCAGCCCATGACGAAGAAGATGACCGTCGCGACCAGCGCGATAAGGAAGATGATCAGCGCCACGTTGGCCAGCGTGCCGGCGATGCCGCTAAAGCCGAAAATGGCCGCGATCAGCGCGACGATGGCGAACAGGAATGCCCAGCCGTACATGATGTGTCTCCGAATGGATCGAGAGGGATATGCCTGCTCAATGGACCCAGGCGCTCATCGTTCCTGATCGGCTCCTTCCCGCACCCCCTTCAGCACCGCTTCGCTGAGGTGATCGCCATGGAGGACCGATATGTCGCCGGTCGTCTCCAGCACCACCGCGCGCACCTGGGAAAAATCCGTCACATTGGCCTCGCGCAGCTTGGCGACCAGTTCGTTGCGGCTGACCCGGCTGGCCGCCATCACATCGTCGCAATACTCGCCATTGCGCATCAGCACGACCGGCGTGTTGCTGATCATGGATTTGAACCTGTCCGACGATTTGCGCAGGCGCGCCGCGATCCACTGCACCGCGAACAGCGCCACCATCGCCGCCAGCGCCTGCAGGAAGGACGGCAGGTGCTGGGCCTGCGACGCCGACCCGATCAGCGTGCCCATGGCGATGGTCATCACGAAGTCGAAATTGGTCATCTTGGAAAAGCTGCGCAGCCCCAGCACCCGCACCAGCAGCACGACCCACATCAGCGCGGCTGCGCCCAGCACCACCCCGCGGGCCGCTGCCGCCATCAGGTCTTCGCCGAAAAGCATGTCCATCCTCCGGGTCCCTTCGTGACAGTTCGCCCGCCCCTGCCAACCTTACGCGGCCCGCCAGCGGTCGTTCCCGTGCCCACAGGCCTGACTGCCCGCTCTTGCCGGACACGCGCCCGCTGCCTAAAGCCCCGCAACTCACATTGCCTCAGGACGCCACGACCCATGACTAGCCACCCCAAGACCCATGCGCTGATGGCGCGCGGCGCCGCCTTCCTCGGCAGCGAGCATGCGATCATGTGCGGCGCGATGAGCTGGGTGTCGGAACGCAACCTCGTCTCGGCGATCTCCAACGCGGGCGGCTTTGGCGTGATCGCCTGCGGCGCGATGACGCCCGATCTGCTCGACGCCGAGATTGCCGCGACGAAAACCATGACCGACAAGCCGTTCGGCGTGAACCTGATCACCATGCACCCGCAGATCATGGAGCTGATCGATGTTTGCGCAAGGCATGCGGTCGACGCATGTGGTGCTGGCAGGCGGCCTGCCGCCCAAGGGCAGCGTCGACGCGATCAAGGCATCGGGCGCCAGGGTCATCTGCTTCGCCCCCACGCTGGCGCTGGCGAAAAAGCTGCTGCGTTCCGGCGCCGACGCCATGGTGATCGAGGGGATGGAGGCAGGCGGCCATATCGGCCCCGTCTCGACCAGCGTGCTGGCGCAGGAATTCCTGCCCGAACTGGCCGCCGACCATCTGGTGTTCGTGGCGGGCGGCATCGGCCGGGGCGAGGCGATCGCCGGCTATCTGGAAATGGGCGCGGCGGGCGTGCAGCTGGGCACGCGTTTCGCCGCCGCCACCGAAAGCATCGCCCATCCCGATTTCAAGAAGGCGTTCTTCCGCGCCGGGGCCCGCGACGCGGTTGCCAGCGTGCAGGTCGATGCGCGCCTTCCGGTCATCCCCGTCCGCGCGCTCAAGAACAAGGGCACCGAGGCGTTCACCGCCAAGCAGCGCGAAGTCGCGGGCCTGCTCGACGGCGAGGGCATCGCCATGTCCGAGGCGCAATTGCAGATCGAACACTACTGGGCAGGCGCGCTGCGCCGCGCGGTGATCGACGGCGATATCGAGAACGGATCGCTGATGGCGGGCCAGTCGGTCGGCATGGTCAAGCAGGAAGAGCCCGTCGCCGCCATCATCGCCAGCCTGCTGGATGAAAGCGAGGCCGCGCTCACGCGGCGCTGACGCCTGCCCATCAGGGCGGTTGCGTCCGCTCGATCAGCGCCTATCCTCACGTCCCGACGGGTGATGCCCATCGTTACAGCGTGAGGAGAATGCCGATGTGCGACGAACGCCAGCTTGCCGGAATGGCGAAGAGGTCAGGCGCGATGAACCGCCGCAATTTCACCGCCATGGGCGGCGCGGCGCTGCTGGCCGGCTGCGCATCGGGCGGCGAAGGTGCTGCCACGCAGGAGGCGGCGGCGAGCGGCTCCAGCCCGGGATCCGGTATCGTACGCACCGAGGTGTCGATCCCCACGCCGGCAGGGACTGCCGACGCGACCTTCTGTCATCCGGCCAGCGGCAAGCACCCCGCGATCATCATGTGGCCCGACATCGCGGGCGTGCGCCCCGCCTCGCAGCAGATGGCCGAAAGGCTTGCGGGCGAAGGCTATGCGGTGCTCCACCCCAACCCCTATTACCGTTCGGTCAAGGGCCAGCAATTCGCCGATTTCGCCAGCTTCATGAATGAAGAGGGTTTCTCGAAAGTCGGACCCTGGCGCGAACAGAACACGCCCGACGCGGTGATGGCCGACAGCAGGGCGTTCGTCGCCTGGCTCGATGCGCAGGACGCAGTCGACACCGCACGCGGCATCGGCGCGAACGGCCACTGCATGACCGGATCGTGGGCCTTCTATGCCGCCGCCGCCGTGCCGGGCCGGGTGAAAGCCGCCGCCTCGATGCATGGCGGCGGGCTGGTCACCGATTCCCCGCAAAGCCCGCACCGCATGCTGCAGCCGGGCACCTCCTACCTCGCCGCGATTTCGCAGGACGACGACGCCAAGCAGCCCGAAGCCAGGCAAGCCCTGCGCGAAGCCGCCGCCGCAGTCGGCGCACCGATCGAGGTGATCGTCTATCCCGCCGACCACGGCTGGACCGTCCTCGACAGCCCCTCCTACGACCGGGAGCAGGCCGAAAAGGCGTGGGCACAGATGCTGGACCTCTACGCCGGTCTCTAGGCGCTGGCGTCGCGGCGGATTCCCTGGACGACCGCTGCGTGAACAAGGCAGGCACGGCAAGAACCCGCGCCTGCCGCAGCTTTCCCGTGCCCGCCCGGAACCGCAATGCATGACCGTCATTGGTAATACGAAATCAAAGGAGATCAGGAGCATGCCATGACGCGGGGAGCGTTCTGGACCATCGCCATCGGCATCGTCATCATCGCCCTTGTCATTGCGGCTGCGGCATCTTCGCGGCTTGCGGCGCGGCCCGCCGGTCTGGTCGTCCACTTCACCGCCAGCAACATCCAGCCCGAAAGCATCGCCACGCGCGCCGCCGCCATTGCGCAGGAGCCCTATGTCGGCCGCATCCGCTTTTCCGGGCGCGAGGAAGGCAGCGCCAGCGGCGTGCTGCTGTTCGACGACGTCGACAGCTTCACCGGCTGGCGCGACGGAGCGATGTCCGGATTCTTCGAAGCGCTCGGCCCCGAGGCGACAGTGCAATCCCTCCGCATCATGCGCCCCGAACAGCTGCGTGCCTCGGGCGGCGACGAGCTGCTCGGCCTGGGGGATGTCGAGATCCAGTACAGCAACGCCGGGAACGAGGCCGATGGCGACGCCGACATCGACGCCGTGACCGTCATCTGCGGCGAAGGCGCGAACTGCAAGCCGAGCAACTGAGCGCCGCCGACACCATGAGGGGGGCAATCGAGAAGGAAGGCTGCAAGAAAAGGAAGGTTCGATGATCCGGAAAGCCATCATCATGCTCTGCATGGGAACGACGCTGGCCGGATGCGCCACGTCGGGAACGAGGGTGCTGCCCTCCTACACGCTGGAGAACGGCGCGCGGCTGCAGGACGTGGTCACCACCGCGGGCGATCCGAACGGCGCCGCGCCCACGGTCGTCGCGGTCACTACCTATGACATCACCACGCCCGGCGTCGTCGCGATGGTCGCGCGCGACCAGGCCACCGGTAAGGCGCTGGGCCCCGCGATCGCGACGGCGGTCGCGGGCGGGGTTGCGCTTGGCGTTCCGCTGATCGCCGCCGCCGCGATCCGCGATGCGGACAAGACGCTGGTGCAGTCGACCAGCTACAACACCAGCGGCAATGTCGCTTATGGCGGAGGAGACGCGGGCGACATCGATGCGGCGACGCAGGCGACGCTGGACTGCGCCCGCGCGGCCGACTGCGACGTCAGCAACTAACGCAGATTTACGCGCCGATCCCGATCAGGCTGATCTGCCGCCCATAACCATCTTGCCCCGCCAGCGTGCTGCGGCGATAGGAAAAGAACCGCTCCTCGTCCGCCAGCGTGTCCTGTCCGGTGATCGCCACCGTCCCGATGCCCGCCGCCGCCAGCCGCGCGGCGACATAGCCGGCCAGGTCGAATTGCTGGTGGCCGGGCCTGCCGGGCTTGAAGAAGCGCTCGTTCGCCGGATCGTCCTCGCAGAAGCGGATCAGAAAGCCTTCGTCCACCTCGTAGCTCGCCTGCGCGATGCAAGGGCCGATCGCGGCAGCGATGCGGCTGCGGTCCGCGCCCAGCGCTTCCATCGCGGCGATCGTGCTGTCGGTCACCCCGCCGATCGCACCCTTCCACCCCGCATGCGCCGCGGCGACCACGCCCGCCTGCCGGTCGGCCAGCAGCACCGGCGCGCAATCGGCGGTCAATATGCCCAGCAGCAGGCCGCGCCGGTCGGTGACCATGGCATCGGCATGGGGCCGCTGGTCCAGCGGCCATGGCGCGACCACACGTTCGCAAAGCGCCGAATGCACCTGATAGACCGTCGCCAGCTGCGCGCCCGGCAGCACCGCGTCCGCCGCGATGCGGCGATTGCGCTCCACCAGATCGGGATCGTCGGGTGAGCCGGTACCGACATTGAGCGAGGCATAGGCCCCGCCCGACACCCCGCCGCGCCGGCCCAGAAAGCCATGCGGCATGCCCGCCAGCGGGGCGGCGGTGATGATGTCAGCCACTTGCGTCGAGGCTCTTGGTCACCTGCTCGCGCACGTCGCGCGACAAGCTCCTGGCCTCGGCGATGCGCGACAGCTGCTCGCGCATCATCGCGGCGCGCACCGGCTCTATCTTGCGCCAGCGGCCCAGCCACGGCACGAAGCGCGCCGCGGTCTGCGGATTGATCGGGTCCAGCCTGAGCACCAGGTCGGCGATCATGCGGTAACCGCGCCCGCTGGCATCGTGGAACGCGAACGGATTGCCCGCCATGGTCATGTAGAGCGCGCGCACCCGGTTGGGGTTCTTCATGGTGAAGTCGTCATGGCTTTCCAGCGCCTCCACCGCGTCCAGCACGTCGCTGCGCAGCGCGCTGGCCTGGATGGCGAACCATTTGTCGATCACCAGCGCATTGTCGCCATAGCGGTCGTGGAAATCGGCCAGCAGCTCGCCGCGCGCGGGCACGTCCAGCCCCGACATCACCGCCAGCGCGCCCTGCCGGTCGGTCATATTGTCCGCCGCGCGATATTGCGCTTCGGCCCGGCGGGCGGTCTCGGCCTTGTCGGCGGCGGCCAGCAGGATCAGCGCCTGCGTCTTCACCTTGCGCGCGCCGCGGCTGGCGGCGTCCAGCGAATATTCGACGGTCGATGCGCGGTCATGCAGCGCGGTCAGCCGGTCACGCAGCCGCGTGCCGATATAGGCCTTCAACCGCTCGCGCGCCTCGTGCAGGGCGACCGGATCGGCGGGCGCGGCCAGCTCGATCAGGAAATTGATCGCGGGCAGCATCAGCAATTCGCCGCGCATCATGTCGTCGATGGCCGTGTCGTCGATCACCGCGCCCATCGCCTCGGCAATCCCGGCGCGGCGCGCCTCGTTCGGGCCGGTATCGACCGCGCCCAGCAATTCGCGCGTGAACAGCTGCTGCAGCGCCTCATACCGCGCGAAGCTGTCGTCGTCATTGGCAGCCAGGAACCTGAGATCCGCGTCGCTCGCCTCGGTCTCAAGCTGGATCGGCGCGGAAAAGCCGCGATTGGCGGACAGCACCGGCGGCTGCGCGAATCCGTCGAAAGTGAATGTTTCGCTCGCCTTGGTGACGTGCAGCGTACGTTCGCCCGCATGCGTCCCGCTCTGCCGGTCGAACAATGCGATCTTGAGCGGGATAGGCATCGGCTTCTTCACCGGCTGGCCGGGCGTCGGCGGCACCTGCTGTTTCACCTCCAGCGTGACCTTGCCGCTGCCCTCGTCATGGCTCATCGCCACGCTCACGCGCGGCGTGCCCGCCTGTTCGTACCACAGGCGGAACTGCGACAGGTCCAGCCCCGCGCCGTCCTCCATCGCCTTGATGAAATCCTCGCAGGTCGCGGCCTCGCCGTCGTGGCGCTCGAAATAGAGGTCGCTGCCCTGACGGAAGCGTTCCGGCCCCGCCATCGTACGCATCATGCGGATGACCTCGGCGCCCTTGTTATAGACGGTCGCGGTATAGAAATTGCTGATTTCCTGATAGGAATCGGGGCGTATCGGATGCGCCAGCGGCCCCGAATCCTCGGGGAACTGGGCGGCGCGCAGGATGCGCACATCCTCGATCCGCTTGACCGCTTCGCTGCCCATGTCCGCGCTGAACATCTGGTCGCGCAGCACGGTAAAGCCTTCCTTCAGGCTCAGCTGGAACCAGTCGCGGCAGGTGACCCGGTTGCCCGACCAGTTGTGGAAATACTCGTGCCCCACCACGCCCTCGACCGCGTCGAAATCGCCATCGGTGGCGGTATCCGGGTCGGCCAGGATATAGCGCGTGTTGAAGATGTTGAGGCCCTTGTTCTCCATCGCGCCCATGTTGAAATCGCTGACCGCGACGATGTTGAACGTGTCGAGATCGTATTCGCGGCCGAACACCTCCTCGTCCCATTTCATCGCGTTGATCAGGCTGCGCATCGCATGTTCGGTGCGGTCCTCGTCACCCGGGCGGACCCATACGGCCAGGTCGACCTTGCGCCCGCCCATGGTGGTAAAGCTGTCCGCACGCGCCACTAGGTCGCCCGCGACCAGCGCGAACAGATATGACGGCTTTGGCCAGGGATCGGTCCATTGTGCCCAGTGCGTGCCGTCGCCATCTTCTCCGCTGGCGGTCATGTCGCCGTTCGACAGCAGGATCGGAAACGTCCCCCGGTCGCCCGTCATCCGGACGGTATAGCGCGACAGCACGTCGGGCCGGTCGGGAAAGAACATGATGCGGCGAAACCCTTCGGCCTCGCACTGGGTGCACAGCATCCCGTTCGAGGCATAGAGCCCCATCAGCTGGCTGTTGGTCGCGGGGTGCAGATGCGTCTCGATCGTCACCTCATGCGCGTCGCCGGGCAGCGGCAGCAGCAGGTTGGACCCGCTCATGCTCCACCCCTCGGCGGGCTTGCCGTCGACCTGCAAGTTCATCACCGCAAGATTGTCGCCGCACAGGTGCAGCGTCTGGTCCCGTGCCGCGTCGGGGTTCCGCCGCACGGTCAGCGTCGCGCGCACCTTGGTCAGCTCGATCCCCAGATCGAATTCCAGCGCGATATGCGGCACCAGCCACGCGGGCGGGGTATAGTCGAGCCGGCGGATCGTCTCCGTCGCCGTGGGCTCGGGGGCCGCATCGGCCAGTTCGGGGTTGCCGGGAATGCTGGTGGGGTTGCGCGCAATATCCATAGTGCATCTAGATGCGGTTTGCGGCGCTTTTCTCAAGCCCAATCTGGCCCTGCAGCGCGCTATCTCCTGATTTTTTGTGCCTTGCCGTCCGCCAGCCCTACGCGGCGGGGCCGGCGCGCCCTAACTAGGGGCGATGCGATTACTGATCTTCGGGCTCGGCTATACGGCGAAACATCTTGCGGCGCTTCTGGAACCGCATGGCTGGGCCATGGAGGCGACGGGCCGCGACGGCACGCTGGACTTCGCGGACGCAAGTGCGGTGCGCTTTGCGATGGAGGGGGCCGATGCGGTCCTGTCCTCGGTCCCGCCCGACCGGCAGAGCGGCAGCGATCCGGTGCTGGACGCCTATGGCGCCGATCTGGCCAAGTTCGGTGGCTGGACCGGCTATCTCTCCTCCACCGGCGTCTATGGCGATGCGGGCGGCGCCTGGGTGGACGAGACTGCGCCCACCGGCACCGGCCGCCGCTCCGCCCGCAGCGAGGCGGACCTGGCATGGCTGGGCCTGGGCGCGCGCGTGTTCCGCCTGCCGGGCATCTACGGAGCCGGGCGCAGCGCATTGGACCGCGTGCGCGAGGGGCGCGCCAGTCGCATCGACATCCCCGGACAGGTGTTCAGCCGCGTCCATGTGCAGGATATTGCCGACGGCGTCATGCGCGCGCTGCGCGAGGACGCACCGGCGGGCGCCTACAACCTGTCGGACGATCTGCCCTGCCCGCAGAACGACGTGATCGAGGAAGCCTGCCGCCTGCTGGGCGTGGCCCCGCCGCCGCTGCAAACCCTTGAGGAAGCCGACCTTACCCCCATGGCGCGCGGCTTCTATGCCGAGAACCGGCGCGTCGCGAACATCAAGGCGAAACGCGTGCTGGGCTGGCAGCCGCGCTACCCGACCTATCGCGAGGGGCTGGCGGCCTGTCTCGCCGCCGACGCCGGATCAGGGCTCGCGCCCAGGGGTTCGGCCGGCCTCGCGGATCGCGGTCTCGGCGGATAAAGGCGGTTCGGCCTCGCCCTCGCTGCTGCGCGGCTTGGGGCGCGTGCGGATCGCGATGACCAGCCCGATCATCGCCAGCACCACCCCGCCCGCGGCCATGACGCTCCACTGGTATCCCTCAAACGCGGTGGAGATCAGCATGGCGATCGGCGGCACCGCCACCCCGACATAGGCGGCCTGGCCCCGCCCCCATCGTGCGCACCAGCCCGAAATAGAGCGGGAATGTCGCCACCGACCCGATGATCGCCAGATAGCCGACCCCTGCGTAATAGCGCCATCCATCGGGCCACACCGGCCAGCCTTCCATGCCCAGCGCCAGCGCCGCGTCGATCGCCGTGCCCAGCGCCATCGACCATGCCAGCATCGGCAGGAACGGCTGGCGGTGCGCGGCGGGCGTCGCCTGCGTGATATTGGCGATCGACGCCGCCAGCATGGCCAGCGTCGCCAGCACGATCCCCGCGACGACTCCGCTGCTGACCCCGGCGCTGCGATATTCATGCACGAACAGCAGCATGATGCCCGCGATCGCGATGGCGGATCCCGCGATGAAGCGCCGCGAACTGCGCTGCCCCAGCACCAGCCGCGACAGGATCGCATTGGGCACCAGCAACAGGCCAAAGAACACCGCGACGATGCCCGACGTCAGATATTGCTCAGCGCGGTAGACGAACTGGAAATTGCCGGTGAACTGGCAGATGCCGACCAGCGCCACGACCGGCACCCAACCCGGTTTCAGCCGCCAGCCGTCGCGCCTGACCGCGCACAGCACGAACATGCCCACGGTGGCGATGGCAAAGCGCAGCGTGATCGACCAGCCCGGCGGTGCCCAGCCCGATCTGGTCCTTGATGACCAGCCAGGTCGAACTCCAGATCAGGGTGACGAGGACGAAGGGCCCCCAGCGCTTCAGCAGCGCGGCCCGCGCATCACTCACAGCGCGGCCAATGCCGAGGCCAGCGCGCCCGCATCCTCGGCGCTGGTGTTCCAGGCGGTGACGAAGCGCGCCGATGTGTCCGACCAGTCGTAGAACGCGAAACCCTGCGCGCGCAAAGCCTCGCGCTCCTCGGGCGAAAGCGTCATGAACACCTCGTTCGCATCGACCTTGTCCAGCAGGCGGTCGGGGGCGGCATCGGCAATCGTCCGTGCCGCCTGATTGGCCCTGCGTCCGTTCTCAAGCCAGATGTCGTCGTCCAGCATCGCGTGCAGCTGCGCCGCCATGTAGCGGCCCTTGGACTGCAGCTGCCCCGCGCGCTTGTGGCGGCGGCGGCACTGATCGGCCAGCGCGGTATCGAACAGCAGCAGCGCTTCCGCGCCCATCCCGCCGTTCTTGATGAAGCCGAAGGACAGGCTGTCGATCCCGTGCACTGCCGCGGCCTGTGCCGCAGAGCAGCCCAGATGCGCCACCGCATTGGCGAAGCGCGCCCCGTCCAGATGCACCCGCAGACCGCGTTCGCGCGCAAAATCCGTCAGCGCGGCCAGCTCATCGGGCGTATAGACGCGCCCCTGCTCGGTCGCCTGCGTCAGCGCCAGAGTGACCGGCTGCACGCGGTGCACGTCATCGCGGATCGGGTCGATCACCGCTGCGACGGTCTCGGGCGTGACCTTGGCGCCCTCGCCCTGCGCCAGCATCAGCTTGGCGCCGTGTGTGAAGAACTCGGGCGCGCCGCCCTCGTCCGCTTCGACATGCGCGTCGTAATGGCACACGATCCCGCCGAACGGCGGCGTCAGGCAGGCCAGCGCCAGCGCATTGGCCGCCGTGCCGGTGCCGGTCCAGATCACCGCGCAATCGCGCCCGAACAATGCGGAAAAACGCGCGTCCAGCCCCTGCGACAGCGCATCGCCGTCATAGGGCATGTCGGGGGCGTCGGCAGCGCGCATCGCATCCCACACATGCGGATGGACGGCGGCGGAATTGTCGGAAACGAAGAGGCGCGTGGTCATGCCCGCGCCATGCGGCGCGCCGCAATTCCCGTCAAGCGATTGGCCCGGTCATGCGATTGGCCCCATCACGGAATCGGAGACTTCAACCGCCAGCCCCCGGGCCGGTCACTTTCCCGATGTCTCGCTCTTGTGCCGCGCCAGCTCGTCGCCCTGCAGCGTCACGACATGCAGCAGGTTGGTCGCGCCCGGCTTGCCGAACGGCACGCCGGCCAGCACCACCAGCGCGCGCCCGCTTCGCCGAAACCGTGGCGCAGCGCCATGCGCTTGCCCTTGCCGATCATCTCCTCGAAACTGCCGATGTCCTTGGTCGCGCACCGCATGCGCGCCCCACAGCAGCGCCAGCGCCGCGCCGTGACCTGCGAAGGCGTCAGCACCAGCATCGGCACCGCGCGGCCTTTCGCGCGCGACGCGGCGCGCGGACGATCCGGAAGCGGTGAACACGGTGATCGCCGTCGATCTGCAGCGGTGTCGCGATGCGACGCGCAGGCAGCGCCAGCGCGTCCGCAAGTGGTCGCGTCGGGCGGCGTCTCGGCGAAGCGGATCCGCTCGAGATAGCCGGCGTCGCTTTCGACCTGCTTGGCGATGCGGTGCATGATCGTGACCGCTTCCTCGGGCCACTGGCCCGCCGCGGTTTCGGCCGACAGCATCACCGCATCGGCGCCGTCATAGACCGCATTGGCGACGTCGGAGACTTCGGCGCGGGTCGGCGTGGGGCTCTCGATCATGCGATTCCAGCATCTGCGTCGCCACGACGACCGGCTTGCCCGTCTTGCGCGCCTTCTCGACGATGCGCTTCTGCAGCGGCGGCACTTCCTCGGGGTTCAGCTCGACGCCCAGATCGCCGCGCGCCACCATGATCCCGTCCGACAGCTCGATGATCTCGTCGAGGTGGCGGACCGCCAGCGGCTTCTCGATCTTGGCCATCAGCGCGCCATATCCGCCCATCAGCTTGCGCGCCTCGGCCAGATCCTCCGGGCCGCTGCACGAAGGACAGGCCGATCCAGTCGGCCTTCTGCTGCGATCGCGAAGGCCAGGTCGCGGCGGTCCTTGTCGGTCAGCGCGGGGATCGGGACCTCGGCATCGGGCACATTCACGCCCTTGCGGTCCGAAATCACGCCGCCGACTTCGGCGCTGCACAATATTTCGTTCTCGTCCGCGCGGATCACGCGCAGCCGCAGCTTGCCGTCGTCGAGCAGCAGGCGCTGGCCCTTCTGCAGCATGCCGAACAGTTCGGGATGCGGCAGGTCGACGCGGTTCTCGTCGCCCGGCTCGGGATTGCGGTCCAGAGTGAAATGGCGGCCGTGCGGATCACGGTCTGGCCGTCCTCGAATTTGCCGACGCGCAGCTTCGGCCCCTGCAGGTCGCACAAGATGCCGATCGGGCTGGCCGATCTTCGCCTCGTATTCGCGCGATTGCGGCAAAGGTCTTGGCATGCGTCTCGTGGTCCGCCATGGCTCATGTTGACGCGGAACGCGTCGGCGCCGGCGCGCATGCAGCTGCGCGATCATGTCGGGATTGGCGCTGGCAGGGCCCAGCGTGGCGAGGATCTTGACCTTGCGGTCGCGCGGTTCGAACTTTGCCGAGATTACTGCCCGATGATAGCTGAATGGGAAAAGATGCAGCGCCTGACCTATTCAGACGCATGGCATGGCGCAAGCCGTGTCAGGGGCAATTGCCCGACAAATACGAAACCGGAGTGACGATGATGGCCGATACCGACCCGCTCGACCCGCTCGACGACTGCCGACGCGGTCGCGGCCGTGCGTTCCGCCGCCTGGTCCGCCATTTGCGGCACCGCCACGACGCGCAGAACATCGAACTGATGGGGCTGGCGGGCTTCTGCCGCAATTGCCTCGCCGACTGGATCCGTGACGCGGGCTATCACGGCGACAAGGCCGAGGCGCGCGAGCTGATCCACGGCATGCCGATGGACGAGTGGAAGGCGACCCACCAGACCGCCCGCCACCGCGACCAGATCGCCCGCATGGAAGACAGCGTGGCGAGGAACAAGGTGCGCAGCGCACTGCCTGATTCTCCGGCCGGCGGCGCACTTATCCACGCGATGGGGATAACTTGCCGCCCCGCATCTTCACCCGGCGCGCCGCCCTGCCTATCAGGCCGCTCTATCGCGATTCCCTGATGATTCTCACCGGAGCTGACCCGATGGCCGAAGCCGAAAACACCGACGATCGCCTGCGCCTTCTGATCGAGCGCGTCGAGCGCCTGGAAGAAGAGAAGAAGGGCATCGCCGACGACATCCGCGATGTCTATGCCGAGGCAAAGGCCGTCGGCTACGACGTCAAGATCATGCGCCAGATCGTTCGCCTCAGGAAGATGAACCCGACGATCGGCGCGAGATGGAACTGATCCTCGAGACGTACAAGGCGGCGCTGGGCATCGGCTGATCGCCGCCAGCTTCCTCTGGCAATGCGGCGCCGGGCATCGGCTGATCGCCGCCAGCTTTCCTCTGGGCTTGCAGGCGGCTTGCCACCTGCGGCGGGCAGGCTAGAACCGGCCCCAACCACCCCACAGGCCCATACGAGAGGAGAGCGATACGATGCCCAATCCCTGGAGCAACCAAGGCGACGGCGGCGGCATGCTGGTCACCACCACGGCAGTGGTCGAGGGGCACGAGGTGCGCGAGTACCTGGGCATCGTCACCGGCGAGGTGATCGTGGGCGCGAACCTGTTCCGCGACATCTTCGCCTCGATCACCGACCTCGTCGGCGGGCGTTCGGGCAAGTACGAGGAAGTGCTGGCCCGCGCACGCAAGGAAGCGCTGGCCGAAATGCGGCAGGAAGCGCTGTCGCTGGGCGGCAACGGGGTGATCGGCGTCGACATCGACTACGAGGTGCTGGGCCAGAACGGCTCGATGCTGATGGTCAGCGTGTCCGGCACCGCCGTGGTGCTGGCCTGAATTCGAACCGGATCGAGAGCAGATTGACCGATTTCCGCATCAGGCGGGCGCGGGCGGACGATGCCGCCGCCTGCGCCGCGATCTACGCCCCCGTCGTCACGGACAGCTGGATCAGCTTTGAAACCCAGCCCCCCAGCGCGGGCGAGATGCTGAAGCGCATCAACGCCTGGGGCGGCACCTATGGCTGGCTGGTCGCGGTGCGCGGCATGGCGGTGATCGGCTATGCCTACGGCAGTCCGCACCGCACGCGCGACGCCTATAGCTCGTCGTGCGACGTGACGGTCTATGTCGATCCGTCGATGGCCCGGCGCGGCGTGGGCAGCGCGCTGTATTCGGCGCTGCTGCCGATGCTGAAGGAACGCTATCACGCGGCCTTTGCCGGCATCTCGCTGCCCAACGAGGCCAGCATCGCCCTGCACCGCTCCTTCGGGTTCGAGGAGATCGGGGTGTACAGGGAAGTCGGCTGGAAGCTGGAAGACTGGCGCGACGTCAGCTGGTGGCAGAAGCTGCTGTAGCCGGCGTTCCGGGTGGGGCTTGCGCAAAGTCGATCGCGCTGTCCTGCAGCGCATCGGCCAGCGTCCTGCGGTCCAGCACGTCCAGAAAAGCATCCATCGCGCCGCCCAGGATCGGCGTCAGCCCGCAGCCCGCGCGGAACATGCAGGCGCCGCAATCGGCGGCCTGCATGTTCGGCTCCGTCTGCCGCACCACTTCGCCCAGGGTGATCGCCGCCGGGTCGCGGGCCAGCGAGAAGCCGCCGCCGGGACCGCGCACCGTCTCGATCAGGCCGATGTTGGCCAGCTGGTTCACCACTTTCATCAGATGATTGCGCGAGATGCCGTGCCGTTCGGCGACCTGCCCGATCGACAGGCGCACGCCCGGCGAGGCCGCGGCCTGCAGCAGGACCCGCAGGGCATAATCGGTATGCATGGTCAGCTTGATGATGCGCACTCCGACAGAAATGATGCATCCTGTTTACATCTAATTTCGCGGCTGTATAGATGCATTTCCGATGCATCAAGAGGACCGCGCATGACCCGAACGCTTTCGCCCGCCGCCATGGCCACCGTCAAATCGACCGCACCCGCGCTGAGGCAGCATGGGCTGGCGATTACCCAGCGCATGTACGAACGCATGTTCGCCAATCATCCCGAGGTGAAGTCGATGTTCGACCAGGCCGCGCAGCAATCGGGCGAACAGCCCAAGCGCCTGGCCGCCGCGATCATCGCCTATGCGGAAAACGTCGACAAGCTCCAGAACCTGGGCGGCCCGGTGCTCCGCATGGCGCAGCGTCACGTCGAAACGCATGTAAAGCCGGAACACTACCCCATCGTGGCCGAAAACCTGCTGGCCGCGATCGGGGACGTGCTGGGCGACGCAGCCACGGACGAGATCCTGGGCGCCTGGGGCGAAGCATACTGGTTCCTGGCCGACATATTGATTGCAAAGGAAGAAGAGCTCTACGCCGAAGAAGCCGTAGGCTGACGGACGGATGGCCACGCCCTATAAATCGACACCGGTCTTCGACGAAGCATCCCTGCCCGGCGCCATCCGCAACGCGCACAGCACCAAGGACGGCGTCTGGGGATTGCTGGTCGTCGAACGGGGCGTGGTCAGCCTCGTCTTCCACGAACCGCGGCGCACCGTTACCGTGCGCCCCGGCTCGCCCGCCGTCATCCCGCCGCAGGCGCTGCATCACGTGGAGACGCAAGGCCCCATGCAGATGCGCGTGGAATTCTACCGCGAAAAGCCGGCCGGACTTACCGGCTGAAACCGCCAGGCGCGCGCTACTGCGCCCGCGTATCAGGCTCGCTGGTCGCCGCGTTCACCACCGAACCCGCGCTGAAGCCGTGCACCAGCGTCGACAGCACGATGGCGAAGACCACGCTCGCCCACAGATGCCCCGTGTCCTGCAGGTCGATCTCTCCCGCCGCATAGGCCAGGTAATAGATCGACCCCATGCCCCGCACGCCATAGAACGCCACCACGCCGCGCTGCTTTACGGTCAGGTCGGTGCCGATCAGCGCCAGCATGCCGAACGCCGGGCGGATCAGGAAGATCAGCGCCGCGCCGATCACCGCCTCGCGCCAGCCCAGATAAGGCACCAGATCGGGAATCGCCCCGCCCAGCAGCACCAGCAGGATCGCGGTGAACGCGTGCTCCAGCGCTTCGGAAAAGCTGTGCAGCCGGACGTGGAACTCGTGCTCGCGCTCCTGCCGCCGCAGCACTGCCCCCATGACAAAGGCGGCGATGAAGCCGTAGCCCTCGAACAGTTCGGTCATGCCATAGGTGAACAACACGCCCGCCATCGCGATCACGCCCGAACCGGTTTCTGCCAGCGGATTATGGCGCGGAAAGGAAAACAGCGCCCGGCCCAGCAGCCAGCCCGCCGCCGCCCCGGCCAGCGCGCCCACCGCGATCTTGTAAACGAGGTAAAATCCCAGCCATTCCCAGCCCCATGCAGACAGGTCCAGCCCCGCGGTGGCGACGATGATCGCCAGATAGACAAAGGGAAACGCCAGCCCGTCGTTCAGCCCGGCCTCCGCGGTCAGGGCAAAGCGGACCGGATGCTCCCTGCCCTTGAGCGGCGCGCCGACCTGCACGTCGGCGGCCAGCACCGGATCGGTCGGCGCCAGCACGGCGGCCAGCAGGATCGCGCTGCCCAGCGCCAGCCCGGTCAGCGTGGCGATGCCCGCGACCGCGATCATGCACAGCGGCATCGCGATGGCGAGCAGCCGCACGGTCGGCGTCCACAGCCCGCGCCCCGCGATGCGGTCGATCCGGATCCCCGTGCCGAACAGGGCGATGATGACCGCGAATTCCGACGTGACTTCCCACAATCCGGGGCGGATCACCGGGCTGAACACCTCCGGCACGCCGGGCAATATGCCGAACACCGCCAGCCCGCCGATGATCAGCAGGCCCGACGCGGCAGGCTCCGTGCCCGATATCCAGCGCGGCAGCCAATAGGCGGCGATGATCACCAGCCCGCAGCCTGCCATCAGGACATGATAGGGGGCGAGTTCGAAGAGCGGCTTGTCCATGCGCACGGGTAACGCGCCAGAGGGAAGGAGGGGACCCGGCGTTGTGGCGAGGTGGCTGGCTCCTGCGCTGTAGCGCCGCGGTTTGGCGGGTGCGCTGGATGTCTGCTTCTGGTGTAGCTTGGCTTGAAGCGGTGGCTCCGGTTTCGACCGATTGCGGACGTTGGACCGGAAGCTAAGGTGACTGGATGAAATATCTTAAGGCAATTGTTGTCGTCCTGGCCATTCTGCACACTATCCTATTGGAAAAGCTCGGTTCAGCGGCCCTCATCACAACGCCCGCGCTCGCCATCACGCTATTGATCTGCTTCAAAGGGCCGATCCGAATGGCATATGGGGCAAGGAAAGATGGGAATGGCAACTAACCACCCCGTTTCAGCCTTTCCGTTCTCGCACGTGATGTCCTCAAAGCGGACGCTGGTACTTCTCAATTCGTCATTCCCGCGGAGGCGGGAATCCATGGCGGGGAGCGCTGCGGCCAGATGGATGCCCGCCTGCGCGGGAATGACAAAGGGGGCCGGGACGCTCGCGAGCGCATCACAGCCGGGTCTTTCCGCTTCAGGCAATTGCAATGCTCGAGAACAGTCCGCAGCCACCGCAAAGCCGCGGCTGTGACGTCGAACAACTCGCGACGGGCTGATGCCCGCGCGGTCGCCGGCCGGGTCGCCGCCTCCGGCGCCTTAAGGCTCCGCTCGCTTCGCGATGCTCGCCTTAGGGCGCGGGCGGCTCCCTGAAATTCAGTTCCACTCTCGTTCCTTCGGGGCCGAACACGAAGATCTGCCGCACGCCCGCCACCGCGCGCATGTCGATCTCGCGCACATCGTGGCCCGCGCCGCGGAGGCGGGCGAGATAGGCGTCATAGCCGGTGCAGGCAAAGGCGACATGGTTGATCGGCCCCGGCTCGCGCGGCGCATCGCGCGTGTTGACGTGGATCAGCGCGTTGCCCGCATCGTCCACCATCCAGCTGTTGAGCGCCGGGTCCATCCCCGGCGGCGGCGTCGGGGTCAGCCCCAGCATGTCGCGATAGAAGGCGATCGTGGCCGAAAGATCGCCGGTGCTGATATTGACGTGATCGATCCTGCTGATGGTCATGGCCTGCGGCATGCTCCCTGCTGGCTGTTTTATTGTCCTACACCCGCTCGCGGCCCTATGCCGGCGCGGCCTGCCACGGCTGGCGCCGCGCTCTTTCCATCGGTGAATTCTTCCCCGCACCCCATGGTGTCAACCGGGACGGAAAAACCCGAGGATTCCTGCGGCCTTGCACCGGGTGACAGCCTGTGTAGGACATGTCGCCTGTGTCAACCGGATCATCCGCGTTCCGGCGCGCTTGCCCTGCCCCGCCCCGCTGCTGTAAGGGCGGCGCGAAGCCGAACAGGCACCCGAACAAAGCTGAGGACAAAGCGGCAATGGCCGGCCATTCCAAATTCAAGAATATCATGCATCGCAAGGGCGCTCAGGACAAGAAGCGCTCCGCCATGTTCTCGAAACTGAGCCGCGAGATCACCGTCGCCGCCAAGATGGGCACGCCCGATCCGGACATGAACCCGCGCCTGCGCCTGGCGGTGAACAACGCCAAGGCCCAGTCGATGCCCAAGGACAATATCCAGCGCGCGATCGACAAGGCATCGGCCAATGAAGGCGACGATTACGAGGAGATCCGCTACGAGGGCTATGGCCCCGGCGGCGTTGCCCTGATCGTCGAGGCGCTGACCGACAACCGCAACCGCACCGCCACCAATGTGCGCACGGCGTTCAGCAAGAACGGCGGCAATCTCGGCACCGCGGGCGCGGTGTCCCACGGGTTCGAGCGTCTGGGCCTGATCGAATATCCCGCCAGCGCGGGCGACGAGGAAAAGGTGCTGGAAGCCGCGATCGAGGCGGGCGCCGACGATGTCGAATCGTCGGACGACGGCCACGTCATCTGGACCCAGATGGAAGCGCTGCACGAGGTTGCCAGCAGTCTCGAAAAGACGCTGGGCGAGGCGGAGAACGTCAAGCTGGCGTGGAAGCCCAACATCACGGTCGAGGTCGACGAGGACACCGCCGGCACCTTGTTCAAGCTGGTCGATGCGCTGGACGACGACGACGACGTCCAGACAGTCTGGGGCAATTACGAGGTTTCGGACGAGGTCATGGAAAAGATCGGGGCCTGATCGCTTCCCGCTCGCCAAGCGTGCAGCCATGATCGTTCGCCGATGATCGTTCTGGGCCTCGACCCGTCGCTGACCTGCACGGGCTGGGGCGTGATCCGCAAGGACGGGTCGCGCCTCTCCCACATCGCCAACGGACAGGTGCCGACCGGCAGCAAGGAGGAGATGTCCTTCCGCCTCGCCGCGCTGCAGCACGCGGTGGCCGAAGTGATCCGCACCTACCGCCCCGACGTCGCCGCCGCCGAGGAGGTGTTCGTCAACAAGAACCCGCAATCGACGCTGAAACTGGCACACGCGCGCGGCGCGGTGCTGGCGGCCTGCGGGGCGGCGGGGCTGGCGGTGCACGAACACTCCGCCAAGGTCGTCAAGAAATCGGTCGTGGGCACCGGCGGCGCCGACAAGACGCAGGTGCAGGCGATGCTGAAGGTGCTGCTGCCGGGTGCCGCCATCGCCGGCGCCGACGCCGCGGACGCCCTGGCCGTCGCCATCGCGCATGCGCATCTGACAAGAACGCTTTGAAATCAGCCATTAGTCGCAGCATCCCCCCAAATATCCATGCTGCAGATGCACAAACGGGTTGCAGCATGAACTGGTTTGGGGGATTCTTCACCACACCGGACCTGCGCACGCCGAGTCTCGCGCCGTGCCGGATGACCCCGGGGGTAAATGTGACAAGTGCAGCAAACGCCCGCCGCCCGGCCGGTTCGGTTCCAACATATGCTGCGTCTGCGAAAGGCGCGCGCAATGTCATGTTCCTGCTGTGCAAGACGGACTGCAATGACGGTATCTACTCCTATTGCATGACCCTCGCGGCCGGACTTAAGGAACAGGGCTGCAAGGTGTTCTTCGTCACCGGCCAGATCCACGAGGCTGGCGCCGATGCCGAACGCGTGGGCCAGCTCGGCAGGCTGTGCGACGAGGTGCTGTGCGTCCCCGGCCTCTCCAACAAGCCGAGGCCGGCGCAATGGCGCACCATCCGCAGCTTCATGCGCCGGAACGCCGTCGACAGCGTCAACGTGCACGGGCTGGGCATGATCCTGTGGGGCCGACTGCTGTCCATATTCGCGCGTGTGCCGGTGCTGGCGACCTATCACCCTTCGTTTCACGCCGGAAAGGCTGACATCGTGGGCCGCACCCGCGCTTCGCTGTCGCTGCCCGCCCGCGCCGTGGTGTCAGCCTTCGCCGTCGATTCCCTGGTCGTCCTGTCCGAAGAGACCCGCGAACAGCTGATGACCGAATGCTGGCCGGTAGCCCGCCGTGTCCGCAAGGTCGTGGGCGCGATCGACGAAGCGCGTTTCCGCCCGCCCACGACCGAAGAGCGCCGCGCGGCTCGCGAAAAGCTGAACATTGCAGAAGGCGAGTTCATCTGCCTCCAGGTCGGGCGACTCAGCTGGAACAAGGGCATCGACCTGCTGATCGAGGCTACCCGCATGGCGAGTACCAGGCTTAAGCGTCCGGTCCGCTCCATCTTTGTCGGCAGCGGCGGAAAGAGGGAGGAGCAGGAGATTCGCGATTTCGCGTTCCAGTCCGAGGCAGACGAAGCGCTCTTCCGCTTCGACGGGTTCAATAGCGACGTACGGAGCTACTACTGGGCCAGCGACGCCTTCATCCTGCCGAGCCGGGTGGAAGGATACGGTCTGGTCGTGGTCGAGGGCATGGCGACCGGGCTGGTTCCAATCCGCACGCCGGGCGGCGGCGCTGCGGACCAGATCGTCGATGGGGAAACCGGGCTACTGGTCGATTTCGAGGACGTCGCCGGCCTGGCAGACGCGATCGTGCGCCTTGCCGACGACGGCGAGCGTGAACGACTGTCGCAGGGCGCCATGCGCAAGGCGCGGCGCGAATTCACCAAGCAGGCGCAGGCCCGCTCGATCCTGTCGCTGTTCGATGAAGCCGCGGGCAAGGCGCAGTCGTTTGCCTGAACCGCATTCGGTCAGCAAAGGCGATCAGCGCAGCTGACTGTCCTTGCTGCCACGGCGATTGATCGCGCTGTGCCGGACGCTGCGGTCGTTCTGCGACTGGCAAGGCACGCAGGTTCGCACCCCGGGCAGGGCCATGCGCCGCTTCTCCGGGATCTTCTCGCCGCATTCCTGGCAGTACTCCAGCCCCTCGCCCGCGGGCATGCGGGCGCGGGCGCTTGCCACCGCGTCGCTGACCGTATCGTCGATCTGGTCCTGCACCGCGCCGTCGCGCGACCATCCGCCCGCCATGTCCATGTCCTTTTTCGCTTGCTGCTGATCAAGGGCTTGTGGGTGGAATTGGTTCCCCCCTCGAAACAAAGCGGAAACAACGCTAGGCCCGTTCCATGATCGCGAAACTTGCAGGCAGGCTGGACGAGACCGGCGCGGATTGGGCGGTGATCGACGTCGGCGGCGTCGGATATCTGGTCCATTGCTCGGCCCGCACGCTTTCGGCGCTGGGTGAAAAGGGAGAGGCCTGCACGCTCTACACCGACCTGCAGGTGAGCGAGAACGACATGCGCCTGATCGGCTTCGCACGCGGGGCGGAGCGCGACTGGTTCCGGCTGCTGCACGGCGTGCAGGGCGTCGGCTCGAAAGTGGCGCTGGCGATCCTTTCGGCTCTGTCGACCGAGGAATTGCAGCAGGCCTGCGCCAAGGGCGACGCCGCCATGGTGGCGCGTGCCAATGGTGTCGGTCCCAAGCTGGCAGGCCGCATCGTGAACGAGCTCAAGGACAAGGCGGGCGGCATGCCGGTCGTCGCAGGCGCCGGCGGACTGGCGGTCGTGCCGGTCGGCGGCAGCAGCGCCGATGCGGTCTCCGCGCTGGAGAACCTGGGCTTCAAACCTGCCATCGCGGCCAAGGCCGTGGCCGAGGCGCAGGGCGAACTGGGCGAAGACGCCAGCGAAAGCGCGCTGATCCGCGCGGCACTGAAGAAGGCGGCCGGCTGATGCGCATGCTGACGATGATTATCCCGCTGGCGCTGGCGACCCCCGCCGCCGCACAAGCCACGCCGCAGAGCATGACCACCGGTCCGGTCTTCTCGTTTGGCCCGGTGGCAGAAGTGGACAGCGACATGTCCATTCCTGCCGATGCCGAGTTCAAGGTCGTCTTCGACCTGGCCGAGGCCGCGCCTTCCGGGCAAGTAAATCGCGGGCTCGTCACATTGGCGCGCTTCTACAACATGCATGTGCGGGCAGGCGTGCCCGAAGAGCGCATCCATCTTGCCGTGGTGGTTCATGGCGCGGCCGGCGGGGACCTGCTGAACAAGCAGGCCTATGCCGCCCGCAACGAAGATAGCCCCGAGAACGCCAATGCGCCAATCATCGCCGCGCTGCTGGACAAGGGTGTCCGGGTCATCCTGTGCGGGCAGAGCGCCGCCGCCATGGGAATCGCGAAGGACGCGCTGCTTCCCGGCGTCGAGATGGCGCTCTCCGCCATGACAGCGCACGCGCTGCTGCAGCAGCAGGGCTACACGCTGAACCCATTCTGATGACCGATCCCGTTCCCCTCCATTCGCCCGAACGTCAGCCTGACGATCCCGATGCTGCGCTTCGCCCGAAAAGCCTTGAGGAATTCGTCGGGCAGCAGGCCGCGCGCGAGAACCTGCGCGTCTTCATCGAGGCCGCCAGGTCGCGGGGCGAGGCGATGGACCACGTGCTGTTCTTCGGCCCTCCCGGGCTTGGCAAGACGACGCTGGCGCAGATCGTGGCGCGCGAACTGGGCGTCGGCTTTCGTGCCACCAGTGGCCCGGTCATCGCGAAATCGGGCGATCTGGCGGCGCTGCTGACCAACCTGGAAGAAGGCGACGTCCTCTTCATCGACGAGATTCACCGCCTGAACCCCGTGGTCGAGGAAGTGCTCTACCCCGCGATGGAGGATCGGGCGCTCGACCTCATCATCGGCGAGGGGCCTGCCGCGCGCAGCGTGCGGATCGACCTGCCGCCTTTCACGCTGGTCGGCGCGACCACGCGGCAAGGCCTGCTGACCACGCCTCTGCGCGACCGGTTCGGCATTCCCGTGCGGCTCAATTTCTATACGGTCGAGGAACTGGAGAGCGTCGTCTCGCGCGGGGCGCGGCTGCTGAATATCGGAATCGATCCCGGCGGCGCGCGCGAGATCGCGCGGCGTTCGCGCGGCACGCCCCGCGTGTCCGGCCGCCTGCTGCGCCGCGTGCGCGACTTCGCCAATGTGGCCGGCGCGCCCACGATCACCGACAGGCTGGCGGATGACGCGCTGACCCGGCTGGAGGTCGATTCGCTGGGCCTCGACGCCCAGGACCGGCGCTATCTTCACATGATCGCCGACATCTACAAGGGCGGGCCGGTCGGTGTGGAAACGCTGGCAGCAGGCTTGTCCGAACCGCGCGACACGATCGAGGAAGTGATCGAACCCTTTCTGATCCAGCTCGGCCTGGTCGCCCGCACGGCGCGGGGGCGATGCCTGAACGACCGGGGCTGGCAGCATCTGGGGCTCGCTCCACCGCAACAGGGGCTGCCGCAGGGCGGGCTGTTCGACGAATAACCTGCCGTTCGGCGCACGCGATCGACGGTTCGTCGGTGCGACCGGCGCTTGGCAGAACCGGCGCGTGGTCCTGTCGATCCGCAGCAGCGCGAATCTGCGGCCTCTTCTATCCCACTCTTCAGGACGAGCCGTCAGCGCTCGCTTATGAAGAGGAACGAAGCCCATGAAAGCCATTGCCATCGCCCTTGCACTCGGCGCCTCGGCAGTCCTTGCCATTCCCGCCCTCGCGGCCGAGCCGGAAGTCCGCACCACCCACGTCAAGGTGACCGACGAGGATTTCGCCAGCAGCCAGAGCCTCGCACGGCTGGAAAGCCAGATCCGCCGCGCCGCGCGCAAGGTGTGCGTGCGGCCGGACAATTCGCGGGCCCCCTCGCTGGACGAGCAGCTGTGCATCGCCAGGGCCCTGGCAGGCGCGCGGCAGGAACTCGCCGCGGTGCAGGCCCGCCACAACATCGCCATGGGCGGCTGATCGCGCGGTGAACACTTCGTGATCGCCTAACGAAAAGGGCGGCCCTCGCAAGAGAGCCGCCCCTTCGGCGTCATCTTATCGCCTGCCGATCAGTCTGCGGCAAGCTTGCGCAGGACGTAATGGAGGATGCCGCCGTTGCGGTAATATTCCATCTCGTTCGCGGTATCGATGCGGCACAGCACGTCGAAGCTGAACTCCGATCCGTCCTTGCGCGTCACCTTCACGGTTACTTCCTGGCTTGGCTTCAGATTGTCGAGGCCCTGGATGGTGAACTGGTCGTCACTCGTCAGACCCAGCGTCTCGCGCGTGTCACCCGCCTTGAACTGCAGGGGCAGCACGCCCATGCCGACCAAGTTGGAGCGGTGGATACGCTCGAAGCTTTCGACCAGCACGGCGCGCACGCCCAGCAGGATCGTGCCCTTCGCCGCCCAGTCGCGCGACGATCCGGTGCCGTATTCCTTGCCGCCGATGACGACCAGCGGCGTGCCGTCTTCCTTGTGCTTCATGGCGGCGTCGTAGATCGCCATCTGCTCGCCGTTGTAGGTGGTGTAACCGCCCTCGACGCCCGGGACCATTTCGTTGCGGATGCGGATATTGGCAAAGGTGCCGCGCATCATCACTTCATGGTTGCCGCGGCGCGAGCCGTAGGAGTTGAAGTCCGCCTTCGCGACCTGGTGCTCTTTCAGGTAGCGGCCCGCGGGGCTGTCTTCCTTGATCGATCCTGCGGGCGAGATGTGGTCGGTGGTGACCGAATCGCCCAGGATCGCCAGCGGGTTCGCATCGATGATGTCGCTGACCGCATCGGGCGTCATGCCCATGCCCTCGAAATAGGGCGGGTTGGCGACATAGGTCGAGCCGGCGCGCCAGCTATAGGTGTCCGAACCCTCGACATTGATCGCCTGCCAGTGTTCGTCGCCCTTGTAGACGTCGGCATAGCGGGCCTGGAACATGTCGCGGCTGATCGCGCCCTTCAGCACTTCGGCCACCTCGGCATTGGTCGGCCAGATGTCCCGCAGATACACATCGGTGCCGTCGCTGCCGGTGCCGATCGGGGTCTCGGTGATGTCCTCGGTCACCGTGCCCTTGAGCGCATAGGCCACGACCAGCGGCGGCGATGCGAGGAAGTTGGCGCGCACGTCGGGCGACACGCGGCCTTCGAAATTGCGATTGCCCGACAGCACCGATGCGGCGACGATATTGTTGTTGTTGATCGCCTTCGAAATCGGCTCGGCCAGAGGGCCGGAATTGCCGATGCAGGTGGTGCAGCCGTAGCCGACGAGATCGAAGCCGATCGCGTTCAAATGGTCCTGCAGGCCTGCTTTCACCAGATAGTCGGTCACCACCTGCGATCCGGGCGCGAGCGAGGTCTTCACCCAAGGCTTGGGCATCAGGCCCTTCTCATGCGCCTTCTTGGCGACGAGGCCGGCCGCGATCAGCACGTCGGGATTCGAGGTATTGGTGCAGCTGGTGATGGCGGCGATCACGACGTCGCCGTCGCCCACGTCATGGTCCTTGCCCTCGACCGCGAAACGCTCCGCCCCGGCCTTGTTGTAGAGCTTGACGAGATCGGTGTTGAACAGCTCGTCCACCTTGTCGAGAGCGACCTTGTCCTGCGGACGCTTGGGCCCTGCCAGCGACGGCACCACCGAACCCATGTCGAGTTCGAGCGTGTCGGTGAAGATCGGCTCAGGGTTCGAGGGATCGAACCATAGCCCCTGTTCCTTGGCATAGGCCTCGACCAGCGCGATCGCGTCCTCTTCGCGGCCGGTCAGGCGCATGTAGTCCAGCGTCTTGTTGTCGATGCCAAAGAAGCCGCAGGTCGCGCCGTATTCGGGCGCCATGTTGGCGATGGTCGCGCGGTCGGCCAGCGTCAGCTGTGCGGTGCCTTCGCCGTAGAACTCGACGAAGCGGCCCACCACGCCCTTCTCGCGCAGCATCTGCACGCAGGTCAGCACCAGGTCGGTGGCGGTGATGCCCTCGGCCATCTTGCCCGTCAGCTTGAAGCCGACGACTTCGGGGATCAGCATCGAAACCGGCTGGCCCAGCATCGCGGCCTCGGCCTCGATCCCGCCGACGCCCCAGCCCAGCACGCCCAGGCCGTTGATCATGGTGGTGTGCGAATCGGTGCCGACGCAGGTGTCGGGATAGGCGATGTCCGCGCCGCTCGGATCCTTCGACGTCCATACGCCGCGGCCGATATGCTCCAGGTTCACCTGGTGGCAGATGCCGGTGCCCGGCGGCACGGCATAGAAATTGTCGAGGCTCTTCGCGCCCCACTTCAGGAAGTCATAGCGTTCGGCATTGCGCTGGTATTCCAGCTCCACGTTCTGCTCGAACGCCTTGGGATGGCCGAATTCGTCGACCATGACCGAGTGGTCGATGACCAGGTTCACGGGAACCTGCGGATTGATCTTCTGCGTATCGCCGCCCAGCGCCTTGATCGCGTCGCGCATCGCGGCGAGGTCGACCACGCAGGGCACGCCGGTGAAGTCCTGCAGCAGCACGCGCGCGGGGCGGTACTGGATTTCCGGATGCGGCGCCTTGGGGTTCTGCTGCCAGTCGACGATCGCCTTCACGTCATCGGTCGACACAGTGAAGCCGTCATCCTCGAACCGCAGCATGTTCTCGAGCAGCACCTTGAGCGAGAAGGGAAGCCGCGACACGTCGCCATATTTCTCCGCCGCCTTGGCGAGCGAGTAATAGGCGTATTCCTTGCCCCCGACGCTCATGGTCGAGCGGGTGCCTAGCGTGTCCTTGCCGATTGCAGTCATGGGTGACCTTTCCCTTCAGATCTGGCCGCGCGCAAGGCAGTTGAGAACCGCTCGCAGGCGCGGGTTTGCGGGTGCGAAATGTTTGCGGCGGCGATGGGCCGGATCGCCTGTTTCGTCAAGGCGGGAAAAATGGCGAAATCGCCGAAGAAAAGGCGGGAAGCCACGCGATTCAGCATGGTGAAAGGCTGAAAAGAGCATTACCGGAGCGAAAGCTCCATGCCCTGTCGCCCGTCACGGGCCGGGCGTGGCAACCGGAAGATTCAGGCGCGGCCGGTTCGCCGGTCCGCCATTGGGAAATCACGATGACCTCTTGTACTTCAGCCCGCCGTTCCGCTCCGCGTCCCGCGCTGAGGCTGCTGGGCCATGCGGCGCTGTGGAGCGCGGCGGCCGCTATGCCTGCCAGCGCAATGGCGCAGGTTGCACCCGCCGCCGGCACGGCTCCAGCGCAGTCGCAGGCCCAACCCCGATCGGGCACACAGCCCAAGCTCCTCCTGCCCGAGGAGCAGGCACGGCAGGCGCCGACGGACATGACCTCGGCCCCCGTGGTGCAGGAAATCCCCACCGACTACTTCACGGTCGCGCCCGTCTGGCAGGTTGCGCAGGCCGAACAATTGCTCAGCTTCATCAAGGCGATCGGCAACGAGGGGCTGTTCCCCCGCGATTACCAGCCCGAGGCACTGCAGGCTGCCATCGCCGCCGGTCCGGGTGCGCGCCTGAACGAGACCGCGACGCGGCTGTTCACCTGGGTCGCCGAGGACCTGCGCGACGGGCGCACCGAGATGGATGCGCGCCACCAGTGGTTCGTCGAGGACCCCGACTGGAAGCTGCGCCCGATCAAGCCGCTGCTGCAGGAAGCGCTGGCGGGCAACGGTTCGTCCGGCGGGGATTCGGCCGGCGGGATCGTGGCTGCGCTCGATTCGCTCAATCCCACGCATCCCGACTATGCAGTGCTCAATCAGATGCTGCTGGAGACGAGCGAGGGCGACAAGGCAGCGCGTGCCAAGATCCGCGCAAACATGGATCGCTGGCGCTGGCTGGGCCAGGACATGGGCAGGAACTATCTGCTGACCAACGTGCCCGAATATCAGCTGCGGCTGGTGATCAACAACAAGGTCCATACCTCGTTCCGCACCATCGTCGGCAAGCCGGGCCGCACCGCGACCCCGCAGCTGGCCGAAACGGTCGAGGGCGTGATCTTCAACCCGACCTGGACCGTGCCGCAATCCATCGTGGTGGGCGAAGGGCTGGGCGCACGCGTGCTGAACAACCCGTCCTATGCGCGCAGCAACAATTACAAGGCGTACAAGACCGACGCGGGCATGACCGTGGTGGTGCAGCAGCCCGGCCCCGGCAATTCGCTGGGGCTGATGAAGCTGGACATGCCGAACCCGCATGCGATCTTCCTGCACGACACGCCGTCGAAATCGCTGTTCAACAATGCCGAGCGCGCGCTCAGCCATGGCTGCGTGCGGACCGAGGGCGCGATGAAGCTGGCGATGATCCTGGCCAAGGGACTTGGCGGCCTGTCGAGCGAGGAAGCGGTCGAGATCGCGAACTCGCGCGAATATACCCGCGTGCCGCTGACCAAGCCGCTGCCGGTCTACATCACCTATTTCACCATGGCGCGCGACATCGACGGGCAGATGCGCAGCTTCGACGACATCTATGGCCGCGACGAGCCGGTGCTGGCCAGCATGGCCGCCCCGCGCGTGCCAAAGACCGGGACAGCACAAGACCGACGAGCCCATCGTGCCGATCGAGGCGCCGGGCGCCTGATCAGGACTGCCGCGATGCTGGCGGTTCAGGAAATGCCGAGGCGGTCGGCGTAAAGCAGCCGGCCGCCCGACAGGTGCCATAATGCCTCGTTGAAATCGGCCGGGTCCATGGCGAAACAGCCGTTGGACCGGCCCAGCCTGCCCCAGCGATCGACATGCGCCTGGGTGGCGTATTCCGCCGGATGGGCGACGATATAGCGTGGCAGCGCATTGGAATTGTCCGGATCCAGTCCGCCCAGCCGGATCGAGGTGCCATAGCGGCCGGTGTACCATTCATAGGTCACATAGGCGCCGCGACTGGTCGCATTCGACCCCGGCACGTTCGAGAAACTGTTGAGGAACCCGTCGTGTTCGGGGTCCGAGCCGGTGCCATGCGCCACCAGAAAGCTGCGCACGGTGCCCTGTTCGACATTGGCGAAATGAAAGCGCGGGATCGAGGAATGGACGCCGAAATCGGCAATTCCCGCGATATCCCTGCGCCATAGCGCATCGCCTGCTCGGTCCATCTGTTCCTTGGCCACGTCGAGCACGCGGCGCTGGCCGGGCGTCAACGGGCTGGCGCTGGCAAGCGCCCCGCGCGGCATGACGAGCGCGGCCCCTGCCGCCACCGCGCCGCCCAGCACGGCCCGGCGGCCCAGACAGGGACCGGTCGCGCCCGATCGGTTTGAAAATCGTGTCGTCATGACGGAAATATATACCAGAAACCGTGTGGCTTCAAAATTAACCGATGTTATGCGCCATAATCGGACCGCGGAAATCAGTCCCGCGACAGCACCATGGCATCGCCTTCGATCTCGACTCGCTGGAACCGGCGCAGATAGCTCTGCCCCAGCAGCGTGACCGGCAAGCCTTCCGGCACGATCGCGGCTTCGACGTCGCGCATCTCTGTCCCGCCCAGTTCGATGCTGTCGATCATCACCGGCACGCCCTCCACCACGCCGCTGGCGCCGCGGGCGACCGGCTGAAGGTCCGCCTCGCTCCAGTCCAGTCCCGCCGCGCGCGCATCTTCGCCCGTCAGCGCGACAAAGCTGGCCCCTGTATCGACCATCACGTCCAGCTGGCGCCCGCCGATGGAGGGATTGGCATAGAAATGCCCGTCACCGCGCCGCGACAGGCGGATGTCGCCGCCGCCCCAGCCGTCATCCTGCCGCGTGGAGGGTGCTGCCGCCAGCAACGCCGCATCGGGGGGCGACGCCGCTTCGGGCGCGGCGTCGTAGCCGGGCATCTCGGTCATGAAAGCGCCCACGATGCAGGCGGCGAAGCCGATCCAGAAGACCTTGTGCATGCTCATGCACCAAGCCTACGCCCACCATGCTTAAGCAGGCGTAAAACGCTCTGCTATTCGGCGGCTTCGCCCATTCCGACCGTCTCGGACCGTCCGCCCTCGATCTCGGCCGCCTTCGCTTCGACCAGCTCGACGATGTGGTCGAGCATGTCGGCGCTCTGCACATGGTGGTCGGTCACGCCCGACAGATAGACCATGTGCTTGCCATTGCCGCCGCCGGTGATGCCGATATCGGTCTCGCGCGCTTCGCCCGGCCCGTTGACCACGCAGCCCAGCACCGACAGCGAGAGCGGCGTCTTGATGTGCTGCAGCCGTTCTTCCAGCGCCTGCACGGTGCGGATCACGTCGAAGCCCTGCCGCGCGCAGACTGGGGCAGGACACGACGCGCACGCCGCGGGTCCGCAGGCCCAGCGCCTTCAGGATCTCGAACCCGACGCGCACTTCCTCTTCCGGCTCGGCCGAGAGCGAAACGCGGATCGTGTCGCCGATCCCCGCCCACAGCAGATTGCCGATGCCGATGCGCGGATTTCACGGTGCCGCCGATCAGCCCGCCCGCCTCGGTAATGCCAAGGTGCAGCGGGCAATCGACCGCATCGGCCAGCCCCTGATAGGCCGCGACCGCCAGGAACACGTCGCTCGCCTTCACCGCGACCTTGTATTCGTGGAAATCGTGGTCCTGCAGCAGCTTGATGTGGTCCAGCGCGCATTCGACCAGCGCTTCGGGGCAAGGCTCGCCGTATTTTTCCAGCAGGTCCTTTTCCAGGCTGCCGGCGTTCACGCCGATGCGGATCGCGCAGCCGTTGGCCTTGGCGGCGCGCACCACCTCGGCCACGCGCTCGCCCGAACCGATATTGCCGGGATTGATGCGCAGGCAGGCCGCGCCCGCATCGGCGGCTTCCAGCGCGCGCTTGTAGTGGAAATGGATGTCGGCGACGATCGGCACGTCCGCCGCGCGTGACGATCTGCTCGAGCGCGGCGGTCGATTTCGACGTCGGGGCAGGATACGCGCACGATGTCGGCGCCCGCATCCTCGCAGCGGCGGATCTGGTCGATCGTCGCCCCTGCGTCGACTGGTCAGCGTGTTGGTCATGGTCTGCACGCTGATCGGCGCGTCGCCGCCCACGGGCACGTTGCCCACCATGATCTGGCGGCTCTTGCGGCGCTCGATCATGCGCCAGGGGCGGATTGCTGCGATGCTGTCTGTGGACATGGCCTCGCCTATACAGGCGCTTGCGTGACGGGGCAAAGACGCATTTGCCTGAAATGCAGCGATCCGCCATCAAGCCGCGCAAAGGAGACGCATTCTTGGAAGAGCCGGAACTCTACGACGACCAGACCAGCGAGGATGCGCTGCTGTTCGGCCGCGTGCTCGACGGCAAGGGCGGCGGCCAGCCGCTCGGCTGGGACGAGGCGCGCGCATGGACGCCCTCGCCCACACGGTCGGACGAAGTGCTGTGGATGCATATCTGCCGCAACCGGCCGGGAGTGCAGGAATGGCTGGAGGATACGCTCGGCATATCCGAGCCGACTGCCGAACTGCTGGTCAGCGACCGGACCCGCCCGCGCGCCTTTCGCGAAGGCGACACGCTGGTCGCGACGCTGCGCGGCATCAATTTCAATCCCGGCGCCGAGCCCGAGGACATGGTCTCGATGCAGCTGTGGTGCGACGGGCGGCGCCTGATCACCCTGCGCCGCGAACGGCTGCAGACGCCGCGCGACACGCTGGCCGAGATCGATCGCGGCG
This sequence comes from uncultured Alphaproteobacteria bacterium, assembly GCA_963752785.1. Classification (GTDB taxonomy): domain Bacteria; phylum Pseudomonadota; class Alphaproteobacteria; order Sphingomonadales; family Sphingomonadaceae; genus Croceicoccus. Next base: position 121,812 of record CAVVZE010000007.1, read on the forward strand.
TCGGCCCGACCGATGCGGGCGCGCTGATCACCCAGCTGGCCGAGCACATGATCGCGCGGATGAGCCGCTCGATCGTCGACATGAACGAGCATATCGACGAGCTGGAGGAGGACGGACCCGGACGACGATCCCGAGGCATGTCCTGACACGATCACCACGATCCGGCGCAATTGCCTGGCGCTGAAGCGCCACATGGGCCCGCAGCACGAAGCGCTGGAGCGGATCAGCCGCGATGCGCCCGGCTGGTTCGAGGATCACGACCGGCGCGAGATCGCCGAGACGATCGAACGGCTGCGCCGCTATCTCGACGATATCGACATCTGCAAGGAAAGCGCGGTGGTGCTGCAGGACGAAATCCGCGCCCGCGCCGTCGCCAGCAGCGAGAAGGCGACCTACCTGCTGACGATCGTCGCGGCCATCTTCCTGCCGCTCAGCTTCCTGACGGGGCTGCTGGGCATCAATGTCGGCGGCATGCCGGGCGTGGACGACGGCAACGCGTTCTGGATCGTGGTCGGCCTGTGCAGCGCGATTCTTGCGGTGCAATTGTTCCTGTTCTGGCGCTGGAAATGGCTGTGACCGGTCAAAGCCGCAATTCGTAGAGGAACTCGTCGTCGCGGTGGCTGCCGACCCAGAAATCGATGTCGGCGATCTTGGCGAACCCGTGCCGCTGGTAGAAGCGCTGCGCTCCATAGTTCTCGCTCCAGACCGATAGCTGGACCGCATCGCAGCCCCGCGCCCGCGCGACGTACAGGGTCCACGCCATCAGCGCCGCGCCCAGCCCGCGCCCCGTCCTGCGCGGATCGGTGTAGAGCTGGCTGAGGCCAAGCGGTGCGAGGGCATCGGAATAACTGGCGTAAGAACTTGCCGCCTCCAGCTTGCAATAGCCCAGCAGCCGGCCTGCATCATCGACGGCAAGCTGGTGCATGATCGCCGGATCGGCGATCTGCGCAGCGATGGTGGCGGGGTCATGAACCTCGTCCAGAAAACGTGCCAGATCCTCCGGCCGGTAGAGATGGCCGAAGGCGGCCACGAAGCTGTCCCGCCCCAGCGCCGACAGGGCCGGCGCATCGCCGATCGCGGCATCGCGCAAACGAAAATCGGTCATGCGACGAATCGCCCTCCCTCGGCACCACGCGCAATGCAATCGCCCATCCGATCCAATACGGATGATTGCCGGGCTGGCATGATTGGCGAGCGGTTTATACTGTTAACCACATGCCGGGGAGCAGGGCCCACGCGACGATGTCGCACTGGCATGACGCTGCGTCCGCCGTTGGGGGATGGCAGGTCGCGGCGTGCACGGTCCTGATCGCGCTGTCGCATCATGCCATGACCGTGGTGCGGCAGCGCGACTTGCATGCTAACCGCGCTCGCGCGCTTGGGGATAGGTGCCCAGCATGCGCAGATGCTTCGAGTAGAAGGCCAGCTCTTCCAGCGCGCGGTCGACCGCGGGCTCGCCCGGCGCACCCACGATATCGGCATAGAATTTGGTCGCGGCAAAGGCCGCGCCCTTCTGATAGCTTTCCAGCTTGGTCATGTTGACGCCGTTGGTCGCGAAGCCGCCCAGCGCCTTGTAGAGCGCGGCCGGAATATTGCGCACCTCGAACACGAAGGTCGTCATGGCCGGCCCCTCGATGCTTGCGGGGTCCAGTGCGTCCTTGGCCAGCACCACGAACCGCGTCATGTTGTCGCGAGCGTCCTCGATCTCGCGCGCCACGATCTTCAGGCCGTAGAGCTGCGCCGCCATCTCGGGTGCGATCGCGGCCAGGCCGGGGTCCTGCTGCTCGAACACGGTCGCGGCGGCGCCTGCGGTGTCGGCATGGTCCATCGGCACCAGCCCGTCCGCACGCAGCCGGTGGCGGCACTGGCCCAGCGCCTGCGGATGGCTCATTACCGCGCGATAGGGGCCGTCGCCCAGCGCCATCAGATGATGGTGGATCTCCATGAAATGCTCGCCCGTGATGGCAAGCCCCGATTCCGGCAGCAGGAAATGGATGTCCGCCACGCGCCCGTTATGCGAATTCTCGATCGGGATGATGGCCCGCGCGGCGCGCCCTTCCTTTACCGCATCGATGGCATCTGCGAACGAGAAGCACGGCATCGGCAGGCAATCGGGATCGGCGCTCAGCGCCGCGATATGCGAATTGGCCCCCGGTGCGCCCTGGAACGCCATCGCCCGCGCGGGATCGGCCAGGGCGGCCTGGGTCATTGTCTTCACCAGCGCCATGGCCGGTGCGGCATAGGGGCTGGCTTTCGGAGATAGGGGCGCGTTCATGCGCCATGCCGTTAAGGGCTTGCCGCGCGGCTGCCAAGTGGCTTCGCGCCGCAGCACGGGCACCGGGCGGGCGAAACCGGCAAAACGAATCGCGGGCGGGCATGAAACGCCCTTGTCATGCGCCGAACCCTTATTTAGAGCGGCGCGCGAGCCATATCGGCCGCGAAACATCGCAACTTTTCACGAACGCTCTTACGCGCGCACTCGCAGACGGAACCTATTTCTGATGGACGGCAGAACCAATACCATCTTCGGCTGGACCCTGTTCGGCGGCGTCGTCGCCCTGGGCCTGTCCAGCATCAGCGGCCATATCTTCGACAGCGAACGGCCCGAAGAACTCGGCTACGTGATCGAGGGTGCAGAGGAAGAGGGCGCCGCCGAAGGCCCGTCGCTGGCCATGCTGCTGTCGACCGCCGATGTCGCCAAGGGCGAGGCGATCTTCGCCAAATGCGTCGCCTGCCACACGATCGAGCAGGGCGCGCCGAACGGCATCGGCCCCAATCTTTATGCCACGATGGGCGAGCCGATCGGCCAGGGCAAGAACGGATACGCCTTCTCGTCCGCGCTTTCCGGCCATGGCGGCGTGTGGGATTTCCAGAACATGGATGCGTGGCTGACCAGCCCGCGCGCGTTCGCCAATGGCACCAAGATGAGCTTTGCGGGCCTCGGCAATCCGGAAGACCGCGCCAATGTCATTGCCTATCTGAACAGCATGGGTTCGAACCTACCGCTGCCCGAAGTGGAAGAGGTTCCCGAGGAAGTCGGCGCCGCCGAGATCGAGGCGGTGGACGAGCCGAACACGCTCAGCACCGAGGCTTCGGACGCCAGCGCGGGCACCTATCCTCCGGTCGCGGCCGACACCGACACGACCGCACCGGTCGACTGACCGGCCGGCTACTCGCGAATCACCAGAAACCCCCGCCCGGCGCAAGCCCGGCGGGGGTTTTGCTTTGGTTCAGGCAGCGGCGCCCGGGCAGCAGGGCAGCGGAACGCTGCGCCAGCGCATATCCGCCAGGCATGCGCATTCCGCCGCAGACGGATGGGTTCGGCGCCGCAAGGGCCGCCGCAGCGGATCCGCTTCGTCCGCGGATCCGCGGGCGATCCGCTCAGGCCGCGTCGTCGACCGCGTCGAGCCCGTAGGCGGTGTGCAGCACGCGCACGGCCAGCTCGGTCTCGTCCTCGTCGATCAGCACCGAGACCTTGATCTCGCTGGTCGAGATCGCCTGGATGTTGATGCCGCGATCGGCCAGCGCCTTGAACATGGTGCGGCAATGCCCGCATGGCTGCGCATGCCGACGCCGACGACGCTGATCTTGGCGACCTTGGCGTCGGTGATGATGCGGTTGAAGCCGATCTGCGTCCTTGTGCTCTTCCAGCAGCGCCTGCGCGCGGGCCAGGTCGGCCTTGGGTACGGTGAAGGTCACGTCGGTCTCGCCCTTGTCGCGGCCGACGTTCTGGATGATCATGTCGACGTTGATGTTCGCCTCGGCCAGCGGGCCGAACATCGCTGGCCACCGCGCCGGGGCGGTCGGGCACGCGGGTCAGGGTGACCTTGGCTTCGTTCTTGTCGGCGGCGATGCCGGTGATCAGCTGGCGTTCCATGTCGCAGTCCTTCAGATGCTCCTTCCGTCGCTGACGATCAGCGTGCCGGGCAAGTTCATCGGCCAGGGGCGCATCGTCGTCGATGAAGCGACGACAGCACCTGCACCCGCACCTTTTCCTTCATCGCCAGGCTGACCGAGCGGGTCTGCAGCACCTTGGACCCGACCGAGGCCAGCTCGAGCATTTCCTCGTAAGGTCACGGCCTTCAGCTTGCGGGCCTTGGCGACGATGCGCGGGTCGGTGGTATAGACGCCGTCGACATCGGTGTAGATGTCGCAGCGGTCGGCCTTGACCGCGGCGGCCACCGCCACGGCGCTGAGTATCCGATGCCGCCGCGGCCCAGCGTCGTGACGCGGCCATCCTCGGCCAGGCCCTGGAAGCCGGGGATCACCGCGATCTCGCCCGCCTCCATGCTGGCGATGACAGTCGCTCGGCGTCGATCTCGCCAATGCGCGCCTTGGCATGGGCGTCGTCGGTGTGGAACGGCAATTGCCAGCCGAGCCAGCTGCGCGCCTTGCAGCCCATCGCCTGCAGCGTCAGCGCCAGCAGCCCGCTCGTCACCTGCTCGCCGGTGGCGACCACCACGTCATATTCGGCCGGATCGTAGAGCGGATTCGCCTCGCGGCAGAAATTGACCAGCCGGTCGGTCTCGCCCGCCATGGCCGAGACGACCACCGCGACCTCGTGCCCCGCCTCCTGCTGGCGGCGCACGATACTGGCGACGCGGCGGATGCGCTCCGTCCCCGCCATCGAGGTGCCGCCGAATTTCATCACGATGCGGGCCACTGTGCTTCGCCTTCCCTGTCTGTCTGCGATTGGGGCCATGCGAATGCTGGCCGTTCGAACTGCGCGCTGTTAAGGGATGGCATGGGTAATGCAACCGTCAGCACCTGTAACCATCCGGCCCGAGGAAGCCGCCCATTTCGGCGCGCTGGCGGCCGACTGGTGGGACCCGAAGGGCTCCTCGGCGATGCTGCACCGGCTGAACCCGGTGCGGCTCGGCTTCATCCGCGAGGCGGTCGACCTGCACTGGGGCGGCGACGTCGCGTGCGCGCCGCCCTCTGGCGGGCAAGCGCGCGCTGGACGTCGGCTGCGGGGCGGGCCTGCTGTGCGAACCGCTGGCGCGGCTGGGCGCGCAGGTGACGGGCGTCGATGCGGCGAGCGAGAATATCGACGCGGCGCAGGCCCATGCCGAGGCGACGCGGCTGAACATCACCTATCACGCGGGCGAGCTCGGCAGAGCTGCCTGCCGGGCAGTTCGATCTCGTCACCGCGATGGAGGTGATCGAGCACGTCGCCGACAAGCGGCGCCTTCGTCGCACCAGCTTGCCGGAACGGCTGGCGCGACGGCGGGCTGATGGTGATCTCCACTCCCAACCGCACCCGCCGGTCGACGCTGCTGCTGGTCGGCGCGGCGGAGCGTCTGGGCGCGGTGCCGCAAGCGGCACGCATCACTGGGACGATTTCGTCACGCCGGAAGAATTGCGCGAACTGCTCGCCGATGCCGGGCTTGACGATGGGCGAGCCGCGCGGCATCGCGTTCTCCCCGTGCAAGGGGCTGGAACTGTCGAGCGATCTGTCGCTGAACTACATCGTCACCGCCCGGCGGGGCTGATCAGGCGGCCTCGGCGTCGGCACGCTTGAAAACGCGGTGGCTGTCCTCGTCCTCGCCCTGCTTCCAATAGCTTGAGGCATAGAGCCGGTCTCGGCCCAGCCCGCGCTCGGTCCGCAGATAGTCGCGCAGGAGCTTCATGGCCTCGAATTCCGCAGCGACCCAGCCATAGGTGTCGCCGTCCTCCCAGCCCAGTTCGCGCAGCGAGCGCAGGAGCAGTTCGGGATCGCTGCCCGGGTGCGGATTGACCAGCCAGTGAACCGCGAACCCTGACGGCACGGCCAGCTCCTGCCGGTCGTCCTCATGCTGGATCTCTATCACGGCGGCGCCCCGCGCTTCCGGATCCAACGCTTCCAGGTTGACCGAGATCGCGGGCAGCGCCGTCATGTCGCCCGCCACCAGGTAGCGGTCCATGCCCGGCGGTAGCGGCTTGGCAGGACCCGGGCCGCCGACCACGATAGTGTCGCCGAACAGCGCAGTCAGCGCCCAATCCACGGCAGGACCGGGCGTTTCGCTGTCCGACCCGTGCACCGCGAAGTCCAGATCGATGCCCTCGGCTGTCTGGTGGCGGATCGTATAGGTGCGCACGATTGGCTTCGCGCCCCCGCCCCCATCGCCCAGGCGCAGCTTGACATAGCCGCCCGCAAAACCGTCGGGGAAACCAGCCATCCCCGGACCGCCCAGCCGCAAGCGGACCATGTTCGGCGTCAACCGGGTACGAGAAATCAGTGTCAGAGTGCGCGGTTCGGGGCGAGCCATCCGTATCCTTTCATCTGGTCCTGCGCGGCTTACATAGAGGGCGACCGCATATATTGCGAGTGCTTCGCAATATTTATCGAAGCGCCGCCGCCCATTTGCCCGCATCGAATCCCACCAGCAACCCGCCCGCATATTCGACAATGGGCCGCTTGATCATGGAGGGATTTGCCAGAAGCAACTGCTCTGCCTTCGCCGGGTCGATACCCTGCTTGTCGGCGTCGGGCAGCGTGCGAAAGCTGGTTCCCCGCCTGTTCAGGATCTGCTCCCATCCCTGGTCGGCAATCCAGGCCTTCAGGTGAACTTCGGGCACACCTTGCTTCTTGTAGTCGTGGAAGGCGTAGTCGGTCCCTTCGTCATCAAGCCATTTGCGGGCCTTTTTCACCGTGTCGCAATTGGGGATGCCATAGACGGTCATGATCATGTCGGGGGCCTTTCGCGAAATATTCCGTATGCCGCCGCCGATAGGACAGGTGGACTTTTGCGCGCAATGCAGGAATAGGCGGGACAGGAACAGGCAGGCCGCAGCAGCGCCTGCCGGGGCAGGGATCCAACATGGGCGTCATCGCATGAGCGTGAACAGTTTCGGGCGCGTGCTGCGCTTCACGACCTGGGGCGAAAGCCATGGCCCGGCGCTGGGCGCGGTGGTCGATGGCTGCCCGCCGCGCATCGCCTTGTCCGAAGACGACATCCAGCCCTTCCTCGACGCGCGCCGTCCCGGCACCAGCCGCTTTACCACGCAGCGCCGCGAGCCGGACGAGGTGCGGATCCTGTCGGGCGTGTTCGAAGGCCGGACGACCGGTACGCCGATCAGCCTGATGATCGAGAATACCGATCAGCGCTCGAAAGACTACTCCGAGATCGCGAAGAGCTATCGCCCCGGCCATGCCGATTATGCCTATGACGCCAAGTACGGCTTTCGCGATTATCGTGGCGGCGGTCGGTCCAGCGCCCGCGAAACCGCGGCGCGCGTTGCGGCGGGCGCGATCGCGCGCAAGGTCATTTCCGGCGTCACGATCCGCGCATGGGTGTCCGAAATGGGCGGCGACAGCATCGACGAGGGCAATTTCGACGCCTCGCTGATCCCCACCAACCCGTTCTTCTGCCCCGACGCCGCCGCGGCGGAACGCTGGGCGGAGCGCCTGGACTATGCCCGCCGTTCGGGCTCGTCGCTCGGCGCGGTCGTGACCTGCGAGGCTTCCGGCGTGCCAGCTGGCTGGGGCGCGCCCGTTTATGGCAAGCTCGATGCCGATCTTGCCGCCGCGATGATGGGCATCAACGCGGTCAAGGGCGTGGAGATCGGCGACGGCTTCGACGCCGCGCGTCTGACCGGCGAACAGAACGCCGATGCCATGCGGCCCGACGGGGACGGCGTGGCGTTCGACGCCAATCATGCGGGCGGCATCGCGGGAGGCATCTCGACCGGCCAGCCGGTGCGGCTGCGTGTCGCGTTCAAGCCGACCAGTTCGATCCTGATTCCCGTGCCCACGGTTCAGAAAAATCCGGAGAACGGCGGCTACGAAGCGGACGAGATCGTGACCAAAGGCCGCCACGACCCTTGCGTCGGCCTGCGCGGCGTTCCGGTGGTCGAGGCGATGATGGCGCTGACGCTGGCCGATCACAAACTGCTGAACCGGGCGCAATGCGGCTGAATACGCTGCTGCGAATGCGAGAGTACCAAGGCGTCTTGTCGCCGCCGATGGCTTTTAAATTGCCGCCGATGATCCGTGCAGATGATCGGGCAAAGCGATCAGTTTCGTTTCATTGAATAATTCTATCAAACTTATCGGCTTTCTCCGCTTGGGGTTCGCGGGCGCAGCACCTATTTGTGTATCGCAACATGAATTCACGTTCGGTCACCGGGCAAAACACCAATGGAGAATCATCGCATGGGTATCATCGGAAGCACCATCAAGCCGTTCAAAGCCACCGCTTTTCAGGCAGGGCAAGGACTTCTTCGACGTCACCGACGGCGACGTGAAGGGCGACTGGGCGGTCTTCTTCTTCTATCCCGCCGACTTTACCTTCGTCTGCCCGACCGAGCTGGAAGACCTGGCCGAACAGTACGACTCGCTGAAGGGCATGGGCGTGGAAGTGTACGGCGTGTCGACCGACACCCATTTCAGCCACAAGGCATGGCACGACACCTCCGACAAGATCAGCAAGATCAAGTTCCCGATGCTGGGCGACCAGCTGCACACGCTGTCGAACAATTTCGGCGTGCTGCGTGAGGAAATGGGCCTCGCCGACCGTGCGACCTTCGTCGTCGATCCGGATGGCGTGATCCAGATCATGGAAATCACCTGCGAAGGCGTCGGCCGCAACGCCAAGGAACTGGTCCGCAAGATCAAGGCCGCCCAATACGTCCGCAACAACCCCGGCCAGGTCTGCCCGGCCAAGTGGGAAGAAGGCAGCGACACGCTGGCTCCCTCGCTCGAGCTTGTCGGCAAGATCTGAGTCGAGGAACGCCCTCTTCCCTTGAAGGGGCACTGAACAGCGACAGCGGCCCGGATGGTCCTGCCGTCCGGGCCGCTTTTGCGTCTGCAATCCACAACCCCATTCGAACAGGAGACTCCCGCCATGCTTGAAGCGAACCTCAAACAACAGCTGAAGCAGTATCTGGAAAATCTGCGCGAACCGATCGAGCTCGTCGCCTCGCTTGGGCGAGGGCAAGAAGTCAGACGACACACGCGAATTGCTCGAAGAAATCGCCGAGCTGAACGACAAGGTCAGCGCGAGTTTCGACGGCAGCGACGACCGCAAGCCCAGCTTCATCATCCGCCGCGCCAGCGATCCACAGAAATGGGTCCGCTTTGCCGGCCTGCCGCTGGGCCACGAATTCACCTCGCTGGTGCTGGCCCTGCTGTGGGCGGGCGGCCACCCGCCCAAGGTGGAGAAGGACGTGCTGGACCAGATCGAACGCCTGGAAGGCGATTTCGATTTCGAGATGTATTTCTCGCTGTCCTGCCACAACTGCCCCGACGTCGTGCAGGCGCTGACGCTGATGGCGCTCTACAACCCGCACATCAACGCCACGCTGATCGAGGGCGGCACCTATCAGGACGAGGTCGAGGAGCGCGGCGTGATGGCCGTGCCCGCCACCTTCCTGAATGGCGAGATGTTCGCCAGCGGCAAGATGGGCGTCGAGGAAATCCTCGCCAAGATCGACAGCGGCGCAGGCGCCAAGGCGCGCCGAGAAGATCGCCGGCAAGAAGCCGTTCGAAGTGCTGATCGTGGGCGGCGGCCCCGCCGGTGCGTCGGCAGCGGTCTATACCGCGCGCAAGGGCTTCTCCACCGGCATCGCCGCCGAACGCTTCGGCGGGCAGGTGCTCGACACCATGGGCATCGAGAACTTCATCTCCGTCCCCTATACCGAGGGGCCCAAGCTGTCCGCCGCGCTGGAGCAGCATGTCGGCGAGTACGACATCGACGTGATGAACCTGCAGACGGCGGAAAAACTGATCCCCGCCGCGCAGCCCGGCGGCATGCACGAAGTGGTGCTGGCCAATGGCGCATCTCTGAAGGCGCGCAGCGTGATCCTGACCACCGGTGCGCGCTGGCGCAATCTCGGCGTGCCGGGCGAGATGGACTATCGCAACAAGGGCGTCGCCTATTGCCCGCACTGCGACGGCCCGCTGTTCAAGGGCAAGCATGTCGCGGTGATCGGCGGCGGCAACTCGGGCGTCGAGGCGGCGATCGACCTTGCCAACATCGTCGGCCACGTGACGCTGATCGAGTTCGACAGCAAACTGCGCGCGGACCAGGTGCTGGTCAGGACAAGCTGCGCTCGATGAAGAACGTCGACATCATCACTTCGGCCGCGACGACCGAGATCCTGGGCGACGGCGAGCGCGTGTCGGGCCTCGAATACAAGGACCGGGAGAGCGGCGAGTTGCACAAGGTCGAGCTGCAGGGCGTCTTCATCCAGATCGGTCTGGTGCCCAACACCGAGTGGCTGAAGGATTCGGGCCTCGAACTGTCGAAGCATGGCGAGATCGTCACCGACGCGCGCGCCGCGACCAACCTGCCCGGCATATTCGCGGCGGGCGATGCGACCGACGTGCCCTACAAGCAGATCATCATCGCGATGGGGCAGGGCGCGAACGGCGGGCCTGTCGGCGTTCGACTACCTGATCCGTACCGAACCGGCGGACGCAGATCGCGCAGGCCGAGAAGGTGGCGCAGCCCGCCTGACCTTCACGCCAGCGCAAGCAACAAGGGGGCGCTTCGTGTTCGGGGCGCCCCTTTTGCAACAGTGGTGCCTCGTAGTGTCAGCGCCGCCGCTTGAGCACGATGTAGAGCGCGCCCGCTCCGCCATGCCTCGGATGCGCCTTGCGGATCGCGGCGATATGGCCCGCGTGCCGCCCCGCCGCCAGCCAGTCGAGCAGCTTGGCGCGAATCGCGCCGCGCCTCTCACCCCGGTCGGCGGCATCGACCGGTCTGGGCTTGCCCGCCACCACCAACAGCACCCGCGCGCCCTGCGCGATGGCCTGCGTCATGCCCGCCTCCAGCCTGCGATAGGCGGCGTCGAGCGTATAGCCATGCAGGTCGAGCGTGAAATCGGGATCGACGGTGCCGCGGCCCAGCTTGCGCTCCCAACCGCGGTCCAGCCCACCACCCTCGCCCAGCACCGGCGGCGGCGGAGACATGACAGGGCGCTGTGGACGGGCAGGCTGCAAGCGGGGCGCGGGCTTTGCTGGTGGCGCGGGCGCAGGCGGCGGCTTGTCGGCGACATCCGGACGCCTGCGGCCCGGCATCGGCGTCACCGTCGCGGCCAGATGCGCCCACGCCCTCCGCTCTTCCTCATCCAGTTCGCGGCCCGATCGTTTGCCCCGGGGCCGCTTCACCGCTCGCCGGCGCGCAGCCGCGCCAGTGTGCCGCGCGGCAACAGCAGGGTCACGGTCGCATCGCTGGACATGCCGCCCGCGATCTCCTTCGCCCGCTCGCCCGCACCCCAGAAAGTGTCGAGCCGATTCGCGCCCTTGATCGCGCCGCCGGTGTCCTGCGCGATCCAGATGCCGTCGGCTTCGTCATGCGTCGGCATCGATGATCACCGGCGCGCCCAGTGGCACGAATCGCGGATCGGCGGCCACGCTGGCATGTCGGCCGCACCGGCACATCCAGCGCGCCGAGCGGACCGTCGCCGGTCAGTTCGCGGAAGAACACCCAGCTCTTGTTGGCGTTCATCACCTCTTCCGCTTCGGCGGGATTGGCGCGCAGCCAGTCGACGATGCCCTGCATGGTCGCTTCGCCGGGCGCGAACACGCCCCGCTCGCGCAGGATGCGGCCGATAGCGACATATTCGCGCCCGTTCTGCCCCGCATAGCCAATCCGCATCACGCTGCCGTCAGGCGCGCGCAACTGGCCCGAACCCTGGATCTGCAGGAAGAAGAAATCGATCGGATCGGCAGCCCAGCCGATCACCGGCGCCCGTCCGTCGAGCGCCCCGGCCACGATCTCGGCCCGCTCGAAATAGGGAACGAAGTCGCCGTCTGCGTCCACACGGCCAAGCGGGGCGCGGCCCTCGCCCGTGTAGCCGGGCTGGCGGACCAGATCCTGCGGCACGCCATAGACAGGCACGTCGAAACCGGGCGCCCGATTGCTCTGCGCGCACGCCCGCGATCTGCGGTTCGAAATAGCCGGTCAGGAATCCGTCGCCGCCTGCGACCCGCACTGTCTCGAAATAGCCTGCGAAGAAATCGCGTGCCGAGGCAGCGGGCCAGACCCGCGCCGCATCGCAGGCCGCGCGCCAATCCTCGCTCCGGGTCAGGCCGCTGGAATCGCTGCGGGTCAGCAACTTCGGGCAGCTTTCGACGAACGAGCTGAGCGCCGCCGCGGCATCACCCGGGTCCAGCGCCAGCGTGCTGACAGCAGGTCCGGGTGCGAGCGCCGCATCGGCGGCGCGGTCCGCGGCGGGCGGAGGAACCGTCTCGGGCAGAGACGGAGCGCAGGCCGCCAGCAGGACAGGCGCCAGGCCAGAGCGGCCCATTTGCGCAGCACGGCGCGCGCTCCTCCGGCTCGGCAATCAGCCTTCGTCGGTTTCGTCGAGCAGCCAGTCGGGCCGCATCGCGCTGACATTGCGGCTGAAGGTCCAGACGTCGCGCGACTCGATCGCATCGTCGAGCGAACCGGCAATCATGTTGCCGTCCCGGTCCTTGGTCAGCGCGGCGATGTCGGCGACGAAACGCACTGTGATGCGCGCCATCGGGGCATCGAAATCGGCGCCGACGATCTCGGCTTCCTCGATCCGGATCAGGCGATTCTCGACCGTTTCGCCGGCAGCCTCGCGCGCGTCGAGCGCGGCGACGAAGCTGGCATAGACATCGTCGTCGCACAATTCGTTCAGCGTTTCGCGGTCGCCGTTCCAGAACGCTTCAAGGATCATCGCATAGGCGCTCTTCGCACCCTCGATGAAGGCGACGGGCGAGAAGCGGCGGTCGGCGCTGGCGATCTCGCGCACGGCGCGCTGCGCGCCCAGCGGAATGCCGGCCAGCGCGCGTTCAAGCCCCGGAACCTGCCGGTCCTCCGCGCTATTGGCGTCGCCCTGCTGCGAACGCGGGGTCGTCGCCTGCGCTTCGGGTGTATGCGGCATGCGCCCCAGCATCTCCTCCTCGTGCTCGGCACGGCGGCCAAGGACGGAATAGAGACGCAGGCCCAGGAAGGCGGCGATCATGGCGAGTATGACGATTTCGACGATCACGAGTGATACATCCGTATTAGCATTTGGCCGACCCTGTCGACGGCATGAAAGGCGAACCTGCCTTAAATAGGAAGCAAACACAAATATACAAACGCCGGGAACGTCGCATGGGCATCACATTTTGGCGCGATCCCCGCCCTTTGTGCCGCTTTGGCGCATGTGCGTTGCCGGACAACTCGGCAGGCCGGTTGCTAGGCGGTGACGGCAATGCTACGCGCCGCAACCGACCGACTTGCGCATCACGCGCGCAACTCAAGCAGAACGAAAGATATCATGGCCGACGAAGGCAACATCCTGACCGATCTGGACAATGGCGCGACCAGACGGGCAATGGCAGCGACACGCAGCCGACCATCGGGCTGATCTCGCAGTATATCAAGGATCTCTCGGTCGAGAATCCGAACGCGCCCAAGAGCTATCAGTGGACCGACCAGCCGCAGATCGACGTGCAGTTCAACATCCAGTCGAACCAGATCGACGACGAAATGCACGAAGTCGCACTGAAGGTCACCTGCACCGCCAAGGCGCCGCAGGGCACCGCCTATATCGTCGAGGCGACCTATTGCGGCCTGATCGGCATCCGCAACGTGCCCGAGGCGCAGAGCCACGCGTTCCTGTTCGCCGAGGCGCCGCGCATCCTGTTCCCCTTCGCTCCGCCGCATCGTCGCCGATGCGGTCCGCGATGCGGGCTATGCGCCGCTGATGCTCGATCCGATCGACTTCGACGGCCTGTACCAGCAGCAGATGGAACAGCGCCGCCGCGAGGGCGCGCCGCCGCCCGCCGGCAAGGCCTGAGCGCGCTGAAGAAACAGCTCCTGAAATGAGCCTCGTCCGCAATGTCGGGACGATCGGAGGGCTCACCGCGCTGAGCCGGGTGTTCGGCTTCGCGCGCGACATGCTGCTCGCCCGCGTGCTTGGCGCGGGCGCGGCGGCCGACGCGTTCCAGCTGGCCTTCATCCTGCCCAACACCTTCCGCCGCCTGTTCGCGGAAGGAGCGTTCTCGGTCGCTTTCGTGCCGATGTATTCGCACCGCCTCCATTCGGAAGAGGGCGAGGCGGCGGCGAACCGCTTGCCAACGACACGCTGTCGGTGTTCGTCTGGGTGCTGCTGGGCTTTTCCGCGCTGGCCATGCTGGCGATGCCGGGAATCGTCTGGCTGCTCGCCCGCGAGTTCCAGGAGATACCCGGGAAGTTCGAGCTGGCGGTCACGTCTTTCGCAGATCACCTTTCCCTATCTGGCGCTGGTCAGCCTGGTGGCGATGCTGTCGGGCCTGCTCAATGCCCGATCCCGCTTTGCGCCCGGCGCCTTCGTGCCGGTGCTGCTCAACATCGTGCTGATCAGCGGGCATCGTGGCGCGGGCTATTACATTGCGCGACGCCGGCGGCAGCGAGGCGGATATCGCCACCGCACTGGCCATCTCGGTTCCCATCGCGGGCGTGGTGCAGCTGGCCTACATGGTCTGGGCGATGCGCCAGGCCGGCGTCAGGCTCAAGATCACCCGCGCCCCATTTCACGCCCGAGGTGAAGCGGCTGGGGCTGCTGATCCTGCCCGCCACTTTCGGCGCGGGCGTCTACCAGATCAGCCAGTTCGTCGACACGTTCTTCGCCACCAGCCTGCCGCAGGGCTCGCTGACCCTGCTGAAGCTTGCCGACCGGCTGAACCAGATGCCGCTGGGCATCGTCGGCATCGCGCTGGGCACCGCGATCCTGCCGATGCTGGCCCGCCATATCCAGACCGACGACACGCGCGAGGCGCAGCGCCTGCAAGCCAATGCGGTCGAAATGGCGACCCTGCTGACCATTGCCCGCCGCGGTCGCGCTGGCGATCTGCGCGCCTGCGTTCGTCACCGCCTTCTTCGTCGGCGGCAGGATGACCGAACTGGACGGCGCTGATCATGGCGACATATCGTGATGGCGCTGGTCGCGGGCCTGCCGTCCTATGTGCTGGTCAAGGTATTCCAGCCCGCCTTCTTCAGCCGCGAGGACACGACGCACGCCCGGTGTGGATTGCGGCGGGCGCGTTGATCGTCAACATCGCGATCAATTTCTATGTCGTGCCGCGCTACGGCATCGTCGGGCTGGCAGCGGCGACTGCGTTCACGTCAACGCTCAACGTGCTGACGCTCTATACCGTGCTGCAGATGCGCGGCTGGTTCCATTTCACCGCCAAGCTGGGCGGCCGCATCGCCCGCCAGGTCGTGTCGCGACCGCCGCGATGGGCGCGGTGCTGTGGTACCTGGTGCCGCTGATGGCCGGCCGCTACGGCGGCACGGTGCTGGAGACGGATCTGGTCGCTGTCCGCGCTGGTCGGCGCGGGCGCGGTCGATCTTCTTCGCGGTGGCATAGCTGATCGGCGCTCTCGACAAGGACCTGCTCGCGCAGCTACGGCGCGGCGACCGGCCAGACCCGTCGACCGTTACCGAATGAGATCCAGAGGCAGTCATCATGCGCATCGTTTCGGGCATCCAGCCCACCGGCAATCTCCACCTCGGCAATTACCTGGGCGCGATCCGCAACTGGGTGCGCATGCAGGACGAGCGACCGAGGCGGGGCACGACTGCCTGTTCTTCCTGGCCGACCTGCACGCGATCTCCATGCCGCACGATCCCGCGCAGCTGCAGCGCCAACACGCTGGAGATGGTCGCCGCGCTGGTCGCCTGCGGCATCGATCCGCGACCGCTCGGTGCTGTTCAACCAGGCGCAGGTGCCCGCCCACGCCGAGCTGCAATGGCTGCTGAACGGCACCGCGCGGATGGGCTGGCTGAACCGCATGACGCAGTTCAAGGACAAGTCGGGCAAGAACCGCGAAGGCGCCAGCGTCGCGCTGTTCACCTATCCGGTGCTGCAGGCCGCCGACGTGCTGCTCTACCAGGCGACCCACGTGCCGGTGGGCGAGGACCAGAAGCAGCACCTCGAACTGGCGCGCGACATCGCGCAGAAGTTCAACAACGACTTCTGCCCAGCGAAGACGCCGCCGCGTGTTCACCCTGCCCGAACCGATCATCCCGCCCGACGCCGCCCGGATCATGAGCCTGCGCGACGGCACCGCGAAGATGAGCAAGTCCGACCCTTCGGACATGAGCCGCATCAACCTGACCGACGATGCCGACACGATCATGAAGAAGGTCAAGAAGGCCAAGACCGATCCCGAGCCGCTGCCGTCCGAAGCCGCGGGACTGGCAGGGCCGGCCCGAGGCGCTGAACCTGGTCGCCATCTATGCAGCGCTGGCCGGCAGCACGCGTCGCGGGCGTTCTGTCCGACTTCGGCGGCGAAGGCTTCGGCAAGTTCAAGCCCGCGCTGGGCGAATTGCTGGTCGAACATCTGCGCCCCGATCACCGCGCGCTTCAACGCGCTGAAGGACGACGACGAACAGCTCGACGCCATCCTGGCTCGCGGCGGCGCGCCGCGCGCGCGAAGTCGCGGCGCCCGACGCTGGCTGGCGCGTATGACGCCTTGGGGCTACTTCGCTAAGTCCATGAAACTTGGCGGCTTGCCATGTGTTAGTCTATGAATGTTCAAGTTTCGTTCAGCGGCGAATCGCTACAGGATGTGCAGGATTTGCGGCGTTCTGTTTCGCGACTATTCGCGACCGATACTGCGCCGACACGTTTTTTCTGGAGAGCAGATCGATGACTTCCGCACGGAAAACCCGTTCGTTTGGCTTCTGGGCCAAGATAGCTGGCAGCCCCCCTGCTGGTGGCCGGGCGTGGCTGGCTGCGCAACGCCTTTCAAGGCGGATGTGTCGCGCTTCCAGACGCAATTGCCCGCGCCGCAGGGCAAGACCTTCGCCGTCGTGGCCGAGGATCCGGCCATGCAGGGCGGCCTCGAGTTCGAGCTTTACGCCGACTACGTCGAGGCGGAGATGGCGCAGCTTGGCTATGCACTGGCTGCCTGCCGAAACGGCGGACCTGCTGGTCAGCTTCGACTATGGCGTCGATAACGGGCGCGAGCGGATCCGCACGGTCGGCACCGGCTTCGCCGATCCCTGGGGCCCCTGGTACGGTCCGGGCTTCTACCCGGCCGCAGCTTCTATCGCGGCGGCTGGGGCTATGGCTGGTACGACCCGTATTTCGGCGGGCCGGAGATCCGCAGCTATACCGTCTATACCAGCGGCATCGACATGAAGATCGACAATCGCGGTCACTGGCGAACGCCTGTTCGAAGGCAAGGCCGAAGCTGTCTCGACGTCTGACCGGCTGCAGCATCTGGTGCCCAAGCTGGTCGATGCGATGTTCACCGACTTCCCCGGCAATTCGGGTGAGACGCTGCGCATCTCCATCGCGCCCGACGACGGCAACAAGACCGTCAAGCGCCTCAACCCCTGATGTTCATGGCCCCGCGGCACTCGCGGGGCCATTTTGTTTAAGCGACCGCATGGTGCCGTCACGCACCGATGCGGAGCGTTTCCCCCGGGGGCGGGCTCCATCGTTGAGGTCACAACCGTCCCTCTGACTTGCCCGGCCGTTTGGTCGCAGCGCCAGGAACAGGGCGCAACCAACATGCATTCAAGGGGCGGCCGGGCCTTTTGGCGTAAGCCCCTTCTAGCGTTCCTCACCCCTGATCGGGCTGACATCCGCCGATCCGAAACCGGTCGATCCGAAACCGCCTGCGCCGCGTTTCGTGTCGTCGAGATGATCGACCTTGAGCCAGCTGGCCTGCACCACGGGGCTGAGCACCGCCTGCGCGATCCGGTCGCCGCGCTGTACCCTGTACGGCTCCTGCCCGTGGTTGATCAGGATGATCTTCAGCTCGCCGCGATAATCCGAATCGATCGTGCCGGGCGTGTTGGGCACGGTGATGCCGTGCTTCAGCGCCAGGCCGGACCGCGGGCGGATCTGGATCTCGAACCCATCGGGAATCGCGATGGCAAGGCCGGTCGATACCGCGACGCGCTCTCCCGGCGCGATGATCCAGTCCTCGGCCGACACGACATCCATCCCCGCCGCGCCCTCGCTGGCATAGCGCGGCAGCGGCAGATCGTCATTGCCCTCCAGCCGCATCACCGGAACGGGCACGGGCTCGTGCGGCTTCGTCATTGGTCGTCCTTCCTGCATTGTTCCGCAATCCGCTGCACCAGCGCGGTCGCCACCTTGTTCTTGGGCATGGCGGGCCAGTCCTCCACCCCGTCGGCGGTGACAAGGTGAACGGCATTGCTGTCGCCGCCCATCACGTCACCCGATACGTCATTGGCGACGATCCAGTCCGCCCCCTTTCGCAGGCGCTTGGCCTGCGCATGGCTGACGACATGGTCGGTTTCCGCGGCAAAGCCGATCAGCAGCCGGGGCCGCGCGGGCGATGCCGCGACGCTGGCCAGGATGTCGGGATTGAGCGCCAGCGGCAGGGGCGGGACCGTGCCCGATCCGTCCTTCTTGATCTTCTGCCCGGCACATTCCGCCGCTCGCCAATCGGCAACCGCCGCTACCATGATCGCCACATCGACGGGCAAGGCCGACTGGACCGCGTCCAGCATCTCGGCCGCCAACTCGACGTCGTAACGATCCACGCCCGGCGGCGTGTCCAGATGCACCGGTCCGGCGATCAGCGTCACCTGCGCGCCCGCCGCCGCTGCCGCCGCCGCAATGGCAAAGCCCTGCTTCCCGCTGGAGCGATTCGCGATATAGCGAACCGGGTCGATCGGCTTCATGCGTCGGGCCTGCGGTGACGAGAACATGGCGGCCATGCAGCGGCCGGTGGTCCTCGCCCGCGAAATCGGGCTGCCCCGCCAGAGGATCGCCCCCCATCGGTTCGGGCGAGCCAAAGCGCGTAATCGCCTGCCAGATCGCCTCCGGCTCGGGCAGCCGGCCCGCGCCATATTCGCCGCACGCCATCGGCCCTTCGTCAGGGTCCAGCACCGTCACCCCGTCATCGCGCAGTCGCGCGACATTGCGCCGCGTGGCGGGATGATCCCACATGCGCACGTTCATCGCGGGCACGGCGATCACCGGCTTGTCGGTCGCCAGCAGCAGCGTGGTCGCCAGATCGTCGGCGATCCCCGCCGCCATCTTCGCCATCAGGTCGGCGCTCGCGGGGCAAACCACCACCAGATCCGCCTCGCGGCTCAACTGGATGTGGCCCATCTCGGCCTCGTTCTTAAGATCCCACAACGTGGTATAGACCGGCTTTTCGGACAGCGCCGCCAGCGTCATCGGTGTCACGAACTGCTGCCCGCCCTCGGTCACGACGCAGGTCACCTCGCCGCCGCCCTTGCGGATCAGCCGCACCAACTCGCAAGATTTATACGCCGCGATGCCGCCGCCGACGATCAGCAGGATCCTGCGCGGATGCACCCCGGCCATGACTACCCGATCCAGCCCAGCAGAATCGCGCCATAGACCGCGCCGCCGCCGATCACCGCGCTCAGCAGATAGGGCAGCACCGTTCCCTCCCGCTGCGCCTTGCGCCTCGCGCGGCGCTCCCAGATCAGCTCGACCTCTGCCAGCGGCGGCGGTTCGGGCGCGCCGCCGCGGGGCGGGTACACTTCTTCCAGCCGGCGGATCAGCGCAGGGATCCGCAGCAGCGTCTGCGTGTCGGTACGGATGCGCTCGGCGATCGCGGCCTCTGGTCCCAGCTCGTCGCGGATCCATTCGCGCACGAACGGCGCGGCCACGTCCCACAGGTTGATGCCGGGGTACAGCTGCGTCGCGATCCCCTCGACCATCACCATGGTCTTTTGCAGCAGCAGCAGATGCGGCTGCGTCTGCATGTCGAAATCGCGGGTGATCGCGAACAGCCCGTCCAGCATCTGGCCGACCGACAGCTCGCTCACCGGCTTGCCGCGCATGGGCTCGCCCACTGCACGCAGGGCCGTGGCGAATTCATCGACCGAGTGGTGGCTGGGCACATAGCGCGCCTCGAAATGGATCTCGGCCACGCGGCGGTAATTGCCCGTCGTCAGCCCATAGAGAATCTCGGCCAGCCAGGCCCGCGCCTGCCGGTCGATGCGGCCCATGATGCCGAAATCAATGGCGACGATGGTGCCGTCCGCCTTCACGAACAGGTTCCCCTGGTGCATGTCGGCGTGGAAGAACCCGGCGCTGATCGCCTGCCGCAGGAAAGCCAGCACCAGCCGCTGCGCCAGATCCTGCATGTCGTGCCCGGCGGCCAGCAGCGCCTCGCGGTCGGACATCTTGATGCCGTCGATCCATTCGATCGTCAGCACGCGGCCATTGGTCCGGTCCCAGTCGATCGAGGGCACGCAGAAGCCCGGCACCGCATGCATCCCCTCGGCCAGTTCGGAGGCGCTCGCCGCCTCGCGCCGCAGGTCCAGCTCGCGATTGGTCCAGCGCTTGAAATTGGCGATGGTAAGGCGCGGGCGCAGGCGCTGTGCTTCGCTGCCCAGCGCTTCCAGATGCGCCGCGGCCCATTCATAGGTATCGATGTCGCGCGTGAACTGCTCGCGGATGCCGGGGCGCAATACCTTGACCGCGACGGTCCTGCCATCGGTGGTCACCGCGCGGTGGACCTGCGCGATGCTGGCAGCGCCGACCGGGACCTCCTCGATGCTCTGGTACAGATCGGTCCAGGGCCGCTCGAAGCTCGCCTCGATCGAGGCGGCGATCTTCTCGAAGGAGACCGGCGGCAGCAAATCCTGCAGGCTGAGAAGCCCGCGCGCCGCTTCCTCGCCCACCAGATCGGGACGGGTGGCCAGCGTCTGCCCCAGCTTGATCGCGGCGGGGCCGATATCCTGGAACGCCTCGGCATATTGCGGGCGTTTCGGCTGGACCGTACCGAAACGCGCGATCCGGCACAGGCGGCGCACGGGGCCGGGGGTCTTCGGGTGATCCTCGACAATGCGCAGCGCCCCGTGCCGCGCAAGAATGCGGCCCCATTTCAAAAGGCGGTAGATATGCGTGGCAGGCTGGGTCACAGGCGTCTTAGATCTTCCAGCCCGAGTGGATCGCGACCAGTCCGCCCATGATGGGCTCGACCCTGGTCTGCACGAAGCCCGCTTGCCGGATCAACGCCTCGAATTCAGGCATGGGCGGAAAGCGGCGGATCAATTCGACGAGATAGCGATAGCTGTCCTCGTCGCCCGCGATGGCCTTGCCGATGCGCGGCACCAGCCGGTGCGAATAGGCATCATACACATCCCTGAACCCCGGCCATTCGGTGGTCGAGAATTCCAGGCAGAAGAACCGCCCGCCATGCTTCAGCACGCGGTACGCCTCGGCCAGGGCGCGGTCGATATGGGTGACGTTGCGGATGCCGAACGCAATCGTATAGGCATCGAAGCTGCGGTCGGCGAAGGACAGGCCCTCGGCGTTCTGGCAGGACCAGACGAAATCATCGATTCCGCGTTTCACCGCCCGTTCCAGCCCGACGTCGAGCATGTCCTGGTTGATGTCGGCCACGGTAATCTCGGCCCCGCTGCCAGCCATGCGGAACGCGATGTCGCCGGTGCCGCCAGCCATGTCGAGGATCCGCTCGCCGCTGCGCGGCTTGACCCGGCGCACGAAGCGGTCCTTCCACAGGCGGTGCATGCCGCCCGACATCGCGTCGTTCATGATGTCGTATTTCCGCGCCACGCCGGAGAATACGGCGCCGACGCGGGCGATCTTCTCGTCTTCGGGGATCTCTTCGTAACCGAAGGAGGCGGTCTTGGGGCTGCTGTCCGTCATGCCGGGCGGTTTAGGGCCTAATCCGCGCGCCGCAAAGGAAAAGCGGGCCAGTCACCGCTGACATTTCGGGCACCAGAAGGTCGAGCGTCCGCCCTGCACGAAGCGCTCGACGCTGCCGCCGCAATGGCATGGCTGCCCCTCGCGCCCATAGACCCGCCAATGGGCCGCGAAATAGCCCAGCTCGCCATCGGGCCGCGCGTAATCGCGCATCGACGATCCGCCCGCCTCGATCAATTCGCTCAGCACGTCGCGGATCGCCGGGACAAGCAGCTTGAGTTTGGGCAGCGAGACGCGCCCCGCCGGCTTGTCGGGGCGGATGCCGGCGCGGTGGAGCGCCTCGCACACATAGATATTGCCCAGCCCCGCCACGATCCGCTGGTCGAGCAGCGCCAGCTTGATCGCGGGGATCTTCCCGGCCAGCGCGCGCTTCAGATATTCGGGCGTGAAACCAGGCCCCAGCGGTTCGGGCCCCATCGCGGCAAAGGGCGCGAAATCTCCAGCGCATCGGCATCGACCAGATCGACCGACCCGAATCGCCGCGCATCGTTAAGCGCCAGCACATGGCCGGCCCCCGTTTCGAGCACCAGATGATCGTGCTTGCCGATATTTTCGGGATCGATCCGCCATCGCCCGCTCATGCCCAGATGGAAGATCATCACCCGGTCGCGGTCGAGATGGATCAGGCCGTATTTCGCACGCCGGCCCAATCCGTGACCCGCGCGCCCGTCAGCACCTGCACCAGATCGGGCGGGAACGCACGCCGCAGATCGGGCCGGTGGACGATGCGCGCGCAATGGTCTGCGCCTTCCAGAAAACCGGCAAGGCCGCGGACGGTGCGTTTCGACTTCGGGAAGTTCAGGCATTCGAGGGAAGCTCTGGCATGGTCGGGCGTCATCATGGCCGCATCAATAGGGGCGGCACCCGCCAATTGCGAGCAGCCGCCCCGGAATTGCCGCCAGGATAGTTTAAGTTATCAATGGCCCAGCTTTCCAGCTGGCGAAGCAAGCTGCGCACGTCGCCGTCCATATCGGCATCGCGCGTGCGCAGGTCCTCGATCAGGCGGACCGCGTGGATCACGGTCGAATGGTCGCGCCCGCCGAACTTGCGCCCGATCTCCGGATAGCTGCGCGGGGTCAGCACCTTGGCGAGGTACATCGCCACCTGCCGCGGGCGCACCACGGCGCGGGCGCGGCGCTTGGATGCCATTTCGCTGCGGTCGAGCCGATAGAACTGGCAGACGGTGCGCTGGATCTCGTCGATGGTGATGCGGCGGCGATTGGCCGACAGGATGTCGGTCAGCTGCTCCTCGGCAAGGTTCAGCGAAACCGGCTGCCCCGTCAGCTGCGCATAGGCGATCAGCTTGTTGAGACCGCCCACCAGCTCGCGCACATTGCGGCTGATGGTGCGGGCCAGGAACTCGATCACGTCGTCGGGCACGTCGCTGCTGCTAAAGCGCGTCAGGCGGTGTTCGAGGATCTTGCGCCGCAACTCGATATCGGCAGCCTGGA
Source organism: uncultured Alphaproteobacteria bacterium (assembly GCA_963752785.1). Lineage (GTDB taxonomy): Bacteria > Pseudomonadota > Alphaproteobacteria > Sphingomonadales > Sphingomonadaceae > Croceicoccus. Next base: position 144,884 of record CAVVZE010000007.1, read on the forward strand.
TATCGGCCACCAGCCCCATCGACAGGCGCGACAGCAGGCGCGGCTCGACCCCGTCGAGCGCCTGCGGCGCGCGGTCGGCGGCAAAGCCCAGCCGCTTGCCCTCGGCCAGCAGCGCGTCGATCGTGTAGAGCAGCTCCTCCTGCGCCGATGCCTTGCCGATGATGAACTGGATGTCGTCGACCAGCAGCATGTCGAAGCCGCGCAGCCGCGACTTGAACTCGATCATCTGGTTCTGGCGCAGCGCCTGCACGAACTCGACCATGAAACGCTCGGCCGAGCAGTAGAAGATGCGGCTGCCGGGCCGGGCGGCGGCGAACTGGTGGCCGATCGCGTGCAGCAGATGCGTCTTGCCCTGCCCCGTCGCGGCTTTCAGATACAGCGGCGAGAACTGCGGCGTTTCCGACGCGGCCATGCGCTGCGCGGCATTATAGGCCAGCACATTGCCCTCGCCCGTCACGAAGCTGGCAAAGGTGAGCAGGGATCGAGCCCGGCGCTGCCCAGTTCGGTGATCGCGTCGGCGGGGCTGGTGGGCGCGGGGGTGTGATCGTTGGCGGCGGCGGGGCCGACATGCAGCTCGGGCAGCTTGCGGCGGCCGGGATGGACCGAGATGCGCACGTTGCGCACTTCACTGCGCGCGATCTTCCAGGCGAGCGAGAGGCGGTCGGAGAACCGGTCGTTCACCCAGTTGGCCGAGAATTCGGTCGGCAGGTACAGGTCGAGCGTGCCCGTCTCGCGGCAGAAATTGCCCAGCTCGATCGGGCGGATCCACTGGCCGTACAGCTGCTGGCCCAGATCCTTGCGCAGACCCACGCAAATGTCCGACCAGTCCGCCGCCAGGGCTTCGCGCTCTTCTTCCGCCATCAGATTGTTCACTTCATTGTCCATTGGCCCGCGTGTCATTTTGCCCAGATTGCCCGGATTTCCCACATTGCCCCGATTTGCAAGATTGCCCGGATTTCCCAAACCGCCCTGCGCGGATTTGCCGCTCGCAAGCGGACCTGCCCCCGTTCGTCCCATCACCACCATACTCCGATCCCCACCCGGACGTTTCCGGATGCGTCATAACCCATTAACCGCTCAAAGTTGACGCACCCCTGAAGACCACGCAGCCTGAAAACGGTTCATGCAAACCGGTTTCGGCGCCCTGCCGCCCAAACGACATGGCTCAACAGTCCTCCGCCGCCCCCTCTAACGGCAGGAAGATGAAACTGCGTTGTCCATTGGTGCCGCCCATGAATTGACCGGCGAGTCAGTTTCTAAGGCTGTGGAGGGCCGAGCGGCAAGTGTGGACACGTAAAAATTCTGAAATAATGGCAGTTGACTCAGGCAACGTCGCAGAATTGCTGCGCTTCCCGGATAAACGGCTGAATTCCGCCGTTTTTAGCCCTGCACCATTACCCGAATCGTGGGTTTCCCGTGGAATCTCGCGGCGCAGCAAAATTGCCGCCGGCCTGCCGCAACGCAACGCAAAAGGCCGGAGATGCAATCCCCGGCCCCCTGGCGGTAATTTCGCTGCCCGGCGAGGACCGATTCGGTCCGAATCACCGGAGGCAAACTAATGTATGTGAAAACTCCGCGACTCCCCTGTCCGGACGATCCGCGAGGCGGTCGCCGCGGTCAGTCCGGCGCGCAGGAATTTTAAAGAGCGGCGACGCGCTTGGTCAGCCGGCTCATCTTCCGCGAGGCGGTGTTCTTGTGCATCACGCCGCGCGCCACGCCGCGCTGCAGTTCGGGCTGCGCACCGGCGAGAGCGGTCTGGGCCGCTTCCTTGTCGCCGCTCTCGATCGCGAGCTCGACCTTCTTCACGAAGCTGCGAATCCGGCTGATGCGGTTTCCGTTCACTTCGGCGCGCCGCTCGTTGCGGCGGATGCGCTTGCGCGCCTGCGGCGTATTGGCCATTTCTCAATATTCCTTCTTGGCTGACGGGCCTTATCGGCTGACGTTCAACCCGCTGTTGGTACAAGACCGGTTGGCGGCTGCCAGTCGATTGCCCGTGCAGCCCGAAATCCGTATGTGAAATCCACGCGGGATCACGGCCCCAGGCGGGGCCCGACCCACGGAAAGCGCGGCGCATAGCGGCGCGGATGCGAATCGTCAAGGTTTGACGGATGGCGGCATTGCCGCCCCGGCCCCCGTCCTCACCCCCGCTTCCCGCCTCTCGTCCGCGCCCCTTGCCCTTCACGCGCGGGCGCTGCAAGGGCGGGTACATGACCGACCCGCACGCCAGCCCCCTGTCCGATCCCGCCAGGCTGGAGCGATTCGCCCGCCATATCGTGCTGCCCGAAATCGGCGGCGCGGGGCAGGCGCGGCTGGCGGCGGCGCATGTCGCGGTGATCGGCGCGGGCGGCATCGGCTCGCCCGCGATCCAATACCTGGCCGCAGCGGGCTTCGGCCGCATCACCATCATCGACGACGACGCGGTCGAGGCCAGCAACCTCCAGCGCCAGACCATCTTTACCGAGCGCGATCTCGGCCGCCCCAAGGCCGAGGCCGCCGCCGCATGGGTGCGCCGCTTCGATCCCGCGCTGGTCGTCGCGCCGGTCGCGCAGCGCATCTCCCCGGCCAATGCCGGCGCCCTGCTGGCAGGCGTCGACCAAGTCCTCGACGGCTGCGACAATTTCGCGACGCGGCTGGCGGTGTCCGACGCCTGCACCGCGCTGGGCACGCCGCTGACCAGCGCCGCCGTCGGCCGCTTTCAGGCGCAGATCGCCAATTTCGCGGGACATCTGCCCGATCAGCCCTGCTATCGCTGCTGGGTCGGAGACGCCTTCGATGCCGAGGATTGCGATACATGCGCCGCCGATGGCGTGCTGGGCGCATTCACCGGCATGGCGGGCAGCATGGGCGCGATGATGGCGGTGCGGATCGCGCTGGTCGGGATTTCCGCACTGGGCGACCCGCAATACGGGCAGCTGCAGATGTTCGACGGAATGAAGCCCGCCCTGCGCACGATCGCCGTGATGAAGGACCCGGGCTGCGCCGCCTGCGGGGGCGCGTAAACTCGACAGCGGCGCGCCCCGCCCCCATATTCGCGGCATGGCCTCGCAAAAAGAACCCGCCCCCCCCGTCGGCACCGCCGAAACGCTGGAGCCGCTGGTACGCCGCGTGCTGGCGGACAATCCCAGCGCCTTCACCCTGCACGGCACGCAGACCTACCTGGTCGGCGCGGGCAAGGATGTCGCGGTCATCGACCCCGGCCCGGACGAGGCGGAGCATCTGGACGCGCTGCTCGCCGCCATCGGCGACGCCAGGGTAACGGCGATCTGCTGCACCCACACCCACCGCGACCATTCGCCTGCCGCCGCTCCGCTGAAACAGCGCACCGGTGCGCCGATCATCGGCTGCGCGGCGCTCAATCTCGAAAGCATCGGTCCGCGGGGCGACGCGCCCTTCGACCCGACCTACGCGCCCGACCGCGTGCTGGCCGATGGCGAGCGGCTGACCGGCGACGGCTGGACGCTGACCGCAGTCGCGACGCCCGGACACACCTCGAACCATCTGTGCTTCGCGCTGGAGGAAAGCGGCGCGCTGTTCACCGGCGATCACGTGATGGGCTGGTCGACCACGGTGGTCATTCCCCCCGATGGCGACATGGGGCAATACATGGCCAGCATGGAGCTGCTGCACGGGCGCGAGGATGCCATCTACTACCCCGCGCATGGCGCGCCGGTGACCAATACGCGCCAGCTGGTGCGCGGAATGATCGGCCACCGTCGCCAGCGCGAGCGCCAGATCCTGCGCCAGCTGGGAGCCGGGCCCCGGGACATCCCGGAACTGGTGGCGGCGATGTATGTCGGCCTCGATTCGCGGCTGGTCGGCGCGGCGGGCATGTCGGTGCTGGCACATCTCACCGACCTGGAACGCCGCGGCGAAGTCGATTCGACGGACGACATATGGAGCCTGACGAACTGATCTTTCCCTTTTCTTGCGAACCGGAGTAAAAGCCGCGCCGGGTCGAGTACAGGAGAGGGATTGCGACGATGGCGACATCACCCATCACGCATGGCGCGCCAGATACGGTCGAAGGCTCCGAGCGCCGGTTCTATCTTTATCTTGCCATGGCCATGTCGCTGAGCATCGCGGCGGGCTTCTCGGTCCAGCTGGCGATGGGGCGGTCCACCTTCGCCGTGCCGCCGATCTTCCATGCCCACGCGCTGGTGTTCTTCGGCTGGGTCGCGCTCTACCTTTCGCAGAACATGCTGATCGCGGGCAATAATGTCCGGCTGCACCGCACGCTGGGCATGGTCGCCTTCGCCTGGATACCGCTGATGGTGGTGGTCGGCATCGCGCTGTCGCTGACCGTGTCGCAGCGTACCGGCGGGCCGTTCTTCTTCGACAAGAACCAGTTCCTGTTTTCCAACACCGCGCATCTGCTGGCGTTCGCCGGCCTCGCCTTCGCTTCGCTGAAGGTGCGGCGCCATTCGGGCTGGCACCGGCGGCTGATGCTGGTCGCCTTCGCGATCCTGACCGGGCCGGGCCTCGGCCGGCTCATCCCGCTGCCGCTGCTGATCCCGCATGCGTGGCATTTCATGCTGGGCGTGGTGCTGATCTGGCCCGCCATCGGCATGGTTCGCGACAGGATGGTCGCGGGCCGCGTTCATCCCGCGTGGCTGTGGGGTATCGGCGCGGTGCTGGCGGTGCAGCTGGTCGCCGATCTCATCGCCTACTCGCCCTGGGGCATCGCGCTGACGGAGCAATTCACCGCTGGCACGCCGGGCGGCGAGCGTCCGATGGAGGCGTTCATCCCGCCGGGCTTCGCCATGTAACATCGCTTGAACTCGGCGGGCGGGCAGTCCATCTGGAACGCGATCACAAGGAGCCTCTTCATGACTGCCCAGCCCCCGAAAGCCTTGATGGGCGAGAATTTGTCCGGCCTCGACCTGCGTGCCGAGATCGAGCGGCTGCGCAAGGAGCGCAACGCCGTGATTCTGGCGCATTATTACCAGAAGCCGGAACTGCAGGACCTCGCCGATTTCGTCGGCGATTCGCTGGAGCTGTCGAAGAAGGCCGCCGCGACCGACGCCGCGGTGATCGCGTTCTGCGGCGTGAAGTTCATGGCCGACACCGCCAAGATCCTTTCGCCCGACAAGATCGTCGTGCTGCCCGATCTCGACGCGGGCTGCAGCCTTGAGGATTCCTGCCCGCCCGAAAAGTTCAGGGCCTTCCGCGAGGCGCATCCCGACCACATCGCGCTGACCTATATCAACTGCAGCACCGAGGTGAAGGCGCTGTCCGACGTGATCGTGACCTCGTCCTCTGCCGAGACGATCCTGGCCCAGATCCCCGAGGACCAGAAGATCATCTTCGGCCCCGACCGGCATTTGGGCGGCTATCTCAACCGCAAGTTCAATCGCGACATGCTGCTGTGGCCGGGCGTGTGCATCGTGCACGAGGCTTTTTCCGAGACCGAGCTGCTCAAGCTGAAGGAACAGTACCCGGATGCGCCCATCGCCGCGCATCCGGAATGCCCGCCCCATATCGTCGACCATGCCGATTACGTCGGGTCGACCAGCGGCATCCTGCAATTCGCCAAGACGATGGAAGGCGACACGCTGATTGTCGCGACCGAACCGCATATCATCCACCAGATGGAACTGGCGCTGCCGGAGAAGACCTTCATCGGCGCGCCGGGGGCGGACGGCAACTGCAACTGCAACATCTGCCCCTACATGGCGCTCAACACGATGGAGAAGCTTTATATCGCGCTGCGCGACCTGGAGCCGCGGATCGAGATCGAGGAAGGCCTGCGGCTGAAGGCGAAGCAGAGCCTCGACAAGATGATCGAGATGGCGTCGGGCACAATCGGCAAGGGCGATCTGGGCCGGGCGTAATACATCGCGGACAAGTCATGCGCGTCCGAACCATGCCTCCTTTGTCGAGACGAGCGTCAAGGTTCACCTTCTATCGGGGCAACGGCAATGAATGACGGGACCATCGTGAAACGCCTGACCGCGGCAGTCGCCGCTATGGTCGCGCTGATTTCTGCGCTAGGGGCCGCGCCTGCCCATGCACAAGAGGATGACATGACCGATACCCCCCGCTGGTCGCTCGCCATTCATGGCGGCGCAGGCGTTCTGACTCCCGATCGCTACACCCCCGAACAGGTCGCCGACTACCGCGCCGCGCTCGACAAGGCGCTGGAGGCGGGGGCTGCTGTCCTGTCCGAGGGCGGAGCAGCGATGGACGCGGTGACGGCGGCGGTCATGGTGCTGGAAGACGACCCGCTGTTCAACGCGGGCCGCGGCGCGGTCTTCACCTTCGAGGGGAAGAACGAGCTCGACGCCGCGATCATGGACGGCGAGACGCGCAAGGCCGGAGCCGTCGCGGGCATCCTGACCACGAAGAACCCCGTCACCGCCGCGCGCGCGGTGATGGAGCACAGCCCGCACGTTTTCCTTGCCCATGACGGCGCGAATGTGTTCGCAAGGGAACAGGGGCTGGAACAGGTCGACCCTTCCTATTTCGCGACGGAAGAACGCCGCCGCCAGTGGCAGGAGTTTCGCGACCGCGTCGCCAGCGGCGAGGACTGGTTCGATGCCGACCTCAAATACGGGACCGTCGGCGCGGTCGCGGTCGATACCAGCGGCCATGTCGCCGCCGCCACCTCGACCGGCGGGCTGACCGGCAAGCGCTGGGGCCGCGTGGGCGATTCGCCGGTGATCGGCGCGGGCACCTATGCCGACGACCGCGCCTGCGCGATCTCGGCTACCGGGGCAGGCGAGTATTTCATCCGGCTGGGCGTCGCGCACGAAATCTGCGCGCGCATGCGCTTCGAGGGCGAGACGGCAGAGCAGGCCGCCAAACACGTGATCGGCGAAGTCGGTGACCTCGGCGGCGACGGCGGCGTGATCGTCGCCGCGCCCGACGGCAGCACCGCCTTTGCGTTCAACACGCCCGGCATGCACCGCGGGCGGATCGACAGCACCGGCCTGCGCGAAACCGCGGTGTTCGGAAACGGGCAATAGCCGGGCCCGGACCCGAAAGCGGCGCGGCGCGTTCATCTGATCGATGACCGCCCGCCTGCTCTCGCTCTGGAGCCGGATAAACGCCAGCTACTGGTTCTATCCGGCGATATTCTCGATCCTCGCCTTCTTTCTGGCGCTGGGCACGATCGCGCTCGACCGCGGTGTCGCGTCAGAGTTTCTCACCAGCAACAAATGGCTGATCCCCGCGCGGCCCAGCGGCGCCAGCAACATGCTGCAGGTCATCGCGGGCAGCACCATCGGCGTGGCCGCGACGGTGTTCTCGATCACCATCGTCGCGGTATCCTATGCCAGCGGCACCTATGGCCCGCGCCTCCTGTCGAACTTCATGGAGGACAAGGGCAATCAGCTCAGCCTCGCCACCTTCATCGGCACCTTCGTCTATACGGTGATGGTCCTGCGCGTCGTGCGGCAAGAGGACGAATTGGCCGCCGCCTTCATCAACGGCGATCCGATGCCCGGCTTCGTGCCGCAATTGTCGCTGCTGGTCGCCATCGCCATGATGCTGACGTCGATCGGCGTGCTGGTCTTCTTCCTCAACCACGTGCCCGATTCGATCCGCATCAACACCGTGCTGGAAGACATCGGCAAACGGCTGATCCGCCAGATCCAGCGCCGCTTCCCGCACGAGGGGGAAGGCATCGAATGGCCCGAGGTCGACACCGATCAGGACGTTCGTGCCGAGCGCGCCGGCTATATCGAGATCATCGATTTCGGCGCGCTGGATGACATCGCCAGGGAGCATGATGGCCGGATCGTGCTGTTCGTACAGGCGGGCAATTTCATTCATCCCCCGCGCCCGCTCGCCGGGCTGCACGGCATGGAGCATGACGAGAAGATCACCGAAAAGGTGCGCAATTGCTTCGTGCTGTCGGGGCTGCGAACGCCGACCCAGGACCTGCTGTTCCTGCTGGACGAGCTGGTCGAGATTGCCCTGCGCGCGCTGTCGCCGGGCATCAACGACCCGTTCACCGCGATGACGGCGCTGCACTGGATCGGCGCGGCCACGGCGGAACTGGGAACGCGCGTGCTGCGCGAATCGCCGAATGACGACGACAGAGCCGATCCTGCGAATGCGCGGGTGATTCCGCTGACCACCGACTTCACCGGCTATGTCGCCGTCGGCTTCGGCGCGGCGCGTTCAGCAGTGGCGACCAGTCGCAAGGCCAGCCTGTGCATGTTCGCCGCGCTGGAAAATTGCGCCGAGGCCGTCACCAACCCCAAACGGCTTGCCGTGCTGCGCGAGGAAGGCGCCAGGCTGCTGGCGCAGGCCGAAGCGGCGCTGACCGGCCCCGATCTGGCAGAGGTGCACGAACGCCACCGCCGATTCCTGCGCCATTTGCGCTAGGGTCTGGGTGCGCGCACCCTCGGTTCTGACGCGCGCGCCAGCGCCAGCGCCGCGCCCATCAGCGCCATGCCGATCATGTCCTGCCCCGACAGCTCCTCGCCGAATGCCAGATAGCCGCTGAGCGCCGCCAGCGCGGGCTGGGTCAGCAAGGCCAGCCCGATCACCAGCGGGCTGAACCAGGACAGCGACCGGATGAGCAGCCCCTGCCCCACCACCTGGCTGCTCATCGCCAGCACCAGCAGCGGCGTCCAGTTTTGCGGCATCACCGCCTCGCCCAGCGAGAACGAGACCACCAGCAGGATCGGCGCGCCCGCCAGAATCACCAGCACCAGCATGCTCCACGATCCCAGCCGCGCCCGGACGCTGCGCAGCATCAGCAGATAGAACGCATAGAACACGCCCGCCAGCAGCGCGAACAGGTCGCCAAGCAGGTTCGCGTGCGAGATCTGCAGCGAGCCGTCCATCAGCAGGAACGCACCGACCAGCGCCGCCGCGACTGCCGCGATTTCCGCCGCGCGCGGGCTCTGGCGCGCGGCGATCAGGCCCCAGGCGATCAGGATCACGCTGCCCGAATTGCCGAACAGGGATGCATTGCCCAGTCGCGTCCGCTCTATCCCCAGGTGCCAGGCGGCCAGGTCCAGCGCGAAGAACACGCCCGCGCCAGCGACAAGCAGCAGGCCGATCCGCCCCAGCGGCGCCTTGCCCGCAGGCTCGCGCCAGGCGAAGAACGCGATCACCGGCAGCGCCAAGGTGAGCCGCCAGAAACCCGCCGCCACCGGTCCGGTATCGGCAAGCCGAACCAGCCACGGCCCCATCGCCAGCACCGCGTTGGCCAGCACCAGCATGCCCAGCCGCGCCAGCCGGGCAAAGCGCGTATCGGCAGGTTCCATCGCTGATCGGGCCGCCTATTCGGCGGCTTCGGCCTCAGGGGCAGCCGGTTCCTCGGCCGCTTCCGCCTCTTCCGGGGACTGCGCGGCGGGCTGCGACGTATCGCCCTCCGCGCCGCCGGAACCCTCGACCTCTGCCGGAACGCCTTGCGAGCGCAACTGGTCGAAATGGATCATGTCGTCGCTGATCGTGCCTTCCAGCACTTCGCCGCCCGCATCGCGCGTGTCATTGGCCGAACGCTCGGGCTCGGCGTTGCAGGCGGCCAGCAGCAGCGCGGCCGCCAGGGCCGCGCCTGTCAGGACAGGAGTGATTTGCAAGGGTTTCATCGCCCCAATCGCTAGTCGCTGGGACAGGCGCGGTCCAGCGCGGCCAGGAATTCCTGCCCATGCATCAGCAGCGCGCGGTCGAATTGATCGGCACTGACGTTCAGGCCCAGCCGGTGCAGGCTGGTCACGCCATAGTCGCTGATGCCGCAGGGCACGATGCCGCTGAAATGCGACAGGTCGGGCGACAGGTTCACCGAAAAACCGTGCATCGTGACCCAGCGCCGCACGCGCACGCCGATTGCGCCGATCTTGGCCTCGCTGCCGTCGATGTCGCGCGTCCAGATCCCGATGCGCCCCTCGGCGCGCCAGCTCTCGACCCCGAAATCGCGCAGCGCCCCGATCACCCAGCCTTCCAGCGCATGTACGAAACCGCGCACGTCGCGCGCCCTGCGCGTCAGGTCCAGCAGCACATAGCCGATGCGCTGGCCCGGCCCGTGATAGGTGAACTGCCCGCCGCGCCCCGCCTCGACCACGTCGAAACGCGGGTCGAGCATGTCGCTCTGCTTCGCGCTGGTGCCGGCGGTGTAGACCGGCGGATGTTCCAGCAGCCAGATAAGCTCGCTCGCCGTGCCTGCATGGATGGCGCGATTGCGCTCCTCCATTTCCGCCAATGCGTCGCGATAGGGAACCTGGCCGGTTTCGCGGCGCCATTCGATATCGGCAACTGGTGGAGCGTCATTGTTCGCAACTTGACTGGCCATGCGCGTTGCGTGGACCCGAATGCCATGCCAAATCAAGCCCCATGAGCGTCAACCTGCCCCCTGCCGGCCCTTCGGCCCCGCGCACCCGTTTCGATGCCAATGCCGCATGGAAGAGCGCGGCGGGCGTGATCCGCACCAATCGGCAGATCCTGCTGGTCATGGCCGGTCTGTTCTTCCTGCTGCCGCAGCTGGCCGTGGATTTCATCCTGCCCCAACCCGCGCCGGGGCTTGAGGGCGAGGCCGCGGGCAAGGCGCTGATGGGCATCTACGCCCGCTGGTGGCCGCTGGTCCTGCTGGGCTTCGTCGCGCAGGGCGCGGGTCTGCTGGCGATCATCGCGCTGATCGCCGGGCGCGGCAGGCCCAGCGTGGGCGAATCGATCGCCGCAGGGCTGAGGGCGCTGCCCACCATGATCGCCGCGCAGCTGGTGGTCGGCGCCGGCGTGGGTCTTGGCATGCTGCTGATCCTGCTGCCCTTTGCCGCAATCGGCGGGGACGCGGTGATGGGGCTGGCGCTGGTCCCCGCGCTGGCGTTGGCGATGTGGATCTATGCGCGCACCATATTGATCGCGCCCATCGTGGCGGCGGGCGGCGGGCGCAATCCGTTCGAGGCGATCATCGCAAGCTGGAAGACCACGCGGGGCAATGCCTCGCGCCTGCTGCTGTTCTTCGTGCTGCTGCTGCTGGCGACGACGGTGATCTATCTGGTCGCCACCAGCGTTCCGGCTGCGCTGATGGCGGTGGTCGGCGGCCCAAGGGCAGGCATGATCACCGTGGCCCTGTTCGGCAGCGTGGTGGCGGCGGCATTCTCGCTGGTCAGCGCCGCGGTGCTGACGGCGGCATGGCGGCAGCTCGCCCCCGGCCCCGCGGCGTGACCGGCGGGACGCGGGAAACCCTGATCAGTCCTTGTGGCCCCAGAACATCTTGCACGGCAGGACGTTCAGCGGTTCGAAGTCCGAATCGATCCGGTGAAAGCGCTTCGCCATGAAATCGCGCGCCGCGGCGGAGAACTGATAGACCAGGAACGCGCCGCCGGTGTTCAGCACGCGGTGCGTGGCATCGACGATCGCCGGTCCTACCCCGTCGGGCAGGGTCGAGAACGGCAGCCCCGACAGCACGTAATCCGCGCCGTCATGCCCGCGATCCTTGACGATCTTCTCGACATCCGCGGCAGAGCCCAGCACAGCCGTGAAACGCGGATCGTGGATCGTGCGGTTGAGATAGTCGATGTAGAGCGGGTTGGTGTCGATCACGATCAGCGATCCATCGGGCCGCAGCCGGTCGAGCACCGGCTGGCAGAACGTGCCGACGCCGGGGCCGTATTCGACGAACAGCTTGCAGCGGTCCCAGTCGGTCCGCGCCAGCATGCGATTGATGGTGAAGCGCGACGACGGGATGATCGATCCGACCATCACCGGGTGCTGGACGAAGCCCTTGAAGAACACGGCCCAGGGTCCGAGCTTGTGCCCGATCCGCCGTTTCGCGCGGGAAACCGCGGATCTCTCCGCCAATTCGGTACCATTCATGAAATGCTGTGCCCCCGCGAGGCTGTCTGTGTGTCCAGCACGCTGCGTGGCAAATGCGGGACCCTATTGCAAGTTTGCATCGGTGATTTGATCATAAAGCGGCATCGCGCCGACGGTTCCGACAGTCAGAGGATTTCGTGAACTTTCTCCTGCGGACGGCACAGGCGCACGCCTTTCTCCGTCTCTACCAGCGGACGCTCGATCAGGATTGGCTCTGCCGCCATGGCATCCAGCACTCTCTTGTCATCCGCGTCCGGCAGCCCGCGCTCCTGCGCATCGGTGCCGCGCAGGCGCAGGCCCTGCTGCGGGCTGATCCCCGCGTCGCGGTACAGCTGCGCCAGCTTCGCCGCGCTGGGCGGGTCCTTGAGATACTCGACGATCTCGACCTCGACGCCCGGCGTTTCCTCCAGGATCGCCAGCGTCTTGCGCGACGTGCCGCATTTCGGATTGTGCCAGATGGTCGCCTTCATGGTTCGCTCTCCGCCTGTTCAGTGGGTGCCGCGCTGATCGCGGGGACGGTCTGTGCCGCTTCCGCCGGATCGATGCCGGGCGCGGGCAGGGTATCCAGATTCTCGCGCCGCCGCATGGCGCGGCCCGCGCGTTCGATGGCGCGGATGATGCGCGGTCCGGCGCCGCAGGGGCACAGATTGCGCACGGCCTGTGCAATTTCCTCGCGCCCCGCGCGGGGATTGCGCGCCAGCAGGGCCGCGCCCGCCATGACAAAGCCGGGGGTGCAGAAGCCGCACTGGATCGCTCCTTCGGCGACCATCGCCTGTTGCAGCGGATGCGACCGGTCGCCCGACAGCGCCTCAATTGTGGTGACGAAGCGTCCCTCCACCTCGGCGATCGTGACTAGGCACGACCGGATCGCCTCGCCGTCGATGATGACCATGCAGGCGCCGCAGTCGCCATTGCCGCAGCCGTACTTGGTGCCCGTCAGGTTGGCCGCGTCGCGCAGCGCCCACAAAAGGGGCGTCTCGGGGTCCATCAGGAACTGGACCGGCCGGTCGTTGACGGTGAAACGGGTCATGCGGTGAAGGCTCTAGCGCGGGCGCAGCAGCACGAAAAGATCAGGCGGCGATCAATCCCCGCTGCGCCAGATCGTCACGCAGCGCGGAAGCATCCCGAAAAAGATGCACCTGCCAGCCCAGCCGCTCGGCCGCAGCGATATTCGCGTCGTTGTCGTCGATGAACAGGGTCTCGGCAGGGTCGATGCCGAAGCGGCTCGCCGCCAGTTCGAAGATCGCGGGCGCGGGCTTGGCCAGCTTTTCGATGCCCGACACGACGATGTCGCGGAAATGATCGAACACCGAGTGAGCCGGGCGGAAACGGCTCCAGAATTCCTCGGCGAAATTGGTGATCGCGAACAGCGGCACGCCGCGTTCGTCCAGCTCTGCCACCAGTTCGTGCGATCCGGGAACGGGGCCGGGAATCGATTCGAGGAAGCGGTCGGCATAGGCGTCGATCACGGCGCCGTGTTCGGGGAACAGCAGCTTGCGCTCCGCCACCAGCTCGCCCAGATCGCGCCCCGCGTCATGTTCGAAGTGCCATTCTTCGGTGACGACATGCGACAGGACGTATTCCAGCTCTGCCGGATCGTCGATCATCCCGCCGTAGAGGCAGGTCATGTCCCAACGAAACAGAACCCGCCCGACGTCGAAAGCGACGTTGCGGACGGGTTTGCGGTTCATCTGCAAGAACGACCTGCCGGACGCAGGCTGAAGCGCGGTTCCGGACCCGGAACCGCGGCGCAGCCTCAGCCCTGGCGGGCCTTGAACTTGCGGACGGTCTTGTTGATCACATAGGTGCGGCCGCGACGACGGATCACGCGGTTGTCGCGATGACGGTTCTTCAGCGACTTGAGGCTGTTGCGAATCTTCATGGGTCTTAATCCGGTATAAGCGTGTGTGCCCCGCCTGCTGCGCGAGATCGGGCGCGGGCGGGCGAAAATCAAGGGTGGGCCGTTACGGGCGGCGGCCCGCCGAGTCAAGCGCGGAAAAGCGGTTCGGCCCTTCCCCCGCCGCGAGAATCAGGCGTTTTCGCAGGTGCTTTCCGCTTCGCGCATGGCCTGCAGCTTCGTTTCCCAGCGCAGCGCATCGGTGATGATCTGCTCGAGATCGTCATGTTCGGGCCGCCACGGCGTGGTTGCGAGCAGCCGCGAATTATCCGCCAGCAGCGCGGGAACGTCGCCCGCCCGGCGCCCTTCCATGCGGCGAGCTACCTTCTTGCCGACCACGCGGTCCACCGCGTCCAGCACCTCGATCACCGAGAATCCCTTGGCATAGCCGACATTCATGGTGAGGTTGCGCTTCGGCTCTGCCGCCAGCGCCTCCAGCGCGTGGACATGGGCGGCGGCCAGATCGCTGACATGAATATAGTCGCGGATGCCCGTCCCGTCGCGCGTCGGATAGTCGAGGCCGAATACCGCCACCTCGCTGCGCTTGCCCAGTGCCGCTTCCAGCGCCACCTTGATCAGATGGGTCGATCCCACGCCCGACTGCCCGCTGCGCGCCTGCGGATCGGCCCCCGCGACGTTGAAATAGCGCAGCACGCAGTAATTCATCGCATGCGCCTTTGCCGTATCGGCCAGCACCCGCTCGGTCATCGCCTTCGACATCGCATAGGGATTGAAGGGCTGGATCGGATCGTCCTCGGACAAGGGCCTTGCCTCCGCCTCGCCATAAACACTGGCGGTGGACGAGAAGATGAAATGCGGGACCCCCGCCTCGACCGCCGACTGGATCAGCGCACGGCTCTTGCCCGTGTTGTTGTCGTAATATTTGAGCGGATTCTCGACCGATTCGGGCACGATGATCGATCCGGCGAAATGCATGATCGCGCGAATGTCATGCTCGGCCAGAATGCGCTTGACCAGCGTGCCGTCGGCCACGTCGCCCAGGTAGAACGGCACGTCGTCCGGCACCGCCCAGCGAAAGCCGGTCGACAGATCGTCCAGAACGACGACCGGCCAGCCGCGGTCGCGCAGGGCCAGCACCGCATGGCTGCCGATATAGCCGGCGCCGCCGGTGACAAGTACGGGGATCTGGGTCATGCCATTGGCTTCTTTCGCAACGGGTTCGTTCATCATCAGCGCACTCATATCAGCCGAAACCTGCCGGTGCGTGAATCTTCGGCATTATCATGCGCCGCTCCGGGATTACTCCAGACGGTCAGATCGGATCGTTGCGGATCGGCAGCAGGGCGAAGGAACGGTGCCCGCAGGAACAGCCGAAGCTTCGCGCCGCGCCCATGAATGCGCAGCCATGCCGATTGCCGGTGTACCCCAAATCGGTCAGTTGCTCGCCCGAGGCGGCATTTATACCGTGATGAACAACAGCCGTTGATGGTCGATTCCTCTGAACAATTCGATAATGCAGCACCCGTAATAGCTTAGGGCATATTCGCTGCTACGGGATGCTTGGGAAGGATCAGGACTAGAGAACTCTGATTAGTTTGCTCTGCATGGAGAGTAACTACAGTGAAGGATCGGAAAGCACTCAGTGTTCCTTCGCGCGGGATGTCAAGGCTGAACCCCTTCCCCGGCCTGCTCGCCGACAGTCTCGATGCAAGGGGTTGGCAATCATCGCGCAGGCCGCGGCGGTCGTTCTTCCCTATACCGTCTGCTGGAATTCCGGGAATCGCGGTCAAGGTGCTGGAACACGGCACCGCGCTGCTGTGCGCGGACCTGCCGCTGTTCCGCGAAATCCGGGAGCGGGTGGGCCCGTGGATCACCTGCTATCGCCCCGACGGCAGCGATCTGGCCGCGCAGGTCGAGCGGGTCATGAACTATCGTGTGCTGAAGGAGG
The DNA here is from genome assembly GCA_963752785.1 of uncultured Alphaproteobacteria bacterium. Lineage (GTDB taxonomy): Bacteria > Pseudomonadota > Alphaproteobacteria > Sphingomonadales > Sphingomonadaceae > Croceicoccus. The sequence goes on from CAVVZE010000007.1 coordinate 160,459, forward strand.
ATGCGGACCGGCTGTCGCGCTTCCTCGACAGCCTCAGCTGGACCAGCTTCGCCGCCGGTTTCGAAGGAGCGCTGGCGTGACGGGGACTGGGGCAGGCGCCCGCGTCACGCTTGCTCCCTGTCCGCGGGAAGCGGGCCTTAACCCTTTGGTTAACCCTTTGGAGGTTCGACCTTGTTATCCATGGCGGCGTGCCCGCCGCTGGCCTAGACATGGCCGAACGCATCGCATGGCAGGCACCGGGTCCTGCACCGCGATCGATCGGAGAAGATGAGCCCATGCGGATCCATGTCGCGATCGCCACCACTGGCCGGCCCGACGTGCTGTGCAAGGTGGTCGACCGTTTCCGGCACCAGACGCGCAAGGCGGACGGCATCGCCGTCGTCGGCGCCGCGGCCGAGGATATCGCCGGGCTGGACCGGCTGCCCTGCCCGCCGGACGAAGCCGTCGTCTCGCCGAAAAAGGGCCTGTGCGCCCAGCGCAACGTGGCGCTCTCGCTGCTGCGGGGGAAGAGCGATGCGGTCGTGTTCTTCGACGACGACTTCCTGGTCGCGCATGACTTCCTCGAACGGATGGAGCGATTGTTCGAGGGGGACGAGAAGCTCGTCGGTCTTACCGGCTGGCTGATCGCCGACGGCGCGCAGACCGGCGCGCTGACCTATGAAGAGGCCGAAGCCATGCTGGATGGCGGGCTCGATGCTGCGGGCGCGCCCCGCCCCGACAGGCCCGACGAACGCACCAGCTGGCTCTATGGCTGCAACATGGCCTTCCGCATGAGCGCGTGCGAGGACCTGTCCTTCGACGAGAACCTGCCGCTGTACGGCTGGCAGGAGGATGTCGATTTCACCGAACAGCTGGCCCGGCGCGGATACATGCTGCGCACCAGTGCGATCACCGGCATCCACATGGGCACGCGCGGCGGGCGCACCTCGGGGCTCAGGCTGGGCTATTCGCAGGTCGCGAACATCGTTTATCTGCGCCGCAAGGGTACCATCGGCGCGACTCACGGCTGGACGCTGATGGCGAAGAACGTGGCCGCAAATCTGGCAAGGAGCATCCGGCCCGAAGCGACGATCGACCGGCGCGGACGGCTGAAGGGCAACATGCGCGCATTCGGCGATATGTTGCGCGGCAAGGCCGATCCGTTGCGCATTCTGGACCTTTAGGACGCCGGTTCGATCACATGGCTGACCCTTCGGAGTAGCTCTCGAATGGAAGCTTGAGGCGACGCCCGTGCCTCGGCTCAATAAGGACTGCCAGGGGCGGCAATTCGTCAACGCAGAACGGGTCGAAAAGGGGGCCTCGGACCACATGTCAGTCGCAGTGCAAACCGACCCGGCAACGGCGGACGCCGCTCCGGCGCAGGGGCCGATGCGCTTCTCGATCCTGATCGCGAACTACAACTACGACCGCTTCCTGGGCCGGGCGATCGAAAGCGCGCTGGCGCTGGACTGGCCGGACGTCGAGGTGATCGTGGTCGACGACGGATCGACCGACAACTCGCGCGAGGTGATCGACAGTTTCGCCGGTTCCGTCACCGCGATCTACCAGGACAATGGCGGGCAGCGGACCGCCAACAATGCCGCCTTTGCCCGCGCCACCGGCGAGGTGGTGGTGTTCCTCGACGCCGACGACGTGCTCGATCCCGGCTTCGCGCGCGCGGTCGCCGCCGCGTGGGGCCCCACCGTGACCAAGGTTCAGGTGCAGATGCAGCTGATCGATGCCGAGGACCGGCCGTTCGGCGACCTGATTCCCAACTTCGCGTTCCGGCCCGAACCTGCGCAGATCAGCGCGTGGTCGCGCAGCTCCACCGAATATCCCACGCCGCCCGGATCGGGGAACGCATATGCGCGCCGCTTCCTCGACCAGTTCTTCCCGATCGGCGACGAGCACGACGATGCCACCGATTCGACCTGCCTGGCGCTCGCGCCGCTGATGGGGGATGTGGTCACCATCGTGCAGCCGCTGGTGAAATATCGCCAGCATGGCGCCAACGATTCGAACCTGGGCGCGCGGGCCGACAATTTCGGGCGCGAAGTGGCACGCGCCATGCGCCGCCAGCAAAGCGCCGAGGCGATTTGCGACCAGCTGGGCGTGGAACGCCCGCGGCCCGACAGCCTGCGTCGCAGCCGCCATCTGCTGCAGCTGCGCGCCGCCAGCCTGCGCATGGCGCCCGCAAGCCATCCGCTGCCCGGCGACGGGCGCATCACCGCGGGCGTGGACGCCATCCGCTCCGTGTTTCGCAGGAACTTCGATCCGCTGAAGAAGCGGGTGATGGTCGCGGCCTGGGTGCTGGCCGTGCTGGTCGCGCCCGCTCCGCTTGCGCGCAAGCTGATCCGCAAGCGATTTACCGAACGTTTCGAAAACCGGCAGGCTGCGCGAGCAGGGTGAACGCCGCATCAGAGATACTATCAACCGGGGGATGACACACACGATGATTATGGGCGGGGCAGCGGCGATCGATGGCGATCCCCATGGCGGCCAGATGAACACGGCCGCGGCGGACAGGCCAAGCGGCGCGACCTGCCGCCATTGCGGCACGGCGCTGGAGATCGTGCTGGCGGATCTGGGTCACAGCCCGGTCGCCAACGACATGATCCCCGCCGACCGGCTTGACGCACCTGAGGCGACCTATCCGCTGGCGGTGCGCGTATGCGGCAATTGCTGGCTGGCCCAGGCGGGCGACGTGCTGCCCGCCGACGCGATCTTCCGCGCGGACTACACCTATTTCTCGTCGCATTCGACGACCTGGCTGGCCCATGCGAAGGCCTATGTCGACATGGCCATCGAACGCTTCGACCTGACGGCGGACAGCAAGGTCGTCGAGGTCGCCTGCAACGACGGCTATCTGCTGCAATACGTCGAAGCAGGCAGGCATCCCCTGCTTCGGCGTCGAACCAACCGCCGGGCCGGCGCAGGCCGCGCGCAAGCTCGGCCTGGACGTCGAGATCGAGTTCATGACCGAGGCCTATGGCAAGTCGCTGGCCGCGCGCGGCTGGCAAGCGGACCTGGTCACCGCCAACAATGTGCTGGCCCATGTCCCCGACATCAACGATTTCGTGCGCGGCATCGCCGCCATACTCAAGCCCGAGGGCGTCGCCACGTTCGAGGTGCAGCACCTCTTGCGCCTGATGCAGGGCCGCCAGTTCGACACGATCTATCACGAGCATTTTTCGTATCTCTCGCTGCTGGCGGCGGAGCGGCTGTTCGATGCGGCGGGCCTGCGCGTGTTCGCAGTCGACAACCTGCCGACGCACGGCGGATCGGTCCGCTTCTTCGTCTGCCGCAAGGAGGCCGAGCGCCCGAACGAGATTTCGCTCGACGCGATGCGGGCCGAGGAACTGGAATACGGTCTCGACAAGCCGGAGACCTATCGCGCGTGGCGGGCCGACATCCTCGACACGAAATTCGCGCTGCTCGAATTGCTCCTCGACCTCAAGAAACAGGGCAAGACCATCGTCGGCTATGGCGCCCCGGCCAAGGGCGTGACGCTGCTCAACTATTGCGGGATCGATGTCGGACTTCATCGACTACACCGTCGACCGCGCCCCTTCCAAGAAGGGCTGTTACTTCCCCGGGGTGGGCGTCCCAATTCTGGACCCCGGCGAGATCCTGAACACACGGCCCGATTATGTCCTTATCCTTCCCTGGAACCTGAAGGACGAGATCAAGGACCAGATGGCAGCCGTACGAGACTGGGGCGGCAAGTTCATCATCCCCGTCCCCAAAGCCAGAATTGAAGATTGAGAGGCGCCCGCAAAGTGGCCAGCAAGCCGAATATTGCCATCATCGGATCGGGCTTCGCCGGATTCGGCGCTTCGCACGCGCTGTCGGGCGAAAATGTCGACGCGGTGATCTATGAAAAGCGCGCCGTGCATGGCGGGCACACCTCGACCCATGCCTATGACGACGGCTATCTGTTCGATGAAGGCCCGCATATCTCCTTTACCGAGGACAAGCGGCTGCAGGAGCTGTTCGCCGACTCGCTGGGCGGCTCGTTCGAACGCTTGCGAGCCTATGTCGACAATTTCTGGCAGGGCCATTTCATCAAGCATCCCGCGCAGACCAGCCTGCACGGATTGCCCACCGAACTGGTGGTCAAATGCATCACCGACTTCGTCGAGGCGACGAAGACCCCGATCGAGGATGCGCGGATCGAGAATTACGAGGACTGGCTGCTCGCCGCCTTCGGAGAGGGCTTCGCGCGCACCTTCCCGATGGAATATACCAAGAAGTACCATTCGACCGAGGCGAAGAACCTCACCACCGACTGGCTCGGCCCGCGGCTCTATCGCCCCACGCTGGAACAGGTGCTGGTGGGCGCGCTCGACAAGAAATCGCCCGACGTCCATTACGTCGATCACTTCCGCTATCCGACGCATGGCGGCTTCGTGTCCTACCTCAACGGCTTCCGCGAACGCGCTAATCTTGAGGTGAATTCCGAAATCGTGGCCATCGACCCGGTCGCCCGCACACTGACGATGAGCGACGGGCGCATGCGCCCCTATGACGCGCTGGTGTCCTCGGTCGCGCTGCCCAGCCTGGTCCCGATGATCAAGGGCGCGCCGGACGACGTGAAGGCGGCGGCGGAAAGACTGGCCTGCACCGAAGTCGTGCTGGTCAACATCGGCGTGACCAAGCCGTTCATCAAAGACGCGCACTGGACCTATTTCTATGACGAGGACATCTGCTTCGCGCGCCTGTCCTATCCGTCGAACTTCTCGCCCAATGTCGCACCAAAAGGCTGCAGCGCGCTGCAGGCCGAGGTCTACTTCTCGAAGAAATACAAGCCGCGCACCAAGCCGGCTGATGCCTATATCGAACCGGTGATCGACGGCCTGCTCAAGGCGGGGCTGATCGACGGACGCGAACAGGTGAACCACACCAGCACCATCGTCGCGCCCTATGCCAACATCATCTTCGACCATGACCGCCCAGCCGCGGTGAAGCTGATCCACGAATATCTGGACGAGATCGGCATCGCCTACTGCGGACGCTTTGGCGACTGGGGCTACATCTGGACCGACCAGGCCTTCACCAGCGGCGAACATGCCGCGCAAAAGGCGCTGGACAGACTGCAATCGCGGCCGCTGGGGGCAGCCGCCGCAATGGGAAGCTGACATGAACCGGGGGGCCGAAGTGACCGGAAAGCGGGATTATCTCGTCTTCGTGCGCGGGGGCAGGACGTCGCTGCACCATGACTGGCTGAAGGGGCCGGGCCCGCGCAACTGGGACCTGCAGGTCAGCCAGTGGCTGGACGATCCCGAAATCGGCGCGGACGGCGACCTGCCCGTCTCGATCGACAAGGGCACCAAATGGGACAGCATCTATCGCTATCTCTCCGCCAATCCCGACCTGATGGATCGCTACCGATACATCGCGTTCATGGATGACGACGTCATCTTCACCAAGCAGGACCTCAATCGCTATTTCGAGATCTGCGAGGAATATGGCCTGCTGCTGGCCCAGCCCTCGCTGCATGCCGACAGTTTCTTCTGCTATCCGATCCTGCTGCAATGCGCCGGCACGAAGCTGCGCTATTCCAACTTCGTCGAATGCATGGCGACGGCGATCCGCACCGATTACCTCAAGAGCTTCATGCCGCGCATGGCGCAGGTGAAATCGGGCTGGGGCATGGACCGGATCTGGACCGTGACCATGCCGGAACCGGCGTTCAAGTCGGCCATCATCGACGAGATCTCGATGGTCCACACCCGCCCGCATGCGACCGGCGGCATCTACAAGGATTTCGCCCGGGAAGCGGTCGGCCCCCATGCCGAGATGGAAGCGCTGATCAAGAGCTATGACAATGTGCCCGACAAGATGATGGTCTATGGCGGGATCGACCGCCGGGGCCGCCGCCTCAGCGCAGCGCGCACGCGGATCGCCAATGGAATCAGCCTGATCGCCAATTGCTGGCGCTATCGCGATACGCCGCGCTGCTTCAAGTCGGGCCTCGGCATGTTCGTGCGCGCCGTGACCGAGGCGAACTACACCCCGAAGGCCGCCAGGCCGCTCCAGAGAACAGAGGCCTCGCTGTGAAAGCCCATCGCCCGAATGACCGGCATTCCATCGCCGTGACCGTGGGTCTTCCCGGGTCGATCGAGGAGGAGGAGAAGGCGATCTATCGCGGACAGCTGAACCTGCTGCCGCCCACCCCTGCCAGCATCGCGCTGTGCCAGCACGCGCAGCGCATGATCGAGGAGGTGTTCGCCCCCCACGATCCGCGCACCGCGCAGCATCATTTGTCGGTCGACGAATTCGTGGAACGTGCCGCAGCGGTCAAGCCCCGCTTCATCCACGATCCGCAGACCCGCGTGCTGCAGAAACAGTACCTTGAGGAGCTGGGCTTTGATCCCGCACGCACCTATCTCGACGTGCCGCGCATGCGCGTGGTGTCGAGCGACGGCTATCTCACCTCGGGCGTGGGGCACAAGCAGCCGCCGCACCGCGACACCTGGTGGTCGGCCCCGATGCAGCAGATCCAGTTCTGGCTGCCGATCTTCCCGATGAGCCGCGAATGCTCGATGGAATTCTACCCGCATTACGTCGAGACGGCGGTCGAGAATTCGTCGGACGATTTCAACATCTATGCCTGGAACGCGCATGGCCGGCTGAAAGCCGCGCAGCACAAGCAGGGCGAAGACAAGCGCGGCATCCCGCAGCCTTTCGCGCCGCTGGATCATCCCGCCGCGGTGCAGGTGACGCTGCCGGTGGGCGGGGCGGTGATCTTCTCGGCCAACCAGCTGCATGCGACATCGGACAATGTGACCGGCATGACCCGCTTCAGCATTGATTTCCGCATCGTCGATGGCGAGCATGTCGCCGATGGCATCGGCGCAATCAACGTCGACAATGGCTCGACCGGCACCGCGCTGCGCGACTTCCGCGGCATGCGGGACGAGGCGCAGCTGCCCGACGGGGTGGTCGCGGAATACGACATCGGCGACAAGCCGGAGGACGGCATTCTCGTGTTCTCCTCCGACGTGGCGCAGCGCCGGAATACCGAAAGCAGCCCGGCTGAAACGGGCTGATTGTCATCTTTTGAACAAGGATGCGGTTAGCACATACCGGCGTCCAGCAATCCAAGGGGGAGGATCGCGATCAAATTCATCAGCGCACAAGATGCCGCATCGGACAGCTGGGACCTGGTAGTCGTCGGCTCGGGCATGGGTTCGCTGTTTTTCCTGATGAAATACCTGCAGGAGCGGCCCGACCAGCGCGTCCTGATCATCGAGAAGGGCGGATATAATACGCATCAGTGGCAGTTGCAGAACCTGCAGAACTCGACCATCGACAATCACCAGACCTACAGGAACATCGGCGAATTCCACAAGGAATGGGCCTATACGATCGGGCTGGGCGGCAGCAGCAATTGCTGGTGGGCACTGACCCCGCGCCTCCACCCAGACGATTTTCGCGTCCATGCGATGACCGGAACCAGCGTGGACTGGCCGATCACCTATGACGACCTGGTGCCCTATTACCAACAGGCCGAGCGCAAGATGCTGATCGCGGGATCGGACGAGCTGGAAGAGCATTACCCCGGCACCGCGCCTTTTCCGCAGCCGCACCACCACCTGACCACTGCGGACGAAATGATGCGCGCGCAGCCGGGGCACCTGCACTACCCGATGCCGACCGCCAAGCTGTCGCGCGCGACCGAGGCGAGCAGCCGCAATCGCTGCTGCTCCACCTCGCGCTGCCACCTGTGCCCGGTGGATGCCAAGTTCAACGCGCTGAACGGATTTCAGGACGTGCTCTCGCACCCCGCCGTCTCGATCGTGGTGGATGCCGAGGTGCAGATGCTCGATACCGCGGATGGCGTGGTGAAATCGGTGCAGTTCCGGCAGGGCGGCAAGGACTACAAGGCGAAATGCGATCTGTGCGTATTGGGCGCCAATGCGCTGTGGTCGCCGTTCATCATGCTGCGTTCGGGCATTGGCGGGCACGGCGTGGGCCGCTATCTGGGCGAAAAGATGCTCGCCAATGTCGAGGTCTATCTCGACGGGCTGCAGCATTACGACGGGGGGACCGCGACGACCACGATGAACCTGTCGCTGCTGAAGGACGGGCGCACGAAGGATCGCGGGACCAGCTTCCTGATCTTCAAGAACGGCTTCGATCACGGGGTCCGGCTCGATCCGCCCGGGCGCTGGCGCGAATGCATCCCGCTCGGCCTCTATGTCGAGGATCACATGCAGTACGAAAACGGCGTGTTCGACGACGGGGGCGACGTGCCCGCAGTCAAGTTCGCGCCGTGGTCGCAATATGCGCATAACACGCTTGACCACGCGATGCGCCGCCTGCCCGAGATCCTGAAGCCGCTGCCGGTCGAGGAGATCCGCGAACCCAAGATCTGGCCCACGCTGGGCCACGTGCAGGGCACCTGCCGCATGGGGACGAGCATCGAGAATTCGGTGATCGACAGCGATCTGGTCAGTCACGCGGTGCGCAATCTGGTGGTGGTGGGCACGTCCACCTTCCCCACCAGCGGCAGCGTCAATCCCACACTGACCGCGGCGGCGATGTCGCTGCGCTCGGCAGAAAGGCTGTTGGGGTAGAGATATGGCGACATTCATTCCGAAAATCACGCGCAGGAACGCGCTGATCGGCGGTGGTGCCGGCGCGGTACTGCTGGCGGCCGGGGGTACGTTCGTCCTGTCGTCCGATGTGGAGAGCTTCTATGCGGCGCTGGTGCGCCATTATATTCCGAACGACCCGATCGCCCCCGGCTCGGCAGAAGCGTTCGCATCCGACTACATGAAGTCGGACGAGGACCTCACCAAGGTCAGGCCGCTGATGTACATGCAGCAGGTCGCGGGCTTTGCCGCACTGGACGAGGCGCTGGGCGGACAGGGCCCTTACGAGACCTTCGTCCGCCGCGTGGCCACGCGGTTCATGATGGGATCGAACTATTTCCAGCGCAGCGCAGCCGGCGAACCGGTGCTTTACACCGGCATCACCGAGGCCTGCGGCAATCCGTTCGCGCGCTTCGACTAGGCGCCCCGCCCGCTTTCGCCTGCCCGGATTAGCCCGCCCGGTTTACGCGGTCTGCCTGGTGCGCGGCAGGAAAGCGACCTTCTCGCCTGCCCCTGCTACCTCTGGCGCAATGACAGGCTGCCCGGCATAGACCTGCCGCCACGGGCAGTCCGCCTGCTCCCACATTTCCTCCAGCACGGTCTTGTCGCGCAGCGTGTCCATGCATTGCCAGAAATCGTCATGCCGGAACGCGGCCAGCTGGTTCAGCTCGACCAGCCGCTCCATCGGGTCGCGTTCCCAGATGGTCAAATCGCCCTCGATCAGGTCGAACACCTCGGGCTGGCAGACATAGAAGCCGCCGTTGATATGCCCGCCGTCCTGCGTGCCCTTCTCGCGAAAGCCGGTGACGTCGCGGCCATCCTCGCTCATCCCCAGTGCCCCGAACCGGCCCGGTTGCAGCACGGCGGTGACGGTCGCCCACTTGCCCTGCGTCTTGTGGAACGCCACCAGCCGGTCGATCGGCACATTGGAAAGCCCGTCGCCATAGGTCAGGCAGAACGGTTCGTCCCCGATGATGTCGCGCACGCGGCGCACCCGCCCGCCGGTCATCGACCCTGCGCCGGTGTCGACCAGCGTGACCTTCCAGTCCTCGTCCGAGGGGGAGTGGAATTCGATGTTGCCGCTGCCCAGATCAATGGAAAAATCGCTGCTGATCGAACGATAGTTGAGGAAATACTCCTTGATCACCTCGCCCTTGTAGCCGCAGCAGACCACGAAGTCCTTGTAGCCGAAATGCGCGTAATGCCGCATGATGTGCCACAATATCGGCTTGCCGCCGACTTCGACCATCGGCTTCGGCCGGACCGAAGTTTCTTCGCTGAGCCTTGTGCCAAGACCGCCCGCGAGAATGACAACTTTCATGCATGCCCCCCTGAAAATACAATCCGATAATCCTGCAAGCAGCGACCTTGTGCAAGGCGGGGCAGCGGTTCATCCGGGTTATCGCACGGCTCAAAGCGGGGGTAACCCCAATGCATGAGAGTGCGCCCGTGATGATCACCGGCGCCAGCGGCTTTGTTGGAAGCGCTATCGTGCGCGCCTTGCGGCCCACGGCGCGCAGCGGGGGGCGGCCCATCGTCGCTCTCGGCCGGCGCCCCGCCGATGCGCCCCCGGACGAGCGGTGGGAACAGGTGGACCTGCTCGACCCCGCCGCGGTGGACGAGGTGCTTGCCCGCCACCGCCCTGCCACGCTGATCCACGCCGCCTGGGCACGCAGCCGCCGCGGCGGATTGTGGGACGCGCCCGACAACGACCAGTGGCGCGATGCCGGCATGGCGCTGTTCGAGAGCTTCTGGCAGGCGGGCGGAACGCAGGTCGTGGGCTGCGGCAGCTGCGCCGAATATGCAGCCAGCGACACTCCCTGCCGCGAGGATGCGACGCCGATCGCGCCGCAATCCCGCTATGGCCGGGCCAAGGCGGAGCTGCACGACATGGCCGCCGCGCGTGCCGGCGCGCTGGGCGTATCGCTGACCTGGGCTCGCATCTTCTACCTGTTCGGCCCGCATGAGGCGGCGGCGCGGCTGGTCCCCTCGGTGATCGACAGCCTGCTGCGCGGCGAAGCGGCCCGGACCGGCAGCGGCCTCGTCCGCCGGGATTTCGCGCTGATCGACGATGTCGGCCATGGCATCGCGGCGCTTGCGCACAAAGGAGCCAGCGGCGCCTATAATGTCGCGTCGGGCGAAGCCATCCGGCTGCGCGATCTGGTCACGCGCATCGGCGACATCATCGGGCGGCCCGAGCTGATCCGCATCGGCGCGCTGCCCGACCGCCCCGGCGAAGCCCCGCTGATCGCCGCCGACGTGACCAGGATCGCGCGCGACACCGGCTGGCAGGCCAGCACCCCGCTGGACGAGGCACTGCGGCAGACGATCGCCTGGCGGCGCGAACACGCACCCATCGCTTCAGACGACGGGCAGCGTCCAGCAAAGCTCTGAATCGAGCAGCTTCTTGTCCTTGTTCTGCAACAGGATCTTGAGCCGCGTGTACGGCGCGGCATTGAAATCGTCCTCGCTCAGCTGGATCGCCTCGAACAATGTCCGCAGCTGCCGGGCGCCGCGCTCGGGCGTCCATTCGCACGGAAGCGGGGCAGCACCTTGCGGATCTTGTCGAAACCCACCTTGTAGCTGCGATTGTCGCCGTCGCTCTCGCCCACGGTCAGTCTGCAGCCGGGGAACGTCTCCGACACGATGGTCGCGACATCGATGATCCGGTAGTTGGAATCCGTATCGCCGACATTGAAGATCTGCCCGCGAATGTCGTCCTCGGGCGCCATAAGCGACAGGCGGATCGCCTGGCAGATGTCCTTTACATGCACCAGCGGACGCCATGGCGTGCCGTCGCTGGTCAGCCGGATCTCGCCCGCCGTCATTGCGTGGCCGCACAGGTTGTTGAGCACGATGTCGAAGCGCATGCGCGGGCTGGCCCCGTACGCGGTCGCGTTGCGCAGGAAGCAGGGCGCGAAATTGTCGCCCGCCATCGCGCCCAGGTCCTGCTCCACCCGCACCTTGCACTCGGCATAGGCGGTCTGCGGATTGGGAGGCGTCGTCTCGTCCACGAATTCGTAATCGGCATTGGCCGCGCCATAGACCGAGCAGGACGAGGTATAGACGAAGCGCCGGATCCCCGCCGCCCGCGCCGCGCGCGCCAGGCTCAGCGTGCCTTCGTGATTGATCTTGTAGGTGATCTCGGGGTCGTGCTGCCCCAGCGGATCGTTCGACAGCTCGGCCAGGTGGACGATGGCGTCGAAGCCAGCGAGATCCTCGGCCCGGATCGCGCGAATGTCGCGGCGGATCGACATCGGCACCGGATCGGGCGAGGGATAGAGCCAGCCCGCGCTGTAATAGCCGGTGTCGCAGCCGACCACGTCGAAGCCGCGCTTCATCAGGTCCGGCCCGAGGATCGCGCCGATGTAGCCGTCCGATCCCGTCACGAGTACGCGCATTCAAAAACCCCCCGATATGCATTTCGGCGCACGGGGCTCCTGCCCGCCATGCGCCGATGCCGGTCTAGGTCGTAAGGGGGCCCGGAACCAACTGTCCTTCGGGATTAGAAGGGCTTGCGGGATGAAACGTCCCTGTACGGGACAGCGCGCAGTCAGATCGCGGCGATCGCCTCGAACACGCGGTCCAGCTCGTCCTCACCGATGCAGAAAGGCGGCATCGCATAGATCGTGCTGCCCAGCGGGCGCAGCAGCACGCCGCGCTCCAGGCAGTGCCGCATGATCGCAGGCGCGTCGCCCGCCATGTAGCCGTCACCCTCTCCCAGCTCGAACGCCGCGATTCCGCCGCGCACGCGCGCGCTCCGGATGGCGCGCCGGTCGGCCAGCGCGTCGACTCGCGCGGCCAGGCGGGCTTCCAGCCGCTTCACCCGCTCCAGCACCGGCTCCTCGCGCCAGATCGCCAGGTTGGCGGCGGCAGCGGCGCAGGCGATGGGATTGGCGGTATAGCTGGAGGAGTGGAAGAACATCCTGGCCCGATCGGTCGACAGATGCGCGGCAAAGATCGGCTCGCTCGCCATGGTGACGGCCAGCGGCATCGCCCCGCCGGTCAGCCCCTTGGACAGGCACAGGATGTCGGGAACGACACCGGGCTGCTCGCACGCCAGCAGCGTGCCGGTGCGGCCCCAGCCGGTCATCACCTCGTCCGCGATGAACAATGTGCCATGTCGCGCACAGATCGCGCGCATCTCGGCCAGCACTTGCGGCGCGTAGAACTTCATGCCGCCCGCGCCCAGCACCAGCGGCTCCACGATCAGCGCCGCCGCGCCGTCCGCGCAGGCCGCCTCCAGCGCGTCCAGCGTCGGCTGCGGATCAGCTGCGGGAAACGGAATGCTGGTCACGTCGAACAGCAGCGGATCGTAGGGCTGGTTGAACACCCCGCGCGCGCCCACCGACATCGCGCCGATGGTGTCGCCGTGATAGCTATGCTCCATCACCACGATCCGGCTGCGGCTCTCTCCAACGTCGAGTCCAGAAACCCAGCGCCATCTTCAGCGCGACTTCCACCGCGGTCGATCCGGAGTCGGAGAAGAACACCCGCGTCAGGCTTTCGGGCATGATCGCGCGCAGCCCCGCCGCCACGGTTTCCGCCGGTTCGTGGGTAAAACCTGCAAAGATCAGCTGGTCCAGCTTGCCCGCCTGCTCGGCGATGGCGCGCATGATCGGCGGGTGACAATGCCCGTGCGTGGTCACCCACCACGACGAGATCGCATCGATGATCCGCCGCCCGTCCTGCGCGAACAGGGTCGCGCCCTCGGCCCGCTCGATCAGCGGGATCGGCTCGTTCAGCCCGTGCTGGGTGAAGGGATGCCAGATCGAACTCACCGGAAGTCCTCCACCTCGAACCCGGCGGCGAAGGCGGCGGCCAGCGTGCCGGCGTTCAGCGGGTCGAGCCGGTCGATCCGCCCCAGCCGCCTGGCCTGGCCCGTTTCGCAGATGGTGCGCTCGCTGTCCTCGTTCGACTCGCCCATGAAGGCCACGCCGACCAGCGGCACATCGCGCCGCCGCAGCGCCTCTATCGACAGCAGGCTATGGTTGATCGTGCCCAAAGCGGTGCGCGCGACCAGCACCACCGGTGCCTGCCAGCGCGCGATCACGTCCAGAAACGTCACCGCGCGCGTCAGCGGCACCATCAGCCCGCCTGCCATCTCGATCACCAGCGGGCCTTCGACCTGCGGTATTGCCAACGCGCCGGGATCGATCGCCACGCCGTCGATCTCCGCCGCGCGGTGCGGCGAGCAGGGCGTCTCCAACCGGTGCACTTCGGGCACGATGCGCTCCGCGGGAATGCCGCCCAGCCGCGCAGCGCGGTCGGCATCGCCTTCCATCCGGCCTTCGAAGGGGTCGAATCCCGCCTGCACCGGCTTCCAGTAATGCGCACCAAGCGCGCCCGCCAGCGCGGCGGCGAACACGGTCTTTCCGACATCGGTATCAGTTCCGGCAACGACGATCGGTCGGGTCATGATAAGCTTCTTTCCAGAGGGCGGCGAAAATGCAGGGTCACGACTTCATAGCTGGCGGCGGCGCCCGCCCGCTCGAAATGGCGCATGGCGGCGCGCATCCTCGCCGCGCTGATCGGGCGATGACCTTCGGCCGGCACATGCGCGCCGATGCCCTTGAGCGAGGCCAGGAAGCTGCGCGCGTCCGCGTGGCGGTCGATCAGCACGGCGGTGTCGAACCGGACTCGCGCCTGCGGCAGGATCGCTGCGATCTCCCCTGCCGCCGGATAGGCAGGTGTTCCTGCCGCGGCTCCCGCCTTCGCCAGCGCCTCGCGCCACTCGCAAAAAGTGCCCGCTGCAAGCGTGTTGAACAGCACATGGCCGCCGGGCCTGACCCAATCGAGCATGCGCTCCACCGCGCCTCCCAGATCGTCGAGCCATTGCGCGGCAAGGCTTGCCGTGACGAGATCGTAATCGCCCGCCCCCGGCGGTTCGCCGTGCGCGACATCAAGAACCGCATGGGTTATCCCTGGCCGATTGCCGATGCGGTTCCGGCATCGCTCGACCATGGCGGGCGCAAGGTCGGTGACCAGCCATTCGCCGCCCACTCCGCGGCGTATCATCGCCTCGGTCAGAAAGCCGGTGCCGCAGCCGAATTCCAGAACCTGCGGCGCGTCCAGCCCCAGCGCGGCGATCCGGTCCGCCAGCGCCTCGGCGGCCAGGGATTGCACGCGCGCATGGCGGTCGTAGTCCTCTGCCCCTCCAAAGGCAGCGGCAATGGCGGCGGCACGCTCCGCCATCATGCCGCCGCCTGCAAGCGTCTGATCCAAGCCGCACATAGCTCGGGGATGCGTCAGCGGCAGCAAATGGCCGGCGTCCAGCGTCACGCGCTGCAGATCCGCCGCATCGGCAAATTGTTCGGCCCGCATCGCGGCCGAGAGCAGCGGATCGTCTGCGCCGTTCAGCGTGATGATCGGCTCCGCGAACCTCTTGTCGCCTCGCGCCGATCATCGTCGCGCAGCGCCGCAAGATCCTGCCTCAACCGCACCGGATCGAGCGGGCCTTGCGGAACGTCGCTGCCCAGCCGCGCATGAAATTCGCGCAGCACCGAAGCCGCATCGCCCTCCAGACGCGCGAGCATGCGGTCGATCACGCGCAGGGGAACGCCTGCCCTTCCCTCGCCCTCGGTGAAGCGGTCGAAACCGTTGATCGCCAGCAGCCCCCGGCAATTCGCGGGCGGATCGGCCAGCAGCGCCATGCTGCCAAAACTATGCGTCACCGCAAGGCATGGTTCCTCGACGCTCGGCCAGACCGCCTCGCCGAAATAGCCGCGATCCACGCGCACGCAGTCCGCGCCCGGCAGGCACGCCGCCACCCCGTCCCAGAACCGCGCGTCAAAGCCCCAGCCATGCACGAACAGCAGCTTCACCGCGCATCCTCCAGCGCCGCCAGCAGCGCATCGACATCGCCTTGCGGCATGGCCCGCGCGCAAGCGCGATGCGCAGGCGGCTGGTGCCGGGCGGGACCGTCGGCGGGCGGATCGCGGCAGCCGATCATGCCGCGCTCGTCCAGCAGGGCCGACAGGCGCAGCGCATCCTCCTCGCCGCCGACGATGGCGGGCACGATCTGCGTGGTCGATCCGCCGCTGTCGATGCCCAGCCGCGCCAGCCCGGCGCGCAGCCGCTCGCCCAGCGCCGCCAGATGCGCGCGCTCGGCATCCATCTGCGGCACCAGTTCCAGCGCCGCGTCCGACCGCGCCCAGCACGGCGGGCGGCAGCGCGGTCGAGAACACGAAGCCGCCCGCCGCATTGACCAGCCAGTCGCGCATCATGCCCGAGCAGGCGAGATAGCCGCCGAACCCGCCCAGCGCCTTGCTGAACGTGCCCATCGCGATATCGACGCCGCGCGACGCCGTGGGCAAGTCCGGCCCCGCCGGGCCCCAGCACGCCGGTCGCATGCGCCTCGTCCACCACCAGCAACGCGTCGTGCCGGTCGGCCAGCGCGCCCAGCGCGTGCAATGTCGGCGCAGTCGCCGTCCATGGAAAACACGCTCTCGGTCAGGATGATGCGCGCGGGCGCGTCTCCGTGCCGGGCCAGCAGTTCGTCCAGATGGGCCAGGTCGTTGTGGCGGAACCGGATCTCGCGCACGCCTGCCGCCGCGCAGCCGTGGTGGATGCTGGCATGCACCAGCCGGTCGGTGAACACCGCCGCGCCCGGCATCGCCTTCAGCAGCGCAGGCACCAGCGCCGCATTCGCCTGCCAGCCGCTCGCCAGCACCAGCGCCGCCTCGGTGCCTTTCAGCGCCGCCACGCGGCCTCCAGCGCCAGATGCGCTTCCAGCGTTCCGGTCACCAGCCGCGACGCGCCGGAACCCGCGCCCAGCCGCGCCGCATGATCCGCCGCCCGCTCGGCCAGCAGCGGATGCAGCGCCAGTCCCGAGATAGTCGTTGCTCGAGAAATCGACCGCCTCGCGCCCGCCCAGCGACAGGCGGCCGCCGGGCCGCAGCGCGGCCGCGCGCGGGAAACGCCGCTGCCCGCGCGCGGCCAGCGCGGCCAGCCTGTCGTGCAGATGTTCGTCCCAGCGGCTCATCGCCTGCGCTCCAAGCGCGAAAACTCCGGCTTGTCCAGCCCGGCCCGCAAGGCATATGAACACGGCCATGACACGCGCATGGACGATAGGGGTGATCGGCGGCTCGGGCCTGTACAAGCTCGACGCGCTGGAGGATGCCGAATGGCTGCCCGTCAGTTCGGCTTTCGGCAAGCCTTCGGACGAGATCCTGTTCGGCCGAATCGGCGAGGTGAACCTGCGCTTCCTGCCGCGCCACGGCCGGGGCCACCGCATCCCTCCGAACGAGATCAACGCCCGCGCCAATATCGACGCGCTCAAGCGGTCGGGCTGCACCGATATCGTGGCGATTTCCGCGATCGGATCGCTGCAGGAGCATCTCGCCCCCGGCCATTTCGTCGCGGTCGACCAGTTCATCGACCGCACGGCGGGCCGCCCGGCCAGCTTCTTCGGCAGCGGCCTTGTCGCCCATGTCTCGCTGGCCGACCCGGTGTGCCCGCGCCTGTCCGCGATGGCCGCCGATGCGGTCGAGGCCGCGGGCGGTCAGGTCGCGCGCGGCGGCACCTATCTGGCGATGGAGGGTCCGCAATTCTCCACCCGCGCCGAAAGCCGGCTCTATCGCCAGTGGGGCGCGGACGTGATCGGCATGACCGCCATGCCCGAGGCCCGCCTCGCCCGCGAGGCCGAGCTGCCCTATGCGCTGCTCGGCATGGTGACCGACTACGATTGCTGGCGCGGCGAGGGCGAGGCCGTCGATGTCGGCGAGGTGGTCGCGCAGATGCACGCCAATGGCGATCTTGCGCGCCGCACGGTCGAACGCCTCGTCGCGGCCCTGCCCGCACAGCGCGATCCTTCGCCGATCGATCATGCGCTGGGCGGCGCGGTTCTGACCGCGCAGGACGCGCGCGATCCCGACGTGCTGATCCGTCTGGAAGCGATCCTCGCGCGGGTGCTGGGCCGCTGAAACGCACCGCCGGGACGGCCATGCGCTGCCCCAATCCGGGACGGACGCCCCGATGACGGCATGTGTTAGCATTATGTCAGCAAATGTGCGGTTGCAGGCGGATTTAAGGCGGTATCCTCATTCTGTAGATCGGTAGGCCAAACATGAATTACGCGCGCAGCGTCGCGACACAGACCGTAGCGACAAAAGGAACCGTCCGGATGGCAAAACATGGCCTCGACATCCTGCATATCGAGGATGACAGCCGCACGGCCGCCGATCTTCAGGAACTGATGAAGGCCTCGGGCGACCGCGTCACCTGGGCGCCCACGGGGTCCGAGGGGATGCGACAGGCGGGGGTCGGCAATTTCGACGTCATCATCCTCGACCGCATGCTGCCCGATTTCGACGGGCTGACCGTGGTCAAGCAATTGCGCGACAGCGGCGTGGGCACGCCGGTGCTGATGCTGTCGGCGCTGGGCCGCACGATCGACCGGGCCGAAGGGCTGGACGCGGGCGCCGACGACTATCTTGCCAAGCCGTTCGAGGCGACCGAACTGCTGGCCCGGCTGCGCGCGCTGCATCGCCGCGCGGCGGGGCAGACGCATAGCGCGGTGATCATTCACGGCGCGTTCGAATGCCACGTCAAGGCGCGCACCGCCTTCCGCGCAGGCAAGCACCTGCCGCTCAGCCCCAAGGAGTTCGAGCTGTTCCGCTACCTGATCGAGCATGCCGGCGACGTCGTCACGCGCGAGATGCTGCTGCGCGACGTCTGGAAGATGGGCTTCGATCCGCAGACCAACGTGGTCGACGTCAATATCGGCCGCCTGCGCCGCAAGCTTGAGGACGGGTTTGCCACGCCCGCGCTGGAAACGATCTGGGGGACCGGCTACCGTCTGCTCGACGGCAGGTAGGCTTCTGCCGCATGGCGGGGGCGCGCGTGCAACGGGTATCACTGCTCGATTCGATATTCACCCGGCTGGTCGCCTGGGCCATCGCGGTGTCGATCGCGGTGGTGCTGGTGCTGGGATGGCTGGTCACCACCAAGTTCGAGAGCATGTCCGATGCGACGGTGCGCTGGGACGTCGACGCCGACATCCGCCACATGTCCGACATCCTCGCCTCGCGCGGGCGGGGCGAGCTGATCGCCCATATCGAGGAAAGCACCGATCTGGCGAGCCCGGCGGGAACGGGCAATCATTTCCTGCTGCTGGACCGTGACGGAAACCGGCTGGCCGGCGATCTGTCGCAGTGGCCCGACTTCACGGGCGGAGGTCCGGACGAAGGCTCGATCGTACTGCCCGGCGGGCGCCCCGCCTTTGCCCGCTCGGTGACATATCCGGGCGGCATGCGCCTGCTCGCCGCGCGCGAGACGGGGTGGACGCTGATCCAGCTCAACCAGATCGGCCTGTCCTTCGTTGCGGGCGGGCTGTTCGTGGTCATGGCGGTGGGGGTCGCGGGATACATAACCGCGCGCCGCCTGTCCCGCCGGGTGACGCGCATCAACGAGGCGTTCCGCGATCCCGAACCGCATCGCCTTGCCGCGCTGGACACGGGCCGGTCGCGCAAGGACGAGATCGAGGAGCTGACTCGCCATTCCAGCGCCGCGCTGACCCGGCTGGACCGGCTGGCGCGCTCGCAGCGCGACACCACCGACCAGATCGCGCACGAGATGCGCACCCCGCTGATGCATCTCGACAACCGGCTGGTGCGCGCGATCCAGGCCCAGTCGCAGGCGCGCGATCCCGATGCGGAAACCACCGAGCGGCTGGTCGCCGCGCGCGGCGAGATCCGCCACGTCGTCGCCACGCTCGAATCGCTGCTCGACATCGCGCAGAGCGAAGCGCAGCGCGGCAATCCGCTAGGCCTTGCCGAAGTGGACATCAGCGCGCTCGCGACCAATATCGCCGATCTCTACACCGCCAGCGCCGAGGAAACCGGCCATGATTTCCGGCTGGAAGCGGACGAAGGCGTGACGATGCAGGGGGACGAGATCCAGCTCTCGCGCCTGATCACCAATCTGCTCGACAATGCGTTCAAATATGTGCCGCCGGGCGGGCAGGTCCGCCTGATCGTGACGCGCGGTGGGGATGGCGGGCCGCTGGTCGCGGTGGCAGACAACGGGCCGGGCGTGCCGCCAGAAGACCGCGAAACCATCTTCGAACGTTTCGGCCGGGCCCAGAACGGAGCCTCCGGGAATGGCGGGCAAAAAGGCGCCGGACTGGGCCTCGCCCTGGCGCGCGCGATCGC
The DNA here is from genome assembly GCA_963752785.1 of uncultured Alphaproteobacteria bacterium. Classification (GTDB taxonomy): domain Bacteria; phylum Pseudomonadota; class Alphaproteobacteria; order Sphingomonadales; family Sphingomonadaceae; genus Croceicoccus. The sequence goes on from CAVVZE010000007.1 coordinate 180,191, forward strand.
GCAGCGGCACGGCATGGAGCTGCGACTGGCTCCCGCCATGCGCGGCGCGCGCTTTGAACTGCGCCCCTTGCCCCAGGACTGACCCGGAACCCCAGGGGCTCCGAAACGCTTCCGAACTGCTGGGCGGCGATTGATCCGGCTGCGACTCTGTGGTAATATAATTACTCAGTCATAAAATTTCATTTGCCTGCTTGTTCGGGCACGATGATGAGCAAAATCGCTGAGAGAGGATAATGTGACCGACACCCCCGTCTCTAGTGAGGTCGCGCGGCCCAACCTGCCCCGGCTCGAACTCCACATCCCCGAACCGCCTTCGCGTCCGGGGACGGAGATCGATTTCCGCCACGTGAACCGCGGAAAGGCGGGCGCGGTGCGCCGTCCCGACATCGCCGAACACGAATCCAACATGCGCGACCTGCCGTACGAGCTGATCCGCGTGCTGGACGACGATCACAAGGCGGTCGGCCCGTGGGACCCGAAGCTGCAGCGCCGACACGCTGATCAAGGGGCTGCGCGCGATGATGCTGACCCGTGCGTTCGACGACCGGCTGTTCCGCGCCCACCGCCAGGGCAAGACCAGCTTCTACATGAAGTCCACCGGCGAGGAAGCGATCGCCGCCGCACAGTCGCTGGCGCTGGACAAGGGCGACATGTTCTTCCCCACCTATCGCGCCGCCGCCTGGCTGCATGCGCGCAACTATCCGCTGACGACCATGTGCAACCAGATCTTCAGCAATGCCGAGGATCCGCTGGCGGGCAAGCAGCTGCCGATCCTGATGTCGGCGCGCGACTACGATTTCTACTCGATCTCGGGCAATCTGGGCGTGCGTTTCGTGCATGCGGTGGGCTGGGCGATGGCGTCCGCCTACAAGAACGACACCAAGATCAGCCTTGCCTATGTCGGTGACGGCACCACGGCAGAGGGCGACTTCCACGAGGCGATGACCTTCGCCGCCGCGTACCGGGCGCCGACGATCCTGTGCGTGACCAACAACCAGTACGCCATTTCCAGCTTTGCCGGTTTCGCCGCGCCCGAACGCCTGCCCTTCGCGGCCAAGGCGCTCGCTTACGGCTTTCCCGGCATCAAGGTCGACGGCAACGATTTCCTGGCCGTGTGGGGCGCGACCCAGTGGGCGGCGGAACGCGCGCGCACCAACAACGGCCCGACTTTGATCGAATTCTACACATATCGGGCCGAGGGGCATTCGACTTCCGACGATCCCAGCCGCTACCGCCCCAAGGACGAGGCGAATCATTGGCCGCTGGGCGATCCGGTCGACCGGCTCAAGGATCACCTGATCGCGCTGGGCGCATGGGACGAGGACCAGCATGCCGCGCTGGCCGACGAGCTGAAGGAAAAGGTCCGCGTCGCGGTCAAGGAAGCCGAGGCGATCGGCACGCTGGGCCAGTCCAAGCCCCCCATCGACGAGATGTTCGAGGACGTGTTCGAGGATCCCGACTGGCGGCTCAAGGAACAGCGCGCCCGCCTGCACCAGCGGCGCGATGCCCGAACCGGCGAAGGGAGCAACTGACATGGTGGAAAACCAGCCTTCCGTGAACGACGCCGCCATCGATGCCGGCCTTCCCGAGACCGGCACCAAGAAGATGAACATGATCCAGGCGCTCAACAGCGCGCTGGACGTCATGCTGGGCCGCGACGACGACGTGCTGATCTTCGGCGAGGATGTCGGCTATTTCGGCGGCGTGTTCCGCGTGACCGAGGGTCTGCAGACGAAATACGGCCTCAAACGCTGCTTCGACGCGCCGCTGACCGAGGGCGGCATCATCGGCAGCGCAATCGGCATGGGCGCATACGGCCTGCGCCCGGTGCCCGAGATCCAGTTCGCCGACTATATCCTGCCCGCCTACGACCAGCTGGTGAGCGAGGCGGCGCGGCTGCGCTATCGCTCCAACGGCGAGTTCTGGGCCCCGATCACGGTCCGCAGCCCCTATGGCGGCGGCATCTTCGGCGGCCAGACCCACAGCCAGAGCCCGGAGGCGATCTTCGCCCATGTAACGGGGCTCAAGACGGTGATCCCGTCCAACCCCTATGACGCCAAGGGCCTGCTGATCGCCAGCATCGAGAGCAATGATCCGGTCGTCTTCCTCGAACCCAAGCGCCTCTACAACGGCCCGTTCTATGGCCGCCCTGACGAGGAGCTGAAGACCTGGGCCAATTCGGGCGACCCCTATGCCGAGGTTCCGCTGGGCCATTACGAGGTTCCGCTGGGCCAGGCCGCCATCCTGCGCGAAGGGCGCGAGGCGACCGTGCTGGCATACGGCACCATGGTCCATGTCGCCAAGGCCGGGATCGACGACAGCGGCGTGGATGCCGAGCTGATCGATCTGCGCTCCATCGTGCCGCTCGACATCGACACCATCGTGCGCTCGGTGAAAAAGACGGGCCGCTGCGTCATCCTGCACGAGGCTTCGCGCTTCGGCGGCTTCGGCGGGGAATTGTCGGCACTGGTGCAGGAGCGCTGCTTCGACCATCTGCGCGCGCCCATCGCCCGCGTGTGCGGCTATGACATGCCCTATCCGCATGCGTTCGAATGGGACTATTTCCCCGGCCCGATCCGCCTTGCCGAAGCCCTCAAGTCCGCCGTGGAGTACCGCTGATGGGACGCTATCATTTCCGCCTGCCCGACATCGGCGAAGGGGTGGCCGAGGCCGAGATCGTCGAATGGCACGTCAATGTCGGCGACAAGATCGCCGAGGACGACCCGCTGTGCGACGTGATGACCGACAAGGCCACCGTCGACATGACGACCCCCGTCGGCGGCAAGATCGTCGCGCTGCACGGCAAGGTGGGCGAGATGAAGGCGGTCGGCTCGGTACTGGTGGAGCTTGAGGTCGAGGGAGAAGGCAACGCCGCCGCCGAGGCGCCCGCGCCCGCACCGACCCCGGCGCCTGCGCCAAAGGTCGAACCGGCTCCGGCCTCGAAGCCGGCCCCCGCGCCCGCGCCCAGACCGGCCCCCGCTCCGAAATCCGCCCCTGCGCCCAGCAGCAGCAGCGCGCCCGCCGGCTTCCCGCTGGCCGCCCCCGCCACGCGCCGCCGCGCGGCGAAGCTCGGCATCGAGCTTGAACGCCTGCGTGGCACGGGCCGCAACGGGCGCATCACGCCCGAGGACATCGACCGCTATCTCTCCGGCGGCGACGACCGCTATGCCACCCGCACCGGCGTGGACGAGATCGAGGTGGTCGGCCTGCGCCGCAAGATCGCGCAGCGCATGGAGGACGCATGGCGCCGCATCCCGCACATCACCTATGTCGAGGAAGTGGACGTCACCGAGCTTGAGAACACGCGGAATGCGCTCAACGCCAGCCGCGGCAAGGACCAGCCCAAGCTCACCATCCTGCCCTTCTTCGTGCGCGCTTTGGTCAAGGCCGTGCCCGAATTCCCGCATTGCAACGCGCATTACGACGACGAAGCCGGCGTGCTGCGCCAGCATGCGCCGGTCCACTGCGGCATCGCCACCGCCACCGAAAAGGGCCTTGCGGTCCCCGTGCTGAAGAACGCGGAATCGATGGATCTGTGGCAATGTGCCGAGGAGATCGCCCGCCTCTCCGCCGCCACCCGCGACGGCAAGGCCAGCCGCGACGAACTCAGCGGATCGACCATCACCATCACTTCGCTGGGCCCGATCGGCGGCGTCACCACCACGCCGATCATCAATTCGCCCGAAACCGCCATCGTCGGGCCGAACAAGATCACCGAGAAGCTGACCCGCGTGAGCGGCGAGATCGTGACGAGGAAGGTGATGAACATCTCCTCCAGCTTCGACCACCGCATCGTCGACGGTTACGAAGCCGCGCTGTTCGTGCAGGCCCTGAAACGCCTGCTGGAAACGCCCGCGCTGCTGTTCATCGATTAAGGGACGCGGGCACGCGGCGCTCTGGCCATCGCGCGCGATGATGGCTAGCGTGCCGCCTGCCCGCCGTTTCCCTTGATCCGAGGACGCCTGTCACGACCCCCTCGCCTGCCATCCACCAGCGGCTCGACCGCTTGCCGTGGAGCCGGTTTCACTGGCTGGTGGTGGTCGCGCTGGGCATCACCTGGATCCTCGACGGGCTGGAAGTCACCATGGCAGGCTCCGTCGCGGGCGCGCTGCGCGAAAGCCCGGTGCTGCGCTTCAGCGCGTCCGATGTCGGCCTTGCCAATTCGGCCTATCTGCTGGGCGCCGTCACGGGGGCGCTGTTCTTCGGCTGGCTGACCGACCGCTGGGGCCGCAAGAAGCTGTTCTCGATCACGCTCGGCCTCTACCTCGTCGCCACGGCAGCCACCGCCTTCACCTGGGACCTGCCGAGTTTCGCGCTGATGCGCTTCCTGACCGGCGCGGGCATCGGCGGCGAATATTCCGCGATCAATTCGGCGATCCAGGAGCTGATCCCCGCCCGGCGGCGCGGCTGGACCGACCTTGTCATCAACGGCAGCTTCTGGATCGGTGCGGCGCTCGCCAGCGGGGCCTCGCTGATCCTGCTCGACCCGCGGGTGATCGATCCCGAACTGGGCTGGCGCGTCGCATTTTTCGGCGGTGCGGGAATCGGCCTCGTGATCCTGTGGCTGCGGCGCTACATTCCGGAGAGCCCGCGCTGGCTGGTCACCCACGGCCAGCCCGAACGGGCCGAACGCATCATTTCGGACATCGAACGCCGCATCGCCGACGAAGGCCTGCACATGCCCGATCCCCCGCCCGAGAAGAACACGCTGCGCCCCCGCCGCGCGACTCCGCTGGGCGAGGTGATCCGCACGCTTTTCCGCAGCTATCCGCGCCGCACCTTCTATTGCGTGACGCTGATGGCGGCGCAGGCGTTCTTCTACAATGCGATCTTCTTCACCTATGCGATGATGCTGACCGATTTCTACGGCGTGCCGACCGCGCGGGTGGGCTATTACATCCTGCCCTTCGCGGCGGGCAACGTGCTGGGCCCGCTGCTGCTGGGCCGCCTGTTCGACAGCTGGGGCCGCCGGCCGATGATCATGCTGACCTATGGCGCATCGGGCCTGCTGCTGGCCGCCACCGGCTTCGCGTTCCAGGCCGAGCTGCTGACCGCCACCACCCAGACCCTGTGCTGGAGCGTGACCTTCTTCTTCGCCTCGGCCGCGGCCAGCGCCGCCTATCTGACCGCGGCGGAAAGCTTCCCGCTGGAGATTCGCGCGCTGGCGATTGCGGTGTTCTATGCGCTGGGCACGCTGTTCGGGGCCGCCGCGCCCTATGTGTTCGGCCTGCTGATCGAAAGCGGATCGCGCGACCAGGTGCTGCTGGGGTATTTGCTGGGCGCGGCGCTGATGATGCTGGCCGCGGTCGCGACCAGGTTCTTCGGCATCGCCGCGGAACGCAAGCCGCTCGAACATGTCGCCCGCCCCCTGAGCTGGGACTGACGGGCCGGAATCGGTGGAACGCCCCATGATCGAACTGCGCGACCTGGCGCTGGAAAAGGGCGGGACGCGGATCCTGCGCGGCATCGACCTTGCCATCGCGCGAGGCGAATTCGTCGCGGTGATCGGCGCGTCGGGCGCGGGCAAGACCAGCCTGCTGCGCTGCATCAATGCGCTGGTGGCGGATTACACCGGCAGTGTGCTGATCGGCGGACAGGACACCGCCGGCCTGTCGCACCAGCAATTGCGGCGCGGCATCGGCTATGTGCTGCAGAACATCGGCCTGTTCCCGCACCGCACCGTGGCCGAGAATATCGGCATGCCCAGCCGCATCGCGGGCCGGCGCCGGCACGACGAGGCCCGCGTCGCCGAATTGCTCGAAATGATGGAACTGCCCGCAGACATGGCGCGCCGCTATCCCGCCGGGCTGTCGGGCGGACAGGCGCAGCGCGTCGCCATTGCCCGCGCGCTCTACAGCCGCCCGGCGCTGATGCTGCTTGACGAACCGTTCGGCGCGCTCGACCCCGCCACCCGCGCCTCACTGGGAGAGGCCTATCGCAAGCGCCATGACGAGGCCGGTCTGACCAGCGTGATGGTCACCCATGACGTGGCCGAGGCGCTGGCGCTGGCCGACCGCGTGCTGGTGATGCACGGGGGCAAGGCGATCGCCTTTGCGCCGCCCGCGCAGCTGGCCGCCAGCGGCGATGCGGCGGTGCGCGCGCTGGTCGATCCTCCGCTGCGTCAGGCGGGGGCGCTGCTGGCGCTGAAAGGCGGCGCATGAACTCGCTCGACAGCGCCCTTTCGCAATTGCCCGCCCTGCTGCAGGCGCATGTCGGGCTCAGCCTTGCGGCGCTGGCGCTGGCGCTGCTGATCGGTGTGCCGCTGGCGCTGCTGGCGGCGGGGCGCGCGCGGCTGGGCAGCGTGATCCTGTCCGCCACCGCCATCGTGCAGACTGTGCCCGGTCTTGCGCTGCTGGCGCTGTTCTATCCGGCATTGCTGCTGCTGGGCCGCGCGACGGGGCTGGCGATACCGGCGCTGGGCTTCCTGCCCGCGGTGGCCGCGCTTACGCTCTATGCCATGCTGCCGATCCTGCGCAACGGCGTCGCCGGGATCGAGCAGGTCGATCCCGCCGCGCTGGAAGTCGCCGACAGCCTGGGCATGACACGCCGCCAGCGCCTGCGCTTTGTCGAACTGCCGCTGGCCGCGCCGGTCATGCTGGCGGGCATCCGCACCGCCGCGGTGTGGACCTTCGGCACCGCCACGCTGGCGACCACGGTGGGGCAGCCCAGCCTGGGCAATCTGATCTTCGCGGGGCTCCAGACCGAGGACTGGACGCTGGTGCTGGTCGGCTGCATCGCCGCGGCGGCGGTCGCGCTGCTGGTCGATGGGCTGCTGGCGCTGGCGGCATCGGGCCTCGCGCGCCGCGCATCGTGGCGGCTGTGGTGCGCGGCGGCGGGCATGGCGGGGATCGTGGCCTTCGCACTGGTGCCGCTCGGCGCCGGATCGGACCGCCCCGTCATCACCGTGGGCGCCAAGAATTTCTCCGAACAATATATCCTCGCCAGCCTGATCGAGGCGCGGCTGCAGCGCGCCGGTTTCGCCACCGAAAGGCGCGACAATCTCGGCTCCAGCATCGCCTATCGCGCGCTCGCCTCGGGCGATATCGATGTCTATGTCGACTATTCGGGCACGCTGTGGTCAAACGTGCTGCAGCGCAGCGACACGCCCGACCGCAAGGCGATGCTCGACGAACTGCGCCGCCAACTGGCCAAGCGCGACGACGTGACCCTGCTGGCCCCGCTGGGGTTCGAGAATGCCTATGCGTTTGCCGTGCGCAGCGATCCCGGCGCCCCCGCGACGCTGGAGGACCTCGCCGCACGCTCGCCCGCGCTGGACCTCGGCACCGATCTGGAGTTTACCGACCGGCCCGAATGGGAGGCGGTCAAGGCCCGCTACCCGATGCGCTTCGCCTCGATCACGCAGTACAGCCCGACCTTCATGTACCGCGCCATCGCGGACGGCACGGTCGATGCGATCACCGCCTTTTCGTCGGACGGACGCATCGCCGCGCTCGACCTGCAGGTGCTGCAGGACCCGCGCGGCGCGCTGCCCCGCTATGACGCGGTGGTGCTGCTCTCACCGCAGGCATCGGCAAACCCGCGCGTGGCACGGGCGCTGCAGGGGCTGGACGATGCGATCTCGATAGACGCAATGCGTCAGGCGAACCTGATGGTCGACCGCGCGGCCGACAAGGCGTCCCCCGCGCAGGCGGCGGCCTGGCTGGAAGGACAGATCGCCCCTCCAGCCAATTAGCCCCTTAGTCCGCGGACTTCATCGCCCGGTCCACCGCCCCGCGCGTCACCGCGTGATAGGTGGGATAGGTCTTCGCATAGATCCGCCGGGCGATCGGCTGGCCCCATTCGCCCTCACCCATCAGCGTGCGGAACAGGGGCGACACGAACTTCATCCGCCCGACACGGGCCAGAAACGCCTCCGCCACCGGCACCGCGGGTTCATAGCGGTTCGCCAGCGCGGTGTTCAGCCACGCGAACAGCACCTCGTTGTTGCCGCTCTCCGACAGGCCGAACGTGCTGTCCAGCGCGGCCAGCTGGGACGCGCTCATCTCCTCGGGCAGGGCCGACAGGAAGCGCAGCCTTTCGGCCGAATTCCATCCCTGCCACGCCGCCGCATCGGGGTCGCGCGTCGCGGCATAGGCAGCCGCCGCCCGGTCGACGTCCGCGAACGCCTGCGGATCTGGCCGCTTCACATTGTCGGGCAGCCCGGGCTCGAAGATCCACTCGCGCAATTTCAGCCTGCGGCCCAGCTCCTCGTCACCCGCGACCAGGTTCTGCTGCATGTCCTCGAGGATCATCTGCGAGGTGGCGGGCTGGAACGCATGATCGTCGAACCATTGCCGCAGCCACGCATCGAACCGCTCGCGCCCGGCAATCTGCTCGACCGTGCGCAAAAAGGCCGCACCCTTGTCGTATACGATCTCGCTGCCGGCGCTCTCCACATCGTCCGGCTGGTGCAGCGCGGTGCCCGGATCGTCCGCCCCGACCTCGTCCAGCACGTCCTGAACCGCGGCAAAGCTCAGCGCCTCTTCCTGCCGCGCGCGCTGTTCGCCATAGATCTCCTCGGTGATGCGCCCCTCGAAGTACGAGGTCACGCCCTCGTTCAGCCAGCGAATCGCGCCAGTTGGAATTGGTCACCAGATTGCCCGACCAGCTATGCGCCAGCTCGTGCGCGACCAGGCCCGTCAGGCTGCGGTCGCCGGCGATGAAGGTCGGCGTCAGGAAGGTCATCACCGGGTTTTCCATCCCGCCATAGGGGAAGGACGGCGGCAGCACGATCATGTCGTAGCGGCCCCAGCGATAGTCGCCGTAGAGGGACTCCGCCGCCGCGACCATCGCCTCGGTATCGGCCAGCTCGGCCGCGGCGCGGTCCAGCATCACCGGCTCGGTCCATACGCCCGTGCGCGGGCCCAGTTCGCGAAACACGATATCGCCCGCCGCCAGCGCGATCAGATAGGGGGGCACCGGCTTGTCCATGCGAAAGCTGAACGCGCGGCGATCCCCGCCCACGTCCACCGGCTCCCCGCCGCTCAGGCCTGACATCACGACGGTGAGCGGCTTGGGCGCAATGATGCGCGCTTCCCAGGTCTGGCGGATGCCGGGGCTGTCCTGCGTCGGGATCCACGTGCGATTCAGGATCGCCTGCCCCTGGCTGAACAGATAGGGATATTCGCCGCCCGCGGTCTGCTCGGGGTCCAGCCATTGCAGCGCTGCCGCATCGGGTGCGGCGCGATAGGTCACCTCGATCCGCCGCGCATCGCCCATCTCGACGGTGATCGGCTCGCCCAGCTTCTCGTCATGCGGACCCACGGTGTAGGGCAGCGCATGGCCCTGCATGTCGGTGATCGAGGAAATCCGCAGCCCGTCGCTGTCGAGCACGACCGTCTCGGCATCCTCGTCGGCCTTGATGTCCAGCGTCGCGGTGCCGAACACGTCCTTCGCCTCGAAGTCGAGCGCGAGGTCGAGCGCCACATGCGTCACCCGCGCTTCCTCGGGCCGCGCATAGGTCGAGGTGTCCCGCGCCTCCGGGCTCGTCAGTATGGGCGACACCATCGGCGAGGCTGCCGGCCGGGCAATCGGCGAATTCATCGACGGAGGCTCCGCTTGCGGGGTGGCGCAAGCAGCCAGCGCCAGCGAAGCCGCGGCGGAAACGAACACGCCGCTGGACACGCGGCCGCTCGCCATCGGGCCAATCGATATTGGGTCGGTCAGCGCAAGGCGCATGGAAACACTCCGGATGGTCGAAAGGACATTCTGGTTACGATTGTAACCTTAGCCGGGTGCGCCCGCCCTTGTCACCACCCATCATGCCGCGCGTGCCGCATACACAAGGGCGGCGCCCGCCAGATGACGGACGCCGCCCCGGACCCGGCCGCCGCATCATGCGCCGACCGATGCCGTTTGCCTGTTACCGGGCGCCTTTTACTGGCCGCCCTTTACTGGCCGTCTTTTACTGGCCATCTTTTACTGGGCTGCGTCGACCGCGTCTTCGGCTTCGTCGCCCATTTCGCCCATTGCGTCGGCCTTGGCGTCGAGCACTTCTTCCTGCACTTCGTTGCCTTGCGCCTCGGCCAGATCGGCCTGTTCCTCAAGCACGTCCTCGGCCAATTCGTACTGCTGCTCGACCAGGTCTTCCTGTGCTTCTTCCTGGCTTTCCGAACAGGCGCCCAGCGCCATGAATGCGATTGCGGATGCGGCCAGTGCCACGGGCTTCAACTTCATCGAAATTCCCCTTTTTCCTGCTCGTTATCGGCAGACCCGCGATAGTGGCCAGAATGTGGCGTCAGGTCAAACCCGCAGTTGGACGGCGAACCGTCGGACCGGATGGCCGCGCTGCCGGAACATTCTCGGAACAGTAAAGGGGGGGGCGTCCGTTGGTTGGGTATGGACCATTCTATCGACCCCGCCACGCCCGAACACTCTTCGGCCCATTCGCTGCCCAGCCGCCGCGAACGGCTGCGCATGTTCCTCAGGCTGAAATCGCAGCGGCACTTGCTGGCAGCGTCGACCGGTGCGCTGGCCGGGCTGGCGGCGATCCTGTCGCTGGCGCTGTACGACGACGACAGCCGGCCCGATGTCGTCCGGCTGGGCACCGGGATGGCCGGCGTGGAGGCCAGCAACGGGGCCAGCGTCGGGGCGCAGCCGGTCGCCGCCGCGCGGGTCGGCGGCAGCGGCGAGGCCCCGGCAGCGCCCGAAAGCCATATCGGCAGCGGCGAGGCCAGCTTCTACGGCAGCGAACTTGCGGGCAACCGCACCGCCAGCGGCGAGATCTTCGATCCCGCGCGGCTGACGGCGGCGCACCGCACTCTGCCGCTGGGAAGCCGGGTGCGCGTGACCAATGCCAGCAATGGCGAGGATGTCGTGGTGCGGATCAACGATCGCGGCCCGTTCCACGGCAACCGCGTGATCGACCTGTCCTCGGCGGCGGCGCGCTCCATCGGCCTGCTGCGCACCGGCACCGCACGGGTCAGCCTGGCGCTGCTGCTGGATTAGTGGCGCGCGACATGCGCCTGTCCTACATGCACGCGATCCGCTAGGCATCGACACCGCGCCGCAGCGGCGCGCATGCTCTTTGCCATGGTCGAGATTTCGCACACCCCCCGATGTGTCAACCGGCAAGGCGTGACGCCAGCATTTCCGCGGGTTCCGGCCGGGTGACGGCGGCTGTAGGATGTGTCGCCTGTGTCAACCGGCCCCTCTCAACCGGCACGCGTCAACCGAAACGGCAGACCCTAACCCTCGCCCAGTCCGATTTCCTCGTCGGCAGGCAGGTAGTCCGGGAAAAAGCCCGGCCTGCGCCGCGACCAGCCCGGCGCGCACGCCGCCGCCTCGCTGATCGAATGCAGCAATTGCTTGCGCCGTTCGGGCGCGATCTGCGGCAGCGCGGCAGCCGCGCAGAAGGCGGCGGGCAGCCACGGACGGGCATCCGGGCCCAGCAGCCGCTCGTACAGAAAGCGATAGGCGGGAAAGCCGAACAGGCACCCTTCGCCCAGGTCGAACACCGACACGCGCACCAGCCGCCCGATATAGCCGTCCAGCCGCGCATCGTTTCGCGAATCGGGCACCGCCCCGCGCAAGGCGTTCAATTCCTGGTACGCGAGGTACTGCCGCCGGATCGAGGCACCTTCCTGATCGTTGCGCGCCCAGCGCTCGAACGCATCGGCGCGGGCAAGGCCCACGTCGAGGCTGCGCCTGATATAGCGCTGCTCTGCCGGTTCGAATTCGGCGAACTCGCGCATTTCGGCGATCGCCAGGTTCGCCGTGTCGAGATAGCCCATCCGGTAGTTCCCCTGCTTGCCCGGACCCTGCGACTGTCCGGCACTGCGCCCCCGCGCGATTCGCCAGGGAGCCGCGCGTAGCCGTCAGTTTTCGCGCCAGAGGGTTAGCATCGGGTTAAGGGAGGGGCTTAATGCCCGGAGCCATCGGTCAGATCAGCCCCGCCAGCGGACTGGACGGATCGGCATAGCGGCGCTGCGCCATGCGCCCCGCCAGATAGGCCGCGCGCCCCGCCTCTACCGACAGCTTCATGGCGCGGGCCATCAGGATCGGGTCCTTTGCCTCGGCAATGGCGGTGTTCATCAGCACCCCGTCGCAGCCCAACTCCATCGCCACCGCCGCGTCGGACGCAGTGCCCACGCCCGCGTCGACCAGCACGGGCACATTGGCCCCCTCGACGATCAGGCGGATCGTGACGCGGTTCTGGATGCCCAGCCCCGACCCGATCGGCGCGCCCAGCGGCATCACCGCCACCGCGCCCGCGTCCTCAAGCTGTTTCGCCGCGATCGGATCGTCGGTGCAATAGACCATCGGCAGGAAGCCCTCCTTTGCCAGCACCTCGGTCGCCTTCAGCGTCTCGCGCATGTCGGGATAAAGCGTCTTGGCCTCGCCCAGCACCTCGAGCTTGACGAGGTCCCAGCCGCCAGCCTCGCGCGCCAGCCGCAGCGTGCGGATCGCGTCGTCCGCAGTGAAGCAGCCCGCGGTATTGGGAAGATAGGTGACCTGCTTCGGATCGATGAAGTCGGTCAGCATCGGTGCCTTGGGGTCCGACACGTTGACGCGGCGCACCGCAACGGTGACGATCTCGGCCCCGCTCGCTTCCAGCGCCGCTGCGTTCTGGGCAAAATCCTTGTACTTGCCCGTGCCCACGATCAGCCGCGAGCGGAAGGTGCGGCCCGCCACGGTCCAGCTATCGTCCGCCATCACCCCCGGCTGATGGTCGCCGCCGCCGCCCGCGACCGGATGGTCGCCGCCACCGACGAAGTGGACGATTTCCAGCTCGTCCCCCTCGTGCAGGGTCACGGTTTCCAGCGTCGTGCGGGGGATGACATGGCGATTGCACTCGACCGCGACCTTCGCCGGATCGAGTTCCAGCATGCGCGCCAGATGGGCGATGCTGGTGTTTTCGGGCACGCGGCGGGTTTCCCCGTTCACCGTGATCGCGATCATGTTCGTGTTCGGAGCCATGCAAGGCGACATAGCGCCAGCGGGCCGCAGTTCAAGGGAAACGGCGCCGACCGGCAGCGATCAGCATGCCATGGAACAGGCCCGGATGTTCAGCACATGCCCCGCCGCCAGCACGGCCACGCCTGCGATCGTCAGCATCGCCTCGGCCGCGCCGTGCGGGCCCGCCACCGCGACGCCCATCAGCCCGATGCCGAAAGCACCCAGCACCAATGGGCGCACATGGCCATGCCGCAGCGCACCCAGCCCGATCGTCAGCACGCCGACGACGATCGCCGCGACCAGCCCGTATTTGTGAATTTCCGGCGCCATCAGCCAGGGACTGCCCACCCCCAGCCCGCCAAGCCCGAGCAGTCCCACCAGCGCCAGCCCCGCAACGCAATGGACGGCGCAGGCGCCCGACAGCAGGATGCCCACGCGGTCGAGCCGCGAGCGCGTGCCGCGGTCGGTCGCCGTGTGCCGGCAGGAGGAGTGCGGGGCCTTCATCGTAATGCATGATATAATGTAACATGCCCCTTGAGGCAAGCTGTGTTGGCAGCCACTTGCCAATTCCCGCAATTATGGCAAAGCACGGCGCCGTGAGACCCTATAACGATGGCATTCCCCTGGAAGCGGTGGCGAATTACGGTCCCGCTCGTCCCAACGCGATCGCGCGCTGGCTCTTTGTCGTCGCGGCACTGGTGGTCGCGATGGTGCTGGTAGGCGGGATCACCCGGCTGACCGAATCGGGCCTTTCCATCACCGAATGGAAGCCGGTGACGGGCGCCCTCCCGCCGCTGAGCGAGCAGGCATGGCAGGACGAGTTCGACGCCTATCGCCGGATACCCGAATATACGCAGGTGAACGGTCCGGCGGGCATGACGCTGGCGCAATACAAGTTCATCTATTTCTGGGAATGGCTTCACCGGCTGCTGGGGCGAGTGATCGGGCTGGCGTTTGCCGTTCCGCTGGTGTTCTTCTGGGTGCGTAATGCGATCCCGATCGGCTTCAAGCCCCGGCTGCTTGCTTTGCTGGCGCTGGGCGGACTGCAGGGCGTGTTCGGCTGGCTGATGGTCAGCTCGGGCATCGGAGCGGAGGCGCAGGAACTGGGCCGCACCGATGTCAGCCATTACTGGCTGTCGATCCATCTGATGACGGCCTTCTTCACGCTGGGCGGCCTGGTCTGGACTGCACTGGACCTGGGCAATTACGCGCAGGGACAGCCAAGGGCGCGGCTGCGCGGCTTCCCACTGGCCGTGATGGCCGTGGTGCCGCTGCAGTTGCTGTATGGCGCATGGATGGCGGGGCTCAACGCTGGTTATGTTGCGGGCGGCGGCTGGTTCAACAGCTGGCCATTGATGCAGGGATCGTTCTTTCCTGACGGCGTCGACTGGTCGCAGGGTGCCTGGCATGCGTTCACGGCAGACCCGTTCATGGTGCATTTCCTTCACCGCTGGTGGGCGTGGGTCACGGTGGGTTTCCTGATCGTGCTGGCGCGCAAGCTGCGCGCGACCCAGCGGCCGATCTCGGTCGCGATCCATATCGTCTTCGGCACCCAGATCCTGCTGGGGATCGCAACGGTGTGGAGCGGGGTGGCGCTGTGGATCGCGGTGGCGCACCAGCTGTTCGGTGCGCTGCTGGTCTGCGTCACGGTCTGGGGCGCTCATGCCATGGGGTACCGGGACCGCATGCCGGGAAGTGTGCTTCGTTGAGCTTCGCCGCACGGCGCCCGCTGGATCGGGCTGCCGCTGTGACACGACCGGGGATTCGGCGGCAGTGGCTTCCCGACATCTGGGCCTTGTCGCAAATTTCTCCCGGCCCGCCGAGTGTTCAGCGATTGTGAACGGTCGCATACTAACCACGTCGGCGGATCGTATCATTCTTGGGACTTGTCATTACATGTATGAACAGCACGCGCGTGCGCTTCGCTACCTGGCCTGGATCGCCGCGGCCTTGTTTCCTGTCGGCATCGTCATCGAAACTCTGAAGCATGGCATGAGCGAGCCATGGGCGATCTATGTGCTGCTGGGCCTGACAAGCGTGCTGTGCCTTGCAAATTGCCATGCTGACTGGCGCGCGGACAAGGGACTGGCTGGACCGCCACGCGGCTAGAAATTCGGCTGCGGTATCATTTTACCTCCCGGCAATGGCCCGGTTTCGCTTGACTTAGGGGCTTGGAACGGCAAAAGCGCGGCCACTTCGCGGCGGTGCCGAATCGCTTCGGCCTGCGCGGTGCACTGACAATTCAACCAAAGGAACTGAAAGCCATGAAGGCGCTCAGCACCCAGACCCGGTCGATCAAACCGGCCGAGGTCGAGAAGAAATGGCATATCATTGATGCCGAAGGTCTGGTGGTTGGCCGTGTTGCCACCATCATCGCCAACATCCTGCGCGGCAAGCACAAGCCCAGCTTCACCCCGCATGTCGATTGCGGCGATCACGTGATCGTCATCAATGCGGACAAGGTGCGCTTCACCGGCAACAAGCTGCAGGACAAGCGTTACTACAAGCACACCGGCTATGCCGGCGGCATCAAGGAAACCAGCCCTGCCAAGGTGCTTGAAGGCCGTTTCCCGGAACGCGTCCTGGAAAAGGCTGTCGAGCGCATGGTTCCGCGCGGCCCGCTGGGCCGTCAGCAGATGAAGGCGCTGCACCTCTATGCCGGTACCGAGCATCCGCACGACGGGCAGCAGCCCGAGACGCTCGATGTCGCCGCCCGCAATCGTAAGAACAAGGTTAGAGCGTGATGGCCGAGAACGAAGTGAAAGACCTGTCGGACCTCAAGGATCTGACGGATAACGCCGAACTGGCTGAAACCGAACAGCAGGCACCTGCCGCTCCCACTGCGCCGCTGCGCGAGAAGGAAGTGGACAAGCAGGGCCGCGCATACGCCACCGGTCGCCGCAAGGATGCCGTGGCACGCGTGTGGCTCAAGCCCGGCAGCGGCAAGATCACGGTCAACGGCCGCGACCAGGAGGTGTATTTCGCACGTCCGACGCTGCGCCTGGTGATCAACCAGCCCTTCGATGTCACCGACCGCAACGGACAGTATGACATTATCGCCACCGTCAAGGGCGGCGGTCTGTCGGGCCAGGCTGGCGCCGTGAAGCACGGCATCAGCCAGGCGCTCTCGCGTTTCGAGCCGGCGCTGCGCAGCGCGATCAAGGCCGAGGGTTTCCTCACCCGCGACAGCCGCGTGGTCGAGCGCAAGAAGTACGGCCGCGCCAAGGCACGCCGCAGCTTCCAGTTCAGCAAGCGCTGATCTGCAAATCGGCATCCGGCCTTCGGGCCGAACAGAAAGGGCGGCACCCAGACGGGGCCGCCCTTTTTGTTTTCGACACCGGCGCAGCGCCTTAATGCACCGGCGGATCTTCTGCGGGCACCTTGCCCACCGGCGCCACCGGCTCTCCCGGCCTGCGCGGCGGCATGGCGTCCTCGGGCACCTCGTCGATCTGCATGTCGCCGGTGGGCACCTCTTCGAGGTTGCGGACGACGACCTCGATCGTTTCACCGTCCCAGTGCAGTTCATTGAAACTGGGCGGGGTCGAGCGAACCCGCTGCGACAGCGTGCCCGCCCCGATCATCCGGACCGGGCCGTGGGGCGTCTCGGCGGTGATGTCGAATGCATCGTGCACATGTCCCGATAGAACCGCGACCACGTTCCTCCTGGCAAACTCGGCCAGCGCCTTGTTGCCGCCCCTGGTAAGCGCCTTTCCGCGGGTTCCGGCCTCTACAAGCGGATGGTGGCAGGCAACGACGACTTTGCGGTCGCCTGGCAGTTCATCGATCGCCTTCAGGGTCTTGGTCAGCTGGTAATCGGTGACATAGCCATAGCTCCACGGCCAGCGCGGCTGCGCGCGCGGCGCGGTATTGAGCGAGACGATGGCAAGGCCCGGCAGATCGATTTCCGCCTCCACCTTGTCCTGCATGCCGCGAAAGCGCTTGTACGGATCGGTGAAGCGCTCGATCAGGTTGAAATAGGGCATGTCGTGATTGCCCACTTCGACGGTGACCGGAACATTGAGCGAATTGATCCAGCTCGTCGCTGCATCGAATTCGCGGTGCCGGGCACGCATGGTCAGGTCGCCGGTGATCGCCACCGCATCCGGCTTCATCCGACCGACTTCCGCCTTCGCCCAGTCCACAGCGGCTTGATCGACCAGTCCGAAGTGAATGTCCGAAAAGTGGAAAATCAACGTCTTGTTGCGCCCCTTCAGGGCCTTTGCGCGGTCCATCACCGTTCACCCGTGGCGATCAGGTCGACTCCGCACTCATCCAACGCAAGGCGAACCGTAGCGCCGCTTCTCACCGCTTCGCCGTCCACCAGCAGCGGGATGCCGGTGCCATCCGCACTTTGCATTCGCATGGTCGTAAAGTTCCCCAGATTGTCATGCGGCCCGTCGCGGAAGTTGCGCCGCAGTATGGCCAGTCCCTGCTGCGCATATTCCACAATGCCTTCCGCATGATAGGCCTTGATCGAAAAACTCCCGCGCTGCGGCGTTACCATCAGCAAGGGATAGCCCTCCGGCCGTCCGGCAGCGGGATCGATGCAGCGGACGGGCACGCCCTCGGTCGATTCGCTCACCGCGGTCACAGTGTCCTCGACCATGGCGGCGACGTTCAGTTCGCGCATCGACTCGCGCACTTCGCCCCACGCGGTCGCGGGCCCTGCCAACAAGCCTGCCAATGCGATATGACCGTCGGCCCGGATGGCGGAAAGCCGCACGCGGCGCATATCGCCGCGCACGACGGAGTCCACGATCTCCTTGCTTGAACGCGGTCCGTGCAGCCGCAAGGACAGCAGGTTCATGGTGCCGCCCGGCAGGACCAGCACGGCCCCGCCCCACCCCTCCAGCGCCCGCGCCAGTGCGTTGATCGTGCCGTCTCCCGCAAAGACGGCAATTACCGTCAATCCTGCCGCGTCCAGCTCTGCAGGCGTTGGCAGCGCTTCCTCGGGAAATGCAATGCGCCGAGTGAGGCACAGCCCGGCACTTTCGCAGTGATGGGAAAGCGCCTCGAGCGCATCATCGTCATTGCTGCCGCTGGAGGGATTGGCGACCAGCCAGACATCTTGCGTATCGATCATGTGTTCTAATCGCGGGAACGGCCCTGCAGGTTCCCGATCGGTCCTCCCGATCCCCGGCGCCCTACACCCGGCGTGTGATGATCAGCCATGCCGCCAGCGCATTGGCGACCGTATACCCCAGATACGCGAGTGCCGCTCCCGTCCCGCCAGCGCCGTCGCTGTTGTAGGAGACGAGCATTGCGGCGGTCAGCAGCAGATATTCCACGACCAGCCCGAACCGCCCGCCCAGCATGTGCACGAACCACGGCATCTGTCCCAGCAGTGGATGACCGCTTTCCAGCACTGCCTTGTGCAGCACGAAATTGCCGACACCCAGCAGGAAGAGGAGGAAAAGCGCCACTCGTGATGCTTAACGCGCAGGTGGCGGCATGGGAAGCGAGCTTGGCCTTGATGCCGCAGGGCTTTGCAAATCTTCCCCGCCGTCATCGTTCTGTAAAACTTCATGTCGTTCGCCGGTCGGTGTCAGTCGCTCGTGGAAGGCCTATGCTGCTGGCAGACCCATCCCGCCACTTTGCAGAGCGGTTGCGGCGCGACCCGGCGAATCCCCCTATCCACAATGGCGAGGCACCGGAGAGCACCGGAGAGCCGCAGTAGAGAAGGAGAGAAACCATGAAGAAGCTGATGATCATGGCTGCACTGCCGGTTCTCGCCATGGCCGCCCCGCAGGTTGCAATGGCCGAGGAATCGAAGACAGCCGAAGTGTCCTATGCAGGGACTCGATCTCACCACCGACGCCGGTCAAAAGGAATTCAAGAGCCGCATCGCGCGCGCCGTGGATGAAGTTTGCTCCGAAAGCCGGGGAGCCCGCGGCGCGGCAGAAGCGAGCAAGCGCGCCGCGTGCAAGAAATCCGCAATGCAGCACAGCGACCAGCAATACGCCGCTGCAGTGAGCGAAGCCCGTTACGGCGGCTGATCCCGAGCCGTCTGTAAATAGCCGGTCCGGTCCAGTCCCCCGGGCCGGCTATGCCCCTCCGCCACAGGCGGACAAGAAATGACTTTTCCCCTGGGCCGGCCACTGTGCCGGCCACTTTTTTGGACATGTTGCGCGCGCCGCACCGCAGCCTTACCGGCCTGCCATCGCCTTCACGGATTTCAGATAGGTACGTCCGATCCGCACCGGATCGCGCTCGCCCAGTTCGGCAGACCACACGCCCAGCCCGTCATGGCGCAGGCCAGTGATCGTGTCGCGCCGCAATATGGTGGAGCGATGGATGCGAATGAACTTCCGGGGATCCAGTCGCTGCTCAAGCGAAGTGATCGTCTCGAGCAGCAGATGGCTGCCGCCGGGCACGTGCAGGCGCACATAGTCGCGCTCGGCATCGATCCGGCTAACCTCGTCAACCCCGACGCGCAGCAATTCCGAACGATGCGGTACCCAGAATTCCGAGATCCACGCCTGCTTGCCGTCGTCGGCAGGCACAGCCGATCCGTTACCCCTGCGTGCCAACGCGCGGGCGATCGCGCGCTCCAGCCGGTCTTGCGCCACCGGTTTCAGCACATAGTCGACCGCATCGATGTCGAATGCCTCGACGGCGAAGCTGTCATGTGCGGTGACGAATACCACCGCCGGGCGTTCGGCGTAGTCGGGGACCACTTCCGCGATGCGCCGCGCCACCGCCAGCCCGTCCGCCTCGGGCATGGTCATGTCGAGCAGGACCAACTCGGGCTTCAGAGCCTCGATCATGCGCAGTGCCGCCGCGCCGTCACCCGCAGTTCCGACAATGCGCAGGCAATCGAGCCGCGAGCAGATCACCTGCATGCGCTCAACCGCCAGCGGCTCGTCGTCGACGATCAGCGTGGACAGCACCTGATCGCTGCTCGAACCTGCTCCCGACCCCTCGGCCATCGCTATTCCCCCCGCGTATTCCGTTCCAGCGGCATGCGAATGACGGTCCGCCATCCGTTGCCCGTGTCTCCACTGACGACCGACACGTCCCTGCCGAACCGCGTTTCGAGCCGGTTGCGAACATTGGCAAGCCCGATGCCGAACCCGGTACGGCCCTCGCCTGTCCGTCCCGGGCCCGCGCTGCTGGCAGATGCCGCGCTGGCCTTGCGCTGGCCCTCTTCGCCTGCATGTCTTTCTTGCGAACCGGGACCATTGTCAGCCACCGTCAGCACCAGCCGACCGTATTCCTCAATCGCCGAAATGAAGATGGTCACGGGCCGATTGACGGGCGCCACGGCGTATTTGACCGAATTCTCGATCAGCGGCTGCAGGATCATTCCCGGCACGCGCGCGCTTTCCAGTTCAGCCGGCACCTCTATCGGCGATGCGCAGGCGGTCGGGGAAGCGCACCGATTCGATCTGCAGATAGGCGCGCTGCAGCTCGATCTCCTCGGCCAGCGGCACATCGCCCACCGGATCGCCCGTCAGCGAACGGCGATAAAAGGTGCTGATCGTCTGGATCATCGTCTCGGCCTGCTCGTTGCGGCCGACCATCACCAGCGCCGAGAGCGAATTGAGCGTGTTGAAGAGGAAATGCGGATTGACCTGATAGCGCAGCGACTTCAGCTCGGCCGCCTTGGCCGCCCGCTTGTATTCGCCCTCGCGGCGTTCGATGGCGCGGGCATGTTCGGCCTGAAGTCATCGCGAAATAGAGCGCGGCCCATGCGAGCAGCAGAAAGTAGCGGCCCAGAGCGATGTCGGTCAGTTGCACCCACATCATGTTGCGCTGCATGTCACGGTCGATGAAGATCGGCTTGCCATCGCTGCCGCCTTCGCGCCCTGCTCGCTTCATGGCTTCTTCCATCCCGGGGGCCAGCCCGGGATCCAGGTCGTCCAGATCTGCCGGCATCTGCGGGACGTCAACCAAGATGTTGCCGGCCTGGTCGCGTCTGACCCGCACCCCCTGCTCCTCGCTCAGCCGGAGCATCGCACGCTCCTCTACCTCGCGAAAAACCTCGGTGTTGATGACCGCCAGCAGCAGAGATGCCGGCAAAGCGGCGACGAAGGCCACACCGAACCGCACCCATAGCCTGCGATTGTCGAAACCGCGTAGCAGCAGCCACAGAAGGATTGTCACGGCCAGGCTGGCAATGATGACGACCAGACGCAGCCACATCAGTTCCTGCTGGAATTCGAAGCCGATCAGAAAGCTGCGCGCCGTGGCGAGTACGTAATAGCAGGCCCAGAAAGCGACCATCGACAGCAGCACGTTGACCAGCGGTACGCGCGGCGCTTCTTCTTCCGGTCTGTCGTGGTCGGTATCCTGCATTGATCGATGCATAGGCGTTGCCGCTGATCCGCGCCATAGCAGGCAAGTCACCGGTCGAACCTTATGGGTCCTTGGTCGAAGATGGGTGTGCCAAGGGGGCAAAATTGCGCCCCTTGGACACGAACCTGTGCAAGGGAATCGTCCTGCCGCTCCTCAAGAGGCTGGCAGCAGATGTTCCTTTGCTATCCTGTCGCGCCAGACCAGCGGAGCCAGCGTATGGACATTGTTGCCCTCGCTATCGACCGCGACGGTCACGGGCATGTCCTCGACCCGGAACTCGTAGATCGCTTCCATGCCCAGGTCTTCGAAGGCGACGACCTTCGCGTCCTTGATCGCGCGCGACACCAGATAGGCTGCGCCGCCGACCGCCATCAGATAGGCGACCTTGTGCCTCGCAATCACCTCGGTCGCGCCCTGCCCGCGCTCGGCCTTGCCGATCATGGCGATCAGGCCGAGGTCGAGCATCATGTCGGTGAACTTGTCCATGCGCGTCGCGGTGGTCGGGCCCGCGGGGCCGACGACTTCGCCCACGATGGGATCGACCGGGCCGACGTAATAGATCGCGCGGTTCCGGAAATCGACGGGCAGCTCCTCACCCTTTGCCAGCATGTCCTGAATTCGCTTGTGCGCGGCATCGCGGCCCGTCAGCATCGAACCCGACAGCAGCAGCCGGTCGCCGTTCTTCCAGCCCTGAACCTCTTCGCGGGTCAGAGTGTCAAGGTCGACGCGCCTGGCTTCCTTCGACGGCTTCCAGCCCACGTCGGGCCACGCCGACAGATCGGGCGCGGGGATAAACGCCGGGCCGCTGCCGTCCAGCGTCAGATGCGCGTGGCGGGTGGCGGCGCAGTTCGGGATCATCGCCACCGGCTTGTTCGCCGCATGGCACGGCCAGTCGAGGATCTTGACGTCCAGCACGGTCGCCAAGCCGCCCAGGCCCTGCGCGCCCACGCCCATCGCATTGACCTTGTCGAAGATCTCGATCCGCAGCTTCTCGATATCGTTCTGCGGCCCGCGCGCCTTCAGCTGGCCCATGTCGATCGGGTCCATCAGGCTCTTCTTTGCCAGCTTCACGCAATGTTCGGCGGTTCCGCCGATGCCGATGCCCAGCATGCCAGGCGGGCACCAGCCCGCGCCCATCTGCGGGATCATCTCAAGCACCCAGTCGACGATATTGTCGCTGGGGTTCATCATCTTGAACTTGGACTTCGCCTCGCTGCCGCCGCCCTTGGCCGCGACGTCGATACCGACGGTATCGCCCGGCACCATCTCGACATCCAGCACGCAGGGGGTGTTGTCCTTGGTGTTGCGGCGGGTGAACGCCGGATCGGCAAGGACCGAGGCGCGCAGCTTGTTGCCGGGATTGTTGTAGCCGCGCCGGACGCCTTCATCGACGACCTCCTGCAGCGGCTTGTCCGAATTCAGGCGGCAGTTCTGGCCCCATTTCAGGAAAACATTGACGATGCCGGTGTCCTGGCAGATCGGGCGGTGCCCCTCGGCGCACATCCGGGAATTGGTCAGGATCTGCGCAATGGCGTCCTTCGCGGCCGGGTTCATCTCGGCCTCATAGGCCTCGCCCAGCGCCTTGATGTAGTCCATCGGGTGGTAGAAGCTGATATATTGCAGCGCATCGGCGATGCTTTCGACCAGATGTTCTTCCTCGATCACCACCATATCGGCCATTCGCAAATCTTCCTGTTCCGGAACCACAAGATATGCGCGCCCTGTAAGCCGAAGCAGGCCGCCTGCCAAGCCGCAGGAAGGCCGCAGCGCGCCTCTTGGCGATCATGCCGCAATGCACTAGAGCAGCGCCGTTGGCGCAGGCGGGTGTCGGGACGGATCCCGGCCGAACCGGTACTTGCGCCGCATTCCGTCCCCAACCGGCCCGCACTACGGGCGCGATCCGCGTGAGAGAGTTTCCCATGGCCAGTGCCGCGACCCCCCAGCCCGATCAGACGCCCGCCAGCGACGAGAACTTCGCCGCCGCTCGCAAGGCGATGATCGAAAGCCAGCTGCGTCCCAGCGGGATCAACGATCCGCGGGTCCTGGCCGCGATGGCGGGCACCCCGCGCGAACATTATGTGGCCGCCGACCAGCGCGCCATCGCCTATATGGACCGGTCGGTGCCGCTGGGTCAGGGCCGCGCGCTGTCGGCTCCGTTCGCGCAGGCCATGTTGCTGCAGACCGCAAGGCCGGTGCAGACCGACAAGGCCCTGCTGATCGGCGGCGCCACCGGCTACCTGGCGGCGCTGCTCGCACCGATGGTCGCCACGCTCGATGTGGTGGAGCCTGCGACCCGCCTGTCCGGTCTTGCCGGCAGCAAGGCGGGCGACTGGCACGATGGTGCGCTTGACGCCGGCCATGCAGTCAATGGGCCCTACGACCTCATCGTGATCGACGGCGCGATCGAGAAGCTGCCGGCTGCGATAGCCGGTCAGCTTGCCGCTGACGGACGGCTGGTCACCGGCCTCGTGGAACGCGGGGTGACCCGCATCGCCATCGGCCGCAAGGCAGGCGAAGCGGGCGACGCGCCCGTCGCGCTGCAGACGCTGGTCGAAACGGGCATTCCCGTGCTGGCGGAATTCAAGGAAGAGAAAGGCTGGAGTTTCTGATGCCATCACGCGGAGGGGTCAAGTTGATGAGGCGCGCGTTGCTTGCCTGCGGTGCGGGTGCGCTGCTGATCACGCCAGCACAGGCCGATACGCTGCGCGGCGCGCTCGCCAGCGCCTATACCAGCAACCCAACCCTGCTCGCGGCTCGCTACGACTTGCGCGCCATTGATGAGAACGTGCCGATCCAGAAGGCTGCCGGGCTGCCCGACGTCGGTGTTCAGGGCCAGTATTCGGAAACCCTGAAGCAGAGCGAGAATTCGTTCTCCGCGCCCGACCGCGTGTTCGGCGCCAATGTAGAGCTGAGCGTGCCGGTCTATTCCGGCGGAGCGGTCAAGTACTCGATCAAGGCCGCGAAGCAGCGGGTGCAGGCCGGGCGCGCCGAGCTGCGCGCGACCGAAGCGAGCGTCTTCAGCCAGGTCGTCGCCGCCTACATGGACGTGATCCGCGACGAGGCGGTCGTGCGCCTGAACCTCCAGAACGTCGAGGCGCTGGGCGTCAACCTCGAAGCGACGAGCGACCGGTTCGAGATCGGCGATCTGACCCGCACCGATGTCGCGCAGTCCGAATCGCGCCTCGCCATCGCGCGCAGCGACCTGACCACCGCGCAGGCCAATCTGATCAGCAGCCGCGAACGTTACGTCCAGCTGGTCGGCGCCGCACCCGATTCGCTTGAGGCACCGCCCCCGCTTCCCGGCTTGCCCGACGAACCGCAGACCGCAGTGGCGGTAGCGCTCGACCGGAACCCCGACCTGATCGCCGCGCGCGAGCGCAGCGACGCCGCGCGCTATGATATCGAAGTCGCCGGATCGCGTCGTCTGCCGCGTCTGTCCGTGTTCACAGGCGGCGACTATACCGATTACCTCGGCACGCTGGGCAATGGCATCATCGGCGCCGATTTCGCCCAGCGGGAAACCTCGGCTCAGGCCGGCGCGCGGATCACCATCCCGATCTTCCAGGGCGGGCTTCCCGCCGCGCAGGAACGCCAGGCGCAGGCCCAGGCCGCGTCCACGTTCGAAACCCAGATCGCCATCGAACGCGACGTGATCGCACAGGTACGCAGCGCCTTTACTGCCTGGCAGGCCTCGATCGACGTGATCGAATCGACGACCTCGGCAGTATCCGCGGCCCAGCTCAGCCTCGAAGGCGTGCGGGCGGAAAACTCGGTCGGCAATCGTACCATTCTCGACATCCTGGACGCCGAGCAGGAGCTTCTGCGCGCCGAAGTGCAGCTGGTGACGGCGCGGCGCAACGCCTATGTCGCGGGCTTCTCACTGCTGGCGGCGATGGGTCTGGCCGAGGCGAACGATCTCAACCTCGATGTCGGCGGCCCGCTTTATGATCCTGCGGTCTATTACGATTCGATCGACAATTCGATTTTTGACTGGCGTTTCGAACCGGATCCTGTGGCCCAAGCGACACGCACCGTTGACACGCCCGCGCAAGACGCGACAATCCCTGCCGAATAGCGGCACGGGGATCAGGACATGGCGCACAAGGACGGCGAGGCATCGGTCGAGGACATATTGCGCTCGATCAAACAGGTCATCTCGCGGGAAGACGGACCGCGGCGTTCGGCGGACACGTTCGCGCGCGACGCCGCGCGCGAGAACGGCCAGCCGGTGCCTGAGCGGCCCGCCAGCTTTTCGCCGTATGGTTTTCAGCGCTCCTCCCCCTTTGGTGCCCGTTCCGCCGATGCTGCGCCTCCGGCCGAACCTGCCGAGGTGGATGACATCGCGGATGAAGGTCGGACGGATGTGTTCGACCTGCGCAGCCTCGACAGCAATGCCTTCGATGTGGAGGAAGCTGGAGAGGACGAAGCCGCGATGCACGATGGCGATCGGCCGATCATCCTTCCTCCGCCCGAAGGGGACGACAATATCGTCTGGGCGGGCCGCGAGCGCGCCGATGATCGGAAAGACGAGATACAGTCCCGGTCCGACGGAGAGGCTGCAGACCATTCCGCCCCGGCACATGAGCGCTCCGGCAGCGAAGAACCGCTGGAACTGGTCGAACCCGAAGAAGAAACGGTCAAAAGGCCGGAGCCGACTGCGCAGGAGACTGCGGCGGCACCTGTGACCGACCCCTACCCGGGCACGACCGAAGGGCTGATCGCGGGGGCCGCCGCCGATGCGCTGCGCAACCGTTTCTCGGCTCTGCAGCAGGCAGCGAACCGGCCAGCGGCCGCACCCTCGCCCGGCAATCCGCTGGAAGAGGTGGTGCGCGACATGCTGCGCCCGATGCTGAAGCAATGGCTGGATGAGAACATGCCCGGCTTGGTCGAGAAGATCGTCGAGCGCGAGATTGCCCGCATCACCGGACGCCTCTGATCCGGGTGGAGATACCGCGGCGGCCAGCGTCCGCCCGCACATCGCCCTACCCCAGGCAGCCGCGACGCTGACCGCGATGGGCGGGGGGCAGCCGTTCACGCGCCATATCTTCCTCTGCGCCGACCAGACCAAGCCCAAGTGCTGTCCGCTATCGACGGGACTGGAAAGCTGGGACTATTTGAAGAAGCGGCTGGCCGAACTGGGCCTCGACCGCAAGGGCGGCATCATGCGCAGCAAGGCGAACTGCCTGCGCGTCTGCGCCGCCGGGCCGCTGGCGGTCGTCTATCCCGAAGGCGTCTGGTACTGGGGCTGCAAGCCGCCAGTGCTTGAGCGGATCATCCAGGAACACCTGATCGGCGGCACGCCGGTCGAGGATCACCGCCTCTACCCGTCGGACGAAGCTGCGCCCTAGCGGTCCTCCCAGGTATCCTTTGCCTCTTCGCCCATGCGGTCATCGATCAATTCGTCGTGGCCAGTCCCGTTCGACAGGAACACCAGCCCCATCAGTGCTGCGACCAGCATCATCATGAAACCCATGCCCAGGCCCCAGGCGATATAAAAGTGGATCGAGAGCAGCCCGTTTTCGTACGTCAGCCACGCCAGCACGACCGCGATGGTCGTCAGGGTCAGCGCCAGCATGCCCTTCATCATCCGCTTGTACCGTCCCCAGGCAAAGGCGGCCTTATCGGGATCGTCGAGTGGGGAACGTCCAGTCATGCCACGCTAGATGGCGATTGCGCAGCACACTGGCAAGCAAAGACGAACAGTGGCATGATAGATGCGTCGGATTGGCCTTTCGCAGCATCAGCGGGGCGTTCGGATCCCGCGCGAACCGGCTGGTCCCCACGTTGAACGGGGAAGGCAAGCCTATGAATATCGCACAGATCATCGCCAATCGTGACGCGGGCGTCGTCACCTGCCGCGCCGATCATTCGGTTGCCGAGGCCGTGGCCCTGCTTCGCGCGCGCCGAATCGGCGCTATGCCGGTGATCGACGAAACCGGGGCGGTGCAGGGAATCTTCTCCGAACGCGATGTGATCCGCTGCCTTGACGAACGGGGCGCCGATGCGCTTTCCGCTCCGGTCAGCGATGCGATGACCTCGCCGGCGGTGACAGCAGCGCCCGACATGTCCGAAGGGGAAGCGCTCTCGCTGATGACGATGCGGCGGATCCGCCACCTGCCGGTAGTGGAGAACGGGCGCATGATCGATTTCGTGTCGATCGGCGACCTGGTGAAGGCGCACATCGACCAGATCGAGCACGAGGCGAGCGAGATGCGCAACTATATCCGCAGCGCTTGATGCGCCGCCACGCTGCGCCCGCCGCGCACGTCTTGCCGCGCGCGGCGCTGCCTCCTATCTGACGGCCTATGGAACAACAGTCGATCCCGCCCATCCAGCTCAGCCCTAATGCGGCCCAGCGCGTCGCCACGATCGCACGCAAGCAGGGCAAGCCCGCGATCCTGCGGCTGGCGGTGGAAGGCGGCGGCTGCTCTGGCTTCCAGTACCGCTTCGGCCTGACCGAGGCGGTCGGAGAGCGACGACATCGTCGCCGAAACCGATGGCGTGACGCTGGCGGTGGACGAGGTCAGCCTCGATCTCGTGCGCGGCAGCATCGTGGATTACGTGGAATCGCTGGGCGGATCGGCCTTCAAGGTCGAAAATCCCAACGCCGCCGCGCGGTTGCGGCTGCGGCTCCAGCTTCGCCGTCTGATCGCCACGCTTCCGATGAAGATCGCCAGCTTCAACATCAACGGGGTAAAGGCGCGCCTGCCCCGCCTGCTCGAATGGCTTGAGGAAACGCAGCCCGACGTCGCCTGCCTGCAGGAAATCAAGTCGAGCGACGACACCTTCCCCGCGCATGAGTTCGAGGGGACCGGCTACACGCCGATCTGGCACGGGCAGAAGGGCTTCAACGGCGTCGCCATTCTTTCACGCGGGGACAAGCCTGCGACCGAGGTGCTGCGCGGCCTGCCCGGCGATGACGAGGATACGCATTCCCGCTATCTGGAAGCCGATTACAAGGGCGTGCGCGTCGTGTGCATCTATCTGCCCAACGGCAATCCGGTGCCGGGTCCCAAGTTCGATTACAAGCTGGCCTGGATGGAGCGGCTGCGCACCCGCATGGCGCAATCTGCGCGCGGGCGAGATCCCCAGCATCGTGATCGGCGACTATAATGTCATTCCCGAGGACAAGGACGTCTGGTCGCCCAACGCCATGGCCAGCGATGCGCTGATGCAGCCCGAATCGCGCAATGCATGGTTCCGCCTGATCGGCGATGGCTGGACCGATGCGCTGGACCTGCATCACCCGCGCGGCGGGATCTGGACCTTCTGGGACTATCAGGCCGGCGCCTGGCAGCGCGATCACGGCTTTCGCATCGATCACGCGCTGCTCTCGCCCGAACTGGCCGACCGGCTGGTCGCCAGCGGCGTGGACAAGGCCTATCGCGGCCGCGAGAAGGCCAGCGATCACGCACCGATCTGGGTCGAACTGCGCGAATCCTGAGGACGTTAGCAAGGGCCGCCGGTTGATACCCGGCGGCCCTCGGCGCATCTCGGTCCTGCTGAGGGAGCAGATCGGTGCGAGGGGGCGCAAGACACACCCCCGCTGACGTAATCAGCGATAGAAGATGTGATTGTCGATCTGCGCCAGCCGGGTCATCTTCCGGTTCCAGCCCGGATTCACGTAATCGGCGTGAAAATACAGCGCGCCCTCGGCCTCGCTCTGCCAGCCGTTCTTGTCGGCGATCAGCGCCAGCTTCTTGGCGCGCTGCCATGCACGGCTGGACTTGTTGATGGACGGCATCGACTTGCCGCGCACAAAGCTGAACTGGTGCCGCTGAAACACAACGCCGCAATAGCTCGACGGGAACTTGGGCGATGCCGCACGGGCCACGATGACGCGCGCCACGGCCAGCTGGCCATCCAGCGGCTCACCCTTGGATTCGTGATAGATCGCGCCCGCAAGGCAGTTGAGGTTCTGGTCCAGCGTCGACGGAGTCGGCAGGCCGGCCAGGTAATCGCCAAGGTTCGATGCCATCGGCACCGCGTTCTGGCTTTCCACCTCGGGCGTCTCGGGGATGGACTGCACGACGGGCTGCGATACGAAACCGCCTGCCGCCGCCTTGTCTTCCCGCTGGTTGGTGACGGATCCCGCCACATTCTCGATTGCTTCCAAGGGCATGTAATCGCCCATTTCTGCATGTGCGCGGGTGCCCTCGAAACCGAACAGAGCGATACCCGCCATGACAGCCAGCGACAGCGCGCTGGCGCCTTTAACCTTACGGCCCATCAATAAATCGATCGAATGCGGTGAACGCACCTGTCGCAGAGTGTCCGCAGGCCGGCACCACGCGGTGCCATGAAAAACTTGCCTGCCAGAACCGACCCTGCCGGTCGTTCCCCGTCTGCGCGCTTGCCCACCGATGCCGATCTGCACCGGATAGCTGCCCACGCCCGTCCGTTAGCGAGGCGCTATCTGGGTTTGTGGCGAGATTGTGTCAAGCCATCGGTTCCCGATTACCCGATAAAACGTTCTGCCTGTGCGATTTCGAGATCGACAATCCAGCAATCGCTGTCCTGCTGTGCGCGCTTTTCAAGATAGGCGGAGAATTCCCGTTCATTTTCAACAGCTTGTTCGCGTGTGCGGATCCATTTGCGATTTCCATCAAGGTCCGGCATCCGCTCGTAGAGACACAAACTGTCGCTCCTATGCCGGGTCGCTATCAGGATCGTGCCTGCATCGCGCTCTCCCTTGCGAAGTATTGTCGCGAAACCCCCCGCGTTGTTTACCGCCCTGACCAGGGCCGAAACCTCGACATGGGCAGGCAGGCGCGCCTCCATTTGCCTTAATTGCCCGATTCGCCGCTGCCGGAGCCGCTGGCGCGATAGCCCGGAAGGCCGGAAAGCGGGATCTGCGAGCGCATGAAAGTGCCGGTCCCGCGCCCCACTTCCTCGCCCTCTTCATCCAGCAGACGCGATTCCGCGACCAGCACCCGCCGCCGCCCGCTGATCCAGCGCCCCTCGGCCCGGATCGAGCCGCCCCTGATCGGACGCAGGAACTGCAGGTTGAACGAGGTGGTCAGCAGGAAGCGGTCGCTGATCAGCGTATTGGCCGCATAAAAAGCCGCATCGTCGAGCATCTTGAAATAGATCGTTCCATGCGCCGCACCGGCCGCGTGAAACATGCTGTCGTCGACGTCGAAGCGGATCGTGGCCGCGCCCTCGCGCTCGATCGTCAGGGTCGAGCGAAAGGTGTTGTTGATCGGAGCCGAGGCATACAGCCGTTCGAGCGCGCGCCAGTGCAGCGACGCACCATCGGCAGCCGGATCAGGCGGCATCCCGCTCGGACACATCGGCCAGAAGCGCATAGACCGCCTCGTCGCCCGGTGCCTCCACCAACCGGTCGCGCATGCGGTCGTCGCGCATGGTGCGGCTGATCGCGGCCAGCGCATGCAGATGCATGGCGCCCGATTTTTCGGGCGAGAGCAAGCCGAATACCAGCTCAACCGGCATGCCGTCGGCGGAATCGAAGGAAACCGGCGAGGCCAGGCGCAGGAACACGCAGACCGGCTGCGCCAGCGGGTCCAGCCGCGCATGCGGGATCGCGGTACCGCGGCCAAAGCCGGTGCTGCCCAGTTTTTCCCGCTCTTCCAGCGCTTCCAGCACGGAATCGCGGTTCAGCGCGTAAACCGAGGCGAAACGGTCCGCCAGCGCTTCGAGCACTCCCTGCTTGTCCGCCGCGTCGCAAGTGCCGACTGCCGCGGGATCGAGTACGAATAGCGATGTCATCGTTTCGTTTTCATCATGTCTGCGGCCCCCCAAGGGGGCCATCCCAAGTCCGAATGCCCGCATCCTCACGGGCAATGAGAGCCTGTCGAGCAGGCTCTTTGTGACGGGCGCGCCGCATGGGCAGGATCCGCTGCCGGCTGTCGCGGGCGATCCCTCCGCCGAGGGCTTCATCGCAGGAAAGGCTTGGCAAAATGCTAAGGCCTGGCTGTGCGAGCGTCATCGGCGAAGGACCGGAAGATTGGCCGACATGGGCGCGACTATCTTCCGAAATCAGCTGGTTGCGGACGGTTCCACCCAGCCGATCGTCCCGTCGGAGCGGCGATAGACCATATTATGCCTGCCAGTGCCAGCATTTTTGAAGAACAACGCAGGCGTGTCGCGCAGATCAAGCATCATCACCGCGTCGGATACTGATGTTTCGGGAATATCGGTGCGGGTCTCGGCGACAATTGCGGGCGCATCGGCGGCCTCGGCATCTTCATCGCCGGTTTCCGCATCTGTACGGGCAAAGACCGTATAGGCAGCCACTTCTTCGCGCAGGGCCTGATCCGCCTGCTCGTGCCGGTCCTTCAAGCGACGCTTGTAGCGCCTCAGCTGCTTCTCGATCTTCGCGGCGGCCTGGTCGACGGCCTGATGCGCCTCGCGCGCTTCGCCGTGCCCCTTCAGGATCAGGCCCTGCATCACGTGAGTGACGATGTCGGCGGTGAAACTTTCATGCGGTCCGCGTCCAAGGGTGACCTGCGATGAAAGGGCGCGATTGAAATACTTGTCGACGATTCCCGTAAGCCGTTCCGCGGCATGTTCCTGAAGGGCTGCACCGGTTTCGACCTGGTGACCGGAAACGCGAATATCCATCGACTACTCCTTCGTCTTATTCTCGCCCCTTATCGTGCGGGGGGCTTGCCGCCGTTCTGGCTCGCCGCTCACGCCCTCCTTGCCGGGGGCTGCGCGACGCCCATGTCCCAGATGGGGTCGGTCAGCGTCGCTATAAAGGCCGAATGTGCCGCCAATTCGGCATCGCTGGCAAAATGCGGGCGCGGTTCGCGGTAAGGGCGGTCGACCCGCACCGGCTGTGCGGTGGTCCGTTGCGCGGGCGCGGCCATCTCCGCCGCCAGTTCCAGCCCGATCTGCCGCCCGCCGGTCAGCTCGACATACAGCTGCGCCAGAAGCTCCGCGTCGAGCAGCGCGCCGTGTTTGGTGCGGTGCGAGCGGTCGATGCCGTAACGCGTGCAGAGCGCGTCGAGCGACAGCTTCGCCCCCGGATGCTTGCGCCGCGCGATCGCGACAGTGTCGACCATGCGCGTCATGCATACCGCCGAACGCTGGCAGAACTCCAGCTCGGCATTAAGAAAGCCGAAGTCGAAGCCCGCATTATGCGCGACCAGCGGCGAATCGCCGATGAATTCCAGCAGCTCGTCCACCCGCTCGTGAAAGCGGTGCTTGTCGGCGAGGAACACCTCGGACAGGCCGTGCACGGCCTCGGCCTCGGCCGGCATGGACCGGTCGGGGTTGAAATAGGCGTGGAACACGTTTCCCGTGGCCACGCGGTTGATCATTTCGATGCAGCCGATCTCGACAAGGCGGTCGCCGTTACGCGGGTCGAGTCCGGTTGTCTCGGTATCAAAGACAATCTCGCGCATCCGGATTTTATGCGCTGCACCGGCGCGAGAGGCAAGCAGAACCGGCACGCGGAACGAAGCTTTGCGGCGGCGCATTTCTACGCCATGCCGCCTGTCCTTCCCTTCCCCGGCCCGGCCGATGCGTGACTTCGCCTGGATCCGCGCCGAACCCCACGGCATCCATGTCGCGCCCTGCAACGCGTGGATCGATCCGGCGCAGCCCGGTGGAGCGCGCGCTGATCACCCATGGCCATGCCGACCATGCGCGCGGCGGGCACGGCGAGGTCGTTCGCCACGCCGGAAACGCTGGCGATCATGGGCCTGCGCTACAATACCGGCGCGGAAGGCGTGGGCGTGCCGCTGCGCGAACCGCTCGATCTGGGCTGCGGCGTCACGGCCAGCTGGCACCCGGCAGGGCACGTGCTGGGCAGCGCGCAGATCCTGCTGGAACATGCAGGCGAGCGCGTCGTCGTCACCGGCGACTACAAGCGCCGCCCCGACCCTACCTGCCCGCCGTTCGAGGTCGTCCCCTGCGACATCTTCATCACCGAGGCGACGTTCGGCCTGCCCGTGTTCCGCCATCCGCCGATCGAGGAGGAGATCGCCAAGCTGACTCGATGCGCTTGCCGCCGCATCCCGATCGCTGCGTCGCTGGTCGGCGCCTATGCGCTGGGCAAGGCGCAGCGGGTGATCGCCGAACTGCGCGCGGCCGGGCATCACGACCCGATCTATCTGCACGGCGCGCTGGAGAAGATGTGCGCGCCTGTATGAGGAACACGGCGTCCCGCTGGGCGAACTGCGGCCCGCCACCGGCGCCGACAAGGACGAGATGCGCGGCAGGATCGTCGTCTGTCCGCCCAGCGCGCTGAACGACCGCTGGAGCCGCCGCCTGCCCGATCCGATCACCGCGATGGCGTCGGGCTGGATGCGCGTGCGCCAGCGCGCCCGCCAGCGCAATGTCGAACTGCCGCTGATCATCTCCGACCATGCCGACTGGGACGAGCTGACCGCGACGATCCAGGAAGTCGACCCGCAGGAAAGCTGGATCACCCACGGGCGCGAGGAAGCGCTGCTGCGCTGGTGCCAGCTCCACCAGCGCCGCGCCCGCGCGCTGGCGCTGGTGGGCTACGAGGATGAGGACGACTGATGCAGGCCTTCGCCGCCCTCCTCGACCGGCTGACCTATACCAATTCGCGCAATCGCAAGCTGGAGCTGATCGCCGAATATCTGCGCGCAACGCCCGATCCCGATCGCGGCTGGGCGCTGGCCGCGCTGACCGGCGAGCTCGATTTCCCGCGGTCAAGATCCAGCACCATCCGCAACCTGCTGACCGAGCGGGTCGATCCGGTGCTGTACACGCTGTCGCGCGATTACGTCGGCGACACGGCCGAAACCGCCAGCCTGCTGTGGCCCGAACCGATCGGCCAGCAGGAACCACCGCCCATCGCTGGACGAGACGGTGGCGCTGCTGCGCGGCATGACCCGCGCCAATGCGGCCATGGCGAACTGCCGCGCCTGCTCGACCGGCTGGACGCCAACGGCCGCTATGCGCTGATCAAGCTGGCGACCGGGGCGATGCGCATCGGCGTGTCGGCGCGGCTGGCCAAGACGGCATTCGCGCAGGCGTTCGACGTGCAGGTCGAGGATGTCGAGGAATATTGGCACGGCGATCGATGCCGCCCTACGCCGCCCTGTTCGACTGGGCTGCGAAGGGCGCCGATCCGCCGCGGCTCGACCATGTCCCGCTGTTCCGCCCCTTCATGCTGGCCCATCCGCTGGAGGAGCGCGAGGTCGATCTCGCCGACTATGCCGCCGAATGGAAATGGGACGGCATTCGCGTGCAGATCGTGCACGCCGCGGGCGAGACCCGGCGTCTATTCGCGCTCGGGCGACGATATCTCGGACACCTTCCCCGAAATGGCCGACGCGCTGCCCTTCCCGGCGGTGCTCGACGGCGAATTGCTGGTGCGCGGCAGCCACCAGGGCGGCGAGGAAGGCGGCGCGGCCAGCTTCAACGCCTTGCAGCAGCGGCTGGGCCGCAAGACCGTGTCGCAAGAAGATGCTGCGCGAGTACCCGGCCTTCGTCCGGCTCTACGATGTGCTGCTGCTCGATGGCGAGGATCTGCGCGAACTAGCCATGGGCAGAGCGACGGGGCGCGCTGGAATCGCTTGATGGATCGCTTCGATGATGACAGGTTCGACCTGTCATCCGCTGATCGAGCGCGCAGGATTTCGACTACGCTTGGCGCAATCCGCGAGAAGGCGCGCGACGACGCGATCGAGGGCATGATGCTCAAGACGCGCGATTCGCCCTATGTCGCGGGCCGCCGGATCGGGCCTGTGGTACAAGTGGAAGCGCGATCCGCTGCTGATCGACTGCGTGCTGATGTATGCCCAGCGCGGCAGCGGCAAGCGGTCGAGTTTCTATTCCGACTTCACCTTCGGCTGCTGGGACGGCGATCCGGATCGGGGCGCGGAACTGCTGCCGGTCGGCAAGGCCTATTTCGGCTTCACCGACGAGGAGCTGAAATGGCTCGACCGGCATGTGCGCCAGCACACCGTCAACCGCTTCGGCCCGGTGCGCGAAACCGACAAGTCGCTGGTGCTCGAAGTCGCGTTCGATTCGGTCCACGCCAGCAAGCGGCACAAGTCGGGCCTGGCCATGCGTTTCCCGCGCATCCACCGCATCCGCCGGGACAAGCCCGCGCATGAAGCGGACCGGATCGAGGCATTGCAGGCGATGGTCAAGGATTAGCCGGTGAGACGCGAGTTCGCGGGCCAGCAGGTCGCGGGCGAGTCGCGAGGCGATGCGCCGGGCGGCCTGTCCATCGCCAAAGACCTGGCTCGGTTCGGGCGCGGGCCGGGCCAGCGCGGCCTGCGCCTCGTCCAGCAGCAGGTCGGTATCGGCGCCGACCAGCCGCGCAGTGCCCGCCATCAGCGCCTCGGGCCGCTCCGTCTCGCTGCGCAGCACCAGCAGCGAGCGGCCAAGCGCGGTCGCCTCCTCCTGCACGCCGCCGCTGTCCGACACGATCAGCCGCGCCGCACGCATCACCCGCAGGAAGGCGAAATAGCCTAG
This sequence comes from uncultured Alphaproteobacteria bacterium, assembly GCA_963752785.1. Taxonomy (GTDB): domain Bacteria; phylum Pseudomonadota; class Alphaproteobacteria; order Sphingomonadales; family Sphingomonadaceae; genus Croceicoccus. The sequence continues at coordinate 215,810 of CAVVZE010000007.1, forward strand.
CGGCTCGACGATATGGATGCGCGGCATCCTGCCCAGCAGATCGCGCAGGACCTCGTTCTCCGCCCTGGGGTGGAGCGGCAGGACCAGCTCGACCTTTTCGCGCGCGACCAGCGCGCGCAGACCCTCGGCAATGGCGCGCAGATCGCCTTCGGCATGTTCGCGGCGATGCACCGTCGCCAGCACCACGGCCGTTTGCCCGCCCGCGCGAGCAGGGGCGCGGCCTCCGCACCCAAGCGCGTCATCGGCATCGATCCGGCCCATTGCCCAGTAAAGCGCGTCGATGACCGTATTGCCGACTTGCTCGACGAAGGGTTCGTCCACTCCCTCTTCCACCAGAGCCTGCGCCGCTGCCCGCGTCGGCGCGAAATGCCAATGCGCGATGCGCGAAATCATCCGGCGATAACCTTCCTCGGGCCAGGGCCTGCCGATATGGCCCGACCGCAGGCCTGCCTCGACATGGGCGACCGGGATCTGGCGGTGGAAGGCGGCCATGGCTCCGGCCAATGCGGTCGCGGTGTCGCCCTGTACCACGACCACGCGCGGCCGCTGCCTGTCCAGAGCGGCGCCGATACTGGTCGTCAAACCTGCCACAAGCGCGCCAATATCGGGTGCAACCGGGCGCAGCAGCCGCTCATCTGGAGCAATTCCGGCGGCTTCGAGGACGCTCTGCCCAAGCTCCTCGTGCTGACCGCTGTGGCAGAAGCGCACCGACATGCTGCCGCCATGTGCCAGCGCATGGACCACAGGTACGAGCTTGATGATCTCCGGACGCGTTCCGGCAACGACGAGCACTGACAAGGATTGCGACCCTCTAGATATGGCGGCACCCGGACCGGTTCCCGCTAAACCCTTGTTCCAAGATAATTTTGCATATTCAACCCGCTGGCGGCATTTATCCCGCAAGCGCTTTCAGATGGCTGCGGCCATTCTCGACGTAGTGCTCGACGCCTTCCGCCATGCCGGCCAGTGCATCGTCCGGGAGATCGCGCAGGAACCTGGCCGGACGCCCTACCCACAATTCGCGAGGGCCGATCCGCTTGTTCTCGGTCACCATCGCGCCGGCGCCGACCATGGCCTGCTCGCCGATCACCACGCCGTTCATCACGATCGCGCCCAGCCCCACAAATCCCGCGCGTTCGATCGTGCAGCCGTGGATCATCGCCATGTGGCCGATCAGCACATCCTCGCCGATGATGGTCGGCCAGCCATCTGGCTGCCCGGGCTTGGGACTGTCGCAATGGACGACGCTGCCGTCCTGTATGTTGGTCCGCGCGCCGATCCGGATGGCGTTGACGTCGGCGCGGATGACGCAATTGTACCATATGCTGGCATCGGGCCCAATCTCGACATCGCCGATGATCCGGCAGCCGGGCGCGACGAAGGCGCTGGGGTGGATACGCGGCGTTTGGCCGTTGATCGTCAAGATGGTGACGTCGGGTCGGTTCATCGGTTTTCCTCCCATTGCTGGCGCGTGATCGACCAGACCGCGATATTCTTTGCCCAAGCCGCGTCACCCTCGGCCTCGAAGTCCAGATCCTCGCGCCGCTCCATCCCCAGCCGCAGCATCAAGCCCCAGCTCGGCGTATTTTCCAGCACCGTCAGGGCGATCATGTGCGGCGCCTCGAACCGTTCGAAGCCAGCGCGCATGGCAGCCGATGCCGCTTCCTTCGCATAGCCGCGGCCCCAGGCATCCTGGCGAAAACGCCAACCGATCTCCATGTCGCCCAATGGTCCCGGCGGCAGGTTCGCGCGCTTCAGCCCGCAGAAGCCCAGTATCTCGCCCGACAGATGGTCGCCGTCGTCCTTGCGCTCTACCACCCAGAAGGTGAAACCGAAGTCCCGGCGATAGCCGTCCAGCCGCTCGATCATCCCGCCTGCGCGGGTATCATCGAGAACGCCGCCCAACCAGCGCATGACGTCCGGCGTGTTGGTATGTCGCAGGAACGGCTCACGGTCCGCCACTGTCCAGTCGCGCAGGATCAGCCGTTCGGTCTCCAGCCGGAAAGGCGTGTCGGCGTCGACGCTCATCCCAGCAGCCGGGCCGCCAGCGGCGCATGATAGGTCAGACACCCCGCTCGCTCCAGCGCGCTTGAAGGCGGTCAGCGTCTCCAGCACCAGCGCGTCGCGGTCGCCCGCGCCTGCTGCGGCGGCAGCCTCGATCATCGCGTATTCGCCGCTGACCTGATAGGCGAAGACGGGCACCTGGAACATCTCCTTCACCCGCCGCACGATGTCGAGATAGGGCAGGCCCGGCTTCACCATGACGCTGTCAGCGCCTTCGGCGAGGTCAAGCTCGACCTCGCGCAGCGCTTCCTCGGCATTGGCGGGGTCCATCTGATAGGTCTTCTTGTCGCCCTTCAGCAGGCCGCCCGATCCCACCGCGTCGCGGAACGGGCCATAGAACGCGCTGGCATATTTGGCGGCATAGGCCATCAGCTGGACATTGGCGTGGCCGGTTTCCTCAAGCCCTTCACGGATGGCGGCGATGCGGCCGTCCATCATGTCCGACGGAGCGACGATGTCCGCACCCGCACTAGCCTGGTTGAGCGCCTGCTGCACCAGCGCGTCGACCGTGGCGTCGTTCACGACATAGCCCGCCTCGTCCAGCAGGCCGTCCTGACCATGGCTGGTATAGGGATCGAGCGCCACGTCCGTCAGCACGCCGATATCCTCGCCGCAGCGCATCCTTGATGGCGCGGATCGCGCGGCACATCAGATTGTCGGGGTTATGCGCCTCGCTCCCGTCCTCGTCGCGCAGTCGGACGGGGGTGTTGGGAAACAGCGCAAGGCATGGGATGCCCAGCGCAGCCGCTTCCTTCGCGCGCGCCGCGATGACGTCGACCGATCCACGCGAGACGCCGGGTAGCGATCCGATCTCCTCGGTCACACCTTTACCCTCGGTCACGAAAACCGGCCAGATCAGGTCGGCCGGGGTCAGCACCGTCTCGCGATGAAGCGCGCGGCTCCACGCGCTGGCGCGGGTGCGGCGAAGGCGAAGGTTGGGATAGCTGCTCATGGCGAATGCATCTGCCCGATGCGCGCTGCGTTGGAAAGGGGCGCCCGGTCAGCTGGGCGCGTTGGACAGCCGGTCGGCTTCGCGCTGCGGCTGGGCCGGAAGGGCGCTTGCCGGGACCAGCGGTTCCAGCGCGGCGCCGGGCTTCACCTTCTTCAGCTCGATCAACTGGCTGCGGAACTGGCGCAGTTCGGCTGCCGAAAGCTGCTGGCGAACCACGAAATCGACCGAGGCCGGATTGATGACGCGCCCGTTGCGATACATCTCGTAATGCAGGTGCGGTCCGGTCGACAGGCCGGTCGATCCGACATAGCCGATCACCTGCCCGCGCTTCACCCGCTGGCCGCGATTGACCGCGATCCTGCTCATATGCGCATAGCCGGTGGCCAGCCCGCCGCCGTGATTGAGTTTTACGAAATTGCCAAAGCCGCCATTGCGTCCCGCCATGATGACCGTGCCATCGGTGACGGCAAAGATCGGCTGGCCCGATCGCGCGCGGAAATCGAGCCCGTTGTGCGGGCGGCGGATCTTCAGGATCGGGTGGCGACGCATGCCAAAGCCGGACCCCACCGCGCCGTTGACCGGACGGATCAGCCCCTCGCGCAATTCGCCCTGCCCGTTGGCGTCATAGAAACGCCCGTCCTTGCCCCAGCGCAGCAATTGCGCGCGCGGCGATCCGCGCCGGTCGAGCCCGGCATATAGCACGTCGCCCACCTCGACCTCGCCGGTTTCGGCTCGCTTGTATTCGATGACCATGTCGAAGGTATCGCCCGCACCCACCTCGCGATTGATGTCGAGCGCATCGCCCAGCGCCTTGAGATATTGCTGTACCGACTTGGCGGGCGCTCCTGCGGCACGGGCCGCGCGATACAGGCCCGATCCGACGGTGCCGGTAATGCGCAGCGGCGTATCGTCGACGCGGATCAACCGCCGCTCCAGCGCCAGCGGGCCACCATCGCGCGCGACTGCCAGTTCGAGGTCCAGACGAGCGCGGAAGGTCAGGTTCTCCAGCGGGCGGGGCTGGCTGGGATTGGCACGGCGGCCCAGGCGGATGTCGAAACTGGTCCCGCCGCCGATCTGGTCCAGCGGCAGCGCGTTGCCGATCAGCTCCTCGACGCGGGACGCATCGTTTCCGCTGACTCCCGCGCGGCGCAGCATGGCCGCCAGCGTGTCGTCCTTGCCCAGCGTGGCGGTCAGCTCGACGATCGGGCGTTCAGGGGCATTCGCCAGCGGTACGACCAGCCGCGAGGGGCCCATCCGCCGTCCGCTATCGGCGCCAAGTGCCAGCGGGGTGATCATCTGACTGCGGTATTCGTCGCGTTCCTCGTCGCTCAGCCGAGCAGGTGCGGCGGCCTGTAGCGCGGAGAAATCCGGCCAGAAGGCAAATGCCACGATGATCAGCGCGATCAGCAGCCCCAGCGAACGGAACCAGCGTGCGCTGCCGATATCGGCGCCTAGGTCGCCGACCCATTTTTCGGCCAGTGACGATCCGTCCCCGGCGCTGTCGGTTCGCGCCTGACGCATCGCCCGCACGGCGCTTCTGGCATTGCTTGCTTCGGTCATTTCCGTCCGGACATCATCTATACGCGCCACGATGCAGGCACCTGCCGCAGATGCCGTCTCGAGTGAGCATTGATCCTGCCGCGCCGAAACTTAATCCGGGTTCAAATTCGCATGCCGATCGATGAAAAGAGCCAAACATGCGGCAAACCGTGATAATTTCCGGCGGATGGGGATTCCCGCGGCTCGCTCTCTTGCGGGTACGGACAGGCGATGCCACATTTGCCGTGCGATGAGTTCGCCTGCCATCAAGGCCGTCCTGGGCCCCACCAATACCGGCAAGACGCATTTGGCGGTGGAACGGCTTTGCGCCCATTCCAGCGGCGCGATCGGCTTTCCCCTCCGCCTGCTGGCGCGCGAGGTCTATGACCGCGTGGTCGCGATCAAGGGCGCGGAAAGGGTCGCGCTGATCACCGGCGAAGAGCGGATTGATCCACCGGGTGCGCGGTGGAAGCTGTGCACGATGGAAGCCATGGACCGCGACGCGGACCTCGCCTTCATTGCAATCGACGAGGCGCAGCTCGGCGCGGACCGCGAGCGCGGCCATGTCTTCACCGATCGCCTCCTGAATGCGCGCGGGCGCGAGGAGACGATGATCCTGGGCTCCTCCTCTCTCACCCCGATGGTGCAGGCGCTGGAGCCCGAGGCCGAGATCGTCACTCGCCCGCGGTTCTCGACACTCAGCCATGCCGGGCCGGTCAAGCTGTCGCGCCTGCCGCCGCGCAGCGCCGTGGTCGCCTTCTCGGCCGAACAGGTTTACGCCGTGGCCGAGATGCTGCGGCGTTTTCGCGGTGGCGCCGCGGTGGTGATGGGTGCGCTTTCGCCGCAGACGCGCAACGCCCAGGTCGAGATGTTCCAGTCAGGCGAGGTCGACTATATCGTCGCCACCGACGCGATCGGCATGGGCCTCAACCTCGACGTCAATCATGTCGCCTTCGCCAGCCTGGCCAAGTTCGATGGCGAACGGCGGCGCAGGCTGACCATCGCCGAGATGGCGCAGATCGCGGGTCGTGCCGGGCGGCACCAGACGGACGGCACCTTCGGCAGTCTGGCCGGCGACGGCGACGCGGAATTTCGCGACGACGAAATCTTCGCGATTGAAAATCACAGCTTTCCCGCGCTTCAGCGGCTTTACTGGCGCGATGCGCGGCCCCGGCTGACTTCGCTCGACGTGTTGATCCAGGACCTCGAGACGCCGCCCGATCATCCCGCACTTGCAGCGGCGCCCGAAGCAATCGACCTGACTGTCGCGCGCATGCTCGCCTCCGATCCCGGGATCGCCGAGCGCGCGACGGGCAAGGCGATGGTGGGGCGCTTCTGGGATGCGTGCTCCTTGCCGGATTTCCGCCAGCTGGGTGCCGAGCACCATGCGCGCTTCGTCGCGCGGCTGTGGCAGGAACTGTCCAGCGGCAGCGGCCATATCGCGCATGATTTCGCCGCCGCCCGCATTGCCGAGCTCGACCGCACCGGCGGCGACATCGGCACCTTGCAAGGCCGCATCGCGGCGATCCGCAGCTGGTCCTATATCGCGCAGCGCCCTGACTGGCTGCTGCAGCGCGAGGAGATGGCGGAGCGTGCCCGCGGCGTGGAGCGCAAGCTGTCCGAGGCTCTGCATGCCCGCCTCACCGAGCGGTTCGTCAATCGCCGCACCGCCGTGCTGATGCGCAAGCTGGGCGCGGACGCGGGGCTGCTTCCGGTGACTTTGGGCGAGAATGAAGCCGTGCTGGTCGACGGCGAGGAGATCGGCCGACTGGAGGGTTTCGCGTTTCACGTCGATCCACAGGCCCGGCTGGAGATGCGGCGCCTGCTGCTGGCGGCGGCGGAGAAGCACCTGCCCGCGCTGCTCGACAAGCGGGCGAAGGCGTTGCTGGAAGACGCGGCCAATGGCCAGAACCTGGCATGGAGTGGCACAAAGCTGGCATGGAATGGCCAAGTTGTGGCGCAGTTGCGCCCCGGCCGTGACATGCTTGAGCCGCAGATCGCGCTCGAACCCGGCCTGGGCCTGCTGTCGCAGGAGCGACGCACCGGGATCGAGGCAGCGCTGGGCCAGTGGCTGGCGAGCGAACTCGAATTGCTCGACCCGCTGCGCAAGGTGGCGGAGGCCGCGAAGGAGCTCGCTTCGGGTCCGGAACTCCGCGCTTTGCTGATCCGCCTGGCCGATCAGGGAGGCATTGCCGACCGTGACGCCTCGGGCTTGGGCGATCTCTCGCCCGAGCAGCGGCAGATGATGCGCAGGCTGGGCGTCAGGATCGGGGCGCTCGACATCTTCATGCCCGCGATGCTGCGTGCAAAGCCGCTGGACCACTGGACGGCGCTCGCTCGGCTGTTCGGGCAGAAGACCGCTCGGGTCGAACCAGCCATGGCCGCGGCCCTGCCTGCCGCGAAGGGCCCCGCGCCGCTGGGGTATCGCAAGGCGGGGGATCGCTTCGTGCGCGTCGATCTGGCGGAGCGGCTGCTGCATGCCGCGCACCAGCGCCGCACGCGCTGGGCCGATGCGGGGCGCAAGCGGAACCGCAATCCGCCGCGGTTCGCACTGGATCCGACGATGGCGCTGTCGATGGGGCTGACCACCCGCGCCTATGCCGGGTTGCTGCGGCAGGCCGGCTTTACCGCCGATGCACCGGCCAGCTGGCCCGAGGGACAGTTCGGCCCGCCAACCCCGCCGCGCTGGCGCTGGCGGCCGGGCCATGCCGAACATGGCCGACGGACCCAACCGGCCAGGGACGAGCGCGCAAGGAACCGGCAAGGCAAGTGCACCCGCCCCGCGACGCGCCCTGCCCCCGGCAACCCGTTTTCCGACTTGGCGGAACTGCTTTCATGACGAGCCACTCGGTCGCTCCCGCTGCTGCCTCGCTGCGGATCGACCGGCTCTTGTGGATGCTGCGGCTTGCGGGCAGCCGCGGCGCGGCGCAGGACATCGTCGCGTCGGGGCATGTCCGCCGCAACGGGCAGCGCGTCACGCGCATGGCGCAGCCGGTCTGCGCGGGCGATGTGCTGACGGTGCCGGTGGGCCGCTCCATTCGCGTCATCGCACTGGATTCGCTGCCCTTGCGACGCGGTCCGGCGAGCGAGGCGCAGAGCCATTACCGCGATCTTGCGAACCACACGCAAGAGAAGCCAATCGCTTGACGATCAGGAACCGGACCCATAGCAGACCGGTTGGAAAAGCCACTCGGGGCCTCTGAGGGATAGATTGAAATGACTTACGTCGTCACCGATGCCTGCATCAAATGCAAATACATGGACTGCGTCGAGGTTTGCCCCGTCGACTGCTTCTATGAGGGTGAGAACATGCTGGTGATCAATCCCAGCGAGTGCATCGATTGCGGCGTGTGCGAGCCGGAATGCCCGGCCGAGGCCATTCTTCCCGATACCGAGAACGGGCAGGAAAAATGGCTTGAGATCAACACGCAATATTCCGCCGAGTGGCCGAACATCACGATCAAGCGCGAGCCCCCCGCCGATGCCGACGAGCACAAGGGCGAAGAGGGCAAGTTCGACAAGTACTTCACCGCCGAGCCCGGCGAGGGCGACTGATTGCGCTGCGCATCGCCGCTGCCAGGCGGCTGATGGGCCGGGCCGATGTGACGCTCCGTTAACCGCGTAGGTCCGCGCGGTTCGGGGCTCTTTTGCGTTTTGCGCACGAGACTCGCTTTTGCCGTCATTTTATGGTAAAAAACGCCACGACTGGTGGAAATTACTCCGACCAGTCTCGTCAGGAAAGGCGATTATCCCGCAGGCACAGCTTCGCATTGGGCCGATAACCTCGGCGCAATAAGGAGTTCTGGCCCCCCGAGACGAGGCGGCTTCAGCCGTCTTTTCTACGCCAGGACCCGGCCGCGGCTGCAGCGGGACGCATTGCCAGAGAAAGGACTCTGCATGACTGCCAAGGCACTTGCCTTCGACGTCGGTGACTATGTCGTTTACCCCAAGCACGGTGTCGGCCGCGTGATCGAGCTGCAAAGCCAGGAGATCGCCGGCATGCAACTCGAACTCTACGTGCTGCGTTTCGAAAAGGAACGCATGACCCTGCGCGTTCCGGTCAACAAGGTTGAATCGATCGGCATGCGCAAGCTGTCGTCGGACAAGACGCTGCGCGAGGCGATGGACGTGCTCAAGTCCAAGCCCAAGGTGAAGCGCACCATGTGGTCGCGCCGCGCGCAGGAATATGAAGCCAAGATCAATTCGGGCGACCTGGTGTCGATCGCCGAGGTGACGCGCGACCTTTTCCGCGCCGATGACCAGCCCGAGCAGAGCTATTCCGAGCGCCAGATCTTCGAGGCTGCGTCCAGCCGCCTTGCGCGCGAACTGGCCGCGATGGAAAAGACAGACGAACCGGCCGCACTCGCCAAGATCCTAGAGGTTCTGAACGAATACGCGCCCAAATACTACGAGCAGCAGACCGCCTGATCTGCCTGCACGTTTAGCGACAGAAGGGGCCGCCGGATCGAACCGGCGGCCCTTTTTCGTTGCGCAGGCGCCGCGTTCCCCGCGCAAGTCGTTGATCGAGCCAATTCGCGCCTTGGCCGAGTCCTCCGCCGCCCGGCTTGCGGAGCCATGGCCCCATGGTGTATTGCCCCTGTAATACAGTTGCGGCCAGGCACTGGCCAGAACCATGGAGCGAGCAATGTCCAACAAGCGGCAATTCGACAATCTGGGCGATTTCATCTCGGCAGTGGCCGGGGTGGCGATGACCAAGGCATTTTCGAACCTCGACAAGTTCGACGTCGACCTGAAGAACGTCGGCAGCAATTTCGGCAATTTCGGTGAAAGCATGCGTGTGGCCTGCGACACCGGCGTGGCGCTGCAGGACCTGGACCTGAGCGAGGCCAATGTGCGCCATGTCGCGATCCTGGGACCCGACGATGTCACCATCACGCGCGGCGATCGGGCCGCGATCACGGTGGAGGGCGACGAGGACGCAGCCGATGCGATCCGTTTCCAGCTGGACGACGCCAAGCTGTCGGTCATGCGCCTGGGCGGCAAGCGCCAGAACGGCAGCGCGACGGTGAAGCTCACCGTGCCCAGGCTGCGCAAGATCTCGCTGGCCGGGTCGGGATCGGTGCATGTCGATGCGATCACCGGAAACAAGGCGCGCATCTCGGTCGCCGGATCGGGCAGCGTGGACTGCGACGAGATCGAGGTCGAGCAGCTGAAGATCCAGATGCTGGGCTCGGGATCCGTGACCGCGAAGGGGCGTGCCAGGACATTGTCGCTGAAGATCGCCGGCTCTGGCAATGTCGCGCTCTCGGGCCTCAGCGCCGAAAGCGCCAATGTCAGCATGGCGGGTTCGGGGAACGCAAGCTTTGCCAGCGACGGCGATGTATCGGCCAGCATGGCCGGTTCGGGCAATGTTACCGTCAAGGGCCGCGCGCGCTGCACCGTCAAGGGCATGGGATCGGGCCGGCTGGTCTGCGAACCCGCCTGAGGCGCGCGGCGCCGATTTCCGTTGGCTTCGGTCGGTTCATCCTTCGTCCATTGTCTGCAGTCATGCTAGGCGGCGTCCGAAGGAGAATGCCCCGATGCGCCTGCGCCTGATGTTGCCTGTTCTGTTGACGGCCCCGCTGCTGACCGCTTGCCTTGGCACGGTGGTCGATGTCGTCACCCTGCCCGTGAAGGCAGCGGGCAGCGCGGTCGATGCGGTTACCACCAGCCAGAGCGAGGCGGACGAGAACCGCGGCCGCGAACTGCGCAAGCGCGAGGAGCGGCTGGGCAAGCTGGAGCGGCGCTATGCGGACGAGATGGAGGACTGCGAGCGCGGCAAGGAAGCCGCGTGCGAGGATGCGCGCCGCACCTATGCCGAGATCCAGGAGCTGCTTCCCTCCGTCCCGGTCGAACCGGACCGCCGGTAGTCAGGCGGCGGCGCGGGCCAGGCGGTCGTTGATCGCCGCGCCGATGCCGTCCTGCGGGATCGGCGCGACCGCGATGCGCGGCTGCGCGCTGTCGGCCGCGCGATGCATGCAGGCATAGAGCCGCGCGGCAGCTTCGTAGAGGTCGCCGCCGGACGAGAGGCTGGTATCGCCGGGAATCGCCCCGAAGCCGATGTGATATTCGCCGTCCCCGGCTTCGTTGGCGTTGAGGCGGACCGGCTTGCCCGGTGCATAATGGCTGGCCAGCTGGCCCGGTGCCTCGATCGCGGTGCCCGGTGCGCCGGCGGAGGGTTCGCAGCCCAGCACCTCGCGCAGCGGTTCCATGGCGAGCGGCCCCGGGCGAAGCATGCGCCAGCCGTTGCGGTCCAGCGCGACGATGGTAAATTCGATCCCCTGCTCTGTCGCCCCCCCGTCGATGACCAGCCCGATCCGGCCCTGCAGCGAGCGGGCGACATGCTCCGCCGTGCTGGGGCTGATCCCGCCGCTGCGATTGGCGGACGGCGCCGCCAGCGGAAACGGACAGCGCCACAGCAGCGCCTGCATCGCGGGATGCGCGGGACAGCGGATCGCCACGGTCGGCAGGCCTGCGGTCACCGCCTCGGCCAGCGGAGCACCGGACAGGCGGGGAAGCACCATCGTCAGCGGACCGGGCCAGAACCGTTCGGCAAGGGCCACGGCGCGCGAATCGAACCGGCCCAGCCGTTGCGCAGCCTTTGCATCAGGCACATGCACGATCAGCGGGTTAAAGCTGGGCCTGCCCTTGGCCGCATAGATCGCGGCCACCGCGCTGTCGCTGTCCGCGCGGGCCGCCAGGCCATAGACCGTCTCGGTGGGAACGGCGACGGGGCGCCCCGCCTTCAACGCCTCCACCGCAAGTTGCAGCGCCTCCTCGCCAATGGGGAGGATCGCGGGTCCTGCGGGATCGGCATTGGCAGCGCTCATGCCCGCTCGCTATAGGCTCTGGCAGCCAGCGACAAGATCATCCGATTGAAAGCCGTCCCCTGACATGTCCGACAGCGAAACCAATTCCCTGCTTGCCCGCATCGCCGCCGCGCTGGAGCGGATCGCGCCCGCAGACAGCGGCACGGGTGATCCCGATGCGCTGCCCGCCTATGGCTGGGACGGTGCGGTGCTGCGCGGGCACGACCGGATCGATGCGCCGCCGCTCTCGCTGCTGTGCGGGATCGACCGGCAGCGCGACACGATCGCCGCCAATATCCGCCGCCTGGCTCGGGGAGCCGAAGCGCACGACATGTTGCTGTGGGGCGCGCGCGGCATGGGCAAATCGGCGCTGGTCCGTTCCTCGGTCGTGGCAGCGCGCGAGGCGGGCGACATAGCGCTGGTGCAGGCCGCCGGTGACGTGCTGCACACGCTGCCCGCGCTGTTCGCCCTGCTGAAAGGGCGCACGCGGCGCTTTCTGGTGTTCATCGATGACATCGGCTTCGACCATGAGCAGGATGCCCGTGCGCTGCGCTCCATGCTGGAAGGAGGCGTGACCCCTCGCCCCGGTAACGTGCGCATCGCGGTAACCAGCAATCGGCGCAATATCGTCGCCCGCACGCAGGAGCAGCAGGACGATCCGGTAAACGCGCGCGACGACATGGACGATGCGCTGGCGCTGGCGGACCGGTTCGGACTGTCGGTGGGATTCCACAAGTGCGACCAGGACGACTATCTCGCCATCATCGCGGGATATGCTCGGCATTACGGGCTGGACTGGAACCGCGATGACCCGGACAACCGGGACGAGGCGCTGAACTGGTCGCGCCGGCGCGGCTCGCGCTCGGGCCGGGTGGCGCGGCACTATGTCGCCGAACTGGCGGGCCGCGCCGGGCGGATTCTCGACTAGTCTTCGGCGGGTCCTTCGCGAGCGGCGGGCGCGGCGGCGGCCGTGCCGGTCACACGCCAGATGATTCCGCCGGTATCGTCGCTGACCAGCAGCCCGCCCGCATTGTCCCAGGCGAGCCAGGTGGGACGGCCATGGGTGGTTTCCAGATCATCGCCCAGAAAGCCGGTCAGCACCGGCACCGGCGGAACGTCCTGCGGATTGCCCCGGTCGTCGAACGGCACGAAAACGACGTCATATCCCGCGGGCGGCCAGCGGTTCCAGGAACCATGGCGCGCGACAAAGGCGCCGCTGGCAAACGGCTGTCCCAGCGCGCCGTCGTTGGCGAACACCAGTCCCAGCGGCGCCACATGCGCGCCCAGCGCATATTCGGGCCAGCGGGTGTATTCCTGCAGATATTGCGGCATCGGCGCTTCGACCCTCTCGTCATAGGTGAAGCGCCAGTAGATCCATGGCCAGCCATATTGCGCGCCGATCGGCACGTTGGTCAGGTAGTCGGGCGGCACATCCGGGCCCAGCATGTCGCGCTCGTTCACCGTGGTCCACAGTTCGCCGCTGTCCGGATTGAAGGCAAGGCCCATCGGGTTGCGCAGCCCGCTGGCGAACTGGCGGCTCGTCTGCGTGGCGAAATCATATTCGTAGATCGCGGCGCGGCCCTTTTCCGCGTTCATGCCGTTCTCGCCGATATTGCTGGCGGAACCGACGGAGACGTACAGCCGCTCTCCATCGGGGCTGAGCTGCAGGTTGCGCGCCCAGTGGTTGCCGCCGCCGGGCAGCGCCATCAGCTGCCATTCCTCGCGCTTGGCGATGGTGGTGTCGCCGGGCGTGAAGGGAAAGGACAACACCGCATCGGTATTGGCGACGATCAGCCGCCCGTCTCGCACCGCCATGCCAAATGGCGACTTCAGCCCGTCCAGCAGCACGCTCTGGCTGTCGGCGGTCCCGTCCTTGTCGGTATCGCGCAGCAGCAGGATGCGGTCGGGCGAAGGCACCCCTGCCCCCGCCCGGCCCATCAGCCAACCCGCCACGCGGTCGGTAAAGCTGGCGGGCGGCCCCGGCTGGCGATTGGTTTCGGCCACGAGCACGTCGCCATTGTCCAGCACCAGCATAGAGCGTGGATGAGCCAGCCCCTCGGCAAAGCGGGCGACGTTCAGCCCCTTGGCGGGTGTGGGCGATGCGCCTTCGTCCCAGCCCACCGGCTCCATGATGCCGATCGAGGGGATGGTCTCCTCCTGGATCTCCGCAATCAGCGGATCGGTGCCGGTCAGTTCCTCGTCGCCATATCTGGCGGTGTTTGGCTGCAGCAGGTACCAGGCGATGGCGACGATCGCGGCGATGACGATCACGGCGATGATGAGCGATTTGCGAAGTGCGGGAGACATGGCGCCATAGATAGGGCGCAGATCGTCAACCGGCAACGACCATTGCCATCGGGGGGGCGCCAGGCGTAAGGCCGCGCCCATGTTCGACTTTTCTCCGACCAATCCCACCGACAAGCCGCTGCGCTACCGCGAATTGTGCGAAGCCGCCGATGCCATCACCGCGGGCGAACCCGATGGCGTAGCCAATATGGCCAATGTCGCCGCGCTAATCTGGCATTTCATGCCCGGCCTGAACTGGGGCGGCTTTTATCGCAGCTTGGGCGGAGATCTGGTATTGGGCCCGTTCGTCGGCCTGCCTGCCTGTATCCGCATCCCGTTCGGCAGGGGAGTATGCGGGGCGGCGGCGGAAACGGGAACGAGCCAGCTGGTGCCCGACGTGCACGCCTTTCCCGGCCATATCGCCTGCGACGCGCGCAGCCGGTCGGAACTGGTCGTGCCCGTCCTGCGCGGCGGCGAGGCCATCGCGGTGATCGACTGCGATAGCCCTGAGCCGAACTTCTTCGACGAGGATGATCGCAAGGGTTTGGAACGGCTTGCGGCGATCCTTTCAGACCGGATCTAGATTTCTCCGCCAGTCAGCCGCTGGCATACCAGATCGAGCTGGTCGAGCGTCTTGTAGCGGATGGTCACCGTGCCCGATGCCGGATCGGCGTCGACCTGGATGCTGACCGGCAGGCCCAGCGCGTCCTCAAGCTGGGTCTGCACCGCGGCGATATCGGCATTTTCCGGACCGCGCGGTTCGCGGGCGACGCGGCGTGCCGGCTGCGCGCTTTCACCTGCCGCCTGCTTGCGGACCAGCTTTTCCACGTCGCGAACAGAGAGCTTCTTCGCGACGGTCCTTTCGGCGATCGCCTCGGCATCGGGACAGTTGATCAACGCGCGGGCGTGGCCCATCGACAGATCGCCCTTCTCCACCAGGGTCAGTACCGGTTGCGGCAGGGCCAGCAGACGCATCAGATTGGTGACATGGCTGCGCGATTTGTCGACCAGCCGGGCAATCTCGGACTGCGCCATGCCGTCACGATCCGACAGGCGGTGATAGGCGCGGGCCTCCTCCACCGGGTTGAGGTCTTCGCGCTGGATATTCTCGATCAGCGCAAGGGCCGTGACTTCACGATCGTCGAGTTCGCGGATAATTGCTGGAATTTCATGGAGTTGCGCTTTTTGCGCGGCTCGCCAGCGCCGCTCGCCGGCGACCAGCTGATAGCGTCCGCCGCCAGCAGGCCGCACGATCACCGGCTGGATCACGCCGCGTGAGGCGATCGAGGCGGCCAGCTCCTCCAGCGCGCCTTCCTCGAACTCGACACGGGGGTTTTCCGGGTGCGGCTCGATCGAGGCGATCGCCAGCAGGGCAAGGCCGCTGGTCGCGTTCCCGGGCGCTGGCTCGGGCGCGCGGGCGCTGGGCTGCTGCGGACGAGAAACCGGCTCTTCCCGCTGCGCATCGCCCAGCAGAGCACCCAGGCCTCGGCCCAAGGCAGCGCGGCGCTTGGCTGCGGGCTTGGTGTCTTCCTTCGCGGCGGTCTTGGTCATGCCGCTTTCCTCCGTTTGGGCAACCGGTCGATCAATTCACGTGCCAGATCCATATAGGCACGCGATCCGGCGCAATTGTGATCGTAAACAAGGGCGGGAACGCCGTGGCTGGGTGCTTCGGACAGGCGCACGTTGCGGGGAACGACGGTCTGGAACACCAGGTCGCCCAGCACTTCGCGCACATCCTCTGCCACCTGGTCGGTCAGGCGGTTGCGCCGGTCGAACATCGTCAGCGTGATTCCGACGATGCCCAATCCTTCATTGAAGCGCTGCTGAACCTGTTCGACTGTCTGGAGCAATTGGCTGAGGCCTTCCAGCGCAAAGAACTCGCACTGCAAGGGAACGAGCAGCTTGTCGGCGGCAGCCAATCCGTTGAGCGTCAGCAGGCCCAACGAAGGCGGGCAGTCGATGAAGGCGATGTCATACGTCCCGGCCCCACGCAGCGCCCGGCGGAGGCGCTGGGTCCGGTCCGCTGCGCCGACCAGTTCGATCTCCGCACCCGACAGGTCGACCGTTGCCGGCACGATATCAAGCAGCGGGATCGAGGTCGGGCGCGAACAATCGGTCAGCGCAACATCATCAAGCAGCAGTTCAAAGCTCGAATTCTCACGATTATCGCGCGCTATGCCCAGCCCGGTCGAGGCGTTGCCTTGCGGATCAAGATCGACCAGCAGCGTTCGCCATCCAGAGGCCGCAAATGCCGTCGCCAGGTTGATCGCCGTTGTGGTTTTTCCAACGCCGCCCTTCTGATTGGCGATTGCTGTAACAATCATCCACGCACCCCGCTCTTTTCCCGGAATCTGCTCTGACCGAGCTGACCGACGATGATCCCTGATTCGCCGTCCGTAACGGAGGGTTCCACGTGGAACCTGCCATGCCAACCCGGTATGGCGTCTATTTCTTCACTGGCACTGCGACCCTTGGGAAGAATCCACAGGGTTTTCCCCGACGCAAAGCGCTCGGCCATCTCGAACAGCTTGGGCATGGGCGCAAATGCGCGCGCAGTAATCACATCGAACGTCTGGTCAGTGACGGCCGACACCGGGCCGCTGAAAACCTCCACGTTCGACAGGCCAAGCTCAGAAGCAGCGCGCGACAGCCATGCCGTGCGGAGAGGGCGGCGCTCTACCAGCGTGAAGTGGCTGTCCGGTTCGATGATCGCGTTGACCAACCCTGGAAGGCCAGCTCCGGATCCGAGATCAATCCAGCGCAAAGGTGTTCCACGTGGAACGTATCGGAGCAACTGCGCGCTATCGAGGATATGCCGCGTCCACACGATAGGCTTGCTGGCCGATGCGATCAGGTTCTGGCGATCCGACTCTTCGAGCAGCATGGCGACGAATTGCTCAAGCCTAGTCGTTGTCTGCTCATCGACCGAAAATTGCGCATGAAGCCAGGCAACAGCCTTGCCGCGATCCGCATCATCCACTTGATCAGCGGCGCAGGTCATGCAGCGCGACTATTCAATTGCTTGCGCAAGTTCACCACCAATGTTGCCATCGCTGACGGCGTAATTCCCGGTACGCGGCCAGCAGCCGCGACTGACCGTGGCTGCGCCTGGCTGAGCCGCTCGACCATCTCGTTCGAAAGCCCCGGAAGGGCAGAATACTCGAACCAAGAAGGAATTTCCGTGCTTTCTGCCGTTCGGAGATCACGCAGTTCCGCTTCCTGCCGCTCGAGGTAAGGCGCGTAGAGGAGATCTTCCTCGACCTCGTTCAGCAAATCACTGTCTTGCGTGATGCCATCAAGCCGGGCCCACTGAGGAATCGACATCCGCACATCTTGATATCGTGCCCAATCGCGCAGAGACATCTTTCCGGGATCGTGGCGAACAGATGTTCCACGTGAAACAATTTCGGTAGGTTCGCATTGCTGATCAAGCCATTCATCAAGACGATCCCTGTCTGCGGCTCGTCTCTCAAACCATTCGCGCCGCGCATGGCCAATGCAGCCAATCTTGATTCCAATCGGCGTCAGTCGGCTGGTCGCATTGTTCGCCCGCAGTCGCAGCCTGTATTCGGCGCGAGCCGTTAGCATGCGATAGGGTTCGGAGACACCGTGCAATGTGAGGTCATCGACCATGACAGCCATATAGCTACTCGCGCGGTCGAGCGCTGGACCATCCCTGCCGAGCACGTTCGCGGCTGCATTCAGACCAGCCAGCAGACCCTGCGCTGCCGCCTCTTCATACCCGGTGGTACCATTGATCTGACCAGCGCAGAAAAGGCCCGCCATCGTCTTCACTTCGAGCTGGCTGGTCAAAGCACGTGGATCGATATAGTCATACTCGACCGCATAACCGGGCTCGACCACCTTCACCTCGCCAAGGCCATCGATCGCGCGCAGCATGTCATGCTGAATATCGACGGGCAGGGAGGTGCTGATGCCATTGGGATAGATCAGGGTGCTATCCAGACCCTCAGGCTCCAGGAAGATTTGGTGACCGTCGCGATCCGGGAACCGGTGGATCTTGTCCTCAATCGATGGGCAATAGCGTGGTCCACGTGATCCAATTGCGCCGGAGAATAGCGGTGACCGGTCCAGCCCGCTACGGATGATTTCGTGCGATCGCTCGTTCGTACGGGTAATCGCACAAAACAGCTGCGGATTAAGACGGCGCTCCGACACCGGAGACATTAGCCAGTGCTCGCGATCCGACGGTTGCGGTTCGAGCTTCTGCCAATCGATGGTGCGCCCATCAAGTCGAGGTGGCGTCCCCGTCTTGAGCCGTGCAATCGGCAATCCCGCCCCGCGCAATTGCTGTGAAAGCAGAGCAGCCGCGCCCTCACCGATCCTCCCACCTTCAAACCGCTCTTCACCTCGGAAAAGACGTCCGCCCAGGAAAGTGCCGGTGCAGAGGACGACAGCACCGGATTCGATCATCGTCCCGTTGGCGAGCAAGACGCCCCCAACCCGATCACCGCGAAGAACAAGCGATGCGACCTCGCCCTCAATCTCGCTGCAGCCAGCGGCTTGCGCGATCATCGACTGAATGGCACCGCGAAATAGCTGTCGGTCGGCCTGGATCCGCGGCCCCTGCACCGCGCTTCCCTTCGACCTATTTAACATGCGGTAATGAATGGCGGCATGATCGGCCGCCTTGGCGATCAAGCCATCGAAAGCATCGACTTCTCTTACGAGATGTCCCTTGCCCAAACCGCCAATGGCGGGATTGCAGGACATGGCGCCAGTTTTCGACTTGTCAAAGGTGATCAGCGCGACGGATGCACCCATTCTCGCTGCAGCCGCAGCCGCTTCGCAGCCGGCATGGCCGGCACCCACCACGATGACATCGAACCGCATGCCTCGCCCATACAGTGCGCCCTTGGCACCGTCAAAGCGGAAGCGATGGGCTGCCCCCGATGTTCCACGTGGAACATCTACTTGCCGATGCAGAATCGGCCGAACAGCGCATCCAGCATGTCTTCGGTGCCGGTGTTGCCAAGCAGCTGATCAAAAGCACGGCGCGCAAGGCGCAACCCCTCCGCTACCAGAAGCAGATCGCTGCTGGCGGCGGCGTCGATCAATGCTTCCCGTGCATTTCCAAGCAGTCTTGCCTGACGCTCATGCAACGCGACCTGGCCGGGCTTCGGCATCGCCTTGCGCGCTTGCTCGACCAAGGCGCTGCGCAGAACATCGATGTTCTCTCCGGTGACCGAAGATACATGGAAGTCCCATGCGTCGCCTTCCTTCATCGCAATGTCGACCTTGGTGGCTATTCGCCAGCAGTCCACCGGACCCGCCCCCGGCTCTCCCAGCCAAAGCACCAGATCCGCACGAGCCAGTTCATCAGCCGCGCGGCGAATGCCGATCACCTCGATCGCGTCGCTGGTGTCATCACGCAGACCTGCAGTGTCGACGAACAGGAAGGGCACCCCGCCCAGCGCCACCGGGCGGTGCAAGGCATCCCGCGTTGTCCCTGCGATAGGCGTCGCGATTGCGGCGTCTTCTTCGATCAGAGCATTGAAAAGGCTGCTTTTTCCCGCATTAGGCGGCCCTCCGATGGCGATACGGAAGCCCTCCCGCAAGGTCTCCGCCCGCGGGGCATCCAGCCACTCGCCCAGCTGCTCGGCAAGCTGAAGGCAGTCTTCGCCAAGGCCTTCATCCGGAGACCGGGCGTCCTCTTCATCTGCAAAATCGATCGACGTTTCGACCTTTGCCGAGATCGCCAGCAGCGCCTCTCGCCACTCGCGCACCTTGCGGGATAGAACGCCTTCGCTCAGCGCCTGTGCATTGCGCAACTGCAGTTCGGTTTCCGCGCTAAGCAGGTCGGCCAGCCCTTCCGCCTCGGCCAGATCGATCCGGCCATTGCGGAACGCACGCAGGGTGAATTCGCCGGCTTCCGCCCGCCGCAGTCCATCAATTCGGGCGAGCACGCCCTGAACCCGCGCTACCAGAGCCCGGCCGCCATGCAGGTGCAGTTCGGCGCAATCCTCTCCCGTCGCGCTGGCGGGAGCCGGGAGCGACAGGACGAGCGTCTCGTCGAGCAGACTGCCATCGGCGGGATCGCGCAGCCGCATCATGCTGGCGCGGCGCGGCTGTGGCACCCGGCCGCCCAGGATCTGCAGAACGTCGGTCGCGCGCGGGCCGCTAATGCGGATTACCGCTATGCCCGCGGGCGGATTCCCGCTCGACAGGGCGAAGATCGTGTCATTGCCAGCCATGCCCCCGCCCCTGCCTTTGCATCACGGCGCGGTCCAGCCCCAATCTGGCGAAAGAAATCAGTTCGTCGGCTTGTTGCCTTTGCCGAACGCGGCGACTGCGCCGGTTTCCATCATCTGCTGGAACATCTTCATCCCCAGCTCACCCATTGGCGTGAACTGCTTGATCATTTCCTGCAGCTGCTCGATATTACCGGTGCCCTTCATCGAATTGATCACGCTATCGACATAGAACTCGTTCACGCGGGTCACATCGGGCAGTCCCAGAAAGCGACGCGCCTCTTCGGGCGAGCAATCGAATTCGACATTCACTTTCATCGGCTTTCCCCGTGGAGCAATTTGCGTTCTCGCACGCTGTCACAGACGGGTGGCAAAGTCCATCCGCGGTTCCTATGCATGAAGTAACCGCTGAAACGCTTGCAGGAGAGACGTCATGGAATTCGCCACCTCGGTCCCTACGCTGGAAAAAGACGGCAGCTTCGGAATCTATGTCGCTCGCCCTGAGGGCAAGCCCAAGGCAGCGATCGTCGTCATTCAGGAAATCTTTGGTGTGAACGCGGGCATACGCGACAAGTGCGACCTGTTGGCGAAAGACGGCTATCTGGCTGTCGCACCCGACCTGTTCTGGCGCTTCGAGCCGGGGATCGAGCTTGATCCCGATGTCGAGGAGCAGATGCAGCAGGCGTTCGATTATTTCGGCAAATTCGACTTCGGTCAGGCGGTGAAGGACCTGGAATCGACGGTGCACTGGATCCGCCGCGAGGAAGGCGTGAAGAAGGTCGGCTGCGTCGGATACTGCGCGGGCGGGCGGCTCGCCTACATGATGGCGACGCGAACCGACGTCGATGCGTCAGTCGGATATTACGGCGTCATGATCGACAAGATGCTGAACGAGAGCCATGCCATCGCCAAGCCGTTGATGCTGCATATTCCCACCGCCGATCATTTCGTGGACGCGGACGCGCAAAAGGCGATGCACGAAGGACTCGACAACCATCCGCGAGTCACGCTGCACGATTACGAGGGGCTCGACCACGGCTTTGCGACGCAATTCGGCAAGCGCCGCGATGAACAAGGAGCGCATCTGGCCGACAAGCGCACAGCCGATTTCTTCGCCAGGCATCTCGCTTGACGCCGGCCATGCAGAACAAGGCCAGCTGGCGCAGTTCCGCCGATCTCTACAGCCGCTTTGCCGTGCCCCTGGTGCTGCTCGTGCTAACGGCTGTCGCGCTCGCTTGGCCGGCGGCACGCTGGCTTGCGATCGTCACCGTCCCGCTGCTGCTGATCGCCGTGTGGGACTTCTTCCAGAAACGGCACACGCTGCGGCGCAACTATCCGCTGATCGCGCGCTTTCGCTGGCTGATGGAGGATTTTCGGCCGTATTTCCGGTCCTATCTGATCGAATCTGATCTGGAGGGGCGCCCCTTCAATCATGACCAGCGCGCGCTGATCTATGCGCGCGCCAAAGGCCAATTGGATTCGCACCCATTCGGAACCGAACTGGACGTTTATTCCGAGGAATATGAATGGCTTGGCCATTCCATCGCGCCCAATGCCGATGCGCCTGCCGAATGGCGATGCCAGGTCGGCTCGGACCAGTGCAGCCAGCCATACTCTGCAGCGCTGCTCAACATCTCGGCGATGAGTTTCGGGTCGCTGTCGGCCAATGCGATCATGGCGCTGAACAAGGGCGCAGCCAGCGGCGGGTTCTATCACGATACCGGAGAAGGCGGCATATCGCGCTATCACAAGTCGCATGGCGGCGATCTGGTGTGGGAGCTGGGCAGCGGCTATTTCGGATGCCGCAACAAGGATGGCAGCTTCGACCCCGGCATGTTCGCCGAAAATGCGCAAGGCGATTCTGTCCGGATGGTCGAAGTGAAGCTGAGCCAGGGCGCAAAACCCGGTCACGGCGGCGTCTTGCCGGGCAGCAAGGTCACAGAAGAGATTGCCGAGGCGCGCGGCGTCGCAGTAGGCGAGGATTGCATCTCACCGGCCGCGCATTCGGCCTTCTCCACACCGATCCAGATGGTCGAATGGTGCGCCAAGTTGCGCGAGCTCTCGGGCGGCAAGCCGGTCGGGCTCAAGCTGTGCATCGGTCAGCCGCATGAGGTGATGGCTATCGCCAAGGCCATGCTGAAGACCGGCATCACTGTCGATTACATCGTCGTCGACGGCGGCGAAGGCGGCACCGGGGCGGCACCGCTAGAGCTCTCCAATCGCGTCGGCATGCCCATGCGCGAAGGCGTGATCATGATGCGCAACGTGCTGGTGGGAACCGGGCTGAAGCCGCAGATCAGGATCGCGGCGGCGGGCAAGGTGCATTCGGGTGCCGGCCTTGCGATGAACTTCGGCCTGGGCGCGGACTGGAGCAATGCCGGCCGCGCCTTCATGTTCGCGCTGGGCTGCGTGCAATCGATGAAGTGCCATACCGACGAATGCCCCACCGGGGTCGCCACGCAGGATGCCACGCGCCAGCGCGGACTGGTGGTCATGGACAAGGGCGAGCGCGTCGCGCGGTTCCAGCGACACACGCTGCACGGCCTGCGCGAGATCGTCGTGGCCATGGGACTGGATGATCCCTGGCAGATCCAGCCGCATCACATTGGCGAGCGCTTCAATTCGGTGCGATCCGATTCGATGGACCAGTTCTATCGCTTCCTGAAGCCCGGTGCGCTGCTGGAAGACCCCGACAGCACCCAATACGCCCGCCACTGGAAAGCGGCGAGCGCAGAGACGTTTCGCATGGTCTGAGGTCTGGGGGTCTGAGGGGCCGGGCGGCCCCGCAGATCACTGGTTCATCGTGGCGAAGAAGTCCTCGTTGGTCTTCGAATCCTTCATCTTGTCGAGAAGGAATTCCATCGAATCGATCGTGCCCATCTGCATCAGGATGCGGCGCAGGACCCACATCTTGGACAGCTGCTCCTTGCCGACCAGCAGCTCTTCCTTGCGGGTGCCGGACTTGCCGACATCCAGCGCGGGGAAGATGCGCTTGTCCGCGACCTTGCGGTCGAGCACGATTTCCGAGTTGCCGGTGCCCTTGAACTCTTCGAAGATCACCTCGTCCATGCGGCTGCCGGTGTCGATCAGCGCGGTCGCGATGATGGAGAGCGAGCCGCCCTCCTCGATGTTGCGCGCTGCACCAAAGAAGCGCTTGGGGCGCTGCAGGGCGTTAGCGTCGACACCGCCGGTCAGCACCTTCCCCGATGACGGGACCACGGTGTTGTAGGCACGGCCCAGGCGCGTGATCGAATCGAGCAGGATCACCACGTCCTTCTTGTGCTCGACCAGTCGCTTGGCCTTTTCGATCACCATTTCGGCGACCTGTACGTGGCGCTGCGCGGGCTCGTCGAAGGTGGAGGAGATGACCTCGCCCTTCACCGAGCGCTGCATGTCGGTCACTTCCTCGGGCCGTTCGTCGACCAGCAGGACCAGCAGGAACACTTCGGGATGGTTGTCGGTGATCGCCTTGGCGATGTTCTGCAGCAGCACGGTCTTGCCGGTGCGCGGCGGCGCAACGATCAACGCGCGCTGCCCCTTGCCCTGCGGCGAGATGATGTCGATCACGCGGGCCGACTTGTCCTTCACCGTCGGATCCTTGGTGTCGAGAATCAGCTTCTCGTCAGGATAGAGCGGAGTGAGATTGTCGAAATTGACGCGGTGACGCACGACGTCGGGATCGTCGAAATTGACCTTGAGCAGCTTGGTCAGCGCGAAATAGCGCTCGCCGTCGCGGGGCGCGCGAATCTCGCCCTCGACCGTGTCGCCGGTGCGCAGGCCGAACTTGCGGACCTGGTTGGGCGAGACATAGATATCGTCGGGCCCGGCGAGATAGTTCGCCTCGGGGCTGCGCAGGAAGCCGAACCCGTCGGGCAGCACTTCGATCGTGCCGATGCCCAGGATTTCCTCTTCCTCGGCAACCTCCTTCAGGATGCCGAACATGATGTCCTGCCGCCGCAGGGTGGACGCGCCCTCCACGCCCAGCTCTTCGGCCATTTCGACCAGCTCGGCGGGGGTTTTCTGCTTGAGTTCCTTGAGATGCATATTCTGTTTTCCGACTAGGGAGATCCGCTTGGCGTCCTTGAACCGGGATTTCGCACGCAGATCGGCGAAGGCAGGACGTCATTCGGTTTGTAAAGGCTGGAGCGGAAGCGCTGCATTGTGTCGCAGGCCTCGCTGAAAGACAGGACCCAAGATAAGGTCGCCGCGGCGCAAGGTCAATCGCCCTTTGCCGCTTATGTGATCACCACTGGTCGCAAAGCGGGGGGCGGCGACGGTTCAGAACGGCTTGACGACGACCAGCACGACGATCAGCGCCAGCAATATGCCGGGCACCTCGCCCCACATGCGCAGCTGCTTCTCCGACAGCGGACGCTCGCCGCGCGCCATGGTCTTCGCCTTGCCGACCATGATGCCGTGATAGGCTGTCAGCAGTACGACCAGCAGCAACTTGGCATGCAGCCACGATTCGGCCCAGGCACCCAGCGTGAAGGCAAGCGCGATGCCCAGCACCCAGACCACGATCAGGCTGGGGGTCAGGATGATCTTGCGCAGCAGGCCGGTCCGCCTGGCCCACAAGGCTTCCTCCTCGGACCCCGGCGCGGCGGGATGCATGTAGATCATCTGGCGCGGCAGCATGAAAAGCCCTGCCAGCCAGAACACCACGAAGATGATATGCCCTGCCTTGAGCCACAGGTAGATCATGGAAAGCGCCTCATGCATGGCCGCCTAGATAGCGGGGCGGGTCGGCCGGGTGAAGGGGTTCGCAACAACACGCCGGATGCGCGGCCCTGCCGTCACGGCCGCTGCCAGCCGCGCACCGCCGCCAGCAACGCCTCGACATGCTCGATCGGGGTGAACTGGCCGATCCCGTGGCCCAGGTTGAACACGTGCGGCCGATGCGCGCAGGCATCGAGGATGAAGCGCACGCGGCTTTCAAGCTCCGGCCCGCCGGCCAGCAGGCGCAGCGGATCGAGATTGCCCTGCAGCGGCATGTTTTCGGGTAATTCACGCGCCGCCCACGCGATATCCACCGTCTCGTCCACACCCACAGCGTCGACCAGCGTCTCCTTGGCATAGGACACCAGCTTTTCGCCCGCACCCTTGGGGAAACCGATGATCGGCACGCCGGGACAACGCTGACGCACGGTTTCGACAATCCGGGCGGTGGGAGCGATCACCCAGCGGCCGAACTCGTCGGGCGCCAGGCTGCCGGCCCAGCTGTCGAAGATCTGCACCGCTTCTGCCCCGGCCTCGATCTGCCCGACGAGATAATCGCTGGTGACGTCGACGATGGCATCGATGATCGCCTGAAAGCCGTGCGGATCGCCATAGGCCATGGCGCGAGTTTCATGCTGGTCGCGGCTGCCCTCGCCGTTGACCATGTAGGTCGCAACCGTCCACGGTGCCCCCGCAAAGCCCAGCATGGTCTGCTCAGGGCCGAGCTGGGCCTTTACCAGCTCCACGGTACGGTAGATCGGCGCAAGGCGCTGTGGCACCGCTTCCAGCGCCTTCAGCGCATGATCGGCAAGCCTTGGTGACAGCTTCGGCCCCTCGCCCGCCAGGAATTCCAGGTCCTGGCCCATCGCAT
The DNA here is from genome assembly GCA_963752785.1 of uncultured Alphaproteobacteria bacterium. Classification (GTDB taxonomy): domain Bacteria; phylum Pseudomonadota; class Alphaproteobacteria; order Sphingomonadales; family Sphingomonadaceae; genus Croceicoccus. The sequence continues at coordinate 241,262 of CAVVZE010000007.1, forward strand.
AGGGCACGATCAGGATGTCGGAAAACAGGATCGCGCCGTCGAATCCAAAGCGCCGCAAGGGCTGCATGGTGATCTCGGCCGCGGCCTCGCTGTCATAGACCAGCGCGAGAAATCCGCCCTTTTCCGCCCGCAATGCGCGATATTCGGGCAAATAGCGCCCCGCCTGTCGCATCAGCCAGATCGGGCGCCGGTCGAGATTCCTGCCCCGCAGCGTTTCGAGAAGAGGACCTGCCATGATTCTCCAAAAGAAAGATTTTATAATTGGTTGAAGGACTCTGTTGGCCCTGTGGATTTCGGGGATAGCGGCGATTGCCTGAATTATCACCGCAACGCCACTGCAAATTGCGAATGCCGAATCCGCACGCGGCTTGAGTTCAAACGCAAGTTCTCCGCCTTATGAACAGGCTGTGGGTGAACCGGGCCCCCTGTCCACAAGCTGGCCCGAACAGGACTCGCAGCGGGGACGGAATCGGTCGTTTTGCTTGTCCCCGGCTTCGTCCCATGATTTATCGCCCATTCCGTCCACAGGCCTTCCATCAGGAACGATCCCAGCGCAATGACCCGCCTGCACCTGCATCTTCTGTCGGATTCAACGGGCGAAACACTGGAAATGATCGCCAAGGCCGCGCTCGCGCAGTTCGAAGGGGCGGATGTCGATCGCCATTTCTGGCCGATGGTCCGCTCGCAGCAGCATCTCGATCGTATCATGGGCGAGATCTCGCGCAATCCGGGGCTGGTGCTGTTCACGCTTGCCAACATGGACATACGCGAGCGGCTGGAGGCCAAGTGCCGCGACGCGGGGCTCGCTACCGTGTCCGCGCTGGACGAGGTGACGCGCCGCCTCTCCAGCCTGCTGGGGCAGGAGGCGCATGCGCGTCCCGGTCGCCAGCACCGCATGGACGAGGCCTATTTCGCGCGCGTCGAGGCGATCCAGTTCACGATTGCTCATGACGACGGGCTGCTATGGGAAGAATGGGAAGAAGCCGACATTGTCCTGGCGGGCGTGTCGCGCACGTCCAAGACGCCGACATCGATCTACCTGGCCAATCGCGGCTATCGCACCGCCAATATCCCAATCGTCGTCGAATCGCCGCCGCCCAGGACCCTGTTCGGGTTAAAGCGGCCGCTGGTCGTCGGGCTGACGACATCGCCCGACCGCCTGATCCAGATCCGGCGCAACCGGCTGCTGTCGCTGAACCAGGCGCCGGAAACCGATTATGTCGACCAGGATCGCGTGGAAAAGGAGCTGAAATTCGCGCGCCGCATGTTCGCCGACAATGGCTGGCCGGTGATCGACGTCACGCGCCGCTCGATCGAGGAGACTGCCGCGGCGGTCATCAATCTGGTGAACGAACGGCAGAGCGGCCTGTCGCGGGGCAATACGGGTCCCAAGCCCGTATGATGCCGCGCCCGTGATCGTCCTCGCTTCCAAGAGCGCCTCGCGCCAGGCGATGCTGGAACAGGCGGGCGTCGCGTTCGAGGCGCGCCCCGCCGACATCGACGAACGTGCGCTTGAGGCGCGCCTTGCGGGATCGCCGCCCTCCGCCATTGCGCTGGCGCTTGCCGAGGCGAAGGCGCAAGCGGTGCCCGCTGCCGGCCGGATCGTGCTGGGCAGCGATTCGCTGCTGGACGTCGATGGCCGCCGCTTCGACAAGCCTGCCAGCCGCGACGCTGCTGCCGAGCATCTGCGCTTCTTCTCCGGCCGCACCCTGCATCTGCACAGCGCGGCGGCGCTGGTTCGCGGCGGGACCCTCCTCTGGAGCCATTCTGCCACGGCTCGCCTGAAGACCCGCACCCTGAGCGAAGATTTCATCAATGCCTATCTCGATGTCGAATGGCCCGAGGTATCGTGGTGCGTCGGCGTCTTCCGGATCGAGGCAATGGGAGTCCAGCTGTTCGAGACGATCGAAGGCGACTATTTCACGGTTCTGGGCATGCCGCTGCTGCCGGTGCTTGGTGCCTTGCGCGATATGGGGGAACTGCCGCAATGAGCCTTCCTTATGCCGAGGTGATCGGTGATCCCATCGCCCAGTCGAAGTCGCCGCTGATCCATCGGTTCTGGCTGGAGCGTCTGGGGATCGCCGGCGATTACCGGCACTGCCACGTGACGCCCGGCGCACTGGCCGATTACATTGCCCAGCGCCGCGGCGATGCCGACTGGCGCGGCTGCAACGTCACCATGCCGCACAAGCAGGCGGTGATGCCCCTGCTCGACCGGATCGACCCGGTCGCCAGCGCCATTGGCGCGGTGAATACGGTGGTGCGCGAAAGTGATGGATCGCTGACCGGATTCAATACCGACGCACCCGGCTTTCTGGAGCCCTTGCAGGACGAGCTCAAGCAGCCGCACCTGTTCCGCATGGCGCGGATCGTCGGGAACGGCGGGGCCGCGCGGGCCATGGTCAAGGCGCTGTCCGAACACGGTTTCGTGATTGTGATGTTCGGCCGCGATCCCGCAAAGGGCCGTGCCTTGCTGGACGAGCTGGACCCGGAAGGCGAGCACCACACCGCACCGCTTGAAACGCTGGTCGATCCGACTGACTTCGAATTCGACGACCGCGTCGGCTGCCTGGACCTGGTGGTGAATGCCAGTCCGCTGGGGATGACCGGTAATCCCCCGCTTGAGATTCACCCCACCCATATCCCGCCGCGCTCGATCTGCTACGAGATCGTCACCAGTCCGGGCGTGACGGAATTCCTCAAGACGGCGGATGAGGCGGGCTTTCGCACGATCGACGGGTTTGCCATGCTGATCGGCCAGGCGGCCCACGCGTTCGAGAAGTTCTTCGGCCAGCCTGCTCCGCGTGATGCCGATCGTGAGTTGCGCGGCTTGTTGAACCGATGAGCGACAAGCGGCCGTTCATCCTCGGCCTGACCGGTTCCATCGGCATGGGCAAATCGACCGTGGCGGCCATGTTCCGCGATTGTGGAGTGCCGGTATTCGATGCCGATGCCGAAGTGCACAGGTTGCAAGGGCCGAACGGCTTGCTGATCTCGGCGATCGAGGAGGCCTTTCCCGGCACCACCGGACCCCAAGGCGTCAGGCGCGCGGAACTGGGCGCGATCGTCTTTGCCGACCCTGAGGCACTGAAAAGGCTGGAAGCCATCGTCCATCCCGCCGTCGCCGAAGAGCGCTTTGCGTTCATGGAAGCGAACCGCGATGCGCCGCTGATCGTGTTCGATATTCCCCTGCTGTACGAAAAGACCGGGACGCGCGGTCTGGACGCCGTGGCCGTGGTATCGGCACCGGCGGAGGAACAGCGCCGCCGCGTTCTCGGCCGCCCGGGCATGGACGAGGTCAAGTTTGCCGAGATCCTAGCCCTGCAGGTTCCCGATGCGGAGAAGCGCCAGCGGGCCGACCATGTCATCGAGAACGGTGGATCGTTGACCGACACCCGCGCGCAGGTCGAGCGACTGGTCGCCGCGCTGACTGCATAGAAAAAGGGCGGCCCCGAAGAACCGCCCCCTTTCTTGTTTTCAGCGCCCGTACCGCTCAGCTTTTGCCCGCATCCTCGTCGGATTCGGTCGAACCCTCCGGCTTGTCGGCCGCCTTCTTCGGCGCCGCCTTCTTCTTGCGGCGCTTCACGATCTTGGGGGGTGCGGGCGTAAGCTCGAAGGCCAGCTCGGGCTTGCCATCTTCGCCTTCCCTGGTGCTGACATGCACCTCGCCGCCGGCGGACAGCTTGCCGAACAGCAGTTCCTCGGCCAGCGGCTGCTTCACCTTCTCCTGGATCACGCGGCCCATCGGACGCGCGCCATAGAGCCGGTCATAGCCGCGCTCTGCCAGCCAGCCGCGGGCATCGCCGTCGAACTGGATGTGCACGTTCTGGTCCGCCAGCTGCAGTTCCAGCTGAAGGATGAACTTGTCGACCACGCGGCTGACGATCTCCTTGCCCAGATAGGCAAACGGCACGATCGCATCGAGACGGTTGCGGAACTCGGGGCTGAACATCTTCTTCACGGCTTCGTCGCCGGCGTCCGCCTTGGAGATATCGCCAAAGCCGATGCCGTTGCGCGCCATGTCCGCAGCGCCCGCATTCGTCGTCATGATCAGCACGACATTGCGGAAATCGACCGTCTTGCCGTGGTGATCGGTCAGGCGTCCGTTATCCATGACCTGCAGCAGGATGTTGAACAGGTCGGGATGCGCCTTCTCGATCTCGTCCAGCAGCAGCACGCAATGCGGCTGCTGGTCGATGGCGTCGGTAAGCAGGCCGCCCTGGTCGAAGCCGACATAGCCCGGAGGCGCACCGATCAGACGCGAGACCGAGTGCCGCTCCATGTATTCCGACATGTCGAAACGCTGCAGCGGAATGCCCATGATGTCGGCCAGCTGGCGCGCGACTTCGGTCTTGCCGACCCCGGTCGGGCCGCTGAACAGGAACGATCCGATCGGCTTGTCCGCATCGCGCAGACCCGCACGCGACAGCTTCATCGCGGTGGACAGCACCTCGATCGCCTTTTCCTGCCCGAACACCACCTGTTTCAGGTCGCGTTCCAGGTTCTCCAGCGCCTTCTTGTCGTCCTTCGACACCGATTTGGCCGGAATGCGCGCCATGGTCGAGATCACCTTCTCGATCTCGCGAGCGGTGATCGTCTTCTTGCGGCGGCTGGGCGGGACCAGCATCTGCATCGCGCCCACCTCGTCGATCACGTCGATCGCCTTGTCGGGAAGCTTGCGGTCGTTGATGTAGCGGGCCGACAGCTCGACCGCGGTCTTGATCGCGTCGGGCGTGTACTTGACCTTGTGATGCTCCTCGAACGCCGAACGCAGGCCGCGCAGGATCTTGATCGTATCCTCGACCGTGGGTTCGTTGACGTCGATTTTCTGGAACCGGCGCAGCAGGGCGCGGTCCTTTTCGAAGTGGTTGCGGAACTCCTTGTAGGTGGTCGACCCGACGCAGCGGATCGCACCCGAAGAGAGGGCGGGTTTCAGCAGGTTCGAGGCATCCATCGCCCCGCCGCTGGTCGCACCCGCACCGATGACGGTGTGGATCTCGTCGATGAACAGGATCGCCTCGGGCATCTTTTCCAGCTCGGACACGACCTGCTTCAGCCGCTCCTCGAAATCGCCGCGATAGCGGGTGCCCGCCAGCAGTGCGCCCATGTCGAGCGAATAGATGACCGCTTCGGCCAGCACTTCGGGCACGTCGCCTTCGACGATCTTGCGGGCAAGGCCCTCGGCGATGGCGGTCTTGCCGACGCCCGGATCGCCCACGTAGAGCGGGTTGTTCTTGGACCGGCGGCACAGGATCTGGATCGTGCGGTCCACTTCGGGCCCGCGCCCGATCAGCGGATCGACCTTGCCGGCGAGCGCCTTGGTGTTGAGATTGACCGTGAACTGATCGAGCGCCGAATCCTTCTTGTTCTTGGATCCCTGCTCGGCCTTTTCCTCGGCCTTGGGGTCTTCGGCGTCCTTGGCAGAGCGCTGGTCGACCTGCTTGCCGGTCTTGCCGATGCCGTGGCTGATGTACGACACCGCGTCCAACCGGCTCATGTCCTGCTGCTGCAGGAAATAGACGGCATAGGAGTCGCGTTCCGAGAACAGCGCGACCAGCACGTTGGCGCCCGTCACCGTGTCCTTGCCGCTTGACTGCACGTGCAGGATCGCGCGCTGGATCACCCGCTGGAAACCGGCGGTGGGGGACGGATCGGCCTTTTCGCTGGTTTTCAGCGACTGATATTCCTGGTCGAGATACTGCTGTACAACGCCGGTCAGCTCGGGAAGCTCGACGCCGCAGGCTTCCATGACCTGCGCGGCGTCCTCATCCTCGATCAGGGCGAGAAGAAGATGTTCCAGAGTTCGCATATTCATGCGCGCGCTCTGCCGCATTGGCGAGCGCGGTGTGAAGCGTCTTTTCGAGGCTCTGGGCAAAAGATGGCATTGGGCGCTATTTCCTATCCAAAGGGAACCGGAGTTGCGATCATGGCACATTGGCCATGAACGTAAGGCGAAAGCGTTAACGCGAGGCGGCCATCGCCTCGTTCGCAATCGCGGGTCTGTCGGCTGCGGGCCCCGGTTCTTTCGCGCAGTGGCGCGGCTGGCTTGTGGCTTGCAGTCCGTGTTGCAACGCTAAGCGCCGCCCTGGTTCCGGCCCGATCAAGTCGGGCAGAGGCGGCGCGGGCGATCATGCTGGCGGCTTCTCCGGCGATCCGAACAAGGCTTCGGCAGCACGGCGGTGCTTGTCCGCCCGATCCATATGGGATCGGGTCCGGGCGATTTCCAGTTCCAGAAAGGCGATGCGCTGTTCCAGCTCGTCCTGCGATAGCGGGTCGAGGTTCTCACTCGCGAGGCGGGTCGCGAGCTCGCCGGGTTGGCCAGCCGGCCGGGGGCGATCGTCATCGAACATTGCAATATGCGATCATGCCGCTGTTTGCCTTGCTGTCAATGCACCTTGCGGTTAACCGCATGTCGGTGGGTGGAAATCCACAGTCTGCAAAGGGGCGGCGCCGGGCATGCGCAGCGCCCCTGTCCAAATGCCGGTTCAGGGGTGGACGTGTCAGAAATCGCAAGCCGCAATCCGCAAATCGCCGAAACCATGACCGCGATCACCATAGTCGGTGACGGGGGCGGGCCCGAAGTGCTGGTCCCGCACGAGATCGCGACCCCGAAGCCCGGCGCGGGCGAAGTGCTGCTCCGCGTTCATGCCGCCGGCGTGAACCGCCCCGACGTGATGCAGCGAGCCGGAATGTATCCTCCGCCCGCCGGGGCGCCGGACACCCCGGGACTGGAAATCGCAGGCGAAGTTGTCGCCATCGGCGAAGGCGTCGACCGCGCCCTGCTGGGCAGCCGGCAATGCGCGCTGGTCGCGGGCGGCGGTTATGCGCAATATTGCCTGGCCAAGGCCGACCATTGCCTCTCCGTACCCGATGGCCTCGCCATGGAGGAAGCCGCCGCACTGCCCGAGACCTTGTTCACCGTCTGGAGCAACGTCTTCGAACGCGGCATGGCGGACGAAGGTGACTGGCTTCTGGTCCATGGCGGCACCAGCGGGATCGGCACCATGGCGATCAAACTGGCGGGCGCTGTTCGGCGTGACCATCATCGTGACCTGCGGCAGCGACGAGAAATGCGAGGCTGCGCGTGCAGATGGGCGCGCATCATGCGATCAACTACAAGACCGAGCGATTTCGTCGAGGAGGTGCAGCGCATCACCGATGGACGCGGCGTGGACGTGGTGCTCGACATGATCTCGGGCGATTATGTAGCGCGCAACATCGCCTGCATGGCCGAGGACGCGCGCCACGTGACCATCGCCGTGCAGGGCGGGGTGAAGGCGGAGATCCCGATGCACAAGGTGCTGACGAGGCGCCTGACGCTGACCGGATCGACGCTGCGCCCGCGTACCGACCGTTTCAAGGCGGCGGTGGCGGACGAGATCCGGCGCGAGGTCTGGCCCTTCGTCGCCAGCGGGCAATTGCGACCGGCGATGGATTCGACCTTTCCGCTGGACCGCGCCGCCGATGCGCACCGCCGCATGGACGAGGACCACATCGGCAAGATCGTGCTGACTGTCGCGTGAAGGCGCCGCGTGGACGAGCTGCCCTCGCCGCTTGTCCTCCACGAGGATCCCGTCAGCGGCAATGGCTACAAGATAAGACTGACGGCGGCGTTGCTGGGCATTCCGCTGGAGCGCCGGCTGCTACGACATCACCAAGGGCGAGACGCGCACCGAACGGTTCCTGGCCGAGATCGATGCCAATGGCCGCATCCCGGTGCTGCAGGCGGGAACCGGTTCCTGCCCGAAAGCAATGCGGCCTGTTTCTATCTGGCCGACGGATCGCAGCTGATACCCGCCGACCGGTTCGAACGCGCCGCCATGCTGCGCTGGATGTTTTTCGAGCAGTACCAGCACGAGCCGAATATCGCGACCATGCGCTACTGGCTGCATGTTCTGGACGAGGCGAATCTGTCCAGCCGACCAGCGCGGCGCGATGGCGACGAAGCGCAGCGGCGGCGAAGCGGCACTGGCGCTGATGGACCGGCACCTGGCGGGGCGCGACTGGTTCGTGGGCGATGCGGCTCGCTCGCCGATATCGCGCTGTTCGCCTATACCCACGTCGCGCATGAAGGCGGCTTTTCACTGGACGGCTATCCCGCGATACGCGGCTGGATCACCGCATGCTTGCCCTGCCGCGTTTCACCGCCGATGTGACGCTGAATCGGCGCTGGCGGCGGGAATCTCTTGCCTGCGTGGGCGCGATCGCCTAGATGCGAAAGGCAAGCGGCCGCTCCGGTAAGGGGCGGCCCTTATCGTTTTTCCGCCCCGCGCATCGCCGGATTTTCCCCGAGAAGAATGTCCGGCCCGCGCCACGGGGCCCATGCGAAAGGTTCACTTCGTGAGCACGAAACAGGCCACTCCGCTGATGCCGCACGCGACCGCCAGCTGGCTGATCGACAACACCGGCCTTACGTTCGAACAGATCGCCGACTTCTGCGGCCTCCACATGCTGGAAGTGCAGGCAATGGCCGACGATCTGGCCGGCGCGAAATATACCGGCCGCGATCCCGTCCGCGCGGGCGAACTGACGCATGAGGAGATCGAGAAGGGTCAGAACGATCCGGAATACGCGCTGCAAGATGCACAAGGCGCCGGTCCAGATCCAGCGCACCAAGGGTCCGCGCTATACCCCCGTGTCCAAGCGGCAGGACAAGCCCGACGGTATCGCCTGGCTGATCCGCAATCATCCCGAAATTTCGGATGCGCAGATCGGCAAGCTGATCGGCACCACGCGCAACACCATCGGCGCGATCCGCGACCGGTCGCACTGGAACATCCAGAACATCAATCCCAAGGATCCGGTGACGCTGGGCCTGTGCTCGCAGCGCGAACTGGACGCAGCGGTGGCCAAGGCGTCCAAGAACCTGCCCGAAGGCAGCCAGCCGGTGACCGATACGCGGCTGGTCGATGACCGCCAGGCGCTGATCGACGAGCTGAAGAAGGAGCGCGAGGACGCTGCCCGCGCCGCCGTCGAGGCCGCGCAGGAGGCCGAGGCCGAGGCATGGCTGGCCGCCCGCCGCGCCGACGGCGTGCCCGAGGAATAAGAGTCCCGCCCGCAAATGCGGCATGAAACGAGAAGGCCCGGTGCGACAGCGCGCCGGGCCATTTTCGTTGCAAGGCGACGAGGACCGCCGCAACCGCGAAGGCCATCCCGCAGTTGCGAGGCGGCTATCTTGCCGAAAAACAGGGCGAAAGGCACACTGTCGCCCATGAACGCGCATGATACAGGGGAAAACAGGCCGCCGGCCGAATGGCCGGTCTGGAATGGCAGGCGCGTGGATGCAAGCGGTCGATACCGCCATCCCGTCGATTGGCAGGCCGAGTTCAAGCCGCTCTCGATTCCGGACATGTTCGACCGCGGCGTGGCGCTGGCAGGGGGCGAGCCTGTCACCGACTTCTTCGGGAAGCGGACCAGCTATCGCGACGCCATGACAGCAGGCGCGGCGGATTGCTGCGGCGCTGCAGCGTTCGGGCATCGGCAAGGGCGACCGGGTCGGCCTGTTCCTGCCCAATGTCCCGCTCTATCTGACCGCCTATTACGGCATCATGATCGCGGGTGCGACGGCGGTGAACTTCTCGCCGCTCTACACGGTCGAGGAACTGTCCGCGCAGGTCGCCGATTCGGGCGTGACGATGCTGTTCACGGTCAATTCCAGCGCGCTTTTGCCCACCGCGATCGAGGTGCTGGACCAGTCCGCGGTCGAACCGGCTGGTGGTCGGCGACCTGCCCGGCATGATGCCGTGGTGGATGGGGCTGGCGCATGCGGCTGCTGAAGCGCGGCGAGTTGACCGCCCTGCCCGCCGATGCCCGCGATCATGTCGCGTGGACCGATTTACCCGCGACGCGCGGCGAACCCGCGCCCGTCGCCATCGATCCCGAACGCGACATCGCCCTGCTGCAATATACCGGCGGCACGACCGGCCGGCCCAAGGGAGCGATGCTGTCGCACCAGAACCTGACGGCTGAATGCGCGGCAGAGCCTGCGGATCGACCCGTTTCGCGGCGAGCGGGACGTAATGATCGGCGTGCTGCCGCTGTTCCACGTGTTCGCCAACACGGTGCGTGCTGAACCGCACGATCCTGAATGGCGGGATGATCGTGATGCTGCCCCGGTTCGATGCCAAGCAGACGCTGAAGGCGCTTGAGCCGCACGCAGGCGACCGCCCTGCCCGGCGTGCCCACCATGTACCAGGCGCTGCTGGACTGCCCGGCGGTCGCCAGCACCGACTTCACTTCGCTGCGGGTCTGCATTTCGGGCGGCGCGCCCCTGCCCCTGCCGCTGCAAGCAGAAGTTCGAGAGCGTGACCGGCGCGCATGTGGTCGAAGGCTATGGCCTGACCGAAAGTTCGGGCGTGGTCTCGACCAATCCGTTCGGCGGCCCGAGGACGAGAAGCCCGGCACGATCGGCCAGGTCCTGCCCGGCACCAGCATTCGCCTGCTCGACAAGGAGGATCCGACGCGCATGGCCGCGCCGGGCGAGCCGGGCGAACTGGCCGTCAAGGGACCGCAGATCATGCAGGGATACTGGCACGAGCCCGAAGGGGCACGGCGTATTCCAGGACGAGCTTCCTGCGCACCGGCGATGTCGCGACCATCGACGAGGACGGCTTCCTGACCATCGTCGACCGCATCAAGGACATGATCGCGGTCGGCGGGTTCAAGGTCTTCCCCAGCCAGATCGAGGAAGTGCTGCTGGACCGGCCGGGCGTGCGCGAGGCGCTGGTCGTCGGCGTGCCCGACGATTACCTGGGCGAAGTGCCCAAGGCTTTCGTCACGCTGGAGAGCGGCTGCAGCGACGACGCGGAAACGCTGAAGTCATGGGTCAACGACCGCGTCGGCAAGCACGAGCGGCTGGCGGATGTCGTGATCCGCAAGGAACTGCCCAAGACGATGATCGGCAAGCTGGACCGCAAGGCGCTGCGCGCCGAGATCTGTCGGCGAAGAAGGCTCCGCCTAGGTCGCCAGCGACAGCTTGGGCTCGTTCTCGGCGTCAGCGCCGACCTTGGCGGGCGCCGAGCCATGCGCGCGCTGGGCGAACTTTCCCTCGACACTCGCACCCTGTTCGATGGTCAGCGTGTCGTAATGCACATCGCCGGTGATGCGCGCGGTCTTGAGGATGACCAGCGTCTTGGCCGTGATCGATCCGTCGACCGTGCCGGCAAGCCGGGCGCTGTCAGCCTCGATCGCGCCGTTCACCACGCTCGATTCGCCCTGGACCAGCGCACCGCAATGAATGTCCCCATCGACGCTGCCATCGATGTGCAGGTCATCGCTGGCGGCGATATTGCCGGTAACCTTGATGTCGGAGCCGAGGACGGAAAAGCTGGAAGATGCCATGGTATTACTGCTCGGCCGCGGCGAGGCGGTCGGTTTTTCCTGTTTCGAGAACACGTCTTGCTCCAAGTATGCTGGCGCCTTTTTCCAGCATGGGGCGCGGGTCGACCGCGCGATTGTTGATACGGACTTCGAAATGCAGATGCGGCCCGGTCGAACGTCCGGTGCTGCCGATGCGACCGACGGTTTCGCCGGCATTCACGCGGTCACCGACTTTCGCTTCGAACTTCGACATATGCGCATAGCGGGTCATCACGCCATTGCCATGGCGGATTTCCACGACATTGCCATAGCCGCCCCGGCGCCCGACAAAGCTGACGCGGCCCTTGGCGGCGGCCCGGATCGGCGTGCCGATGGCGCCGCGAAAATCAAGGCCCGCATGCATCGCCGCGCGGCCCGTGAACGGATCGCGGCGATAGCCGAAGGGCGAGGAAATCATGTCGCGGCGACCGGGCAGCACGTTGGGAATGCCTTCCAGCCCGCGTTCCAGCGCGGCCATCCGCGACAGGGAACTGGCCAGCTTTTCGAAGCGCGGATCAAGTTCTTCGTCGCCAGAGGCGAAAGCCTCGAACGGGCCGCCCATCGCGCTGCTGTCGCTGTTCATGCGCACCACGTTCGCGGGGTCGAGCCCCAGCGTGCGGATTGCGCTGGCAGCGTCATCGGCGCGCTTGTCGGCCATCCGGGTCAGTCCTTCGACGAAGGCGAGCTGGCGCGCTTCCAATTTCGCGAGGCCTGCTGCCTCGGGCAGGACTGCGCTCACCTTCTCGACCGTGCGGCGGGTTTCGGCAGTCGAATCCTGGACACCTTGCACCGATCCCGCGCCGGGCATCGCGCCCAGATGATCCTCGACCATGTCCTCGATGAAGGCCTGGCGTCGCGACAGGTCGTCGGTCACCTCGTCCAGACCCTCGCGATAGGCGCTGACGCGGCTCTCGGCCGTCGCCACCTTGGCGGCACGCGCGCTCAGCTCGGCGGCGTTGCTGCGTGTTTTCCATTCGCTGACCAGCGCCACGCCCATGGTGGCGGACCAGACGACCGCCAGCGCGGCGGCACTGCCAGCGGCCTTCATCTGCAGAGAAGAGGAAATCCGGACGAAACGGACCTGACCCTGCGAGCGCATGATGAACTCGCGGTCCGGAAACCAGCCCTTGATCCGGGCGAGAAGCGTGCTTTGGGCAGGCTGCGCCAAATTGACCCCCATGGATCCCAAACGAGCCTCGCAAGGGGGTTGCGAAGCTTTCCCGTCCAGCTTTGGCTAGCAGGGAGAAGGTTAAGTTGAAGTTGTCACTACCGGCTTAGCGGCGAAGCGTTGCGCCAACGGGACGAAATGCAATAAATGTCGGGAACAGATGCGAACTGGCTGGAACGATTATCTTTCGAATGGGTTTGGATGACCAATTCCGACATAGCTGACAGCCGAGTCAGCCGCCCTTCCCCGCGGCGCTCCAGCCGGTTTTTTCCTGACCGCACCCTGACAAATGCGCCGCGAATTGCTAGGTAACAGGTCATGGACACCGTGATCGAAAAGCAAACCGAAACCCCTCTTTCCGCCGAAGACAGCGCCGCGCTGGTCGAGAAGCTGGCCCGCAAGGCGCGCGCCGCGCAAAAGGTGCTGGCCAGCATGAGCGATGCAGACAAGGCTGACGCCCTGCGCAAGGCTGCCGCTGCCCTGCGTGATCATGCTGGCGAGATTCTCGCGGCGAACGACCGGGACATCGCTGCAGGCGAGGAGCGCGGCCTGTCCGGCGCGATGCTCGACCGGCTGAAGCTGGACGAGGACCGCCTGGAAGGCATCGCCGCCGCAGTCGAGAGCGTTGCCGATCTTCCCGATCCCGTCGGACAGGTGATCGACCGGTCCGAACGGCCCAACGGGCTGCAATTCGCGCGGGTGCGCGTGCCGGTAGGCGTGATCGGCATCATCTATGAAAGCCGTCCGAACGTGACCGCCGATGCCGCCACCCTGTGCGTACGCGCCGGCAACGCGGCGCTGCTGCGCGGCGGAAGCGAGGCGGTGCATTCCAATCGCGCGATCAACAAGGCGCTGGCCGAGGGGCTGGCAAAGGGCGGCGTGCCCGAAGGCGCGGTGCAGCTGATCCCCACCCAGGATCGCGCCGCCGTGGGCGCCATGCTGAAGGCGGCTGGCCTGATCGACATGATCGTTCCGCGTGGTGGCAAGTCGCTGGTAGCCCGCGTACAGGACGAGGCGCGGGTTCCCGTTCTGGCCCACCTCGACGGGATCGACCACACCTTTATCCATGCCAGCGCCGATCCGGCCATGGCCGAGGAAATCGCTCTCAACGCCAAGCTTCGCCGCACCGGCGTGTGCGGCGCGATGGAAACACTGCTGATCGACAAGGGGTTCAGTGGCGGCGCCGGCGTCGTGAAGAAACTGCTCGACGCAGGCTGCGAAATTCGCGGCGACGCCGCAGTGCGCAAGCTGGACGAGCGGGTGAAGCCCGCGTCGGACGAGGATTGGGATACCGAATATCTCGAAGCGATTGCATCGGTAGCCATTGTCGATGGCATGGACGCCGCGCTCGATCATATCGCGGCGCATAGCTCGGGCCATACCGATGCGATCGTGGCCAGCGACGGCGAAGCGATCGAGACTTTCCTGAACGGCGTCGACAGCGCCATCGTGATGGCCAATGCTTCCAGCCAGTTCGCCGATGGCGGCGAATTCGGGCTGGGCGCGGAAATCGGCATCGCTACCGGGCGGTTGCACGCACGCGGGCCCGTCGCGCTGGAGGGGCTGACCACCTACAAGTGGCAGGTACGCGGAAGCGGGCAGACCCGGCCCTGATCCTGATCGTTGAACCCACGAAAAGGCGGTCCCACCCGGAGGCCGCCTTTTTCTTTCCCGGAGACTCCCATGCGCTATAATCGCCTCGGCCGGACAGGCCTCTATGTATCCGAGCTTTGCCTTGGCGCGATGACCTTTGGCGAGGGCGAGGGGATGTTCGCGCAGCTGGGGGCGCTCGGCCAGTCCGACGTCAATCCGCTGGTCAAGACTGCCTTGGATGCCGGGGTCAATTTCATCGACACTGCCGATGTCTATGCATCCGGCAAGTCCGAGGAGTCGGTCGGCCGAGCGATCCGCGACCTTGGCCTGAACCGTGAAGAGCTGGTGATCGCGACCAAGGGTTTCGGCACGATGGGCGAGGGGCCCAACGCGCGCGGCGCCTCGCGGTATCACCTTCTGAACGCGGTCGATGCCAGCCTGGCGCGGCTTGGCATGGATCACGTTGATCTCTACCAGATCCATGGCTGGGACCCGGTCACGCCGGTCGAGGAAACCTTGCGCGCGCTCGACACGATCGTGCAGTCGGGGCGGGCTCGCTATGTCGGCGTCTCCAACTGGGCCGCCTGGCAGATCGCTCGCGCCTTAGGCAAGACCGAGCAGATGGGGCTTGCACCGCTGGCCTCGCTGCAGGCCTATTACTCGCTGGTCGGACGCGATCTGGAGCACGAGATCGTCCCCATGCTCGAGGCGGAAGGACTGGGCCTGATGGTCTGGTCGCCGCTTGCGGGCGGATTCCTGTCGGGCAAGTATCGCCGCGAGGGGGATGAAGCGGGCCGCCGCGAGAGCTTCGACTTTCCGCCGGTCGACAAGGATCGGGCCTATGATTCGATCGACGCGATGGACGAGATTGCCGCCAGCCATGGCGCAACCGTTCCGCAGGTAGCGCTGGCATGGCTGCTGGCGAAGCCCGCCGTATCCAGCGTGATCGTCGGCGCGCGCAAGCTTTCGCAGCTCGAGGACAATCTTGGCGCGCCCCGGCTGAAACTGAGCGACGATGACATCGCGCGTCTGAATGCAACGTCCGAGCCGCCGCAGCAATATCCCGGCTGGATGTTCAAGGTTCAGGGCGCCAATCGCCAGGTGAAACAGAACGACACCAAGCCGAACGACTGACGCGAATGCGTACGGGGCTACTGGGCGGCAGTTTCAACCCTGCCCATGGCGGGCATCGCCGCATCACTCTGTTCGCCATGGATGCGCTGGGCCTGGACGAAGTGTGGTGGATGGTCTCGCCCGGCAATCCATTGAAGAAGAAGGCGGGGATGGCGCCGCTGCCCGCTCGCATGGCTTCGGCGCGGGCACAGGCCCGCCGCGCGCCGATCCGCGTGACCGCGATCGAGCAGCAGATGGGGACGCGCTATACGGCCGACACCCTGCGCCATCTGAAGCGGCGCTATCCCAAACGCGATTTCCTGTGGCTGATGGGCAGCGACAATCTCGCCCAGTTCCACCTGTGGCGCGACTGGCGGTTGATAGCGAAGTCCATGCCGATTGCGGTGATCGCCCGGCCGGGTTATGATGCTGCTGCCATGACGAGCCCCGCCATGGCCTGGCTCCGGCGCTACCGTGTACCGGCCGCCAGCCTACGCAAACGGGGAAGATGGAGCGCGCCGGCACTGGTGTTCCTGCGTTTCGATCCCGATCCGCGCTCGGCCACCGCCCGGCGCAAGGCATGGCCCGACTGGGCCGCCGCTCATGCTGGAGCACGCCCGCGCGACGCGGTCACGCACCGGTCCATCAGCCGCGAGAATGCGCAAGGAAACCGGGTTTGAACCCCCGGCAACCGAACGCGATCCATTCCATGCCCGGCCCCCTGCCCATGTGCGGCGTTTGCCTTTTGCCCGTTTCGGGTGCAGGGCGCGCGCAAATGGCTGTTCCCGATTCCTTTCAAGCGTATTCAGTGGGCATGCAGCCAAAGGAGTATAGAATACCCCTATAAATCAGGCTCAACACATGCCGGAAAAATCCGGTTTCGTACCGACGGGCGACATTGCCGACTTCGATGCCGAGGCGGGAAGCCTGCACGAACTCGTGCTCAAATCGCTCGACGACGACCAGGGACAGGACATCATCTCGATTCCGCTGGCGGGCAAAAGCTCGATCGCGGATCACATGGTGATCGCCAGCGGCCGATCCAGCCGCCAGGTCGCCGCCATGGCCCAGAAACTGGGCGAACGCGTGAAAAAGGGCGGCTTCGGCCCGGTCCGCATCGAAGGTCTGCCAGCGGCGGACTGGGTGCTGATCGATGCAGGCGACGTGATCGTCCATCTGTTCCGCCCCGAAGTGCGCAGCTTCTACAACCTTGAGAGGATGTGGGGCTTCGGCGAGGGCGGCAACGCCTGATCCGGCTCCGTTCGGCAGGGCGCCCTTCCACACGGAAGTGAGGCCCTGCTGGATTTCCGGCGATCCGCGCGATAGCAGGATGCCATGCGGCTTCATGTCATCGCTCGCGGCAAGATCGGCCGCTCGCCCGAGGCGGAACTGGTCGCGCGTTATGAAAAGCGCATCGGCTGGCCGATCAAGTTGACCGAACTGCCCGACACCGGGGGCACCATGCCTGCGGCGTTGACGCCCGCAAGGGATGTGCTGCTGGACGAACGCGGCAAGCTCATGTCCTCCGAGGATTTCGCCGCACTGCTGGGCCGCTGGCGCGACGATGGCATGCGCGAGGCACGCTTCCTGATCGGCGCTGCCGACGGGCACGGGGACGAGGCGCGTGACAATGCCGACCTGTTGCTCGGTTTCGGCACGATGACCTGGCCGCACCTGATGGTGCGCGCCATGTTGATCGAACAGCTCTACCGCGCGACCACCATCCTCGCGGGCCATCCCTATCACCGGTCGGGCTAGGTTTATGCGGCGCGCGTCTCTGGCTTTGCTGCCGCTGGCGGCGCTTGCCGCTCTCGTGCCGGCGTCAGCGCAGATCGCCACCGACGCGATTTCCGCCGACAGCCTCGCCGAGGCGCAGGCCGCCCGGATCGAGGCGCAGGAGCGTGCCCGCGATCTGGCCGACCGCGCAGCCACGATAGAGGACAAGGCGCTCAAGGTCGAAGCACAGGCCGAGGCCCTGTCGGCCCGGATCGCCGAATCGGAAGCGCTGATCGAAGAAGCGCGCGAGCGAGAGACACTGGCCGCGGACCGGCTGGGCCTTTTGCGCGAACGCTTTGCTCGCCAGCGCGCGCCCTTGTCGCGCATGCTGGCTGCATTGCAGCGACTGGCGCGCAGGCCGCTGGTCCTGCTGGTCCTGCGTCCTTCATCCGTTCAAGATTATGTACGCACTCGCGCCATGGTCGCCGCGATAGCGCCCCAGATCGACCGGCAGACCCGTTCGGTGCGTGGGGACCTGGCCGAAATCCGCAAGCTGGCCCAGAGCAGCGCCGCAGCGCGTGTCGCGCGGCAGGCCGCGACCCGCGAACTGGCGCAGCAGCGTGCCGAACTGCGCGCCAGCGGGGCGGAAAGCCGGCTCGCCGCGCGAGCGCTGGAATCGGCCGCAGGCGAAGCGCGCCGCGAAGCAACGCTGCGCACGGTCGAGGTGGACAGCATCGCCGCCCTTGCCGCGAAGCAGGCCCGCAATCTCCGGACCGAAGCGAGACTCAGCGAACTGATCGGCCCGCTACTGCCTGCCGGGCGGCCCGGGGCCAGAGAGCCCGCGATACGCCCGATCCTGCCGGTGGAAGGTACCATCTTGGCCGGCTATGGCGAACGCGATGCCACGGGCGGCCGCGCCCGTGGCCTGACCATTGCTCCGGAACCCGGCGCCAAGGTGGCCGCACCGCTGGCAGGTGAGGTCGCTTTTGCGCGCAAGTGGCGCGGCTATGGAACGCTGGTGATCATCCGGCACAAGGGCGGTTTCCTCAGCCTGGTCGGCGGGCTGGCCGAGGCGCGCGTGCGCGAGGGACAGGCGGTCGCGCGGGGTGAGGTGCTGGGCCGCGTTCCGCAACAGGATCCGCGCGTCCTGTACGAACTGCGCCGCGCGGGCAGGCCGGTGCACCCGCTGCTGGCGAGCTGAGCGAACACCCGGCTGCAGCCTCATCTGGCGTTAAGGCCCGGTGCGCGATAGAATGAGATGAAATTGACGATGGGCGGAGTCACGTGGCCCGCCCGTGGAAAGGTACGACATTCCGATGGCGATCCGCTTTGCTCCCCTGCTGCGCTCTGCCGCGCTGGTCACCGCGCTGGCCATGCTGCCCGCGACGACGGCCGGCCTGGCCGCGGTCGATGGCCGCAGCGCACCCGAATTCGGCAAGCTGATGCTCGTCTACCAGCGGGTAAAGGCCTATTACGTCGACGACGTCACCGACGACCAGCTGATCCGCGGCGCGATCGACGGCATGCTGGCCAGCCTCGACCCGCACAGCTCGTATCTTGACGGCACGGCGGCGGAGAACCTGCGCACCCAGACCGAGGGCAGCTATGGCGGGCTGGGCCTGTCGGTCACGATGGAAGACGGCGTGGTCAAGATCATCGCGCCGACCAAGGGCACGCCAGCCGACCTCGCGGGGCTGAAAGCAGGCGACTACATTACCCATCTGAACGGCAAGCTGCTGTATGGCGGCACACTGGACGAGGCGGTGGAGCAGATGCGCGGCCCTCCCGGCACGGCGGTCGACCTCACCATCTATCGCCCGGGTCGGGACGAGCCCCTCGACGTCAGCGTCGAGCGCGCGATCATCGATCTGAAGCCGGTCGAATATTCGGTCGACGGCAAGATCGGCATCATCACCGTCTCCAGCTTCAGCGCCCATGTCGGGCGCGAGGTGCAGAAGGCGATGGCGGGCATCCGCAGCGACCTTGGCGGCGCCATGCCCGAGGGGCTGGTGATCGACATGCGCTCGAACCCCGGTGGTCTGCTGGACGAGGCCGTGGCGATGAGCGACCTGTTCCTCGAGCGCGGCCAGATCGTGTCGCAGCGCGGGCGTTTCGCGCGCGACAACGAAAGCTATTCGGCAAGGCCGGGTGACATTGCCAAGGGCGTACCCATCGTGGTGCTGATCGACGCAGGCACGGCCTCTGCGTCCGAGATCGTGGCGGGCGCCCTGCAGGACCACAATCGCGGGCTGGTCATGGGCGAGCGCAGCTTTGGCAAGGGCAGTGTGCAGACTGTCGTGCAGATCAGCGCCGACAGCGCGCTGAAGCTGACCACTGCGCGCTATTACACGCCGTCGGGCCGCTCGGTGCAGGAAGGGGGGATCGAGCCTGATATCAAGGTGCCGCAGATGTCCGACCCCGACGCCCGCGCCCGCGCCAAGAATGCGATCCGCGAATCCGACCTGCGCGGCCACCTTATCAACGAGCTCAGCATCGAGGATGAAAA
This sequence comes from uncultured Alphaproteobacteria bacterium, assembly GCA_963752785.1. Taxonomy (GTDB): domain Bacteria; phylum Pseudomonadota; class Alphaproteobacteria; order Sphingomonadales; family Sphingomonadaceae; genus Croceicoccus. Next base: position 260,716 of record CAVVZE010000007.1, read on the forward strand.
GCTGGAGGAGGACGCGACGCAGGATCCCCGCTTCGACGTGACGGCGGAAGAGCTGGATGCGCAGGGGATCGAGGATTTTCAGCTCGATTATGCGCTCAAGACGCTGCGCAACACGCGGCTGGCGCGGCTGAGCGGCACGGGAGGTTGATGGCAAACTCGTCCATGTCCGACTTAGCCGATAAACGCCTGATGACGGCCCGGGCCATTGCACTGATCGTTCCCGCTTCGCTGCTGGCGGGGGCTTATGTATCGCAGTATGGCTTCGGCCTGTTCCCGTGCGAGATGTGCTGGTGGCAGCGCTATGCCCATTTCGCGGTGCTGGTGCCCGCCGTGCTGGCATTTGCAGCCAGCGACGCAGCCCGGCTGTGGCTGGTTCGGCTGGCGGGCGTGCTGCTGCTGATCGCGGCGCTTCTGGGCGGGTATCACGCGGGCGTTGAATATGATTGGTGGGAAGGCGTCACTACCTGCGCGACCACGGCGGCAGCGGGCGGCGACCCGCTGGAGGCGATCCTGAACGCGCCCATCGTGCGCTGCGACACCGCCCCGTGGAGCCTGTTCGGCATTTCGCTGGCTGGCTGGAATTTCCTCATTTCCGGGACGGCGGCGCTCGCGGTCCTGATTCTTTCGGCACCAGGCAGGCGCCGGGGCGTTGCAAGGGCATGACCATGCGCAGGAACGATATCGAAGCGATGATCCGGGTCGACCAGGCCGGCGAATATGGCGCGACGCGCATCTATGCCGGCCAGATCGCCGTGATGGGCGACCGTGCGCCGGGATCGGGCGAAGTGGCATCGATGGCGATGCAGGAAGCGGAGCACCGCGAGAAGTTCGACGCCCTGCTGGCCGAGCGCGGCGTGCGGCCCACCTTGCTGCAGCCGTTGTGGGACCGTGCCGGGTTCGCCCTTGGCGCAGTGACCGCGCTGATCGGTCCCGAAGCCGCGATGGCGTGCACCGCCGCGATCGAGACCGAGATCGACCGTCACTATACCGAACAGCTCGAGGAATTGGGCGATTCCGATCCGCAGCTGTCGACAATGGTCGAGAAGTTCCGCGACGAAGAGCGCGAGCATCACGATATCGCCGTTGCGCAAGGTGCCGAGCGAGCGCCCGGCTATCCGGTCCTGACCGGCGCGATCCGGCTGGGCTGCCGCGCCGCCATCGCGCTGTCGAAGCGGATCTGATGGCGCTCAGCTATCGTTCAGCCGGGTTGCGGCGTAACATGTGCCGTAACAGGCTGGGCGAAGACCAGACGAATTACCGATCGAAGCGCTGGGAGGCGCCGCCATCATGAAGACGACCACAGCTTACACTGCGCTGGCTCTTGCGGCCATCTGGGCCAACCCTGCCGCGGCGCAGGACGCACCGAGTGGCGAGCGGGTCAACCAGGTCATCGTCTATGGCGACCAGCCCTGTCCTGAAGCGAGGGACGACAGCGAGATTGTCGTCTGCGTCCGGCAGGAGGATCCCTATCGCGTGCCGCAGGACCTGCGGCAGAGCGACGCGCCGCAGAACGAGTCCTGGGCCAACCGGGTCGCGGCCAACGCGGATGTGGGTGCAACCGGTGTCGGAAGCTGTTCGACCGTCGGGCAGGAAGGGCAGACCGGCTGCCAGCTTGATCGGATCGAACAGGCCTATGCCGAGAAGGAAAACGCCGACAGCGTCCGCTTTGGCGAGCTGATCGCCGAGGAACGCGCGCGCCGTCTGGAAGCGATCGATGCCAACGCCGCCGCCGAACAGGAGCGGGTCGAGGCGCTGGAACGCGAATATGAGGCGCGCCGGGCCGGCCAGCCGCAGAACCCGGCGACCGGCAATGTGATCGAGCCGTCCGACGCGGAACCGATCGCCGGCACGCCGGGAGAGTAGAAGTCCGGCCCCTTGCTGTTCGAGTCGGTTTCACCCTGGCATCACGCATCATCCAGGCGTGGCTGGCGCTGCCGGTCGCCACGCGAACGGCCGGACGGCCCGCTGCTACCCTTTGTTGACGGGAACAACCGCGGCTGACCTTCAACAATGCGGCCACAGCCACTCAGCCGTCTGCAATGTCTCCATTTTTTTTTCCTCCTGGCACGGTGAAGGAGTCTACTCTTAACGGCTAGGTTCATGCGAAATGGCGTTAAGCGGGTTGAACCGCCCCGGGGAGAGCGGCAATAGACTGTACGCAACATGAGGGGCGTACGATGTATCTCCACGCAGACAGGTCACTTGCCCGCATTTCCGGGGCTCTGACGGGTGAAGATCCGGGAGACCTGCCGCGTGTGCAGGATCGCCGGATGCAGCGTATTCGCTGCTATCTGACCCTGGCGCTGGCTGATTTCGCTGCGCTGGTCGTCTCGTTCGTGGCGGCAAACACGATCTATCTACAGCAACCGGCAGCAGATCACGGTTTCACCGTCCTGCTGGTGATGGTCCCGATCTACTTCTGTTTCGCCGCGATCAACGCCTCTTATGGCGGCGAAGCGCTGCTGCGCCAGGAGAAGAGCTTTACCCGATCGGCACAGGCGGTGCTGTTTGCCGGTACGGCGGTGGCGCTGATCGTCTTTCTGCTCAAGGCAGGTAATGAGGTGTCGCGCGCGGTATTCGTTATCGGCTGGGTTCTGGCGCTGGTCGGGGTGCCGATGCTGCGTCTTGCCATTTCGCGGCCCCTGTTGAACCGCATGGGGGGCACCCCCTATTCGCGCGTCGTGATCGTCGATGGTGCCGATTACGAGCCTGCGCATGACGATATCGTGATGCCACTCGACCGAATCGGTTTCGATCCGTCCTCAACCGATCCGCACGGCTTTCACGCGCTGGCCGGGGCGGTCACCAATGCCGATCGGATCGTGATCGTGACGCGGCCGGAGCGCTATGCCGCATGGTCGACCGCCCTCAAGGGCATCGCGGTGAAGGGCGAGCTGCTCTCTCCCGGCGACGACAAGCTGGGCATCGTGGGCGTCGGCCGGCACCAGAACCGCCCTACCATGGTGATCAGCCACGGCCCGCTCACCCTGCGCGACCGCATGACGAAGCGACTGTTCGATCTGGTCATTGCGTCGATCGGGCTGATCGCAACGTCGCCCGTGCTGCTGGCGACCGCCATTGCGATCAAGCTGGAATTCCAGGGGACCGATCCTGTTCATGCAGAAGCGGATCGGTCGGGACAACAAGATCTTCGAATGCTGCAAGTTCCGCAGCATGTATACCGATCGCTGCGATGCCGATGCCGCGCAATTGACCACCAAGAACGATCCCCGCGTGACCAGGGTGGGTGATTTCATCCGCAAGACCAGCATCGACGAACTGCCGCAGCTCATCAACGTGCTGCGCGGCGAGATGAGCATCGTCGGCCCGCGCCCCCACGCGATGAGCGCCAAGGCAGCAGACCAGCTGTACTGGGATGTGGATACGCGTTATCGCCATCGCCATTCGATGAAGCCAGGGCTGACCGGGCTGGCGCAGGTCCGCGGCTTTCGCGGTCCGACCGACCGCAAGGAGGATCTGACGAACAGGCTTGCGTCCGATCTGGAATATGTCGATCGTTGGTCGATATGGATGGATTTCTATCTGGTGGCTCGCACCGCGACAGCGCTGTTCGGCAAGAACGCCTTCTAGGCTACCGCTGGGTCAGCGTTGCCTTGATTGCCAGGCGACCGCGTCGGCAATGAATTGGGCGCAACGCCAGCTCGCCTTTCCATCCACCATCCCGACTTCTTTTTCATAGACGGAGTGGGGGACCAAAGGCGGATTGTCCCGATCCAGCCCACATATCGCATCGGCCACGCTTTCGGCGTCATCGCCCAAAAGCGTGCCGGTGCTTTCCATCCACTTTTGTTTGCGCCCCTGGGGGTTTCGGCGGGGCATGCTCGGGCACCGGGACGCAAAGCACTGGCCGTTTAAGCATCATCGCTTCAAGCAGACCGCTGGAGTAATGCCCAATTACCAGATCGCTGCGCGATATGGCCTCCTCGATCCTGACGCTGCACGGGTCGACCTCGTGCGAGATCGCGAGCTGCTTTACCAGATGCGATACGCTTCCAAGGTTCGATCGCGGGTCGATTATGATCGTCAGATGTAGAGGCACGGTCCGGGCTGCGCGCACGATACCGTCCACCATGGCCAATTGAACTCGCTCGGCCACGGCGGGGTCTACTTTGCCGTGCTCGCCAAAGGGCTGGAAAAGATAGAGCAGGCGAAGCGGTCCCTCGCTCGCCGCACTCCGGGCTTCTCTTACGGCTTTCCACATGTGGTCATAGCGAACCACGCCGGCCACATCGATGATCTCTTCCGGCAAGCCCGCGGCAGTCCAGCGCGACCGATAATCCTGAGAGGAGACGATGAAGCGGTCGTGCCCTGCAAAGCGATAGCCCCGATTGGCGGGATAATGCCGATTCCCGATAGCACCGGCGCCAGCGCGCGTTTTACCCGAAGCTTGATGCTCTTCGCATTGCGCGGTCCGACGTGAACGAAAGGGCCTTCCTGAACAAGGATGCTTGGCGTGCCCATCGCCTGCGCCGCTTTGGACAAAGGCCTGCTCGAGATAAAGCCGGTCGTGGCAGATCAGCATCGCGTCATGCCGCTTTTCAAGCATGCTGGACGCGTAACAGAACAGCTTGCGCGTCATCACCGGGCCGCCATTCAACAGCATATTGGTCGACCAGCTTCGGGTATAAGGTACCATCCCGGCATCGCGGATGCTGGCCGTTTTTACCGTTGCGCTGCCAGAATAGCGGGTCGTGCCGCCGGTGCGCAGGTTGAATGGCTGCGTGTCGATAAAAAGAAACTCAACGTCGCCGAATTCCCGGCGAAGCGGTTCCTCTAGGTCTTGAAGCGTGGTGCCCTGATGATCCGCCGGTGCCAATCAGGGCGATCGACCTGCGCATCTATCCCGTTCCCCTATGGTGCGGTGACATATTCGGAAGATGCCTGCTGCCGCCCGCTTCGGCCCGACATGAGGCCCAATAAAGGCTCCTCGAACAGCATCAGCGACAGGTAGCTGACGATGAAAGTGAATGCGATGGCGCCCACCGCCCATAGGCCGAGTGCGGACCCGGAAAGATCTAGTACCATCTTGCCGACCAGCGTCAGCACGATCGACTGTACCAGCGGATGCAGCATGTACATTGAATAGGTCAGCTGTCCCAGCGGAGCGATAAGGCAGACAAAACGATTGCCGACATTCTGCATGTCACGGGCAACCGCACCCACCACGATCAGATAGATGAGCGGCACCAGCACCTGGGCCGGACCAGCCAGCAGCAGGGAGCCTGATATAAAGGCCGCCGTTGCCAGCAGCATCAGCGCGCCGGGCAGGGGCATGCGGGCAATAAGCGCGCGATGGCGATAGAGCATCAGCCCCAGCAGGAACCCCTGAAAACCGCGACGAATGGCCGGATTCACAAAGGTCATGCCCGATCCTGCATCGGGCGCCAGGATACCCACCATGACCATGGCCACCACGACCGCGAGCACGAGCAGCGCGGCCTTGCGCACAAGGACGAGCATCAGGGGGAATAGCAGATACATCAGCATCTCGGTGCTGATGGACCATGCTACGGAATCGAAGGCATCGTCACAGGCAAACCACGATTGTGTCAGCAGTAGCGTGGAGGGCAGGCAGGACCACTCATAGCGGTCCGGATTGTCGAGGCTGATCCCGATCCACACGGCAAGCAGTCCGACCGCGACGTAAAATGCGGTCGTCGCCCAATGCAGCGGACCCAGCCGCGCGATGCGTTTGCGAGAAATCGCGCATAGCTCTGTTTCGTGGTGATCCGCTGGCCATAGACCCATGCGATGACGAACCCCGAGATCACGAAGAACATGTCCACCGCTAGCCCAAGCCGCGTATGCACCACATCTTGAAGATAAGGCCCGATCGCCCGCCCGGCGAACAGCGCTTCGCGAAAATGCGTGATCACGACCGCGACGCTCGCAAAGATCCGCAGCATATCCAGATGCAGCAAATCCTGCGATTCGGGCCGCAGCGGTTTAAAGCGAGCGCGGAGGTCCGGATGAAGGATACTTCTTCCACTTTCCAATCGGGACTGGCTGTCATAAAAGAGCCACGATCAGGCCATCAGCCCCCATTGCGGAACACCGACATCGCGCAGCGTATTGGCGAGTACTTGATCTGCTGGTCAGAGAAGAATTCACGCCCTTCTCCGATCTTTCCGGACCGTACGAAATGCGCCTTGTTAAAGGTGCCCTGCCTTGCGACCACGGCATGCCCGATCTCAGCCTCGTGTTGCTTTAGCCGGTCGACGCCTGCCAGCCGGATAGCCTCTGGCATCAGGCTTGGGTCGCAATCAATGTCGATCTTCGACAGCACGGTCGACAGCGTCTCAACAGGCCGGGTCATCAGATCCTCATACGAACACACTATTGATTCCGACGCGGCCTCCCGTGCGCGCGACTGGCCGTGGTGGCAAGCAATGTACCGATCGACGATATCGCGCAGGGCACCGTCGACCCATGCAGCCTCCCGGCCGGACCGGTTCTTGTAATGAAAATGATAGGACGACACGCAATAGTCGAACACGTGGCGCGTGACGATGATCAGGCATGAGGGCCGGGCCGGTACGAAGCAATGGGTCTGAACCGTCCAGGGCCTGCCGGTCTGACGGCTATATTGCGCGACACCATGAATTTCGCGGGGGTATTCGTGGGGGTTGCGTGCAACGCCGTAAACCGCGGTCTCATCGAAACCGGGATCGTTCCTGCCCATCTTGAGCGCGTTGTAGAACGCCAACGAATTGCACAGGAATGTCGTGCCCGACTTCATCTGCGAGAAGACCCAGTAATTGTCATTGATCAGGGCCGACAGTAGCTCGTCGCTTCGGGTTTCGATGAAATACTGCCGCAGGCGCCGATCCACCGGAGCATATGCGAGAACATTTCGTACAATTGACTTCAGCATGGATCTCTCAAAGCGTCGGCAGAAGGTCTGCCTGGCGTGGCATGCAGGATGAAACCGGCGGCAGAACCCGATCGGGATCAGACGTAAGCGCGCTTTCTTTTCAAGACATAACCTTTTCCAACCTTTCGGTCAGCCATGCCCAGAAAGTCCAGAGCCGCATTGACGGAGTCCACGGGTTGTCGGGTCAGCTGGTCAAATGTCAGCACCAGACCGCCATAGCTTTCAGCCTCTGCCAACCAGCCGTCCTGCCATCTCTGCAATTCGGCGGCAAAGGCGTCGCGGAAAGAACGGCCCATCTTAAGACGGTCCTGCAGCGCGAAATTCACGGCGCTTGTCGGGACGCGTGTATAGGAATCAGCGTCTGTTCCACATCGCGGGTCAGTACGATCTTGGGGGTTTGGCGGAACAGCGACAGGTTACCCGCGGTCGGCGGAAAGTGCTGCTTGTGCAAATCGAAGGCGAAAATGACATCGTTCGCCGCTGCGTCGGTGAAGTCGGCGATATCGGTGTGGAATCGCGCGCTGATCCCATAATGGCTTGCCGGGTAGCAAGCGCGCAGTGATTTCTGATCGAGATGATGGAACGATATGCCGCGTCTTTTGTCGAACAGACCGATCATGCGGTTCATCCGGCCCATCAACCGGCGCTGCCGCAGGTTTGCGCGATCCTCCCGCACATAGAACTGCTGGCCGAAGGACATGCCGCAGATCTCACCCAGGCTTTCCATGAGCGAGGTCGACGCGCTTTTGGGCTGAGCACAGATCAATACCTTCATATCGCTTGCTCCCGTTGAGCGCGGAGCGGGTGCCGGAACGGTCATAACAGGCGAACTACCTGCGCAATGGCGGACCGGTTACGCAAAAGGCTGAAGCATATCAGCACCAGCGAAACGACGAGGCCCAGCCCAAGCCGCGCGAATAGCGAATACATCGAGACCCAGAATTCCGGCTCAAGCCCGGCATAGAGGCCGATCGCGAGGAGGGTTGGTATCTGGGGAAGGAATTCGACGGTGGGAAACGTTGAATTGCCCCCTCTGCGTGCGATCAGCGCGAGGAACAGTCCGAACGAAGCGGCGGCCGTGACCAGGTAACCCGCCACGGCGCCCATAAGTCCGAACATACTGGTCAGGACGAGAGTGGCCGGAAGACCGATACCGGCGGCTATCGCGGTCGCAAATGGAATAGGCGTTACGTCGCCGCGCTCGATCAGTGATTTGCGCAGCAGCAGTTCGGCGCAAAGCAGGGTGCTGCCGATAAGCAATGGCGGCGCATAGACTGCGGCGACCAGGTATTGGACTGGGAACAACAGCCGAAAGATGTCGGGCGCCAGCACGATTGCGCCAAGCGTCAGGGAAACATCGCAGTGTCAGGAACATGGCGGAAATCCCGCGCATCAGCGGGATGGCGCGCGGGGCATCCTCGTCCATTTTCTTGAAGAAATACGGGTTCAAAAACCTGCTGGAAGGTGCGCGACGTCAGGGTGATGACCGCGGCGGGCAGGACGGCGGCGCTATATATGCCAAGGCTCGTCAAATTGAGCGCGCCTGCCACTATGAACACGGTGCCGCGGTTCCGGCCCCAGAGCATCAGCGAATTGGGATAGAAAGAGAGGTAGCGAGAACTGGCGAAACGCTGCGCCGACTTCCTTTCGCGCTTCCCTGTCAGCTTCTGGCGGAAGCCTTTTCCTGATGCTGGTGGCAAGTTCGTACGCGGCAGTGGCGCCCAGAACCGCAAGACGTGTAAGCATGATGCCCAGCAGGCCCCAGTGGAACACCCAGAGGATGAGCAGGACGGCCAAAGACAGCCCGACTATACGAGCTAGGGCGAGGATCGCGAAAGACCTGGCATCGCCTTGCACCCTGTAGAACGTGGCCGACAGCAGGTTGACCGTTTGGAACCATGCGCACGCCACCGCCACGGCGTAAAACAACAAACGGTCCTGTGAAATCCACCCAAGCGCGAAGCCTGCCACCCCGGCCAGCGCGGCAAGGCCAAGCATCGCGGTCGAAAGCGACAGGCCCAATCGCATAAAATAGCTGACCAGCATATCCTTGCTAATTGACTTAATATGGAAGAAGCTCTTCGCGGCGCCGTTGCTGACACCCACTCCCAGCAAGAGCACACCCACTGTCTCAACCGCCAGAAGCAGGTTTAGAAGGCCAAATTCGCTAGCGCTGAGCGCTTGGGCATAGGCGGGGGTGAGTAAGGGAGATCGTTCCCTGAAGCGTCCCCAGCCCCATATAGATCGCGATCCGGTGGCGCCCCTTCATCGACCGCCTGACAGGTTTTGCTGACGGGTCTGGTCCGCCGACCGCTTCCGTCATGTGCCGTCACGTCGCGGAAATGCGGGCAGCTTCCAATTAGCCGGCCATCGGGTGCCGGACCTCCTGCGGCGGTCACATTATCGGAAAGGGTTAGCTCCACGGCCAGATCGCCGACCAGCACGGCCCCCACCCGGTTGCCGCGCGCCACGATCCTGCCGGAACGCGCCTTTCCGCCAGCAATCCCGAGTGCGGGGAGTTCGCCTGCGTGTGCTGTCGTCTTGTTGCCCTCTATGACCGTGTCGATATTGTTCGAATTGGGCTGATACCCTACAGCAAAGCTTCCGGCGCGCATGGCTCCCTCTGCGGCGATGTGGTTACCGGCAATCGCAGTGCGCGGCGCGGATGCGGCGATAAGGGTGAGCGGGAATGGCGACCCCCTGTCAAAATGCAGCATGTTTTCGCGGATGACAGCGCGATCGGTCGACCTGTAGCGCCAGTCCGCGACGCAATTGACCAGACGGTTCCGTTCGAAGACTAGCTCGTGGAAAAAGCTTGGCACGCATCGACCCATCCCTTCATCGCCGCCGAAGACGAGTTCGTTTTCGCGGAATCGCACGGTGACCGCTTGTTCGTGCCGCTGACCAAAGCCCGCGCTGCGGAGGCCGATTAGCCCGATACCGCGCGGCTTTCCATATTTCTTGCCGCTCAGCTTTTCGTGCATCGACGCGCCAGAGCCGTCCTGAAACACCCGGTTGCGAAAGAATTCGATATTTCGCGCCGAGTAGAAGGTGGCCAGTCCGAAATTGGCGACATTGCGGACTTCGTTGTCATATGCCCGGCAATCGAGGCAGCCTTCGAAATCCACGCCGACATCGGTCGTGTCGCTGATCTTGTTGCGTGCGACCACGACACGCTGGCCATTGCTCCCATAGACCCCGCCGTTGACCCCGCGGATCGAATTGTCGGCGATATAGGCAAGATCGACGCGGCGCAGGAATTCAATTCGTCCGCCCTCGTCGCGGCGGGCGCCGCCGCCGGCCCAGCTGATATTCGCGAAATTGCCGGTATTGTTGACAGCCACAACGCGCCGGGCAAAATTAAATCGCAGGATATTTCCGCGATAACGCCCGTAATCGACCTGGTTGTCGAGGACGACGATGTCTTCGTTCAGATCGTCCAGCGTATCCGCCGAAAACCCCGCCGTCACCGCCGGGTCCCGGTTGTCGCTTTCCGGCCTGTAGCGGCGAGGATCGTACAACCCGTTGGCAGCACGCTGATGGCCGACGAAGGCAAGGCCGATCCGGTCCGTCCGGCACCGCACCATCGTCAGGCCGCGTATGTTGTAGGCGCGCACCAGCGTGGCATCGTCACCGCCTGTATTCGCGACAACGGCGTGCACGCCCTCGAACACGATATCGCGAACGAACGTGGAAACGTCGCTATTGTCTGGTCCGACCTCGAACGCGCCGCGTCTGCGGGCAACCTCGCAAATCAGGTGCGGACCGTCTCCGACGCCGATTACGGCAAAGGCGCGTGAAACCGGTATCGGCCTTGCCAGACGGGCGGGGCCTGACACCAAAACGGCCTCTGCGCCCTGTGCGATGGCACGCATGAATGCGGGCGCGTCATCGGTCTGCCCGTCAAGCACCGCGCCGAATTCGCGAACGTCGCGCGCACGGCCCCGCAGCGCGCCGATCGACCTCTCGATAGTGTCCCGCGAAGGCGCCCAGTCGGGCCAGTCGGCGGCTTGCGCGACATTGCCGGGCCGAGCCGTGCATCGCGCCACGACGGGCAAGGCGACGCCAGCCGTCGCCGCACCCCCGATCAGGATTGTCCGGCGATTGACCCAGTGATTAGCCATACCCTTATCTGTCTCTGCTCACCGTGAACGACCGGTTCCAGCAGGCCGCCCGGCAGCCCGCCGGATCACTCGATCAGGCGGCAGCCGCCGACTTGGCGACCGCCTTGACACGATCGTCAAAGCTTTTGCGCATGCGGGTGATTTCGCCAAGGCAGATGTTCCTGAAACTCGACCGGGTAGCTTAAGGTGCTGGAATAGATCACCAGATCCTTGGCGCGGCCGCGTTCCTCAAATAAGGAGACGATCTTTTCCTCTTCGTCATGCGTCGTCATGCCGAGCGACAGGTGGATTTCGCCCGCACATTCGGTGGCGAGAACGTCGAGCATGTCGAAGTGCAGGTTGCAGGCCGACGGGACCTTCAGCAGCTTGGGCTTAAGCGTCGCCATTTCCTTGGCAGATGTGGTGTCCCAGACCGACGTGGAATAATCGATGTCGTTCTTCTCGCACTCCTCCAGCAATTCCGCATTCCGATCGACGGAGAATTCGAGGAATTCGCGGTGCGCACCATAGGTGTCGCCATAACGAATCGGGGCGATTTCTCCGGGTACGGGAGGCTCGGTTTGTTCTTCAGTAAAAAGTTCGCGATTATTGCGCTTTTGAAACTTCACCACATCCGCCTTTGCGTAGATCGCCGCGACCCGGATGTGTTCCTTGGCGATTTCCATATCGCCCTTGTGGTCGCACCCAACCTCGGCGATGACTTTTACGCCCATTGAAAACTCCGGATTTTTTTCAGTTCGTTTCGTTCCTATCATGCGCGCATATCATCGTGTTGGACAAGCGCACAATAACCAAAGGCAGCTTGTCTTCATCCCGCCGCCGGATCGGCTTGCAGATGCGTTGAAGGGGGTATGCCCTGCTATTGCCATCGGCATCCGTGATGCTTAGCGATCTGGGGTGCGCGGACGGACAAGGCCGTTCAAGGGAAATGAGGATCGACCGCCGGAATATGTCGAACTGGAAAAAACAGGCGACGCAGGCGCCGACAGGCCGGAGGGACGCCAGCCAGGCTGACGCTGTCCGGCGCGGATCGCGCAGGACCGAACGGCGGGGCAGGGCGGAACATGATCGCCATGATCGGGGGCACGGCAGGTCTTCGGGCAAGGTGCTGAGGCGGCTTCCGGGTGCGGAAACGGCAAGGCTGGTGCTGCTGGGCGTGTGCTTTACGGCCATCGCGTTCTTTGGCGGGGTCGGCCCGCGCCGATGTGAACTGGCTGTTGCCGCTGCGCACGGTCTGCCTGTTCGTGATCGCCATCCTCGTCGTCATGCCGGTAAGGTCGCGCGCCCATTCAATGACGGTTCCGGCGCTGCTTCTGCTTTGCCTTGCCGTTACGATCGGCGTGCAGCTCGTGCCATTGCCGGCCGATGTCTGGACCGCGCTTCCCGGCCACGGGCGTTTTGCCGAAGCGGCCGATGCTGCCGGGCTTGACCAACCATGGCGTCCCATCTCTCTGGTGCCCTGGCTCACGTGGAATGCGCTGCTCGCGCTGCTTCCTGCGGCAGCGATCCTGGTCGCGCTTTGGGGCATCGCGCCGCATCAGCGAGAGAAAATAATCATCGGCTTTCTGATCTTCCTTGGCATCAGCGTCATTCTCGGGGTAATCCAGGCGGCAGGTGTCTTGACCGGTCCCCCGCTCCATTATCGCTTTTTCGCGCAGGATCTCGCGATCGGGTTTTTTGCAAATCGCAACCATGCTGCCGCAGCGCTGGCGACAGGGTTTCCGGTCCTGCGCATGTTGTCGCTCACTGCTCCGAAAAACGGCGGCAAGGGGACCAAAGCGGCGCATGTTCGCGCTGGTCGCAGCACTGGTCCTGCTGGTGATGATCGTGGTCACGGGGTCGCGCGCCGGGATGCTTGTCGGCTTCGCCTCGCTCGCAGCGTCGCTGGCGATGGCCCCGATGGACGAACTGGGCATGAAGCTTAGCCGGCGTAATGCACTGATCCTGCGGTTTGCGGTCGTCGCCGTGCCGCTGGCGGTCGTGTTTCTGCTGGTCGTCTTTGGCAAGGCTGTCGCGATCGATCGCCTGATTGATGACGATCTGATGGCAGAGCAGCGCGTGGCCTATTTCCCGCTGTTGCTAGAGCTGTCCCGCACCTACCTGCCGTTCGGATCGGGCTATGGCACTTTCGATCCGGTCTACCGCAGTTTCGAACCGGATTGGGCGATCACTACCAAATACCTCAATCACGCGCATAACGACTTGCTGGAACTGGCTGATGACGGGCGGCGTGCTGGCCATGGCGGTGCTCGTGGCATTTGTCGCCTGGATCCTTCGCCGCATTTGGGTCACGCGCAAGAACCCGCGCTGGACCTTGAGACGATTTCCCCACGCGCACCGGCGTCGATCATGGCGGTCAGCCCTGCTGGGCGCAAGCCTGACCGATTATCAACTCAGGACGCCGATTGCTGGCGCCATTCTGGTCTTTCGCATGCTGGCTGATCGGCAGGCCGCTGTTCGACAAGAAGGCAATGCGGGGCAGGGGCATCATGCGTCCCGATCCTCGCGATCGAGGGGGCTGGGAGCTGATGGCCCGGACCAGCAAGACCCTGCGTCAGCGCGTTGCCACAGGCATCGGTACATGCGCCGTTGCCACCGTGCTTTCCATCGCAGTTGGGGCATCTACACGCTTCCCCAACGTCGTGCCGGGCGCGACCACGGGCGCAGCTGGCCGACATGCCGCTGATCGTCAGTCCGTCCGCGAAGGGCTCAATGCCCCGGCCGCCATCGCGCTGACGGTCGATCAGTCGGAGGAAACGCCGTCTAAGGCTGAGCGCTGGGCGAACGACGCCTTGCTGGACGATCCGCTGGAAGAAACCGCGGTGCGCACGCTGTCTTTCGTGAACGCCTATCGCTCGCAACGACGAACAGGCGATCACCCCCTGCTGCGTTACGGCGAGGCGCTGTCCAAGCGTGACCTGATGACCGAGATCGCGCTTGCACTGGAATTGCGCAGCAACGGTCAGAACTGAAGGAGGGCGCAATCCGCCACTACGGCCATGCGCTGGGCCACCACCGTGCGCGGCTATGACCTGATCGTGGAACAGATGCTGGGCAACACCGGGCAAGACCCCCATCGCTCCGGAACAGGGAATGGCGCTATGGCGGAGGGGCCTAACTGGCGTGACCGGTTCTTGCCCTTCTATATAGCCCGGTCGCAAGATCCGGCTGCGCTGGGCGCGACAATCGCTGCAATGTGGGCAGACGGCGTGCCGCCGGGCGATCGCCCGATGGCGATGCGTGCCTTGGCCAAGATGCTGCAGATGGGATCGACTGGCGATGCCGCGCGGCTGATCCGGCTGGTCACCGGCAATTCGCGGGCGGCGCAGGTCCGCGACGGGGATTTCGACAGGGCCGCCGACACTGCCTTCGGCTGGGAACTTGAGCGCGGCGCGTCGTTCAGCGCGCTTCCGGTCCCGCGTGAGGACGGGAACGGCATGGTGCTGGAACTCAACGCGTCAAGCGGCCATGCCGGGACGGTGGCAAGCCAGATCCTGGCCCTGCCGCCGGGCAGCTATCGCCTGTCGGGCAGGCTGTGGTCCGACGACAAGGCTGATCGTGGCATGCCCCGCATCGAACTGCGCTGTGCTGGCGCGAACGAGCCTGCCGCCGAACTGCGGAAAGGCGAGGACGCCCGTTCGATCGCTGCGGCTCAGGCGCTGTCAAGCGGCTTCGTGATTTACCGAGATTGCCCGGTGCAGTATGTCGATGTGAAATTCGGCTCCTCCCTGTTTGTTGCGAACAGCAAGGGCTGGGTCGATGAAATCGCGATCGCGCCGTTCTAGTCCCGCGCTGGGGGAAGGGATGTGCCGGCGGTTTGGCATCATCCCGCAGCCGCCAGAAACAGACCGCCCAAAGGATTGTCGGCCAGGTCAGCGACTGAGCCATGTCGCTGGCGGCATGTTGCCAAACCCAGTCCTGTCGGACGGGCCACCGGGTGGATATGTCAGAGATTTCGGTCAGCGCTATCACCAGCCACACCCCTACCAGCGGTATCACAGACGACAGGCGCCTGCGCAGCAGCAGGGCCAGCAATAACCACAGCGCCATACCGGCGTGAACATGGATCAGGGCCCTGATCGCCTCATCCGCAGGGACGAGCTGGCGCTTCATCGTTTGTATAGATCGACCGCTTCGAGCAGCGGATTTGCTGACAAATCAGCCGACATCCCCGGTCCGGCGCTCGCGCGTCTTGCTGCGCTGGGCCAGTTCGCGTGCCTGCCGCCGCTTGCGCAGGACTTGCCACTCGACGCCTGCAAGCACGAGAGCAGGTATCAGCAGAAGACTTGCACCGATCACTAGTTCTTGATTTATGCTTGCCCGACTTATTTCCGGTTCGGCGAAACTTATTTGAGGACCCATAAAAGAACTGGCCGTGATGCAAGAGACCCGGACCACCTATGCGCGTGCTGTCGCAGCGGGTGAAAGATGAACGGTTACGTCTCTGAGCCCCCCGCCCAGCTGGTCCAGTAGCTTCGCCCGCCTCGGCCGCATCCCGCTGCAACCCGGACGGGATTGCACGCCATTCGCTCAACGCCCGGTGCATGCGTTGCAGGCCGAACAGGCGCGGTACGAACAGGCTGCGGTCGAAGGCGCCAAGGTCGAGCAGCGCCGTCGAAGCCGCCGATACGAAACCGCGATAGCCATGCACCTCCACATGGGGGGAGATCCCGTGAGGAAGGGCGCGATTTCCAGGTTCGCGATGGCGTCCACCATCGCGCGCGCCGATGCCGCATTCTCGCGCGGGTGGGGCAGATAGGCCAGCGGCAGCGGCGAGGCAGCGGCGATGGATTCCAGCCCCGCCAACAGGACCGATCGGGTGACGATGCCGTCCTCCGCCAGAGGCGATCCGATGAACAGCAGCCGGTCCTGCGGCGCAGCGATGACCGGCGTGGGCAGGACCAGGTCGCTGGTTTCGAAACGGTCGCGCACGGTCATGCGGCTGCGGTCGGCGCGGCGGTTCATGCGCACCTTTCGGTAGAAGCCCGCCGCGACTGCACTCCGCCGCGCGCCGCATACCACAGCCGACTGGTGAGATCGACGTAGTGCGACAGCCCGTCTTCCCACAACTCGATCGGCCCGGAAAACCAGTCCGCCAGCATGCGCTCCAGCGGTTCGCCTTCCAGGAAGAGGATCAGCCGCTCGATGCCCAGCGGCGCCAGGCAATTGCGGACTTCGGCGTAATAGCGGCGATTGGCAGCGAAGGATGCGGGCCAGCGCAGCGGATTGCGCGCAGGCCGGGTCTCGCGGCCCAGCGCGATGCCCTTGCCGGGGAACAGGCCTCGATCTCTGCCGCGATTTGGTCGTCGCGGTAGAGCACATGGGTCACACCCGGATCGTTCGCCGCCAGCAGGCGCAGGTGCAGCGCGGAACGGGGAAGGGCGGCGATGATGCTCACGCGAGACGCGCTCATGCCTCGGTGGCGGCGATCCGGCCCGATGCGATCAGCATGTCCGCCAGTTCCCGGATCGCTCCGCGCCCGCCATCGGCGCTCAGCACGATCCGGGCGGCGGCTTTAGCCTTCGGATGGGCATCGGCGGGCGCGACCGCACAGCCCGCTGCCTCCATGCAGGGCAGGTCGTTGATGTCGTTGCCGATATAGATCGCGTCGCCCGGCGCGATGCCACGTTCCTTCAGCCAGTTCAGGAACAGCGGCAGCTTGGTGTCGATGCCATGGCTGCATACCAGCTTCAGCTTGCGGCAGCGCGCGGCGACGACTACGTTCTGCTCCTTGGAAATGACGGTCATCGCCAGCCCAGCGCCGCGCAGCAGTTCGATGCCCATGCCATCGCTGCGCGAGCAGGCGACACTTTCCTCGCCCGCGCTGGACACGAATACGCGGTCGTCGGTCAGCACCCCGTCGAAATCCATCACCAGCGCCGCGATCCGCGCAGGCAGCACGTCGCCGCGGGCGCGAGCGAGCGAGGCGGCTCATCCGTTCCTCGGCGATGCGGAAATCGGCGGGCTCGTCGATCTCCTGCCAGTGCTCGACCGGCATTTCATGCATCACCGTCTTGCCGAAGAAGCGGAAGCGGGCCTGGCGAAACCCTTCGGTCCGCATGGCATAGACCGCCCCGGTCTCGACAAATTCGGGTTCGCGCTGCTGCCGCATCAGGCGGAAGCTCTTGTCGTGATTGATGCCCTTTGCGCTGCCATCCCCGCCCTCGGACCACAGGAAATAGTGGAACGGAACGACGGCAAGCGCGCTGTCGGCCTGCTTCTCCTCCAGCGCCGCCAGCGTGCCGTCGATATCCTCGGGCGCGGTGAGGGGGGAGGTGCATTGCAGGAAGGCGATGGCTTCGGGCGGTAACCCTCCGCCTCCTCCAACGTGTCGAGGACGTGCAGCAGCGCATCTTCCGACCGCGCGACATCACCTGCCAGCGCATCGGGGCGCATCACGACCTCGGCCCCGTGATCGCGCGCCACCGCCGCGATCTCGGCATCGTCGGTCGACACCACCACGCGCGTCACCAGATGCGACGCCAGCGCCGCCGCGATATTGTGCGCGATCAGCGGCTTGCCGGCGAGCGGCAGCACGTTCTTGCGCGGAATACCCTTGGACCCGCCGCGCGCGGGAATGATCGCCAGAATCTCCATGAACCCCTCATCCGGCCCTGCTGGCCTGCGCCTTTTCGTACAATACCGCGCGGTAGCAATCGAGGATCGCCCGGTTCATGCGTTCGCCCGTGAACCGCGCCAGGAAATCCGCGCGGCCCGCCTGTCCCATCTGTGCCAGTTTCTGCCGGTCCAGCGCGCGGATGAAATGTGGCCAGCGCGTGCGGATCCTCCGCCGGGAACAGCATCCCGGTCTCGCCGTCGCGCACGACTTCGGGCAGGGCATCGACATTCGACGCCAGCACCGGCTTGCCCTGCCGCAGCGCTTCGATGGCGGCGAGACCGAACCCTTCCCAGCGCGAGGGCACGAGCACCGCATCGCAGGCCTCGACAAAGCTCCAGATCGCCTCGCGCTGCTGCCAGCCGTAATGGGTGATATTGGGAAGCCGCTGCGACTCCTGCTGCTCATCCACCACGGTCCCGCCGATGACATGCAGATGGACGGGCTGGTCGTTCAGCATCGCCATCGCCTTCTCTGCGACGTCGAAGCCCTTCTGCCGGTCCATGCGCCCGATGAAGAGCAGGTTGATGCGGTCGCGCGGCATCGGCACCGGAGCGGCGCAACCGGGAAACACCCGCTCCGTCACGCCGTTGTGCAGCACCATCATGTTGTCGCGTGAAAGGCCGCGTTCGGACAGCGCAGTCATACTCGAATTGCGAGATGCAGAGCACTCGGTCGGTCATGGTCGACATGTGTCGCTCGACCGCGGCGATCAAATCGCGGCGGCGGTTGGACCAGCGGATGTTGAAGGCCCAGCCATGCGCACAATAGACGATCACGGGCCGCACCTCTGCCGGCATCCGCGCGATTACCGGGCGCAGCATGCCGGCGAAGCTGGAATGCAGGTGCACGACGTCGGGCCGGTCGTGCATGATCGCATTGCGCGCGTGGGCGGCAAAGCGCAGCAGGGCGCGCGGGCTGCGCTGCGCATCCTCGAACAGATGGAACGAACCATCGGGCAGATAGGGCAGCACGAACCGCTCTTCGGCCGGAATGACGGCCCCGACGCGGCGCGGGCCCAGCACCTCGCGCTGGAAGGCGAGCACTTCGGAAAGATAGGCGCCGACCCCGCCCGGCAGTTTCTGGGCGATATGCATGACGCGGTAGCTTTCGGGACCGGCGTCGCTCATCGCGAGGCCAGCGCTGAGGCGCGGTGCGAAATCGTCGCGCGCTCCCCGCGCGGTTGGCGCCGACCGACCGGCGCCGCCACCAGCCCCTGCGGCACCCGGTATCCTCGCCGATAGATGAGCGCGTTGATCAGAAGGAAGATCGGGAACACCGGCGGGAAGACAAAGGCCCCGTCCATCGTGCAGGCGAACAGATAGGCGATCACGCCCAGGACCGCCGAGCGCCGCATCTGCGACAGGTGCGGCCAGTTCATCAGTGCCGTAGATGGCCGCATAGGACAGCCCGGCGAGTGCGATGACAAAGCCGATCAGGCCATAGCTTTGCAGCAGGCCGTAATAGACGACCTCGGGAATGTTGATGGTGTCCTGGCCGAAAAAGCTGATCTCGAGCTTCTGGAGATATTTGAGCCGTCCGCCCAGCCGGTCGTCGATCAGATTGGCGCTGGTCCATCCCAGCATGGGGAGGATCGCCAGGAACACGCAGATCGCGGCCCCGAGGGAAATCCAGACCGACATGCGGTTGACGCGGATCTGCCCGGCCAGGACCATCAGGATGAATGCGCCGGTCATCGCGAACCATGCCGTGCGGCTGAGCGTGCAGAGCAGGGCGATGACGAAGGCGGCGAGCCATCCCTTACGCTTCTCGATATGGAAATAGATCGGCATCAGCATGACCATGCACACGCCGTAGATGTTGCCGTTGTTGAAGCTGGACACGAGCTTCATGACCGAGCCGCGCATATTGTTCTTTTTCAGTACCGAGATCACCTCGGCGCCGTTCACGGTCACATAGGGAATCTCGATCACCTGGCCCACTGCCAGGAACAGCAGGAAGTTGAACAGGCCCCACGCAACCGCGAACCGTATGCAGATCCGCAGCACGCCGGCGATGTGCCGTGCCTGCAGCTGCTCGAGATAGGGGGCCATGAAGACGAGTATGGCGATCGGGAAGAAGCCGAAGAGCACCGCGTATTGCAGCCACCCGCTCGACGGAAGGCCGAAGTGCTGGGCCTTGTAATAGGTGATGATCGCCATCGGCAGCATCAGGCAGCAGGCCTGGATGATAGGCGGTAGCGAGATGTCGCGCCGCCGCAGCGTTCCGATCGCCGCGAACACGGTCACTCCCGCGATCGCCAGATAGCCCCAGGTGATGGGGAAGCCCTCGATCCGGGTGCCGCCCTTGGGCAGGGCAAGGTTGAACAGCAGCAGGATGACGAAACCGAGCCAGGCGACCCCGCCGACGGCAAGCGCGGTTTCGCGCACCGGCTCGGGTGTCAGCCGCGTGCGCCGCCTGCTCTGCCGCATGTGCGGATCGCGGTGGCGGGAGGCGGTCGCTTCCATACGGTTCAGGCGCCCTGCCGCTCGTGACCGCCGTAGTTGTAGTATTCGTTGTAGCCGTAATCGGCATAGCCGACGCGGCGGAAGTCATATTTGGTCAGCACCGCGCCGATGACATTCGCGTCGGCGGCGATCAGGCGGCGCAGCGCAGCCTTGGTCTGACCCTGCGAACCGCCGCTTGCCTCGACCACATACAAGGCCCCGTCGACCGCCGATGCCAGCTGCGGCGCATCGGCCAGTCCCAGGACGGGCGGTGCGTCGAGAATGATGAGGTCGAACTGCTGCGACAGCCGGTCGAAGATCCGGTGCAGCGTGTCATGGTTCAGCAGGCGCGGAGGGCTGGGCGGAATGGGCCCGCTGGGGATGACCGACAGGTTTTCGATATCGGTCGGGTGGATCGCGCCGGGCACCAGATCGCTGCTGGTCAGCAGGGACGAGAAGCCCAGCTTGTTGTCGAGGCCGAAATTGTGATGGACCGAAGGACGGCGCAGGTCCGCATCGACCAGCACGGTGCGCCGCCCCGCCTGGGCGAATTCGCGTGCCAGCGCCTGCGAGGTCGTCGACTTGCCTTCGGCCGGTCGGGTTGAGGTGACCAGCAGCGTGCGCGGCACGCCGTCGCGGGTCGAAAGCTCCAGCCCGGTTCGCAGCGCGTAGATCGCTTCCGACATGGGCGAATGCGGATCGAGCATCTCGGTCTCGGCATCGTCGTTTTCGGGACGAGGTGTGATGCCGAGCAGCGGCAGGCCCAGCTTGCGCTCGACATCGTCGGGTGCCCGGATCGAATCGTCGAGCCGTTCGCGCGCAAAGGCCAGCGCTGCCGCGATGCCAAGTCCCAGAACCGCGCCGAGGAACGCGTTCACCAGCGGCTTGGGCCAGATCGGGACCGATCGGATTCTGCGCGCGGTCGATGATCAGGATGTTGTTGGCGGTGATGCCCGCGGCAGCGTTGAGTTCGCGGAAGCGCTGAAGAAGTGCGTCGTACAGCGCCCGGTTGGTATCCGCCTCGCGCTGCAGGATCGTGAGCTGCACGCCCTGGCTTTGCTCGCCCAGCGCGGCGCCCTGCAATTCGCGCACATTGGCGCGCAGGCCGTTCTCCTGCTGCACGGCCAGCTGGTACTGATCGCGGATCGAGTTGCGCACTTGCTGCGCCTGCGCCTGGATCTGCTGGGTCAGCGCATCAAGCCTGGCCTCGAGCTGACGAACGGTCGGGTAGTCGTCGCTATGGCGGTCACGCTCGCCCTGCAGTTCGGCCTGCACCTGCGCCCGCTGCGTCTGCAGCGACTGGATGGACGAGTTCTGCAGCACTTCGGGCAGGCTCATCATCGCGGTGTTCTGTGCCTGCTGCCAGCGTTGCTGCGCCAGGATGCGATCCGCTTGGGCGGTGGCGAACGCGCTGTTGAGTGCGACCAGGTTAGATGCGGTCAGTGTCGGGCCGCCGCCGCCGCCCTCGCCCGCGCCGTTATCGAGGTTGGTGATGCCGGTTCGCCGCGCATAATCGATCAGCTCCCGCTCGCTCGCTTCCAGCCGGGTACGAGTCTGCTCCAGCTGCTGCTGAAGGAACTCGCGCGAATAGGCGGACATGTCGAAGCGCCGCTGAAGCGTGCTGGCGATGAATTCCTCGGCGAAACTGTTGGCGACCCGCCCGGCCATGCGCGGATCGGGGCTTTCAAAGCTGATGCCGACGAGGCGCGTGCCCGTGGCGGGCGTGACCGTCAGATTGTTCTGGAGGTTTGCGATGACCGCTCGCTGCCATGCCGCCGATCCCGGTTCGCTTTCGGGCGGAGAGATTTCCATCGCATCGAAGAACGCCGGGTCCTGATAGAAGTTCATCGAGCGGGCGACCCGGTCGGCCAGCGACCGGCTCTTGATGACCTCGACCTGCGTGGCGAGATAGGTTTCCGCGTCCGTGCCGGTGCCGGCGGTCCTCTCCGCCTCGGTGCCCAGCACCTCGGGACCCTGCTGGTCGATCTGCAGGGTCGCGGTGGCCTGATAGATCGAGGTCGACAGCAGCGCGAGCAGCAGTCCGACGATGATGCCGAGCGCCGTGATCCCGCCGATCATCCAGCGGTTGCGATAGACCGCCGCCCTGATTTCTCGCAGATCCAGCTCGCCCTGCCTCAGCGCGGCCAGCCGCTCGTTCCTGGATACGTACACGTCGTCATCCGCGAAATCGCGGTCGCGCGGGCTGCTGGCGGCGCCATGGCTGTTGAGCGGCGTCTCGCGGTTCATGCGCGGGTCCCTTCCCGGATCAATTGTACAGCGGCCGGAAGACGGCGACGATCGGCACGACCTGGCGGATGTCGCGCCAGATCGCCTTGGCCTCCGACAGGCCGACGACGACGACATCGTTGCCCAGGATGCGCGGATCCGCCATCGCGCCGCTGCGGATGGCATTCACGTCGAAACGCGCGGCCATGCGCTGCCCGTCGATGGTGCGGAAGATGACGACCTCGTCCATCTTGGCGATCTCGCTCTCGCCGCGCGCCATGGCGATCGCTTCCAGCAGCGTCGTGCTGTTGCGAATGTCATAGACACCCGAATAGTTGACCTGCCCCGTCACCACGACCTTGCGCTCGGCGGATTCGACGACCGATACCGACACTTCCGGGCGTTCCAGCAGACGGCCGCGATAGGAATCCTCGATCCGGTCCGCCAGCTGCTCGGTGGTCATGCCCTCGACCGTCATCGACCCGATGCCGGGCACGCCGATCTGTCCGCTGCGGTCGACCTTGACGCTCTCCACCGACAGCTCCGGTTCGAAGAAAGTGTTGATGCTGATCGTGTCGTCCGGCCCGATACGATAGGGCGCGGAGGCCTCGGCCTGGGCGGAGCTACCCATGAGCTCGTAGGCATTCTGTCCGGCGGCGACGGAATCGACGGGCGGATAACCCTTTGCGCAACCGGCAAGGCTGACCGCGACTGCCGCAAGCGGCAACGTCTTTCGAAGCACGGAATTCCTCCAGTTGGCCCATGGCCGATCGCTGGCCGCAAGCGGTGCGGGCGCTCGCATTTCAAGGCCGCATTCCATTGAAACATCGGGCAGGTGCCGTCAAGCAAGCTTCCTTGGCGGCGCAGCCGCGCGGGAACGGAGTAACGCACGCATACGTCACCTCGCCGCGCGGCAGATGTCGCTCTGGTCAGCTCAGCGCGATGTCGGGTGCGTCTTCCTGCTTCATGCCGACCAGGTGATAGCCCGCGTCGACGTGATGTACTTCTCCCGTCACGCCGGACGACAGGCCAGACAGCAGGTAGAGTGCCGATCCGCCCACGTCGTCGATGGTGACATTGCGCCGCAGCGGCGAGTTCAGCTCGTTCCATTTCAGGATGTAGCGGAAATCGCCGATCCCGCTGGCGGCCAGCGTCTTGATCGGTCCGGCGGAGATCGCGTTCACGCGGATGTTCTCCGGCCCCAGATCGTTCGCCAGATAGCGCACGCTGGTCTCCAGCGCGGCCTTGGCGACGCCCATCACGTTGTAGTGCGGCACGACCTTCTCGGCGCCGTAATAGGACAGGGTCAGCACCGATCCGCCATCCGGCATCATGGCCGCGCGCGCGCCGCGTGACCGCGACCAGCGAATAGGCCGAGATGTTCATCGTCATCACGAAATTGTCGAGACTGGTGTCGACATATTTGCCGCGCAGCTCGTTCTTGTCGGAAAAGCCGATGGCGTGGACCACGAAATCGATCGTTTCCCAGCGATGCTTCAGCGTGTCGAACGCCTGGTCCAGCCGGTCCATGTCGGACACATCGCACTCGATCAGGAAATCGCTGCCCAGGCTGGCGGCCAGCGGGCGCACCCGCTTCTCCAGCGCCTCGCCCTGGTAGCTGAAGGCCAGCTCCGCACCTTGCGCGGCCAGGGCCCTGGAAATGCCCCAGGCAAGCGACTTGTCGTTGGCCAGGCCCATGATCAGCCCGCGCTTGCCCTGCATCAGGGTGCCGTGTGGGATGGTTTGTGTCGTTTCGCTCATGTTCTCGATCCGGCGATTGCGTCCGCGCTGTGCTGTTATCGTCTGGCGGCTTGTTCTGTCGATGGCTTTGACGCGGGGTCATGTTCGGCGGGGCCGATCATGTCGCGCTCTTCCGGTGTTTCGGCAAGCGCGGCATTCAGTTCGGCCCCGACGACGAGCCCTAGCCCGACCAGCCAGAAAAAGAAAAGGGCGATCATCACGCCGGCGAGGCTGCCATAGGTCAGATCATAGGAAAAAAGCGTACGCAGCACCGGCGGAAGTGCGACGGTGACCAGCACCCACCAGCCGGTGACCAGCAGCGCGCCGGGCCATTTGGGATATTCGCGCTTGCGATACGCGCTGGGCGTCAGCGCATAGAACAGCAGGTAGAGCGAGCCGAGAAGGCCCAGCGCGGGAATGAAGCGCGACAACGCCAGCGTGCCAACCCATGCCTCGGCTTCGGGGAACCAGGCCGCGATGACTTCCTGCGCGGCGGAAATCGCGAATTGTGCGGTCAGCGAGGTCATCAGCAGCAGCACTGCGCCGATGATGATGCCCGCCGACAGCAGCCGGTATTTCAGGAAGCTGGCCGAAGGCCGCGTGCCATAGGCGCGGTGCAGGATGTCGCGGATCGTCTCGACCAGGCTGCCCACCGTCCACAGCCCGAAGATCGCCGCCAACCCACAGCAGCCAGCCGGTGCGGGCACTGACGACGTCGCGGGCGACCGGCTCGATCACGTCGGCCACGACTCGCGGCACTGCCAGCAGGAACGCGTTGATCGCTGCCGTCCGCTCGTCCGCCTCGCCCAGCAGCTGGAAGATCGCCGCGCCCAGGATGAAGAACGGAAACAGCGACAGGATCGCCATATAGGCAAGATTGCCCGCATGGATGAAACCGTCTTGGTACACGCCGGTCCAGACGCGCTTGGCGATCTCGAATGCGCGCGTGCCGGGGCCGATTTCGCTGCGGACCGATCTGAAGGACAGCCTGTGGTGCAGCGCGGCGTGGCGCCTCGCTTCGGGCGTCAGGTTCGACCGGGAATCGCTGCCGGGCGGGTTCAAGTCCTGCTCTTCCGGAATGGCGATCGGTCCTTCGGCGTTGCACGACAGGCGGGGCGGGGGCGCTACTCGCTCAATCGGCTGCGAATGTTGCGCGTGTCGGTCCAACCCTCAAGCCGCCGCGCCAGTTCCGCGTCATCCTCGGGCAGGTCGATGGTCAGCGTCACCAGCTGGTCGCCGCGCGACCCGTCCTTGCGGGTGAAACCCTTGCCCTTCAGGCGCAGCACCTTGCCCGAACTGCTGCCCGGCGACACCGTCAGCATCACCGCGCCGGAGGTGGTCGGCACCTTGACCTTGGCGCCGTTCACCGCCTCGTCCAGCGTGATAGGCAGGTCGATCCGCACGTCGTCGCCGTCCCGGCGGAAGAAGCGGTGGGCCTGCTCGACGATGGTCACGATGGCGTCGCCATTGCCGGCCGGGCCCGGCTGGCCCTTGCCGGCAAGGCGCATCTGCGTCCCGTCCTCCGCCCCGGCGGGCAGCTTCAGGTCGATCGTCTTGCCGTCCTCGAGCGTGATGCGCTGCTTTTCCAGATTGGCGATATCGGTCAGCGGAACCGCAAGCCGGTAATTGACATTGGCACCCTTGGTCGGACGGCGCTGCGCCCCCGAAAAGCCGCCGCCCATGCCCGCGAACGGATTGTCCTGCGGCCCTGCGCCGGCGCGCGATCGCCGCTGACCGCCGCCGCCGAAGATCCCTTCGAACAGATCGGACAGGTCCACCTCGTCGGTACTGCTCCCGTCCATGCCGCCAAACGGATTGCCGCCCGCCTGCCGGTACTGACCTCCGCCGCGCTGACCATAGCCGAACGGCATCTTGGGGTTGCCGTCCATGTCGATCTCGCCCCGGTCGAAGCGGGCGCGCTTGTCCTTGTCGGACAGCAGGTCATAGGCCTGCGTCACCTGCGAAAACTTGTCCGCCGCGCCCGGATTGTCCTTGTTGGCATCCGGGTGAAGCTGCTTTCGCCAGCTTGCGATAGGCTGATTTGATGTCCTGCTCGCTTGCGCCGCGCGCAATGCCAAGGATCGAATAAGGGTCCGCCATACAACGATAGCTAGGGTGCGCGGGCGTTTCGTGCAATCCGGCTGATCCAACTGTGCACCGCCTGTCCCGTTGCCGTGCAAAAAGACGCCTGTCCGGCGTACCGGCTTTGCGTGACCGGCCCGGCCTTACTATGTTGGGGCTGCTGCGGAGAACAAGTCCGCATCACGATGACGAGGATGATACGTGGAACCCGAGCTGCTGACCGAAGATGCGATCCCTGCGGGCGACCCGTTCGGCCTGTTCGACGAATGGCTGACCGAGGCGAAGGCGAGCGAGATCAACGATCCCACCGCCATGGCGCTGGCCACCGCCAGCGCGGGCGGCGCGCCGTCCGTGCGCATGGTGCTGCTGAAAGGGCACGGGCCCGATCTGGGGCAGGGCGGCGGTTTCGTCTTCTACACCAACCAGGAAAGCCGCAAGGCGGGAGAGATTGCCGCCAATCCGCAGGCCGCCCTGCTGTTTCACTGGAAGAGCCTGCGCCGCCAGATCCGGATCGAAGGGCAGCTGGAACCGGTCCCTGCTGCCGACGCCGATGCCTATTTCGCCAGCCGCGCGCGCAATTCGCAGCTGGGGGCGCATGCCTCCGACCAGTCGGCGCCGATGGGCGACCGCCGCGAATTCCTCGACCGGTTCGAGGAAGTGCGCAAGCGCTATGAAGGCAAGCCGGTCCCGCGGCCCGAGCACTGGGGCGGCTACCGGCTGGTGCCGCAGGCGATGGAATTCTGGCACGACCGCCCGTTCCGCCTGCACGAACGCCGCCGCTTTACGCGGCGCGGCGGCAGCTGGGCCAGCACGCTGCTGTACCCGTAAGAGCGCGCCGCCCCGGACCGGACATGACCGCCACTGCTCATCTCTCGCAAGAGGACCGCTCGCGCCTGACGCGCAGCGCAGCCATCGCCAGCACGAGCGTGGCGGCCTTGCTGCTGGCGCTCAAGATCTATGCCGCCTGGCGCACCGGTTCTGCCGCGATGCTGGGCAGCCTGGCGGATACCGCTCTCGACATCATCGCCAGCCTGTCCACGCTGGTCGGCGTCTGGGTCGCCTCGCAGCCGGCGGATCACGATCACCGTTTCGGTCATGGCAAGGCCGAGGCGCTGGCCGCGCTGGTGCAGGTCGTGCTGATCTCGATCTCGGCGGTGGGCATTGCTGCGCGCGCGATCCAGCAATGGCTGGGCGGCGTGCGCCCGCAAGAGGCGGAGACGGGCATCGCGGTCTCGGTCGTCGCGCTGCTGGCCACTTTCGCGCTCCTGGCGTGGCAAAGACATGTCATCAAGCGCACCAGCAGTGTCGCGATCCGGACCGATCATGTCCATTACCAGTCCGATGTTCTGCTCAATCTTGGCGTGATCGCGGCACTGGCGCTCGACCGCTGGACCGGCTTTTCCGGGGCCGATCCGCTGTTCGCCCTGGCTATCGCGGGCTGGCTGGCGTGGAACGCGTTCCAGGCCTCGCGCGAGGCGGTGGACAATCTGATGGACAAGGAATGGCCCGTAGAAAAGCGCGAACGGCTGCTGGAAGTCATCCGCGGCACACCGGGGCTCGAGGGCGTGCACGATCTGCGCACGCGAACCAGCGGCGACCGCGATTTCGCGCAGTTTCACGTCTGGGTGGACGGCGACATGACGGTGCGCGACGCCCATGACGTGATGGACCGGATCGAGGCGCAGCTCGATCACGAGTTTCCCGGTACCGAATTCCTCATCCACCCGGACCCGGAAGGGCTGCGCGAGGGCGGTTCCTATGCCTCGGTCGATCTGCTCGAAACCGGTCCCGATCCCGAATTGCTCCCCAGAACAGAAGCGAGACCCTGATGCCGGCGATCCCCTATTGGCATGTCGATGCGTTCAGCAGCGAAGCGTTCGGCGGCAACCAGGCCGCGGTCATGCTGTGGGAAGACGATTTCCCGCCCGACGACACCATGCGCAGAATCGGCGAGGAGAACAATTTCGCCGAGACCGCCTTTCTCGTCCCATGCGACGGTCCCGAAGCCGACTGGCACCTGCGCTGGTTCACGCCCGAGTGCGAAATTCGCCTGTGCGGTCATGCGACGCTGGCCGCCGGGCATGTGCTGCTGGAGCAGGGCGGCGGCGATGTCGTGCGCTTCCATACGCGGCAGGCGGGCGTGCTCACCGTGCAGCGGGGCGAGGGCGGCTATGAGCTGGCGCTACCCGCGATCCCGACCACGCCGGGCGACTGGCCCGAGGCGGTCGCGGCGCTTGGCGCCAGACCGCAACTGATCCAACGCTCGCCCGACCGCTATAATGTCTTCCTGTTCGAGGAGGAGGCGCAGGTGCGCGCGCTTGCGCCCGATTTTGGCGCGCTTGCGGCCATGGGCGACCACCAGTTCATCTGCACCGCGCCCGGAAATGACACCGATGTGGTCAGCCGCGTGTTCGTCCCCGGCGCCGGCGTGCCCGAAGATAGCGTCACCGGTTCCGCACATGCGGTGCTGACGCCGTTCTGGGCCGCCCGGCTTGGCCGGGACGAGTTCACGGCGTTTCAGGCCTCGCGCCGCGGCGGCCTGCTGACGTGCCGTCTGGAGGGCGGCACCGGCCTGGCTTGGCGGCCCCTGCGCAACGGTGGTGGAGGGCATGTTTCGCTATTGAGCGGGAAACAGCTCGGCCAGTGAGAGCATCCGGTCGTTGAGCGCGGCCTGCTGCTCCGCCGTGCTATAGCCCAACCGCACCACCGTCAGCCTGCGCGACGGGACGACCAGTATGTATTGCCCGCGGTGGCCCAGTGCCGCGACAGCGTCCCGAGGCCCGCGGCCGCCGAAAACGACCTCGTTGCGGCCCGCCTCCCGCGCCCGGTTGCGCCAAAGATGCGCGCCATAGGCACCGTCTGCCGGGTTTTTGCCCGCCATAAAGGCGATCCACCCGCGCGGCACGATGCGCACGCCGTTTGCCATGCCGCCCTGCCGGATCAGTTCGCCGATCCTGGCCCAGTCGCGGGCGCTGGCGTGGAACATCGCGCCGCCGATCAGCGTGCCGGTCGCATCGTACTCGCCGCGCATGCTCGGCATGCCCAGTGGCTCGAACAGGCGGCTTTCCAACCAGCCCTGCATCGCCGCCTGCCGCACCTTCGCATCCTCGCTCTGCGTCAGCGTACGCGCGGCGATGTCGGACAGGATCTGCGTCTCGGACGTGGAATAGGCGAATTGCGTTCCCGCATCGTGGTCGAGCGGCTGGGTCAGCGCGTAATGCGCCATGTCGTCTCGCCCGTCGCGATAGAGCATGCGCGCGGTGTCGCTGGCGTAGGCGGGATCGGCAACCTCGCTATGGCGCAGGCCCGAGCGCATCTGCAGCAGGTGGCGCAGCGTGATCGCGCCGCGTGGATCGCCGGGCCGCTGCCAGCGCTCCACCGGCGCAGGCGCGTCGAGCGCGAGCGAGCCATCGGCGACCATCATGCCGATCATCAGCCCCGTGACCGTCTTCGACAGCGACCAGCCAAGCTGCGGTGTTTCGGCGGTAAATCCTTCGCCGTAACGCTCGGCCACCGGCTCGCCGTCGTAGAGCGCCAGCAGCGCGCGTGTTTCGCCCACCGCTTCGGCATCGAACAGCCCGTCCACCGCATAGGCCAGCGCGGTGCGATTGGCGGCGTCCGTCTCCTGCACCGCTGCCAGAGATTCGTCGGATGGAGGCGCGACTTCGCGATCCGCGCCCGATCCGCAGGCGGACAGCGATAAGGCGGCGGCAAATGCGATCAGCCACTTGTGGCGGGAAAAGGCGCAGGGCATCAGGCGCGTCTGATCCGCCCGCGCCCGACGAAAGGCAAGATTGAAGTGAGCAGCCCTGTGGAAACGAAGCGATCGCCCTGGCGCAGGCTGTGGGTGGCCGCGCCGATCGCGGCGATCGCGGTGCTGGGCTGGGGCGCGGCCACGCGCGGGCCCGGCATGGTCGAGCAGGCGCAGGCTGGCACCGACTTTGGCGCGCGGGTCGCCTGTGCGTGCCATTTCGTCGAAGGGCGTCCCATCGACCAGTGCCGCGCCGATTTCGAACCGGGCATGTCCATGGTGCGTCTTTCGGTCGAGGATGAGGCGCAGGCCGTCGTCGCCAGCGTGCCTCTGCTGGCATCGACGCGTGCGACATTCCGCAAGGGCTGGGGCTGCCTGCTGGAGCCGTGGGACGATTAGGCGGGCTGTGCGTCCGCGAAGGCCTCTTCGATCCAGCCGCCGCCGATGACCCGGTCGCCTGCGTAGATCACTGCGGCCTGTCCCGGCGCGACGCCATATTCGGGCTGTGCGAAGCGGATCTGCACTTCGCTTCCATTGCCCAGCGCACCGTCCAGCGTCACCGGCACCGGCTTCGCCAGGGAGCGAACCTTTGCGGTCAGCCCTTCGCCCGGCACAGGTCCGATGCAATTGGTCTCGATCACGCGCATCGCGCCGACGGCCAGCAGGCGCTTCGGCCCTACGACCACGGCGTTGTTCCCGGCCTCGATGCGGATGACATATAGCGGTTCGGGCTGGCCGCCGATCTCGATCCCGCGCCGCTGGCCGACCGTGTAATGCACGATGCCGCGATGGCGGCCCAGCGTCTCGCCGGTTTCGGCATGCACGATGTCGCCCGCGTCGCCGGCCTCGGGCCGCAGCTTCTTGACCAGCGAGGCGTAATCGCCGTCGGGCACGAAGCAGATGTCCTGGCTGTCGGGCTTGGCCGCAACGCCAAGACCCAGCGTCTGCGCAATCCGCCGCACCTCGGCCTTGGGCAGGCCGCCAAGCGGAAAGCGCAGGAAATCAAGTTGGTCCTGCGTCGTCGCGTAGAGGAAATAGCTCTGGTCGCGGGCCGGATCATGGGCGCGGTGCATCTCTGGCCCCGCAGCGCTTGATACCCGGCGCACGTAATGGCCGGTGGCCAGGCAATCCGCGCCCAGTTCGCGCGCCATCCGGAACAGGTCGGTGAATTTCGGCCCCATGTTGCAGCGAATGCAGGGAATGGGGGTGCGCCCCTGCAGATATTCGTCGGCGAAACCGTCGATCACGCTTTCGCGAAAGCTGCTTTCATGGTCGAACACGTAATGCGCGATGCCCAGCCGGTCGGCCACCGCGCGCGCATCGCGAATGTCGTCGCCCGCGCAGCAGGCGCCCTTGCGCTTCACTGCCTCGCCATGATCGTAGAGCTGCAGCGTGACGCCAATCACCTCGGCCCCGGTTTGCGCCGCCAGCGCCGCCACGACCGAAGAATCCACGCCGCCCGACATCGCCACGACGATGCGCCTGTCCGGCATCGGACCGGGCAGGTCGAAGAGGGCAACCGGGTCGAGCGACTCGGCAGCGGGATGGGTCGTCAGCGCATTCATGATGCGCGCCCATACACTGCGCGGGCCGAGGGATAAACCGTCGAGAAAACCGGTTTCCGTCACAGCTAGTCGATTACCGCTTCGTCCCTTTACCTTTTGTTGACCAACTGGCGGCATGCTGACAGCCATGTTCGCTAAATTCCCCAATCTGCCCGGCACGGACCGAGCGGGATCGCCCGATGCGAACGATGCAGCAGGATCCGATCGGATGCGCGGCGGCGAGGCCAGGGACATCGCCCACGACCTGGCAGGTCATGGGGTTCGCTCGCTGGACTGGCATTCGCTGCGCGCGAAGCTGAGTGCCGAGCGCGACCTGCGCGGCGCAATGCGTGGAGAGAACGAGGCGATGGCCGGGTGGATCCGCGCCGAAGGCAGCTTCGATCCGCGCGCGGCGGAGGTGCTGTTCAGCCATGCCCATGCCGAAGATGAGGCCGATGACGCGCCGGCGCAGGGCATGGATTTCCGGCAGGATGACAAAAATTATGGATCGGCCGGGTCCCGTTTACCCGATCCTAAGCCTTCGCGAACTAACGATCGTTCGGGATGCAGCACGCCGACATCTGGCGGCGGTTCGGCATCCGGCTTGAATATCGAGGACTAGATGATCGAGAACCAGGACATCAGGCCTTCAATGGTGATCGGACCGCTTGGCGAGCCGCTCACGATTGACGACCTGCCCCCTCCCTCCACCAAGCGGTGGGTCGTTCGCCGCAAGGCGGAAGTGGTTGCTGCCGTCAACGGCGGCCTGTTGTCGATCGACGACGCCTGCGAACGCTATGACCTGACGCTCGAGGAATTCGCCTCGTGGCAGCGCGCTGTCGAGCGCTCGGGCATGAAGGGTCTGCGGGTGACCCGGATCCAGCATTACCGCGATCTGTACGAGCGGCAGATGAAATACTGACCCTGATGCGCAAATAGCGGAACTGCAAACTTTAAATCGGCCTCTGGAACATCCGGGTAACGGAACCGTTCTCCTTTCAACAATTGCAAGGAGAACTGCCGTGGGTTGGATTATCGCACTTATCGTCGGCGGCGTCGCCGGCTGGCTTGCCAGCATGGTCATGAACCGGGATGCCTCGATGGGCATTTTCTGGAACATCGTCGTGGGCTGCATCGGTTCGCTGATCGGCAATGCGCTCGCCGGTCCGCTTTTCGGAGTAAGCGGAAGTGTTCAGGAATTCTCACTCGTAGGATTGATCATCGCCTTTATTGGTGCGGTCGTGCTGCTGGCTATCGTGAACCTCGTCCAGCGCGGGCGAGTTCGCTAAGCTTCAGACGAACGACTGATTCTGCTCTGCGAAACGCAATTGTTTCGCAGAGCAGCAGGTGATAACAGCCGAAATCAACGATGGGCGCCGTGGTGACTGCGGGCCCATCGTTTCGGCGCAAGTGCTCCGGTTCTGGAACGGACGCCCAAGCCTTCGACCGCCAACCGACGGGAACGGTTGGCGAGTTCTCATAGCCGTCTCGGACGGACGGCAGCAGGCGACCGATAATGAACTACGACAGGTCCATAGCGACTGAAGGGGCGGCTCCAGTGATGCACGACAGGATCGCCGACAGCGACCTATCCGAATTCGGAGCGACCGGAGAAGAGGGCGCGCGCAAGAAGCGCCGTATCGCCATCATCATCGTTGCCGCGATCGTGCTTGCCGCCGTTGTCGCCTTCCTCATCTGGCAAAGCTCCGCCGCTCCCGAGCAGGCAGAGGAGCAGGTCCCGATCGTGACTGTCGCGGTTCCCGGCAATACCAGTGTCGCGGGCGAAATCACCGCGACCGGTACTTTGGGCGCGCGGCGTCCCATGCCGATAGGCTCGGTGGGCGAGGGCGGCTCGGTCAGCGACGTGCTTGTCGATGCGGGTGACTGGGTCCGGGCAGGCCAGGTGCTGGCCGTCATCGACCGTTCGGTGCAGAGCCGGCAGGCGGAGGCGCAGGCCGCCCAGGTTCAGGTGGCGCGTGCCGATGCGGAACTGGCGCAGGCCAATCTCGACCGAGCGCTCAAGCTGGTGGACCGAGGCTTTATCTCCACTGCGGATGTCGACCGCCTGACGGCAACGCGCGATGCCGCGGAGGCCCGCGTGCGCGTGGCCGAGGCGACGCTCGGCGAGTTGCGTGCGCGCAACGCTCGGCTCAGCATCGTTGCGCCTGCCGGTGGGCTCGTGCTTGAACGCAATGTCGAGCGCGGGCAAGTTGTCGGCGCTGGCGGCACCCCGCTCTTCGTTCTCGCTCGCGGGGGCGAGATGGAACTCAATGCCCGCGTCAGCGAAAGCGATCTGGCACGGCTTGATGTCGGTGTTCCCGCCGAGGTCAAGCCCGTAGGCAGCGAGCAGGTTTTCACCGGACAGGTCTGGCAGCTGGCGCCTACCATCGACGAGGCTTCGCGCCAGGGCGTCGCCCGCATCGCGCTGCCCTATGATCGGGCGCTGCGGCCCGGCGGGTTTGCCACGGCCACGATCCGGTCGGGTTCGGTGACCGCTCCCGTCCTGCCGGAATCCGCCATCATGTCCGATGACGAGGGCAGCTACGTCTATGTGGTCGACAGCGATAACAAGATCGTTCGCAAGCCGGTCGAACTTGGCATGGTCACGGCCCAGGGCATCACCATTGCCAGCGGTCTTACCGGCAAGGAACGGATCGTGCTGCGCGCGGGCGGATTCCTCAGCCCCGGCGACGTGGTCAAGGCGACCGCCGCCGGCACCGACGGCTGAGGGGCGGGACCATGGATCTGCGCAACATCTCGGCCTGGTCGATCCGCAACCCGGTCGTTCCCATCGTTCTTTTCGCGGGGCTGATGCTGGCGGGCATCGTCAGCTTCATGCGGATGGAAGTGCAAGACCAGCCCGACATCGAGTTTCCCGTCGTCATCGTCACGATCTCGCAGCCAGGTGCTGCCCCGACTGAGATCGAGAACCAGATCACGCAGCTGGTCGAAGCCGCAGTCCAGAACGTGGAAGGCGTCGTCAACATCAACTCCACCACCAGCGAAGGCAATTCGCAGACGGTGGCGGAGTTCGAGATCGGCGCCGACGTCGCGCAGGCGGTGAACGAGGTGACTGCCGCGATCGACCAGATCCGCGGCGAATTGCCTGACGGCATTCTCGAACCCCGCGTGTTCCGGGCGCAGACCTCTTCCGATCCCATCGGCTATTTCGCCGTGGCGGCGCCCGACATGACGATCGAGCAATTGAGCTGGTTCGTCGACGATACCGTCACCAAGCGCCTGCTTTCCATTCCCGGACTGGCCGAAGTCGGACGCGCCGGCGGCGTGGACCGCGAGATCCTGGTGGTGCTGGACCCCGCGCGCATGCAGTCGCTGGGCGTCACCGCCAGCCAGGTCAACGCGCAGCTGCGCCAGCTCAACGTCGACGCGGCGGGCGGCCAGGCCGAGGTGGCCGGTTCGCGCCAGTCGGTGCGCGTGCTCGGCAATGCCGAGACGGCTTACGAACTTTCGCAACTTCAAGTGCCGCTGGGCGGCGGGCGCACGGTCAGGCTGGCCGATTTCGCGACCGTCACCGACAGCTACAGCGAGATTACCTCGCTCGCCAAGGTTTCGGGCCGGCAGGTCGTCACCTTCTCGATCGCCCGTGCGCGAGGAGCCTCGGACGTTACCGTATTCGATGCCGCGATGGAGCAGCTTGACCAGATCGCCGAGGAAAACCCGGGCGTGA
Source organism: uncultured Alphaproteobacteria bacterium (assembly GCA_963752785.1). Lineage (GTDB taxonomy): Bacteria > Pseudomonadota > Alphaproteobacteria > Sphingomonadales > Sphingomonadaceae > Croceicoccus. The sequence goes on from CAVVZE010000007.1 coordinate 295,829, forward strand.
CGTTCGAGACGCTGTTCACCTCGGTTCCCTATACCAAGGCGCAATACAAAAGCTCGATCGACGCGATGATCGAGGGGGCGGTCCTGGCCGTGCTGGTGGTCTTCCTGTTCCTGCGCGACTGGCGCGCGACCATCATCGCCGCGCTGGCGATCCCCCTGTCCGCGATCCCGACCTTCTACTTCATGGACCTGCTGGGCTTTACGCTCAACTCGCTGTCGCTGCTGGCGCTGGGGCTGGTCGCGGGCGTCTTGGTCGACGACGCCATCGTCGAGATCGAGAATATCGTGCGCCACATGCGCATGGGGAAAAGCGCGTGGCAGGCGTCGATCGATGCCGCGGACGAAATCGGGCTGGCCGTGGTCGCCACGACATTCTCGATCGTCGCGGTGTTCCTGCCGGTTGGCCTGATGGGCGGTGTACCGGGGCAATTCTTCAAGAACTTCGGCCTGACCGTCGTGGTGTCCGTGCTGATGAGCCTTGCCGTCGCGCGCATGATCACACCAATGGTCGCGGCCTATTTCCTGAAGGCAAAGGGCCACGCCAGCCATGGCGAGGGCCGCATGATGGACCGCTACATGAGCGTTCTGCGCTGGTCGCTCGACAACTCGAAGGCCGTGGCCCATCGCCGCAGACTGGCGCGCGAACCGCTGCATTTCACTTCTGCCCTGTTCGAGATCCTGTTCACGCTCCTGGTGCTGGCAGCGCTGGTCGGCGGTCTCTTTGTCGGCTTCCAGTTCATTTATGCAAAGCTCGATCTGACGGTGATCCTGCCAACCAATCCCGGCACGCTCATGCAGCCGCTGGTCGGGCTGGCCAAGCTGGTGATCGAGGCGATCTTCTTTCTCGCGGTGATGGTCGTGCCGGCGCTGTTCGCCTTTGTCACGGTGAAGCTGCTGGGGCTGCTGTTCAGGGTGATGGGCGGCCATGTCGCCCGCTATCACGCCTATTACACCGGCCGCTGGTCGGCCCGCCTGCGCGATCACCGGACGTGGATGGTCGGTATCGGCCTGGGATCGCTGATCTGGTCGGTCATGCTGATCATGTCCGTGCCGATGCAGTTCTTTCCCAATTTCGACTCCGACTTCAGCCGCATCCGGCTTGAAATGGTGCCCGGCACAACGCTGGAACAGACCGAAGCCGTGATGGACCGCGTCGCCGGTATCGTGAACGAACGTCCGGAAGTTCGTAGCGCGCTGGTGCGAGTGAACGAGGGCAACGCCCGCATGTTCATCAACCTGCGCGAGGACCGTGAGAAGACCCAGCAGGAGTTCGAGCGCGAGCTGACGCCCTTGCTGCAGGACATTCCCGACGCGCGCGTCAGCTTTCAGGACAACCAGGGCGGCGGCGGCACCGGGCGTGCGATCTCCGTCATGTTGTCGGGATCCGATCCCGAACTGCTGGAAAGCACCGCGCGCGAGCTGGCTGACCAGATGCGGACCATCCCCGGAACGGTCGCACCGCGGGTAGAGGCCGACCTGCAGCGCCCCGAACTGATAATCCGCCCCCGCACCGAACTGGCGGCAAGCCTGGGCGTCACGACGGCTGCGCTGAGCCAGACGATCCGCATCGCGACCATGGGCGATATCGACCAGAATGCGGCGCGCTTCTCGCTGTCGGACCGGCAGATCCCGATTCGCGTTCGCCTGTCACAGGACGCGCGGCGTGATCTCGACGTGATCCGCAATCTGCCGGTGCAGACGGCCTCGGGTGGATCGGTGCCTCTCGAACGCGTGGCGGAGATCGGCTTTGGATCTGGCCCCACCACGATCCAGCGCTACAACCAGCAGCGGCGCGTCTTCGTCGGTGCCGACCTTGCCCCCGGCGTCGCCAAGGGGACCGTGGACGAGGCCGTCCAACAGTTGCCGATCATGCAGAACCTGCCTGCGGGCGTCTCCAACGAAGCGTTCGGCGTCGACCAGTTTCAGGAGGAGATGCTGAGCTCGTTCACCGTCGCCCTGGCATCCGGCATCCTGCTGGTCTTCGCGGTGCTGGTGCTGCTGTACCACCGCTTCGTATCGCCGCTGGTCAACATGGGCTCGCTGTTCCTGGCTCCCCTGGGCGGCGTGATCCTGTTGATCCTGACCGGATACGAGCTGTCGATGCCGGTCTTCATTGGCATATTGATGCTGTTCGGGATCGTGGCGAAGAATTCGATCTTGCTGATCGACTTCGCGATCGAGGAGATGGCCGCAGGCGCCGGGCGCATGCAGGCCATCATCGAGGCGGGCCACAAGCGTGCCCAGCCGATCGTAATGACGACTGTGGCGATGACCATGGGCATGATCCCCACGGCGATATCGCTGACGGGCGATTCGGCGTGGCGCGCCCCGATGGGCATCATCGTCATTGGCGGTCTGATCCTGTCGACCTTGCTGACCCTGCTGATCGTGCCTGCTGGCTTCAGCCTTGCCGATGGGTTCGAGAAGCGTATGGGGCCGTTGTTGCGCACGCGCCTGCTGACCTATGATCCGTCGCATCGCGGCGAGGGCGGATCACAACCCGACAGGTTGCCCGCCGAGTAGGGCGGCACTGAGGTCCTTTGAAGCAGCAATCGAGCACGCAAGCCAGCGAGGAGCAGATCGACCGCGGGCGGACGATGCGGCGCTTGGCGACTGGCCTGCTGGTGCTGATGGCGGTTATCTTCGTGATCGCCCGCAGTTTCGAGCATCGCGTACCTGGAATTTCTTTCGTCACCGCCTTTGCCGAGGCGGCTATGGTCGGCGCGCTGGCGGACTGGTTCGCTGTGACGGCGCTGTTCCGCCACCCGCTTGGCATACCCATACCGCACACTGCGATCATCCCGACCAACAAGGATCGTATCGCCGATTCGATGGCGCGCTTCCTTCGCTCGAACTTTCTTACGCCCGCCGTCGTCGCCCGCCGGATGCGCGCGATGAACGTCGCCCGCGCGGCAGGGGACTACCTCGCGATGCCAGCGCGGGGTAGCGGGGCGGGCGTGCGCGCGGGAGCGACGGAACTGCTGGCCCAGGCTTTGGAATCGCTCGACCCGCAAAGGCTGGGGGACCATGTTCGGCACGGTCTGGCGGCGCAGCTGGAGCGGCTTGAGGTTTCGCCGCTGCTGGGCCAGATGCTGTCTGCCGCAATCGCTGACAAGCGGCACCTGCCGCTGCTGGAGTTGATCGTGCGCTGGGCGGGCCGGACGCTCGAGGCCAATGAGAGCCTGGTCCGGATCATGATACACGATCGCGCCAATGCGCTGCTGCGCTTTACGGGGCTGGACGAACGTCTCGCCAATTCGGTGCTGGATGGATTGTACCGGTTGCTGGCCGAAATGCTGGTCGATCCCGACCATCCGCTGCGAACCAAAGTGGAGGAGGGGCTGGAAAAGCTGGCTCATGATCTCGTCCACGACCCGGAAATGCGCGCCAGGGTGGAGGGTATGAAGCAGGAAATGCTGGCGAATCCGGCCGTCGCGGGTTGGTGGCAGGGAGTTTGGGAACGCCTGCGAAACGGATTGATCGAGGCTGCACGCAACCCTGATAGTCAGATGGGCGGTCAGTTTGTCGGGGCTTTGCAGGAACTGGGCGGCGCGCTGCGCAGCGACCTGCGTCTGCAGGCGCAGGTCAACCGCTTTGCGCGTCGCAGCGCGGTCGGTATAGCCAGCCGCTACGGCGACCAGATTGTCAGATTGGTGTCGGAGACGGTAAAGCGCTGGGACGCCACCACCATTACCGAACGCGTCGAGGGCGCGGTAGGCCGCGACCTGCAGTTCATCCGGATCAACGGCACGCTAGTGGGTGGGCTGGTCGGCGTGACAATCCACGCGGTCGATGTGTGGGTGCTGTAATCCGCTCCAGCTCTCAACGAGCGAGATAACGGATGGTCATCATATCCCAGGACCTGAGCGGCTTCCCATCAGAGTCTATCGCTGGGGTAAACTGACCATTAGCCCGGAAGGCGTCGCACACACCTTCTCCGAAACCATCGATGTCCGTCGTTCCGATAACGAGGCAGTCGCCGACCTTGCCGTCAGCCTCGACGATCCAGCGCACCCGCAGAATAGCCATCTGCCCTCGGCTATAGCTTGCCGCGGGATAGGTCATTTGAATCCGGCGGCGGACGATCATCGAGGCGGCTTCGTCGATCACCGGCTTCGACAATCGGTTGCGACTGGCTGCCGCGTCTAGTCCCAGCTGTTCGACCAGATCATACGTGCAGTCATCCAGCACCTTGAATACATCCTCCATCGGCCCGGTCATCAGGACGTGACTTCTGGTGATCGAACCGCCGATCTCGATCCGGTCCATCTGGCTAAGCGCGGATCGTTGGGCGTCGTTCATGAACCGGCGATCGGGGTCGAGATCGGCGTCTTCGGCTTCGTCGGGAATAAATGACAACTGGGTTGCGATGATCGCTTGCATTTCGCCAGCTTCTGCCTGAATTGCATCTGTGACAGCCGAAATGCCGGTTTCTGGGCCGAAACTGACGGAAAGAGGGTGGTCCCTCGCGCCGCCGAGGCGGTAATCGAAAGGAAGCCGGGCGTTATCGCCCATAAGCACAAGCTCAAGCGAACTTGCCGGCATGTATTGCGAGATGCGCAGGTAGAGCGTTTCGTCGCCTTCGCCAAACTGCCGGACGATGGTGCAGCGATCTTCGGAGAAGTCGACTACCCATGGCGACGACGGGGCAAGAACAATCTCGCCCTTTGCCATTGCGCATTCCGGAACTGCCAGCCAAAGCGTTGCCGCCAAAGCCAGCATCATCGATCTCGCCGTGATTTACCCCCGTCGCGCGCGAACCGGTCCATGTTCCCCGAACCGCATGAATTGTCAAACAGGCTCTTGTCGCCTTGCGAGACGCGGAATAGCCGGTAGGCAGCCATCCGCCCCTCACCTCACAGCTTCTCGGTCAGTTCGGGCACCGCCTTGTACAGATCGGCGACGAGGCCGATGTCGGCGACCTGGAAGATGGGGGCGTCCTCGTCCTTGTTGATGGCGATGATGGTCTTGGAGTCCTTCATGCCCGCAAGGTGCTGGATCGCGCCGCTGATGCCGATGGCGATGTAGACTTCCGGCGCCACGATCTTGCCGGTCTGGCCGACCTGATAGTCGTTGGGGACATAGCCCGCGTCGACCGCGGCGCGCTATGCGCCCACGCCTGCGCCCAGCTTGTCGGCCAGCGGCATGATGATGCTCTCGAACGTCTCGCCATCCTTCAGCGCGCGGCCGCCCGACACGATGATCTTGCGCAGATGTCAGCTCGGGCCGCTCGCTCTCGGCGAGTTCGGCGCTGACACGAAGCTGGACATCCGCATCGCCGGTCGCTGGCGACCGCTTCGATCTCGGCGGAGCCGCCTGTCAGCTTCGGCCTTGTCGAAGGCGGTGCCGCGCACGGTGATGACCAGCTTCGCATCGCTGCTCTCGACCGTGGCGATGGCGTTGCCCGCATAGATCGGGCGGGTGAATGTCTTCTCGCCCTCGACCGACAGGATGTCGCTGATCTGCATCACGTCGAGCAGCGCGGCGACGCGCGGCGCGATGTTCTTGCCCGTGGTGGTGGCGGGGAACAGCACCGCGTCGTGATGCTCCATCAGCCCCACAATCAGCGGCGCGACATTCTCGGCCAGCTGGTGTTCATAGGCCGCGTCGTCCGCGACATGGACCTTGCCCACGCCCGCGATCTTCGCGGCGGCCTCGGCGACTGCGCCGCAGCCCGCGCCCGCGACCAGCAGGTGCACCTCGCCCAGCTTCGATGCCGCGGTTACGGTTGCCAGCGTCGCATCGCCCAGATGCGCATTGTCGTGATCGACATAAACAAGCGTCTTCATGATCTCTTCCTTACCGGCTCCGCCTCAGGCGACTCCCATGCTCTTGAGTTTGGCGACCAGCTCGTCGACATCGGCGACCTTCACGCCCGCCTGCCGCACCGGCGGTTCGGAGACGTTCAGCGTCTTCAGCCGCGGCGCGATGTCGACGCCGTAATCGGCCGGCGTCTTCGTCTCCAGAGGCTTCTTCTTCGCCTTCATGATGTTGGGCAGCGAGGCATAGCGCGGCTCGTTCAGGCGCAGGTCGGTGGTGATGATCGCGGGCGTGGACAGGCTTCACCGTCTCGAGGCCGCCGTCGACCTCGCGCGTCACCTTCACGTGATCGCCGTCCATCTCGACCTTCGATGCGAACGTGCCCTGCGGCAGGTCCATCAGCGCGGCCAGCATCTGGCCCGTCTGGTTCGCATCGTCGTCGATCGCCTGCTTGCCCAGGATGATCAGGCCGGGCTCCACTTCCGCCGCCACCGCCTTCAGGATCTTGGCCACCGCCAGCGGCTCGACCTCCTCATCGGTCTCGACCAGCACCGCGCTGTCCGCGCCCATCGCCAGCGCCGTGCGCAGCGTCTCCTGCGCCTTGGCCGGCCCGATGCTGACCGCCACGATCTCGTTCGACCGCGCCCGCTTCCTTCAGCCGGATCGCCTCTTCCACCGCGATCTCGTCGAACGGGTTCATGCTCATCTTCACATTGGCAAGATCGACACCCGAGCCATCCGCCTTCACGCGCGGCTTCACATTGTAATCGATCACCCGCTTTACCGGGACTAGCGCTTTCATGAGGAACTCTCCCCTCGATTGGTTTGGCGACAACATTGCGCGACGCGAAGCGTACGCAGAGTCTGGTGAAGCTCTAGGTTGACTGCTTACCGTCACGTCAATGCGAATGCCAATCACGTCAGTTGGCCGGTTCCCCCAAAAGGAAGGGGGCCCGCAGGCCCCCTTCCGCGTTTGCGAGGATGGGTCCGCGATCAGGCGGCCTTCTTGACCTCGGCCACGATCTTCTGGGCTGCGTCGCCCAGATCGTCGGCGGGAACAATCGGAAGGCCGGAATTCGCCGAGGATCTCCTTGCCCTTTTCGACATTCGTGCCTTCGAGGCGGACGACCAGCGGAACCTGAAGGTTCACTTCCTTGGCTGCCGCGACGATGCCATCGGCGATGATGTCGCACTTCATGATGCCGCCGAAGATGTTGACCAGGATGCCCTCGACCGCCGGATCGGACAGGATGATCTTGAAGGCCGCGGTTACCTTCTCGGTCGTGGCGCCGCCGCCGACGTCGAGGAAGTTGGCCGGGAACGCGCCGTTCAGCTTGATGATGTCCATCGTCGCCATGGCAAGGCCCGCGCCGTTGACCATGCAGCCGATATTGCCGTCGAGCTTGATGTAGGCGAGATCATATTCCGAAGCCTCGACCTCTGCCGGATCTTCCTCGGTGATGTCGCGCAGCTCGGCGACGTCCGGGTGGCGGAACATGGCGTTGCCATCGAAGCTCATCTTGGTGTCGAGCACCAGCAGGTTTCCGTCCGTCGGTCTCGACCAGCGGATTGATCTCCAGCATCTCGCAATCGAGGTCCAGGAAAGCTTCGTAAAGCTGCTTGGCGAGCTTCTGCGCCTGCTTGTTGAGATCGCCCTTCAGCTTGAGCGCAAAGGCAACGGCGCGCCCGTGGTGCGGCTGGAACCCTGACGCAGGGTCGATGGTGATGGTGGTGATCTTTTCCGGAGTGTCGAATGGGCGACTTCCTCGATGTCCATGCCGCCTTCGGTCGATACGATCAGCGCAATGCGGCCCGTTGCGCGATCGACCAGCATCGAGAGGTAGTATTCCTCGGCGATGTCGACGCCGTCGGTGACATAGAGGCGGTTGACTTGCTTGCCCGCATCGCCGGTCTGTACCGTGACCAGCGTGTTGCCCAGCATGTCCTCGGCATCGGACTTCACGTCGTCGATGCTCTTGGCCAGCCGGACGCCGCCCTTGGCGTCGGGGCCCAGTTCCTTGAACTTGCCCTTGCCGCGGCCGCCGGCATGGATCTGCGCCTTCACCACATACAGCGGTCCGGGCAGCTTCTTGGCCGCTTCGACCGCTTCCTCGACCGTCAGCGCCGCGTAGCCGGTGGGAATGCCGACGCCGTACTTGGCCAGCAGTTCCTTTGCCTGGTATTCGTGGATATTCATCGGGAAATTCCTCGCCAATGCCTGATGCGGCCGTCACGCCGCCGAAGGAAGGGTTTCGCTTTGCACGCGTCTAAGCATAGGCGGGCGCTGTTGAAAAGGGCGCTTGGCGTCTAATCGGGGTTGCCGCCGCCAACTCGTACGAATTTGCGAATCATTAGCAAGATAACGGGACGACGAGACGCGTCGCGCCTGCCGTCAAGCTACGCCAAAAGGGAGGCGGCATGCTTGATTACACCCAATTCGACACGATCATGGCCGAGGCCGCACGCATGGCGATGGCCGAGTTTCCCGGTGCCGGAAACGAGACGACCGCGTGGAGCAAGGCGGACAACACGCCTGTATCCGCTGCTGACCTGGCGGTGAATCGTTTTCTGGCCGAATCGCTTTCCCGTCTCCTGCCCGCCGCAGGCTGGCTTTCGGAGGAAACGGCTGACGATCCCGGCCGGACCAGGGGTGGCTTGCTGTGGCTGGTGGATCCGATCGACGGAACGCGCGATTTCCTGCGGGGGCGCCCGGGGTGGGCGATATCCGTCGCGCTGGTCAGCAATGGCCGGCCTCTGATCGCAAGGCTGGCGGCCCCCGCGCGAGGCGAATTCTGGGCGGCGGAAGCGGGGCGGGGGGCGCGGCGAAACGGGTTGGCGCTAAGGGCCAGCCGACGCGCGGACTTTGCGGGCGCACGCATCCCGGCGGATCCAGGTCTGCCTCTGGCACCGCTCGTCAACGTGGCAAAACCCAATTCGATCGCGTTGCGGATCGCCCTGGTCGCCAGCGGGGAAGCCGATGTGGCAGCCAGTACGCGGCTAGGTTACGAATGGGACATCGGTGCTGCCGCCCTGATCGCGCGCGAAGCCGGTGCGGTCGTAACCGACGCCGTGGGCCAGCAATTGACGTTCAACAAGTTAGATCCGCGCGCAAAGGGGGTTCTGGCCAGCGCGCCCGCCATTCACCGCGAGGCGACGGTCTGGTTGCGCGACCGGGATTCGCGGCTGCAGAGCCAGTAGTTTGCAAAGATGCAAACAGGCCCCGGCAGAACATGCTGCCGGGGCCCCTTGTTGCCTGCCTGATCAGTTGTTGCGGGCAGCTTGTACGTCCTGCTGGCTGATCGGCAGGATCTTGATCTCAACGCGGCGGTTCATCGCGCGGCCTTCCTCGGTATCGTTGCTGGCGACGAAGTAGTTCGGATCCTCGCCGAAACCCTTGGTCGCGATGCGCGACTGGGGCACGCCGCGATAGGTCAGATAGTTGGCCACGGCCTGTGCGCGTCGTTCCGACAGTTGCTGGTTGTAGGCATCCGACCCGGTGTTGTCGGTAAAGCCGTACACGTCGATGAGGCTGTCGGGATAGTTGACCATCGATTGCGCGATGCCATCCAGCGTGCTGCGGAAGCTTGGCGAAATTTCCGAGCTGTTGACCGGGAAGGTGACGCCATTCGGCAGGTTGAGGTTGATGTAGTCGCCTTCCTGCTCAACCTCGACACCGGTTCCGGCGGTGACTTCCTTCAGCTCCTTGATCTGCTGGTCCATCTTGTAGCCGACGACGCCGCCCGCTGCACCGCCAATGCCGGCGCCGATGATGCGGGCGGTCTTGCCTCCGATAATGTCGCCCAGCAGATAGCCTAGGCCGGCGCCTCCCGCGGTACCGATTGCGGTGCGCGAGACTTTCCGCTCACCCGTGTTGGGATCGGTCACGCAAGCAGACAGGCTGACGAGCGACGTGGCGACGAGTGCGGATGCTAGGAAACGGTTCTTCATGGGATTGCGGTCCTCTTTCTTGTATCTCCGCCAAACCGACGAGTGTCCCCACCGGCCGAAATGGCGGATCAGCTGTCGCAAAGAACGCGCCGCCGGGTGGCTGCGTTCCCGATCGAGCCGAAACGGGAGGAAAACGCAATCGCTTGCGGGCGGGCCCTGATTGCCGCTAATCGCGTCGCTACGCAATCTGTCTCAACGACTGCAGAGCATCTCATTGTCCCCTTTCCCCTGGATCGACCTGCTGATCATCGCTGGGCTGATCGTGCTGAACGGCCTGTTCTCGATGTCAGAACTGGCCATCGTTTCCGCGCGTCCCGCGCGACTGCGCAAGTTGGCCGAGGATGGCAGCAAGGGGGCGAGAATGGCGCTTACGCTCGCTGCCGATTCGGGCAAGTTCCTGTCGACCGTGCAGATCGGCATCACCCTCATCGGCATCGTGGCCGGTGCCTATTCGGGCGCCAGCCTGGGACAGCCAGTTGGCGAGAGGCTGGCCGGGCTTGGTCTTGCCCCGGACATCGCCGATGAGCTCGGCTTTACTCTGGTAATCGTGCTGACGACCTATTTCTCGCTGACCATCGGCGAACTGGCGCCCAAGCAGATCGCGCTCCGCGGCAGGGAGCGGATCGCCACGCTGGCCGCGCCGCCCATGGCGATGCTCGCCCGTGTAGCGGCTCCGGTCGTCTGGCTGCTCGACAAGTCGACGGACGGCTTGCTGCGCCTGGTCGGCGTACGACAGCAGCGCGACGCGGGTGTGACCGCTGACGAGTTGCATCTAATTATCAGCGAGGCCACGCGGTCGGGCGCCATCGAACAGACCGAGCAGTCGATCATGGCCGAAGTGCTGCGCCTGGCCGAGCGGCCGGTGCGCGAACTGATGACGCCGCGCACGGAAATCGACTGGCTCGAACGCCGCGCCTCGGTCGAGGACATGCGCAAGGTTATCGACAAGTCACCGCACTCGCTGCTGCCCGTGGCGCAAGGATCGGTCGACGACGTGATCGGCGTGGTCAAAGTGCGAGAGCTGCTGGCCGTGCTGGTCAAGGGACGCAAGCCGCAGATGGCCCGGCTGATCAAGAAGGCGGAGATCCTGCCTGACCAGATCGACGCGCTTGATGCGCTGCGAATCATGCAGCGCGGCGACGTGGCGATGGCCTTCGTGCACGACGAATACGGCCATTTCGAAGGGATTGTGACCCCCGCCGACCTGCTCGCCGCACTGGTCGGCAGCTTCGTGTCACACGCGGATGAAGGCGACGATCCGCTGCTGGTCGAACGCGACGATGGATCGCTGCTGGTATCGGGTGCGCTACCCGCAGATCGAATGGCCGACAGGCTTGGCATCGATCTGCCCGAGCCGCGCGAATTCGCGACGGCTGCGGGCTATGTGCTCTGGGTGCTGAAGAAGCTGCCGATCGAGGGCGAAAATTTCATCGAGCAGGGCTGGCGCTTCGAGATCGTCGACATGGACGGGCGCCGCATCGACAAGCTGCTGGTGGAGAGCGTCGGCGGCCCGGTCGCCGAATAGCTTTGCAGCCTAGTCGGGGATGACAGCCTGCGCATCACGGCCATCGCCCTGCGGCGCCGCCACGATGTCACGGGTCACCTGACCCTTTTCGACCGTGTTGGTGTCGGGATCTCCAACTGCCGAGCGAATCGCCGGATCGGCGGGCCCGGCATTGCTCACGGCGCTGGTCTCCACACCGCTGCGGGGTGCGGGACCGCCGAACAACGTCTGCATCGCCTGCTCGCTGGCGCTGGGCGTCTGCGGGCGGGGCGCACCGGGTTCGGGAGGGGTCAACGCGAAGTCGGGGGGAACCGCCAGCGGTGCCTGGCGCGACACGGCCATCTCGTCGGGACGGTCGCGATTGAACAGGTTCAGGCCACCGCCGCAGCCGGCCAGCATGGCCAGCGCGGGCAGGGCGAGGAAGGCGGGCTTGATACGCATCGTCACTTACTCCGTGGCCGATTTGGCCGAAACTTTGGCGGCGGGGTCATGCTGCGGCTTGTCACCATCCTTGTCGCGGATGAAAAGCGTGCGGGCAAGCAGCAAGACCACGCCCAGGGTAATCGCCACATCGGCAAGGTTGAAGACGGCAAACGGTCGCCAGTCGCCGATGTGGAAATCGGCATAGTCGATCACATGGGTCAGGCGGAACCGGTCGATCAGATTGCCGACCGCGCCGCCCAAGATCAGCGCCAGCGACAGAACATCGCCGCGCTTCCTTTCGACGAACATCCACACCAGCACGGCCAGCGAGATCAGTCCGGTAACCGCGAACAGCGCTACCCGGCTCTCCAGGCTTTCCGCCGCAAACATGCCATAGGACACGCCCGGATTGGTCGCATAGCGCAGGTCGAAGAAGGGCAGCACTTCGATTACCTGGCGCTGGAACAGCTTGGCCGGACCCAGCAGGATCGCCTTCACCGCCTGGTCCAGCACGACCACCACCGCGGCGAGGATCAGCCCCAGCCGCCGGTCGGCGTTGAAGCGCGCAGCCAGGCGTGGGCCAAGGCTCATGCCGCCTCCATTGACGAGAGTACGCTTTCGCAGCGATCGCAGGCGTCGCCATCCTCGGCCACTTCGGGCAGATGGCGCCAGCAGCGGCCGCACTTGGCCATGTCGGTGGGGGTCACGCTCACGTCCTCGCCCTGCCCGCGCGACACTGTCGCGGTGATGAACAGCTCTGCCAGGTCCGCATCGGTGAAGCCTGCCGGGACTGCATCTGCCGGCACGCGAACTTCGGCGGCGAGGCTGGAGCGGATGGTTTTCTCGCGGCGATAGGGTTCGATCGCCTCGTTCACATCCTCGCGCAGGTCGCGCAATTTCGCCCATACGGTCTTGTCGGCGCGGAGATGTTCGGCAAGCGCGATCTTTGGCCACTCGAGGAGGTGAACACTGCCGTCTTCAGGATAGCGTGTGCCCCACACTTCCTCGGCCGTGAACACCAGCACCGGCGCTGCATAGCGGACCAGCGCGTGGAACAGTATGTCTAGCGTGGCGCGATAGGCCCGGCGTTTTACATCTGCCGGATCGTCGCAATAGAGACAGTCCTTGCGGATATCGAAGAAGAACGCCGACAGATCCTCGTTGCAGAAATCGACCAGCGCGCGAGTATAGGTGTTGAAGTCGAAGTCGTTGATGCACTGGTGCAATCTCGCGTCCAGATCGCTCAGCAGCGTCAGCACATAGCGCTCAAGTTCCGGGAAATCGGCCGTTTCGGGCGCATCGCTGCCGTCATAACCGTCGAGCGCGCCCAGCAGATAGCGGAATGTGTTGCGCAGCTTGCGATACTGGTCCGCGACGCCCTTCAGGATCTCGGGGCCGATGCGGTGATCCTCGGTATAATCGACCGACAATGCCCACAGGCGGATGATGTCCGCGCCAAAGTCGCGCATCACGTCCAGCGGGCTGATCGTGTTGCCCAGCGACTTGGACATCTTCATGCCCTTGGGGTCCATGGTGAAGCCATGGGTCAGAACGGCGTCATAGGGCGCACGACCGCGCGTGCCGCAGCTTTCGAGCAGACTGGACTGGAACCAGCCGCGATGCTGGTCGCTGCCTTCCAGGTACAGGTCGGCGGGCCATTTCAGTTCGGGCCACTTGCCGCTTTCCAGCACGAAGGCATGGGTGCTGCCCGAATCAAACCACACGTCGAGAATGTCGGTGACCCGCTCGTAGTCGTCGAGATTGTAATCCGGGCCGAGCAGTTCGGCGGCGTTTTCCTCGTCCCAGCCGTCGACGCCCTGTTCGCGGATCTTGGCGACGATGCGCTCGTTAACGACGGGGTCGACGAGATATTCGCCGGTTTCGCGGTTGACGAACAGCGTGATCGGCACGCCCCATGCGCGTTGGCGCGAGAGGACCCAATCGGGGCGACCTGCGACCATCGAACCGATGCGGTTACGGCCCTTCTCAGGAACGAACCGGGTGTCGGCGATCGCTTGCAGCGCGGTCTCGCGCAGCGTCCCGCCACTACGCGGCATGTCCATCGGCACGAACCATTGCGGGGTGCAGCGGAAGATGACCTTGGCCTTGGACCGCCAGCTATGTGGATAAGAGTGTCGATAGTCCGTGGAAGCGCTGAGGAGAGCGCCCGCCTCGCGCAGGTCGGAGCAGATCGGACCGTCGGGCGCGTTGAACCTGGGATTGATGACCGACATGTTGCGTTCGTCATCGCGGCCCAGCCATGGCCAGTCCTCGCGGTAGCGGCCATCGCCTTCCACCACGAATTTCGGATTGATGCCGTTCGCCTTGCAAAGGTCGAAATCGTCCTCGCCATGATCGGGCGCCATGTGGACGAGGCCGGTGCCGCTGTCGGTGGTGACGAAGTCGCCTGCCAGCATGGGGCGCAGTTCGGCATAGAACCCGCCGAGATGGTGCATCGGGTGACGGACCCTGGTGCCAGCCAATTGCGAGCCCAGGCCGCGCCAAACGATATCGGTCGACTTGTCGGGCGTGCTGTCGAACAGGCGCGCGAACACGCCCTTGGCCAGAGCGGGCTCGCTGCTGATCAGGATGATGCGGCCATCGATCTTGTAGGCGACATATTCGATGCCGTGCCCATAGGCCAAAGCCTGGTTGACCGGGATCGTCCACGGCGTGGTCGTCCAGATCACCGCATGTGCGCCGACCAGTTCGGCCACCGGCGACTTCGCAATCTCGAACGCCACGTCGATCTGCGTGGAAACGATGTCCTCATACTCGACCTCGGCATCGGCGAGGGCGGTCTTCTCGACCGGCGACCACATCACCGGCTTCGCGCCGCGATAGAGCTGGCCGCTCTCCGCAAAGCGCAGCAATTCGCGCACGATCGTCGCCTCGGCATCCGGGTCCATGGTGAGGTACGGCTTGTCCCAGTCGCCATTGATGCCCAGCCGCTTCAGCTGATCGCGCTGGACGTCGACCCAATGCGCGGCATAAGCGCGGCATTCGGCGCGAAATTCCTTTTGCGGAACCTCGTCCTTGTTCTTCTTCTTCTTGCGGTACTGCTCTTCCACCTTCCATTCGATCGGAAGGCCGTGGCAGTCCCAGCCGGGCACATAGGGCGCGTCCTTGCCCAGCAGCGTCTGGGTGCGCACCACCATGTCCTTCAGCACATGGTTCAGCGCATGGCCGATATGCATGTCGCCATTGGCATAGGGCGGGCCGTCGTGCAGCACGAAAATCTCGCGCCCCTTGCGCGCCTCTCGCAGCTGGCCGTAGATGTCCTGTTCCTGCCAGCGCGCCAGGATGGCGGGCTCCTTCTGCGGAAGTCCGGCCTTCATGGGGAAGTCGGTCTTGGGCAGGAAGACCGTATCTTTGAAATCGCGCCCGGCGGGATTGTCAGTCATAACCGCCGCGCACTAGCGGGAAGCCGCGCCCGTTGAAAGAGCGGGAATGCAGCGAGGCCAAGAATCAGCCGCTGGATGCCGCCAGCAAGGGCCGCGCCTCGTCGCAATCGCGGCCGATCTGGGCCTTCAGCGCATCCAGCGATTCGTATTGCTCTTCCGGCCGGATGAAATGGCGCAGGGCCACCTCGATCGTCTCGCCGTAGAGGTCGCCGCGGAAGTCGAAGAAATATGGCTCCAGCAATTCGGTCGGCGGATCGAAGCTGGGCCGCACGCCCAGATTGGCGGCGCCCTGCAGATCGGGCCCCCGGCCAGCGGGCCGGTCAGGATCCGCCCGGTGATCGCATAGATGCCGAAGCGCGGCCGAAGATAGGATCCCATCAGCAGGTTGGCAGTGGGGAAAGCCGATGCTGCGGCCAAGCTTGGCACCGTGCACGACCTGCGCCCCGGATCGCGAAGGGGCGGGTGAGCAGGCGCGCCGCTTCCTGCGGATCGCCTGCGGCTCAGCGCCTTGCGGATGCGGGTGGAGGATACGACATCGCCGCCATCTTCGACCGGAGCGACGATGCGAACCGCGATACTCTGCGCCTCGCACCTTTCGCGCAGCATGGTCACATCGCCGCGCCGGCCCTTGCCGAAGGTAAAGTCGTGCCCGGTGACTACGCCGCCTGCCGCCAGATTTCCGGCGAGGACCTGATCGATGAAATCCTCAGCGGAGGTTGTGGCCAAGGCCGTATCGAACTGGAAAACCAGCATGGCAGCAGCGCCCAGCCCGGCGAACAGCTCCTGCCTCTGATCCAGCGAGGTCAGGCGGAACGGCGGCACATCAGGCGCGAAATAGCGCACGGGATGGGGGTCGAACGTCGCTACGATAAGGGGTGCGCCGCGCTCTTCGGCCAAGGCGCGGGCTTGCGCGATGACCTGCTGGTGACCGCGGTGGACGCCATCGAAATTGCCCAGCGCGATGACGGCGCCGTGCAGCCCTTCGGGCATAGGTTCGGTGGCAGACAGGCAAATCATCGAAGGCGCGGTCTAGTGGGGCGCGGATCGCCGCCCTCAAGCCCGGCGGCGCAGTGTGACGAAGCTGTAGGCGGGCTGATTTCCGTCCGCGGGACAGTCGGTGCGGGCCACTTCCTCCCATTCGTCCCGGGGCGGAGCGGGCATGGTGACGTCGCCTTCGTAATCGCGGTGCACCTCGGTCATTTCGATCCGGCGGGCCAGCGGCATCGCCTGAGCGAAGACGTCCGCGCCGCCGATGACCGCGATGCGCGCCGCATTGGCGAGATGGATTGCGCTGTCGAAATCATGCGCGACCTCGGCATCATCGCCGCTCCAGTCCTGGTCGCGGGTCAGCACGATGTGGCGGCGACCCGGCAGCACGCCCGGCAGGGAATCGAAAGTGGCGCGCCCCATGATCATCGGCGTGCCCATGGTCAGCCGCTTGAAATGCGCCAGATCGGCGGGAATGTGCCAGGGCAGCCGCCCATTCAGGCCGATCACGCCGTTCTGCGCGCGCGCGAAGACGAGGAAAAGTTCAGGTCCCGTCATCGCGGCATTCCTTCCATGTTCAGCCGTGCCCGTCCGTCAGCAGCCGGGTCACATGGCCCATCTTGCGCCCGGGATTGATTTCCGCCTTGCCGTAGAGATGCAGATGATTGGCGGGATCCCGCAGCAGGGACAGCCAGTCATTGGCCCGTTCCCCGATCAGATTGTCCATGCGCACCGCGGGCACGATCGTGTCGGTCAGGCCCAGCGGCAGGCCGCAGATCGCGCGGATATGGTTCTCGAACTGGCTGGTCCGCGCGCCCTCGATCGTCCAGTGGCCCGAATTGTGGACCCGCGGAGCCATCTCGTTGAAGACGGGGCCGCTGGTCGGTGGCGAAGAATTCCAGCGTCAGCACGCCGACATAGCCCAGCGCCTCCGCCACCCGGGCGGCCAATTCGCGCGCGGCGGGGACCTGCGCCGCGACCGTCTGAGCCCGCCGGGACGGTGGAGCGCGCGAGAATGCCCGAGCTATGGTCGTTCTGCGCGCTGTCCCAGAAGCGGATCTCGCCATCCAGTCCGCGCACCAGGATAACCGAGAATTCGGCCGCGAAATCGACGAAGCCTTCGTAGATCAGCTGCTTGCCGGACAGCGTCAGATCCTCGGCATCCCGGGGCGACATGATCCGCCACTGGCCCTTGCCGTCATAACCGTCGCGGCGGGTCTTGAGGATGCCCGGCGTGCCGATCGTTTCCAGCGCCGCGGTGAACTCCGCCTCGTTCCCGACCGCCATGAACGGGGCGGGGGTGCCGCCCAGCCGTTCGACGAAGCGCTTTTCGGCCAGGCGGTCCTGCGCGATTTCCAGCGCGCGGACCGGCGCGCGCAGCGGGATTTCGCCCAGTGCCGGAAGCGGCGCAACGGGCACGTTCTCGAACTCGTAGGTGACGACGGCGCAGGCGGCGGCGAAGCCCGCCAGCGCATCGGCGTCGTCATAGGGCGCGCAGGTGAAATGCGCCGACACGTCGGCCGCCACGCTGTCGCCATCGGGCGCGTAGACGTGGCAGCAATAGCCCAGCTGCGCCGCCGCCATCGCCAGCATCCGGCCAAGCTGGCCGCCGCCCAATATGCCGATCGTGCTGCCCGGCCTGATCGGATCGGCGGTGGAAGGGGATACGCTGGTCATCAGTCTCAGTTGCTGTCCGCCGGACGCTCGGCCACGGATTGGGTCTGCGCCGCGCGGTACGCCTTCAGCCGCTCTGCCAGTGCTTCGTCATGCGTGGCAAGCACGGCGGCGGCGAGTAACCCCGCATTTTTCGCGCCGGCCTCGCCAATGGCCAGCGTGCCGACCGGAACGCCGCCCGGCATCTGCACGATCGACAGCAGCGAATCCTGTCCCGACAGCGCCTTCGACTGCACCGGCACGCCCAGCACCGGCAGGTGGGTCATCGCCGCGATCATGCCCGGCAGGTGGGCCGCGCCGCCCGCGCCCGCGATGATCACCTTGAAACCCTCGTCCGCCGCGCCCTCGGCAAAGGCGACGATGCGGGCCGGGCGTGCGATGGGCCGACACGATGCGGCAGTCATGCGCCACGCCCAGCGCGTCCAGCGCATCTGCCGCGTGCTTCATGGTCGGCCAGTCGGACTGGCTGCCCATCACGATCGCCACCGGTGCCGTCATCAGCGCGTCAGCCTTCCGAGAGATAGACCGCTCGCCCGAAGGCTTGCCGTCCCTGAAGGGATAGACGATCGGCTGGCCGGTCGGGATTTCCAGCCCGGTGATGTCCTCGTCCGAAATGCCCGACAGGTGCTTGACCAGCGCGCGCAGCGAATTGCCGTGGGCCGAGACGATGCACCGTCTCGCCCTTCTTCAGCTGCGGCACGATTTCCGCTTCGTAGAACGGCAGCACGCGGGCGATGGTGTCCTTGAGGCTTTCGGTCAGCGGGCACGTCGATCCCGGCATAGCGCGCGTCGTTGCCCGGATCGTACCGGCTGCCCGCGCTCGATCGCGGGCGGCGGAATGTCGAAGCTGCGGCGCCAGATATGCACCTGCTCCTCGCCGTGCTTCTCGGCGGTCTCGGCCTTGTTGAGCCCGGTCAGCCCGCCATAGTGCCGCTCGTTCAGCAGCCAGTTCTTGGTCTCGGGGATCCACAGGCGTCCGGCGTGCTGCAGCGCGATGTGCAGCGTGCGGATCGCGCGGGTCTGGAGCGAGGTGAAGGCGACCGTCGGCAGCACGCCTTTGGCCATCATCAGCTCGCCCGCGGCCTGCGCCTCGGCCTCGCCCTTTTCGGTGAGGTCGACGTCCCACCAGCCGGTGAAGCGGTTTTCGAGGTTCCACTGCGACTGGCCGTGACGAACGAGGATGAGCGTGGCTTCGGTCATCGGTGGGGCGGCTCCCGTGAGAATTGCGTTTGCCAGCCCCTAACCGGCGGGTGGCGGTTTGAAAAGAGCGCGCGGGCGATTGCGCCGCGCAGGTCGCCGAATGGCTGCGCGGATGGCAGCGCGGCGGTTGACACAGGCGACACGTCCTACAACCGCTGTCACCCGTGCCGGAAGCCCGCGGAAAACCGCCGCTGGCGCGCCGCCGGTTGACACCATGGGGGGGCGGGGAAAATTTGACGAATGGAAAGAGCCGCAAGGCACGGATGCGCAGGCGGACACTGGCGCGGCGCGGCGATGTAGGACAGTAAAAAGCCGATGCCCGCGAAAGGGGCGGCTGGCCGCCCGTGGCGCGACCCCGCTCTGGATCCCCGCCTGCGCGGGGATGACGGGGAGAATTGCGAAGAGGTCCGCTATCGAGGCGACTAGCGGGCCGTGGGAATGGCGGGAAAGGGGTGGTCAGCGGACACTGATTGGCAAGCTCAATGTCCGCGGTTCCGGTCCACCGTAAGCTTCACCTATCCGATATTGATCTTCTTCTTGGGATCCTTCTTAATCTTCGGCAGGGTAAGAACCAAGATGCCATTTTCGTATTTTGCTGCGGCATCATCGACGGATACTTCTGCGGGTAGAGCAATGCTGCGTTGCACAGCGCCGTAATACCGTTCTGAATGGATAATGTTGTCGTCTTCCTCGTCCGCATCATATTGCGAGATTTCCGCCCTGATACTCAGCACGTTGTTGTCCACCGAGACGTCGATCGCATCCTTGCTCACCCCCGGAATTTCAGCGTGAACGACCAGGTTATCGCCGTTTTCCTTGACGTCGATCTTGATTTTGTTCGGCTGCGGCAATGGATCGCCGTGCAGGGGTGCAATCGAATAGCCTAGCGGGAAATCGCGGAAAAGGTCGTCAAACAGACCGCGACGGGCTGGAACTTTGGCCATTGGTCCTCTCCTCTATTCAAGGATCGGAAAAATAGCTCGGCTGAATTCCGGTTTCATTGCGATAGCGCAATTTCCGCGAGGAATCGCGAAGTGCCCGCAACCGGATCGCATCTGCAATGGGCGCTCTCGGGCAAAGAGCCCGGCCAGCCGCCGCTCGCCCTGCTGACCGCCGTCAGCGGTACATCGCGTCCAGCCGCGTCGCCGTAGCGTTCCCGGATCTTGTGGCGGCGGATCTTCATCGGGCGTCATTTCCTCGTTCTCGATGCTGAACGGCTCGTCGGCGAAGGCGAACTGGCGGACTTTTTCGATCACCGACAGATCGGCGTTGACCCGGTCGACCGCTGCGCGCGACGGCGTGCGGAATGCCGGCAGTGTCCTGCAGATGCGGCCAGATCGAATTTCTCGCCGTTCGCGCGCGCCCATTCGAGCGCCCATTCGGCGTCCGGCACGATCAGGCCGACGATGTAGGGCCGCTTGTCGCCGCGCACCATCGCCTGGCCGATTTCGGGTTGCAGCGTCAGCATGCCCTCGATCTTCTGCGGCGCGACATTGTCGCCCTTGTCGTTGACGATCATGTCCTTCTTGCGGTCGGTGATGACGATCCGGCCCGCGTCGTCGAGATGGCCGATGTCGCCGGTGTGGAGCCAGCCGTCGCTGATCAGCGCGCGAGCGGTTTCGCTCGGCGTTGTGCCAGTAGCCGTGCATCACCAGTTCGCCGCGGCACAGGATCTCGCCATCCTCGGCGATCCGGACTTCTACCCCGCGCATCGGCGGGCCGACCGTGTCCATCTTGAGGCCCGGCGCTCGGGCGGTTGCAGCTGATGACCGGGCCCGGCCTCGGTCTGGCCGTAGCCCTGCAGCATCGTCAGGCCCATCGCGTCGAAGAAGATGCCGACCTCGGGGTTGAGCGGCGCGCCGCCCGAAACCATCGCCTTGATCCGCCCGCCGAACGTTGGCGCGGATCTTGGGCCGCAGCGTGCTTTCCAGCAGCAGGTCTCATCGGCCGGTCGCGCAGCGCGCCTGCGGCCGCCGGCCTTGCCGCTCGCCAACTCGCCAGCGCGCGGTCCATCAGGTAACTCGGCCAGCCTGCCCTGCTTCTCGATCTGCTTCATGATCCGGGTGCGCAGCACTTCGAACAGGCGCGGGACCACGACCATGATCGTCGGGCGCACTTCCTCGATATTGCTGGCGAGCTTTTCCAGCCCTTCGGAATAGAAGATCTCGCGCGCCCAGCCCGATCGGCAGAAATGCCCGCCGGTATGTTCATAGGCGTGGCTGAGCGGCAGGAAGGAGAGGAAGCGTTCGTCGTCCCAGCCGAAATCCTCGCGATCACGATCGCGCCGCGCCCGCGACATTGCGCAGGATCGCGCCGTGGTGCTGGCGTCACCCCGCGCGGCGCGCCGCCGGTGCCGCTGGTGTAGATGATGCAGGCGGGGTCGTCGCGCTTGATCCCGGCGATCCGCGCTTCGACCGCCTGGCGGCGCCGGCTCGGCATCGCCCTGCAGCAGCGCGGCCCAGTCATGACAGGCGAGCTGCCGGACTGGCGGGCTGCGATCGGCTCGATCGCGATCACGTGTTCGGCGCCATGCTGGGACGATCGCGCGGGCATCAGCGGTCTGAGCCAGCTTGGCGTTCGAGACGATCACCGCGCGCGCGCCCGAATTGTCGAGGATGTGCTGATGGTCGCGCTGGGTGTTGGTGATATAGGCGGGCACGGTGACGCAGCCCGCGGCCATGATCGCCAGATCGGCGATGCACCATTCGGGCCGGTTCTCGCGACACCAGCAGCACCCGGTCGCCGTCGTTCAGGCCCAGCTTGCGCAGGCTTCGGCCAGCAGGCAGACCTGCTGCGCCGCTTCGCGTCCAGCTGATGCGTTTGCCATTCGCCGTCGGTCTTGGCGCCGAGGAAGGGCGCGTCGCCCATCGCATCGGCGCGCGTGCAGGAACAGCGACGACGAGATTGCGCGCCTGCTCGATATCCGCCAGCGTGAAGCCGTCGGCCCGAAAGCGCCGCTCCTGCCCCGTTGCGCCTGCATGGCCCGCTCCTCTCCTTGCGCGCCTGCAATGGAGGCCGTCTACGGCCGCCTAGCATCTAGGATGGCGGCGCGAGCGACTGCGCGGCAAGGCGGCTGAGCTTGCGGATGACCATCGCCCCTTCGCTGCGCGGGTCGGCGGCGCCGATCGAGCCTGCCGTCCGCCCATTCCACCGCATTGGCCTTGAGCCGGCACGGGCATGGCGGTGACATCGCGTGTGGCCCAGCGCCTCGAACGCAGGCATCATGCTTCCAGCGCGGTGCCTTGCTCGACCATCACCGTGTCGCCGGGCGAATAGAGGCAAGGGCAGCGCCATGGCTTCCTGCGCGGTCAGGTCCAAGTCGATCACGCCGATCGAGTCGCCTTGGCGACCTGGACCGGGATGGTCGCTCCGCCTGCCGCGCCGACCGCCAGCACGAGCTTGCCGTCCGGGCCATAGACGATGGTCGGCGACATCGAACTGCGCGGGCGCTTGCCGCCCTCGACCCGGTTGGCGACGGGCCGGCCGTCCACCGTCGGGCACGAAGCAGAAATCGGTCAGTTCGTTGTTGAGGTAGAAGCCGCACGAACAGGCCCGATCCGAACGCCCCCTCGATCGGTGGAGGTGTAGCTGACGACATTGCCGTCGCGTCGATGACGACGAAATGGGAGGTGCCGTGTTCTGGCTGGTTCCGGCTGCGTCGCGAAGGCGAGCGCGAGCCGGCGGCGTGCCCGCGCTCGACCGCTGGCCATGGTGGTGCCCGTGTCGATCAGCGCGCCGCGGCGTGCCAGATAGTCGGCGTCGATCAGCCCCTGCACCGGCACCTGCACAAAATCGGCGTCGGCCAGATATCGCTCGCGGTCGGCATAGGCGAGGCGCTGCGATTCGGCGAACAGGTGCCAGCCGACGGGGTCGTCCGGGCCGATGGCGGCCAGGTCGAAGCGTTCCAGCTGCTTCAGGATCGCGAACACCGTCGTCGCGCCCGACGATGGCGGGCCCATGCCGCAGATCCGGTAAACCCGGTAGATGCCGCAGACCGCATCGCGCTCCTGCGCGGTGTAGGTGCCCAGGTCCTGGACCGTCATGTCGGCGGGATTGACCGGCGCGGTTTGCACCGCCTGCGCGATGGCGGCGGCATTGGCGCCGGCGTAGAACGCCTGCGGCCCCTCGGCGGCGATGCGTTCGAGCGTGGCGGCGAAGGCGGGGTTGCGGATGGTGGAGCCGATGGGCGCGGCTCGCCGTCCGGATAGAACAGGGCGCGCGCATCGGGCGAAAGCGGGCCGGTCAGCTTTGCGGCGGCCAGCGTGTTGTGGAGGCGGGCGTGACCATGAAGCCGTCTCGCGCCAGTTCGATGGCGGGCTGGAAGATCTGCGCCCAGGGCAGCCGGCCGTGCTTGCCATGCGCCAGCGCCATCAGCGCGACATTGCCCGGAACCCCGGTGCTGAGGCCGCCGGGCCATGCGTCGGGAAAGGCCATCGGCTCGCCGTTCGCCATGAAGCGGTCGGGCGTGGCGGAGGCGGGCGCGGTTTCGCGCCCGTCATAGGTGACCGGTGCCGTCGCCGGGATCGAGCACGAGGAAACCGCCGCCGCCGATGCCGGAGCTTTGCGGTTCGACGACATTCAGCGCCAGCAGCACGGCAAAGCCCGCGTCGACCGCATTGCCGCCTTCGCGCAGGATGCGCGCGCCTGCGTCCGCCGCGCGGCGGTCGGCGGCGCTGACCATGCCGCCCGCGTGGTGCGCCTGTTCGGCCGGGCTCTGTTC
>CAVVZE010000008.1:0-56434 GCA_963752785.1 uncultured Alphaproteobacteria bacterium
CTTCGGCGCGCTGATGCTTGGTTTCCAGACGAGCGAGTGGCTCGCCGAGGTGATAGCCTGCGTGGCGGGGTACGAGTTCTTCAGCTTTGGCCAGTCGCGTTATCGCAGCTGAAAACGCCGCCGCGGAGGTCCGCGTGGCTGGAAAGAGACCATGACACAAGATTGGCAACAGCCCGGCAAATGATCGCGCATTACAATGCGCAGGATGCCGATCGCCTATGTCGCCCTGATGACCGAGGATGCGTGCGAAGCCGGCCTATCGCGGCGCAGTGGTGCGCGAAGGCCGTGAAGGCACGCGTGCCGGCCTGCAGGCGATGTTCGAGGAATTTCCGCAAAACCGCGCCGAAATTGTCGACGCCAAGCAGTTCGGTGATTTCGTCACCTTGCACGAGCGCGTATGGCGCAGCGCCGATGCGCAGCCGTTCGACGTGCTCGCAGTCTATAGTTTCGAGGGCGACAAGTGCTCTCGGGTGGAGTTCATCCGCTAATGGCCGAACGTTACATCGAGCCCGACACGCCGGAACTGCGCGCCCGTTGGGGGGGCTTCGCGTTCAATCCTGCCTGGGATGACAAGGCGAAGGCCGCGATCGCGCGCTATCCCGAGGGACGGCAGAAGTCCGCCGTGATGGCGCTGCTCGATTTTGCCCAGCGCCAGGTGGGCGAGGAAACCGGCACGCAGGGCTGGCTGCCGATTCCGGTCATGGAATATGTGGCCGCCTATCTCGACATGCCGGTAATCCGCGTGGTCGAGGTTGCGACCTTCTACACCATGTACAATCTGGTCCCGGTCGGGAAATTCCACGTGCAGGTCTGCGGCACCACGCCGTGCTTGGCTGCGCGGCAGTGACGAGATCATGGCCCGCTGCAAGGCGCGCGGCATGGCCAAGGGCCACACGACCGACGATGGCCTGTGGACGCTGACCGAGGTCGAATGCATGGGTAATTGCGCCAGCGCGCCCATGGTCCAGATCAACGACGGCAATTACGAGGACTTGACCGCCGAGCGCTCGACGCCGTGCTCGACGCGCTGGCCCGGGGCGAGACGCCGGAAGGGCACGCAGGATCCCGATCGCCACACGGTCGAGCCGGTCGGCGGCCCGACGACGCTGACTG
Source organism: uncultured Alphaproteobacteria bacterium (assembly GCA_963752785.1). Taxonomy (GTDB): domain Bacteria; phylum Pseudomonadota; class Alphaproteobacteria; order Sphingomonadales; family Sphingomonadaceae; genus Croceicoccus. The sequence continues at coordinate 1,114 of CAVVZE010000008.1, forward strand.
CCATGGTCGGCGAAAACCACGACTACCGGGGAGACTGGTGATGGCGACGCTTCAGCAGCGCAATTACCGTTTTTCGGGCGCGGGGTTCCTGTTTGCCTCGGCGATCTTCTTCGCGACCGAGAACACCGCCATGGGCGCAGTATTCGCGGCGCTTGGCGGGGCATTTCTCGTACTCTCGTACAGGAACGGAAGCAGGATGGCGAGTGATGGAAGGCCTGATCCCGATCGCGGTCGCCCTGCTTGGTGTGATTATCGCGTGGAAAGTTCTCAAGGGCGTCATCAAGACGGTCGTGCTGGTCGCGATCCTGATCGCCGCGGCTATTTTCGTTTTCGGAATCTGATCGATGCTGGCTGACAAGGACCGCATCTTCACCAACGTCTATGGCTTTCAGCCGTGGAACTGATGCCGCTGCGCAGAAGCGGGGCGACTGGGACAATACCAAGGACATCTCTCGCCAAGGGGCAGGACGCCATCATCGACGAGATAAAGGCCTCGGGACTGCGCGGCCGCGGCGGGGCGGGCTTCCCGACCGGCCTGAAATGGTCGTTCATGCCCAAGGAAAGCCCAAGGACGGTCGGCCAAGCTTCCTGGTCATCAATGCCGACGAATCCGAGCCCGGTTCGTGCAAGGACCGCGAGATCATCCGCCACGATCCGCACAAGCTGATCGAGGGCGCGCTGGTCGCCGGCTTTGCGATGCGCGCGCGCGCCGCCTATATCTATATCCGCGGCGAATATATCCGCGAGGCCGAGGTGCTGTTCGCCGCCGTGCAGGAGGCATATGACGCGGGCCTGATCGGCAAGAACGCCGGCCGGTTCGGGCTACGATTTCGACGTCTTCGTCCATCGCGGCGCCGGCGCCTATATCTGCGGCGAAGAAACCGCGATGATCGAGAGCCTTGAGGGCAAGAAGGGCCAGCCCCGCCTCAAGCCTCCGTTCCCGGCGGGCGCGGGCCTCTATGGCTGCCCGACCACGGTCAACAATGTGGAATTGATCGCGGTCGCGCCGACCATCATGCGGCGCGGCGCCGCCTGGTTCGCCAGCTTCGGGCGCGAGAACAACAAGGGCACCAAGCTGTTCCAGATCGCGGGCATGTGAACAAGCCCTGCGTGGTCGAGGAAGCGATGTCGATCCCGTTCGGCGAGCTGATCGAACGCATTGCGGCGGCATCCGCGGCGGCAAGGACAATCTGCTGGCGGTGATCCCCGGCGGTTCGTCGGTGCCGCTGGTCCCCGCGAGCCGAGATCAGGGATGCCCGATGGACTTCGACGGGCTGAAGGCGGTCGGCTCGGGTCTCGGCACGGCTGCGGTGATCGTCATGGACAAGTCCACCGACATCGTGAAGGCGATCAGCCGGATCAGCTATTTCTACAAGCACGAGAGCTGCGGCCAGTGCACGCCCTGCCGCGAAGGTACCGGCTGGATGTGGCGCGTGATGGAACGGCTGCGCACCGGCGAGGCGGCGGTCGAGGAAATCGACATGCTGTTCCAGGTGACCAAGCAGGTGGAAGGTCACACGATCTGCGCGCTGGGTGATGCGGCCGCCTGGCCGATCCAGGGCTTGATCAAGCATTTCCGCCCCGAGCTCGAGCGCCGGATAGCCGAGGCAGGCAACATGGTGGAGGCCGCCGAGTGAAACCGGCTCTCGGCCTTTTCCTTGCAGCGATCGGCCTGGCGCTATCCGCGCCCGCCCAGGCGCAGCTGTCGCCGAGTACGTCCGGCCATTCGTCCGCCCCGACCGAAGCGGGCGAGGCGGAGGCGATGCGCTTCATGCGCAGGCTGGGCAGCTGCATTGCCGAGCGCAAGCACGATCTGGGTGTCGCATTCCTGGCGAGCGAGATCGGATCGCCCGCGGAAGATGCAGTGGTGGCCGAGCTGTTTAAAGGCAACCGCAACATCTGCATGGGAAACATGATCGGCGCATCGATGCAGCGCGCCTATATCCGCGGATCGGTCGCGGAATGGCTTCACAAGTCGGCCGCCGATGATTGCCGTCTGAACGCGGTCGCCGCCGGTGCCCGCGAGCCTGAAGTTATCGCGACAATGCACGATTTCGCCGATTGCTTCGTAGCGCGCCAGCCTGCAATGGCGGACGCCCTCGCTATCCAGACCCTGCTCGGTACCGAGGGCGAGGCGGAATATGTACGCCAGATAGCGCAGGAGTTCGGGCCCTGCCTTCCCTCTGGCCGGGAAGTGCGGATCGTACCCACCCAGATTCGAATGGCCATAGCTGAGGCCTTGTACCACGCCGCGAATGGCGACCGGGTCCAGGCGCCCAAGGAAACGCAGTAATGCCAAAGGTTACCGTAGACGGACAGGAAATCGAGGTCCCGCAGGGCGCGACCGTGCTGCAGGCTTGCGAGCTTGCGGGCAAGGAGATCCCGCGATTCTGCTATCACGAGCGGCTGTCGATCGCCGGCAATTGCCGCATGTGCCTGGTCGAGGTGAAGCCCGGACCGCCCAAGCCGCAGGCCAGCTGCGCGCTGCCCGCTGCCGATGGCCAGGAAATTCGCACCGATAGCGAGATGGTCAAGAAGGCGCGCGAAGGGGTGATGGAGTTCCTGCTCATCAACCACCCGCTCGATTGCCCAATCTGTGATCAGGGCGGGGAATGCGACTTGCAGGACCAGGCGATGGCCTATGGCCGCGGCGCCACGCGCTATCATGAAAACAAGCGCGCGGTGACCGAGAAGTACATGGGTCCGCTGATCAAGACGATCATGACCCGCTGCATCCACTGCACCCGCTGCGTGCGCTTCAGCGAGGAAATCGCGGGCGTGGATGAGATCGGCGCGCTGTATCGCGGCGAGAACATGCAGATCACGACCTATCTGGAAAAGGCGGCGAAGCACGAGCTTTCGGCCAATGTGATCGATTTGTGCCCGGTTGGCGCTCTCACCAGCCGCCCCTATGCCTATGAAGCGCGTCCGTGGGAGCTGAAGAAGACGCTGGGCATCGACGTCATGGACGCGGTCGGCGCGAATATCCGCATCGACAGCCGCGGGCGCGAGGTGCTGCGCATCCAGCCGCGCATCAACGACGACGTGAACGAGGAATGGATCGCCGACAAGTCGCGTTATGCGGTCGACGGGCTGACGCGCCGCCGTCTGGACAAGGTGTGGATCCGCAAGTCCGGCAAGCTGGAGCAGTCCAGCTGGGACGAGGCGTTCGGCATGGTCCGGGCGGCGAATGCCGGCAGTGCCATCGCGGCGGTCTATGGCGATCTGGTCGATTGCGAAACGATGTACGCGGCCAAGGCGCTGCTGAAGGCTTGCGGCTCGACCCTGATCGAGGGGCGCCAGACCGGCATGGTCTACGACACCTCAAACCTGCAGGCCGTCACGTTCAACACCACGCTGGCCGAGGTCGAGAATGCCGACGCAGTACTAGTGATCGGCAGCCAGATCCGGCATGAGGCTCCGCTGCTGAACGTGCGCCTGCGCAAGGCGGTCAAGGGCGGGGCGAAGATCTTCCACGTCGGTCCGGAATACGACACGACCTATGCGTCGACATTCCTGGGCAATGATCTGTCGGTACTGAACGCGCTGGGCAGCGACGTAGTCGACGCGATGAAGGGGGCCGAGCGGCCTGCGATCATCGTCGGCGGCGCGGCGCTGGGGCGCGGCGCGTTGGGCAAGGCGCTGGCGCTGGCCACCGAGTTCAACGTCGTCAGGGATGGCTGGAACGGCTTCAACGCGCTACATTTCTCGCCCTCGCGAATGGGGGGAATACTGCTCGGCCTCGCGCAGCAGGGCGGCATGGCGGACATCGCGGCCGCGAAGCCCAAGGTCCTGCTGTCGCTGGGCGCTGACGAAATGGATTACGCACCGTTCGGTGACGCGCTGAAGGTCTATATCGGCCATCACGGCGACAAGGGCGCGCATGCGGCGGACATCATCCTGCCCGCGGCCGCCTATACCGAGAAGGCGGGTACCTACGTCAATATCGAGGGCCGCGTTCAGCGGTCCGAGAAGGCGGTGTTTGCTCCGGGCGATGCCCGTGAAGACTGGACAATCCTGCGCGCCATGGCCGACGCGCTTGGTGTTTCGGTCGGGTTCGACAGCTTTGACGAACTGCGAGCCGCGATGTTCGCGGACACGCCGGCCTTGGCGCAAGAAGGACTGGTCGATCCGGGGCGGGCGCTTCCGGCGGGCGGCGGTGACGCATCGGGCATGATCGAGAACTATCCGATCGCCGATCCCTATCTGACCAACCCGATCCTGCGCGCCAGCCCGACGATGCAGCGCTGCTCGTCCGAACTGTGGCACGGCGAAACCGTAGCGGAGGCCGCGGAATGACCGACTTTTTCGTAGATCTCGGCATCCAGTTCGGATGGGCGTGGTTCCTTGCGACCGTAGCGGGCGTGCTGCTGATCGCCCTGCCGCTGATGCTGGGCGTGGCGTTGATCATCTACGCCGACCGCAAGATCTGGGCGGCGATGGCGCTGCGCAAGGGTCCCAATGTCGTGGGCCCGTTCGGTCTGCTGCAAAGCTTTGCCGACGGCTTGAAGGTTTTCCTGCAGGAGACCATCATCCCGTCCGCGTCGAACAAGGGTCTGTTCCTGATCGCGCCGATCATCACTTTTACCGTCGCGCTGCTGGCGTGGGCGGTGGTGCCGTTCGGTCCCGGAATGGTGCTGGCGGACATCAACATCGGGTTGCTCTACATTCTGGCGATCAGTTCGCTGGGTGTGTACGGCGTGGTGATCGCGGGCTGGGCATCGAACTCGAAATATCCGTTTTTCAGTGCGATGCGCGCTGCCGCTCAGATGATTTCCTATGAAGTTTCCATCGGCTTCATCCTGATCTGCGTGATCCTGTTCGCGAACACCAACAACCTGTCCGGCATGATCGAGGCGCAGCGCGGCTTCGGCCTGGGCTTCGTCAACGGCTTCGTGTTCCACCTTCTGCTCTTCCCGATGTGGGTGCTGTTCCTGATCTCGGGCATGGCGGAAACCGCCCGCGCGCCGTTCGACCTGACCGAGGCGGAGAGCGAGCTCGTCGCCGGTTACCAGACCGAATATTCGTCGATGAGCTTCGCGCTCTTCTGGCTGGGCGAATATGCCAACGTGCTGCTGATGTGCGCGCTCAACGCCATCCTGTTCTTCGGTGGCTGGCTGCCCCCGTTCGACTGGGAGCCGCTGTATTTGATCCCCGGCATCGTCTGGTTCCTGCTGAAGATCCTGTTCTTCTTCTTCATCTTCAGTTGGGTAAAGGCCACCGTGCCCCGCTTCCGCTATGACCAGCTGATGCGGCTTGGCTGGAAGATCTTCTTGCCGATGAGCCTGCTGTTCGTCGTGCTCGTTTCCGGCTGGCTTATGCTGACGAGGTATTCATGAGCGTTGCTCATCTCATAAGTCGTTCACCCTCTGGGAATTCCTGAAGGCGCACGCGCTGACGTTGAAGTATTTCTTCAAGCCCAAGGCGACGATCAACTATCCGTTCGAAAAGAACCCGCTGAGCCCCCGTTTCCGCGGAGAACACGCGCTGCGCCGCTATCCCAACGGGGAAGAGCGCTGCATCGCTTGCAAGCTGTGCGAAGCCGTATGCCCTGCGCTGGCGATCACGATCGAGTCCGAACCGCGCGCCGACGGCAGTCGCCGCACGACGCGCTACGACATCGATATGACCAAATGCATCTATTGCGGTTTCTGCCAGGAAGCGTGCCCGGTCGATGCCATCGTCGAGGGGCCGAATTTCGAATATGCCACCGAAACGCGTGAAGAACTGCTTTACGACAAGGCGAAACTGCTGGCCAACGGGGACAAGTGGGAGCGGGCCATCGCCGCGAACCTTGAAGCCGATGCGCCGTATCGCTAGGGGCGCGCTCGCGGGACACGAAAACCCATGATCCAGACCATAACCTTCTATCTCTTCGCGGCCCTCGTGATTGCATCGGCCTGCTTCGTCATTCTGGCGAGGAATCCCGTGCATTCGGTCCTGTGGCTGATCCTTGCCTTCTTCAACGCCGCGGCGCTGATGGTTCTGGTAGGGGCAGAGTTCATCGCGATGCTGCTTGTCATCGTCTATGTGGGCGCGGTCGCCGTGCTGTTCCTGTTCGTGGTCATGATGCTCGATATCGACTTTTCGGAACTGCGCGCCGGTTTCGTAAAGAACGCGCCGCTGGGCGTAGCCATCGCGCTTGTCCTGTTCGTCGAACTGTTCGTGGGCCTTGTCGCCTATAATGCGGGCGGGCTTGAACTGGGTACACCCGACGGCCTGAACGCGCCGATGCTGGGCCGCAGCAATATCGCTTCGATCGGGGCGCTGCTCTACTCGCGCTATCTCTTCCTGTTCGAAGCGGCCGGCGTGATCCTGCTGGTCGCCATGGTCGGCGCCATCGTGCTGACCCTGCGCCACCGCCCGGACGTGCGCGGCCAGGACATCTCGAAGCAGGTGAAGCGCCGTCCGGAAGAAGCCATCGTCAAGACCCGTCCCGAAGTGGGCGCGGGCGTGAAACTTTAAGGAGGGCGCCGTGATCGGAATCGAACATTACGTCGTCGTCAGCTCGATCCTCTTCGTGCTGGGCGTGCTGGGCATCTTCCTCAACCGCAAGAACGTGATCGTCATCCTGATGGCGATCGAGCTGATCCTGCTGGCGGTGAACATCAATTTCGTTGCCTTCAGCGCCTTCCTCAGCGACCTGACCGGCCAGATCTTCGCCATGTTCGTCCTGACCGTGGCGGCGGGCGAGGCGGCGATCGGGCTCGCGATCCTGGTCATCTATTTCCGTGGCCGCGGCACGATCGCGGTGGACGACATCCACCGGATGAAGGGATAAGGCCGCCCGCCATGATCCAGATACTCGTCTTTGCGCCGCTGCTGGCGGCGATCGTTGCCGGTTTGGGCAATCGTTCGATCGGGTCCTTTCCAGCGAAATTGATCACGACTGGTGCGCTGTTCCTGTCATGCGCGCTGGCGCTGGACGATTTTCGTCTCCGTTCATGGCCGGCGGCGGCGATGCCTATGTGGCGCCTGTGCTGAAATGGGTCCAGTCGGGCGACATGACTTTCGACTGGGCGCTGCGCGTCGATACGCTGACCGCGGTGATGCTGGTGGTGATCACCAGCGTCTCCGCGCTCGTGCACCTCTATTCCTGGGGGTACATGGACGAAGATCCGGACCAGCCGCGCTTCTTCGCCTATCTGTCGCTGTTCACCTTCGCCATGCTGATGCTGGTGACGGCCAACAACCTGGTGCAGATGTTCTTCGGCTGGGAAGGCGTGGGCCTCGCGTCCTACCTGCTGATCGGTTTCTGGTTCCGGAAGCCCAGCGCCAACGCCGCCGCGATCAAGGCCTTCGTGGTCAACCGCGTGGGCGACCTCGGCTTCATGCTGGGCATCTTCGGTACGTTCCTGGTGTTCAACACCACGTCGATCCCTGAGATCCTGGGTGCCGCGCCGGCGCATGCAGGGATCGACCATCAGCTTCCTCGGCATGCGCCTCTATACCATGGACATCCTCTGCCTGCTGCTGTTCGTGGGCGCGATGGGCAAGTCGGCGCAGCTGGGCCTGCACACCTGGCTGCCTGACGCGATGGAGGGTCCGACGCCCGGTGTCCGCGCTGATCCACGCGGCGACCATGGTGACCGCCGGCGTGTTCATGGTCTGCCGCCTGTCCCCGATGTTCGAGGTGGCACCCGTTGCTTCGGGCTTCGTGATCGCGATTGGCGCGCTGACCTGCTTCTTCGCGGCGACCGTTGGCACGACGCAGACCGACATCAAGCGCGTGATCGCTTATTCGACCTGTTCGCAGCTGGGCTACATGTTCTTTGCGGCGGGCGTTGGTGCTTACAACGCCGCCATGTTCCACCTGTTCACACACGCTTTCTTCAAGGCGTTGCTGTTCCTCGGCGCAGGCTCCGTCATCCATGCGATGCACCATGAACAGGACATGCGCTATTACGGCGGCCTGCGTAAGCAGATCCCGATCACTTTCTGGGCGATGATGGCCGGCACGCTTGCGATCACCGGCGTCGGGTCTGTGGTTCGCGCATGTCGGCTTCGCGGGCTTCTATTCCAAGGACGCGATCCTGGAGTCCGCTTTCGCGCGCGGAACCGAACTGTCGCAGGTGGCCTTCTTCCTCGGCATCTTCGCGGCTCTGCTGACCAGCTTCTACAGCTGGCGCCTGATGTTCCTTACCTTCTGGGGCAAGCCGCGCTGGATCGAGAGCGAGCACATTCAGCACGCTGTCCACCACGGCCATGACGAACCGGAGGATGCACAATCCCGCGCGTCAGGAAGATTCCGGCCATGATCCGCACCATCCGGCTGTTCCCGCACGCGCACACGACGGCACCGGCGGCTATCACCCGCATGAAAGCCCGATGGTCATGCTCGTACCGCTGATCGTGCTGTCGGTTGGCGCGGTGTTCGCGGGCGCGGTGTTCAGCCACGCTTTCCTCGAAAGCGCGGACTTCTGGAACGGCTCGCTGTTCTACAACGAACATCTGATGCACGCGATGCACGAGGTTCCGGCCTGGGTGAAGATCGCGCCGGGCATCGTGATGCTGATCGGCCTTGCGATCGCATGGAACAACTATATCCGCGATACGTCGGCCCCGGCCCGCTTCGTGAGCCAGTTCGGCTTCCTGTACCGGTTCCTCAAGAACAAGTGGTACTTTGACGAGCTTTATCACGCGGTGTTCGTCAGGCCCGCGTTCTGGCTGGGGCGCAAGTTCTGGACCATCGGCGATATCGGCATCATCGATCGCTTCGGTCCCAATGGTGCGGCGTCCGTCGTCGCAGCCAGCTCGCGTTTCGCGAGCAAGGTCCAGACGGGTTATCTTTATTCCTATGCTCTGATCATGCTGCTGGGCCTTGTCGCCGCAGTCAGCTGGATCATTGCAACGATGGCGGGGCAGTAAGTTCGTGGACGGCTTTCCGATCCTTTCGCTCATGCTTCTGGTGCCCTTGGTCGGCGCCATCGCATGCTTCTTCGTTTCGGCGTCGGCGGCGCGCGCCATCGCGCTGGCGGCCACGCTGGTCGAGCTGGCGCTGGGCATCGTGCTATGGGGCGCTTTCGACATTGGGGGCGCGCAGTGGCAGTTTACCGAGCGGGCCGAGCTGTTCGCTGGCTTCAGCTGGGCATTGGGCATCGACGGAATCGCGCTGCTGCTGATCCTGCTGACGGTCTTCCTGATGCCGATCTGCATCGGTGCCAGCTGGAACTCGATCAACCGGCGCGTTGGCGAGTACATGGCCGCGTTCCTGATCATGGAAACGCTGATGATCGGCGTATTCGCGGCGCAGGACCTGTTCCTGTTCTACATCATGTTCGAGGCCGGACTGATCCCGATGTATCTGATCATCGGCATCTGGGGTGGCGACAACCGGATCTACGCGGCTTACAAGTTCTTCCTGTACACGCTGCTCGGCTCGGTGCTGATGCTGATCGCGATGTTCTGGATGGTGCGCGAGGCGGGAACCTCCGACATTCCGACGCTGATGGCGTTCAACTTCCCGGCGGGCGCGCAGACGTGGCTGTGGCTGGCTTTCTTCGCCAGCTTCGCGGTGAAGATGCCGATGTGGCCGGTGCACACGTGGCTGCCCGACGCGCACGTTCAGGCACCCACCGCAGGCTCGGTGATCCTGGCCGGCGTGCTGCTGAAGATGGGCGGCTACGGCTTCATCCGCTTCGCCATCCCGATGTTCCCCGAAGCGAGCGTCCAGTTCGCCTGGCTGGTGTTCGCGCTGTCGATGATCGCGGTCGTGGTCACCAGCCTGATCGCGCTGGTCCAGCACGACATGAAGAAGCTGATCGCCTATTCCTCGGTCGCCCATATGGCGATCGTGACGGCGGCGCTGTTCGCGTTCAACGTGCAGGGTTTCGAAGGCGCGATGATGGTCATGCTTGGCCACGGCCTGGTTTCGGGTGCGCTGTTCCTGTGCGTGGGCGTGATCTACGACCGGCTCCATACGCGTGAGATCGCTCGCTACGGCGGTCTGGCAATCAACATGCCCAAGTACGCCATCTTCTTCCTGCTGTTCACCATGGCCTCGATCGGCCTGCCGGGCACCAGCAACTTCATCGGCGAGTTTCTGGGCCTTGCCGGCATCTACCAGGCGTCGAGCTGGGTGGCGCTGGTCTGCACCACTGGCATCATCCTGGGCGCGGCTTATATGCTTTATCTCTACCGCCGCGTGGCGTTCGGAGTGCAGAAGAACGCGGATGCTGCGGCCATGCCCGACCTGGATGGCCGTGAATGGCTGATGCTCGTCCCGCTCGCTGCTGCGACCTTGTGGATGGGTATCTATCCGGAAAGCTTCCTGGCGCCCATGCGCGGCGACATCGAATGGCTGGACCAGCGGCTTGCCAGCGTGGCGCCTGCGGGCGATGCGCATCTGGCTATGCCCAGCCTGGAGGCGCAGGCGGCTGCGGCCGCTGCCGAAGAACACAATGATATGGGTGAGGGTGCCCACTGATGACCGATTTCTCGCAATCCCTCGCGCTTATCGTCGCCGAGGAAATCCTCACCGTCGCAGGGCTGATCCTGCTGCTGGCGGCTGCGTGGCTGGGTGACAAGGCGTCGCGCGGCATCTCGATCGCGGCGGTCGCCACTCTGGTGGCCTGTGCCGCCGTGGCGATTCCGACCCTGTCGAACGGAATGATGGGCCCGGACCGGGTTGCGTTCCTCGGCCAGTACAATGCCGACGCGTTTTCGGCCTTTGCCAAGCTGCTGATCTATCTGTCGGCGGCCATTACGCTGATGGTCGCGCCGCGCTTCCTCGACAACTACGGGGCGATGCGCGCGGAATTTCCGGTGCTGGTGCTGTTCGCGGTGCTTGGCATGAACATGATGGTGTCGGCGGGCGACTTCCTCACGCTCTATATCGGACTCGAGCTCAACTCACTGTCGGCGTACGTTCTGGCCGCTTTCCTGCGTACGGACGAGCGTTCGGCGGAAGCGGGCCTCAAATATTTCGTGCTCGGCGCGCTCGCAAGCGGCATCATCCTGTTCGGCATGAGCCTGACCTATGGGTTTACCGGCAGCACCGACTTCGCTGCGGTTCGCCTGGCCATGACCGGCGAGATCGGCACCGGCGCGATCTTCGGCCTGGTGTTCGTGCTCGCGGGCTTGGCCTTCAAGATCAGCGCGGTGCCGTTCCACATGTGGACGCCCGATGTCTACGAAGGCGCGCCGACGCCCGTCACCACCTTTTTCGCGACGGCACCCAAGGTCGCCGCGCTGGCGCTGACCATGCGGGTTGCCCTCGGAGCTTTCGGCGGACAGGTCGGCGCGTGGCAGCAGATCGTGATCTTCGTCGCGCTGGCATCGATCGTGGTCGGCGCGCTGGGTGCGATCGGACAGGCAAATATCAAGCGGCTGCTGGCATTTTCCTCGATCAACAATATCGGGTTCCTGCTGATCGGCCTCGCCGCGGCGACGCCTCAGGGTGCTTCGGCCATGCTGGTGTATCTGGCCATCTATGTCGCGATGAGCATTGCAGGCTTCACCGTCGTGCTGATGCTGCGCGACATCGATGGCAGGCCAGTCGAGGCGATTACCGATCTGGCTGGGCTGTCGTCGGTACGACCCGCGATGGCATGGGCGCTGCTGGCAGTAATGTTCAGTCTGGCAGGCATTCCGCCGCTGTTCGGCTTCTGGGCCAAGTTCGTGGTGTTTCAGGCCGCGGTGGACGCGGACATGATCGCGCTTGCCGCCATCGGCATCGCTGCCAGCGTGATCGGTGCATTCTACTACATCAAGGTCGTGAAGATCGCGTTCTTCGACGAGCCCAGTGGCCGCATCGCGGCAGAGCGCGGGCCGCTGTCGCATCAGATCATTTTGCTGCTTGCCTGCCTCGTCATCTCGCCGCTGGGCTACATTTTGACACCGTGGCTGGGCGCCTTGGCGGACAAGGCGGCGCTGGCGCTGTTCTTCGTAGGCTGATTGCATGATGGCGCAGGCGCCATCGCCCCGACTGGAGACAATCGCGCAGATCGGTTCTACCAATGCGGAACTGATCGCGCGGCTGTCCCGGGGTGAGGCCCTGTGCGAGGGGGATTGGCTGATCGCCGACCGGCAGGACGCGGGAAGAGGCCGTCTTGGGCGCGCGTGGCAGGACGGAGCCGGTAACTTCATGGGCTCGACCTCCGTATTGGTCGGGACGGGTGATCCTCCGGCACACACACTGGCGCTTATGGCGGGAATCGCCGTTCATCAGGCGGTCGCCAGCCATTTGCCCGATTCCGCGAAGCTGATGCTCAAATGGCCCAACGACCTGCTGCTGGACGGGGCAAAGCTTGCCGGCATCCTGCTTGAGCGGCGCGGGGACCACGTGATCGTGGGCGTGGGCGTAAATCTTGTCAGCGCCCCGAAACTGACCGATCGCGTGGCGGTGGCGCTGGCCGATCTTGGCCTGTCAGTGTCGCGCGATCCGTTCGCTGATGATCTTGCCCGGAGGTTTGATGCCGAACTGGTGCTGTGGCGCACGGCGGGACTTCACGCGACCGTGAGCCGCTGGACGCAGCGCGGTCCGGTCCCGGGAACCAGCCTGGTCGTCAATCCGGCCACCGAAGATCGTATTCTCGGCGAATATCGTGGACTTGACGCTGACGGCGCGCTGCTGCTGCGCTTGGCGGACGGGTCGCTTCGTGCCATTCACGCGGGCGAGGTTGAAATTCTGCGCGATTGGGAAAACTAGCATGCTGCTCGCCTGCGATGTCGGTAACACCAACATTGTCTTCGCCCTGATGGAGGGTTCGCAGGCACGGACCCGCTGGCGCATCGCCTCGGATGCCCGGCGCACAGCCGACGAATACGCCGTCTGGCTGATGCAGCTGTTCGCGCTCGAGGGTCTGGATTTCAAGGCGGTGACGAAGATGATCGTCTCCACCGTCGTTCCTCGTGCGCGCCATAACCTGACCGTGCTCGGCGAAAAATATTTTGGCGGCGCGCCGCTGTTCGCTGGCGAACCGCCAGTCGGCTACGGCATTCGCGCCGACGTGGATGAGCCGGGATCGCTGGGCGCTGATCGCGCGGTCAACATGGTCGCCGCGCACCAGGCGTGGCAGGGCGACCAGATCATCATCGACTTCGGCACCGCCACGACCTTCGATGTCATCGACTTTGCCGGCACCTACAAGGGCGGCATCATCGCGCCCGGCATCAACCTTTCGCTCGACGCGCTGGTGAACGCAGCGGCCAAGCTGCCGCGCATCGCGATTGAATTGCCCGGCCAGGATCGCAGCGTCATCGGCCGCAACACCGAAAGCCAGATGCAGATCGGCGTGTTTTGGGGCTATGTCGCCATGATCGAGGGGCTGGTGGACCGGATCAAGGCCGAGATCGGTCGCCCTGCGCGCGTTGTCGCCACCGGCGGGCTCGCGGTGCTGTTCGATGAATGCACCGAGATTTTCGACCATATCGATGTCGATTTGACACTCCGGGGGCTATCAATTCTGGCAGAGCGTACCGATATTGCTGAGTGATGACTCCAAAAAATGAACTGATATTCCTCGCGCTCGGCGGGTCGGGCGAGATTGGCATGAACGTCAATCTCTATGGCTGCGACGGGAAATGGCTGATGGTCGACCTGGGCATGAGCTTTGCCGACCCCAAATACCCCGGCGTCGACCTGGTTTTCGCCGATCTCGACTTCATCGAGGAGCGGGCTGAGGATCTGGTCGGCATCGTGCTCACTCACGCGCATGAGGACCACATCGGCGCGGTGCCCTATTTCGCGGCCGATCTGGGCGTGCCGCTCTATGCAACGCCTTTCACCGCGTCGCTGGTGCGCGAAAAGCTGGTCGAAGCCGGCATCCAGGACGAGGTGGAGCTGCATGTGATCGACCATCTCGACAGCTTTCGTCCCGGCGGATCGATTTCTCCCTTTCAGGTCCGCTACGTCCCGCTCGCCCACTCGATTGCCGAGGGTAACGCCGTGCTGGTCGAGACGCCCTATGGCCGCGTCTTCCACACCGGCGACTGGAAGCTGGACGACGATCCGCAGGTCGGCGAACCCTCCACGCCCGAGGAACTGACCGAGATCGGCGACGAGGGCATTCTGGCGCTCGTGTGCGATTCGACCAATGTGTTCAATGCCAGCGCTTCAGGGAGCGAGGGCGAGGTGCGCGCCGGGCTCGACGCCGAGGTTGCGCGCCACCACGGGAAGCGCGTGCTGGTCACGACCTTCGCGTCCAATGTCGCGCGCCTGCAGACGCTGGGCCAGGTGGCAAAGGATACCGGGCGGCAGCTGTGCGTCGCGGGGCGCTCGCTCGACCGCATCATCGGTGCCGCGCAGGCGAATGGCTATCTGCCCGATTTTCCCGATACGGTCAATTTCGACACTGCCATGCGCCTGCCGCGCGGCGAGGTGCTGATCATTGCCACCGGCGGTCAGGGCGAGCCGCGCGCCGCACTGGCCCGCATTGCCGCCGAGCAGCATCCGCTCGAGCTGGTAAAGGGCGACGTTGTTCTGTTCTCGAGCCGGCAGATCCCCGGCAACGAGCTGGCCATCGGGCGCATCATGAACCAGCTTGCCGCGCGCGGGATCGACATGGTGACCGACAGGCAGGAACTGATCCATGTCTCCGGCCATCCAGGACGTCCGGAGCTTGAAGCCCTCTATGGCTGGATCAGACCCGAGATCCTGGTGCCTGTACACGGTGAGATGCGCCACATGGCCGAACAGGCACGCGTCGGCGCCAAGGCCGGGATTCCCAGCCAGGTTGTCCAGAAGAACGGCGACATCATCCGCCTCGCACCCGGCAGACCCGGCAAGATCGGGGAGAGCAGGGCGGGGCGGCTCGTGCTCGATGGCGACATCATCGTGCCCGCGGACGGCGATTCGATCGTCGAACGCAGGCGTCTCGCCAGCAACGGGCATATTACGGTCGTCCTGCCCCCTTCCGGATCGGGTGAGGTCCTGATCAATGCCATTGGCCTGCCGCTGGTAGAAGACATGGACGACTTTCTCGACGAGGCGAAAAGCGATGTCGTCACGGCGATTGCGCGGCTGAAGGGCCGCTCGCGCGATCCCGATGCGGTGCAGGAAGCAGCGCGGCTTGCCGCCCGGCGCGCTGCGCGGCGCTGGTCGGGCAAGAATCGCAGGTCGCGGTGCTTGCGATGGATGCAGGTCGGGCCTAATCCAGCGTCCATGCAGTGGACTTCTGGAATTGCGATCTACTTCCTGTTGTGGATCTTCAGCGCCTTTATTGTGATGCCTTTCGGGATCAGGACGCACCAGGACGTTGGCACGGTGCCAGAGGCAGGCCATGCCGATAGTGCGCCCGTCAATTTTCGCCCGTGGCGGATTGTCTGGCGCACGACCCTGCTGGCAGCCGTGCTGTTCGTATTGTTCTACGTGAACTACGAGAAGGGCTGGATTACCGCGGAGGACATCGACTTCTTCCCCGCGCCGCCCGCGCTCGAAGCGGAACAGGCGCTGACCACAGCGGAACCGGTCGATTAAACCGGGGGCCGGGCGGAACCACGCCGGGTTCCGCCCGCAACTCCATTACCGGCGCAGGCGCTCGATCGACTGGGCCAGCGCGACATAGAGCTTGCCCATGTCGCTCGACAGCACGGTCACCGCCAGCGAATTGCCTTCCCGCGTCGCCAGCAGGTTGCGCAGCATCGCCTCGAAATCGTGGATGTAGCGGTTGACGTGCTCGCGGAACTCGCTGTCCGCTTCGAAATGGTCGACGATCAGACGTGCATCGGCACTGTCGATCAGGCGCACCGCACGGCGCGTGAAGATGCCGCGCTCACCCTTGAGATAGGCTTGCCACGCGCTGTCGCTGACATCGGCGGAGAGCACCTTGTCGATGTCGATGGCGGTCGAGTTCAGCGATTCGGTAATCTGCGTCACGCGGCGCGCGAAATGGTCGTCGATGTCCTCTTCGGCACGACGGCGCGCTTCGGCGACGCGATATTCCAGATGGCCGGTGATCTCGTTCACGCGGTTCAGATGCTCTTCCAGTTCGCTGGCGGCATCCCGGGCAGCGCTGGTCGCGCGCGATACGGCAGCGTCGAGTGTCTCCAGCGCATCCTTCGTGCTGTTCTGAAGCGCTTCGCTCACCACGATGCCGCTGTCATGGGCCAGCTTCTCGGCGATGGCGCGCACCGCCTCGGATGAGGTGCCCTCGATATTGGCGACGGCTTCACGGCTTGCTTCGGCCAGGCGGCTGATCGCGCCGCCCAGCGTGGCCTCGGCAGCCTCGGCCATTGCTTCGCTGTCGGTACGGGCAAGGGCGAGCGTGTCGCGCAGGTCGGCGATCTGCGCCGCGTGTTCGCTGCCGCGCTCCTTCAGGCGGTCGTGCAATTGCTCAAGCTCGGCAATGGCCGCACGCGTGCTGCCGCGAGCCGCCTCGACCGCGCTGTCGAGCGTCTTGCTGTTCTCACCCGCTTCGCTCAATGCCGCGCGCAGACCTTCCATGCGGTCGGCAACCGACGTCAGGCGGGTCTCGGCCTCGTCAAGCGATGCGGGCAGCGCCTCACGGCTGTGCCGCGAGCTGGCCTCGATCAGTTCGAGCAGCCGCACGGAATTGTCGGTCAGTGCCAGAACCGCCTTGTCGGTGCCCGACAGCGCCTCGCGGCTCTCGGTCAGCTTGGCGGC
Organism: uncultured Alphaproteobacteria bacterium; assembly: GCA_963752785.1. Lineage (GTDB taxonomy): Bacteria > Pseudomonadota > Alphaproteobacteria > Sphingomonadales > Sphingomonadaceae > Croceicoccus. The sequence continues at coordinate 17,678 of CAVVZE010000008.1, forward strand.
CAGTGCGGTCAAGCTGGCGCCGACCAGTGATTCGGCCTCGCGCCCGCTTTCCGCGACTTGCTCCATGCGCTTGCCAAAATCGGCAATCCGGCCGGAGATGATCTCGGCGTGCCGGGCCAGCGATTCGCTGGTTGCCTGCTGCCGGCGGCGACGTTCGTCCAGTTCGCCGTCGATCTCGGCCAGTTGCGCATCGAGCAGGGCCACGCTTTCCTGCGCGGCGGCAATGCGCGCCTCGCGCCGTTCCTCGAAGCTGCGGTCGATGCTGTCGAGATGCTCCGCCGCCGCTTCGGTCATGTCGCGGCCCGCAGCCAGCTGGCGCAGGCGCCGCTGCTCGAACTCTCGCTCGATGGCGGCAAACTGCTGGGCAATCGCCTCGCCGAATTCGCGCTGCACGTCGTGATAAGCCTGGCGGCGCTGCTCGATCCGCGCATCGAAATCGTCGAGTTGTCCGGTGACTGCGTCTCCGAATTCGCGCTGCACCGCGATATAGCTCAGGCGCCGTTCCTCGATCCGGCCATCGACCTCGTCAAGTTGGGTGGCAAGCGCTTCGGTCAGGTTCCGGCCCGCGGCCTCGCCCTTCTGGCGGCGCTGCTCGATCTCGGCGTCCAGAGCTTCCAGTCCGGCACGGAGGCGATCAGACAGCGCCCGCGTCGCCGCCTCGCTGCGGTCGATCCGGCCTGCGATCTCGGTCTCGAGTGTCTCGCCATGCTGAAGCAGTTCGCCGTGCAGTCGCCCGATTTCCAGCGACAGCATGGAAACGCGCGAACCGACGGTTTCCAGCGTTTCCTCGCTCTTGCGGTCAAGGCCCGAGAACATCGTCGCTGCCTCGCGGCCTCCCTCGGCCATGCGCTCGCGCCATGCGGCAATCGCTTCGCCGCCGACTTCGGCAAAGCGCTCCATCAGCGCGTCGGCCTCGTCGTTCACTGCAGTCAGCCGACCGCGCCATCCGCTGATTGCGCCTGCGCCCGAACTGTCGAAGCCGGTGAACAGCGTTTCCGCCTCGCGGCCCAGCTCGCGCAGCTGATCGCGCAGCCGTTCCAGCGCCTCGGTCTCGCCGCGGGCGATGCGGCCCGCGATGTCGCCGCTTTCGCGCTCCAGCTTGGCTAGACGCTCCTGCAGGGCGTCCACGGCCTCGATCTCCACCTCGGCGAGGCGATTGCGCGCCTGGTCGAGAATGCGCTCCATGGCTTCGGCACGCTCGCGCACGGCAGCCAGGGCCTCGATTTCCTGCTGGTCCAGCCGCTCACGCAAAGCGGACCCCTCGGCGTCCAGCGCAGCGAAGCGGTCCGAAGCGATCGAGCCGAGCTGGTCAGCGCAGCGCTCGAACTCGGCCAGTGCTTCGTTCACCCGCGCCCGCATTTCGTCCACTTTCAGCGTCGAGGCCTCGCCGGCCTGTCCCAGCCTGCCGAACCCTTCGGTCAGGCGGTTGATCTGCCCGTGCGCGCCCTCGCCGGCCTGCCCGATCGAATTGACCAGATCGCGCGCGGCATTCGTCAGGACTGGCAACTGCCCGCGCAGCTTCTCCATATTGTCGAGGGCGGCACCCGATACGCCGTGCAGGCGATCGACCTGCTCTCCATTAACGGTGATAAGCTCCTGCAGGCGCCCGGCATTTTCAGACAGGCGTTCGCTGGCGATGCGGCCCAGCGATTTAAGGTCGCGGCCCTGCGCGGTCAGGAACTCGCGCGCGATCGACAGCTCGGCATTCACCTTGCCCAGCCGTTCTTCAAGAGCGATCGATTCGTTGCGCAGCGATGCGGCGGCATCCGCGAAGCGGCCCGCTTCGGCGCGGCTGTGACGCAGGGCCAGCATCCACAGCGCCACGATCAGCGCGGCAGGCATCGACCACTGCGCGATCAGCGCACTCCAGGCGGCAAAACCGGCAGGTACGGTGCCGCCTGCGAATTGGGCAAAGACGAAGAAGGCCGTCCACGCCGCCAGCGCCAGGACGGCCAGCGCGGGAATGATCCAGCTCGCGCGGCGCGGTGCGTCTGCGTCGAACGCGGGATCGGAATAGGCCATGTCGTCGGTCAGCTCGTAATCGGAAGGTTCGGCATGAGTTCGCACGTCACGGCGGTCGAAACCGGCGGATTCGGGCGCCTCTGCCGTATCCGTCTGATTTTCCTGCCCCAAGCGGATGATGTTGCGCCGTCTGTTCATACTAATCACCCGTCCCGATCCTGAGCATGAGGATCTAGCACAGAACCCGGATCGTGACAGGCCCCGCAGCGGCATTTTTGGTGGAGCCATGCGGCAGGATACGGTGGATAAATCGTTGACAGATCGCGGCCCGCACATGGCCCATTGTCCCGGCCTTTGCACAGATCGCGTACGCCATCTTGCGCAAGGGCGCTTTTCCGCCGCATGAGTGACACAGCTCGCCGCGCGGTCGGCGTGTCACGAACGGGTATGGTCATTGCGCATAGCAGTCATTTCAATGCTGGAAACGGTGGAGGGCGACGACCGTCCTTCAGCCTCGCTGCGCATTGCCGGAGAGCCGGTGGCGCGTCACCAGCTTGAAATTGCGGCGGCTTCCGGGGCCAGGCGCGTTCTGGTGCTGGGCGATCCCGGCGACGAGCGGGTCGAAATGATGCTGGGCGCCGCGCGCGTCGCGGGGCTGCCTGCAAAGATCGTGCGCGACGCGCCCGCCTTTTGCGGCGAGGTGACCGCAGCGGACGAACTGCTGGTATTCGGCGATTCGCTGATGGCCGATGCCTCCCTGGCGCTTGATCTCAGCAGCGGGCGCGGCGTGGCGACGCTGCCGGTCGAGCAGGGGCTGGCCGCCGGGTTCGAGCGGATCGATGCGGATCATGCGTGGGCCGGCCTGATGGTGATCCCCGGATCGCTGGCGGAACGGCTGCGCGAACTGCCGCGCGATTGCGATATAGCGTCCTCTCTGCTGCGCATTGCCTTGATGACCCGCTTGCAGGCGCATCCCGTGGAGGTTTCGGCCCTGTCCGACGGTCGCTGGGCGCTGATCCGCAGCGAGGCGGATGCCCATGCGGCGGAAAAGCGCCGCCTCGCCAGCACCATCGCCGAGGCGAGCGGCCATACGGTCGGCACGAGGATCGCCGCGCGCGCGGCGCAGCAATTCGGCGCCCGTCTGCTGGAGCAGGATCATGGCGGCCTGCTGTTGGCAGCCATTGGCGTGCTGCTGGTCGGCGCGGCGCTGGCGGCAACGGGATTCCAGATCGCGTGGCTGGCGTTTCTGTTCATGGGGCTGAGCTGGATGGTCCTGCGCGGCCACCGCGTGCTGCAGGCAGTACGACGGCAGACCCGCATGCGCCCCCGCGGCCGCGACATCGGGCCATTGCTTTTCCTGGCGTTCGACGCCGTCATGGTGGCTGTATTGGCTGTCAACGGCGGCCCCGGCCTCGCGCGCCCTCCTGCATGGTTCGCGGCCTTCATGGCCATCGCGCTGCTGCGACTCGGCGCGGCAGAGCTACCCTATGCGCCGATCCGGCCATGGCTGGACGACCGTTTCCTGCTGTGCCTGGCGCTCGCGTTATCGGCCATCTGGGGAGGTCCGATACTGCTTTCGATGCTGCTCGCAGGAGCCATTGCGCTGGGGTGGATTGCCCTTACGTTCCAAACGGGAACGGCCCGTACGAAACTAACGCGCCCTTAACTACACGGTGATATGCCAAGCCCATGGGCGAACTGGAAAAGACCGGCGGAATTGCCTCCGCCATGCGCTCCGAACTGAAGCGCGGAGATCGGGTGCTGGGCGCGCGCGGCGTAGTGCTGCGTCATATCATCGGGTGCGAGGATCGCGCCATGTTCTCGGATGCGATCGTGGCTCGGGTGCGCGGGCTGGCCAATGACGTCGCCGCGCAGCTGGCGATCAAGCTGGCCGAGGCGGCGGGCGAGGAAGAGCCCGAGCAATGGGTGGAACATTTGTCCGAACCGCTCGCGGGCGCGCTGATCGATGAGCCGATGCTACTTGAACATCTCCATTCCGTGGCGATGGAATGGCAGCTGACCGAAAGTCTCGAGCGAAGCGCGGGCATGGACCCGGCGCTGTCCCCCCTGCTGCAGACGCTGATCAGCGCGGACGATCCGAATGCCAGTTCGCTCGCGATGGATCTGCTGACCGGGCAGGCGGCGTTCGTACGGCACATGCAGCGCATGACCCTGCCGCTGGTCGAGCTGCCCGCCGATGTGCTGTTCGCGGTACTGAACACGCTGCGCGGCGTGGTGGCTGGTGACATCAGCTTCGAACAGCATGCGCGTACGGCGGAACATGCCATCCGGACGCAATATGACGAGGCGGCCACGCGTATCGCGGTCGCCAACCGGCTGGTGCGTGCGCTGGGGGCAGGGGCGTTCGCCGCGCTATCGGTCAGCCATGCGGGCGTCGCGGTGTTCCTGTCCGCGCTTGCCGCCGCCACGGGCGAGACTCGCGACGACGTGGCGTCCTCAACGGGTGAAAGCCAGCTGGCGCGACTCGCGCTGTCGCTGCGCGCCGCCGGGCTGGGCGACAAGGAGATCGAGCGCGAGTTCTTTGCAATCCACCCCGACATAACGCTTCCCGACAACTTCGCGGCACTGCGGGGCAACGATGCACAGGCGCTGCTGACCGGCGGAATGTCCGCCTACGAAGAAGGGCCGGAAGACTGATCGTGGCCGAGGGGACCGTGACAGCCATGGGAGCGACCGCTCCGCTGACCGCGCGCAGCGATGCGGGGGATCGGCTGATCGGGGCCGACGATCGCCTGGCAGCGCTGCAGCGGAATTGCGGCGGCGACATGCCTGGCCTGATCGCAGTGCCCGAACTGATGCAGCTGGTCCGCAAGGCGCGTACCTATGGCATGAAGCTGGCGCAGGCGCTGACGGTCACGCACCCCGGCGGCTCACTGAAAGGCTGGGCAGAAATCGAGCCCGACGACGATGGCTGCATGATCTGCCTGTCCGATTGGCAGGCGATGGACGCTGTTCCCAGCAGCGGGGCCGAAGTCGTCAGCGGAGAGGATGATCAGGCCGCCGAAACGCGCCTGGCGATCGAGCAATTGCTGGCGGAAGCCGTATTGTGGCTCGACGGGCAGCAGGCCATCGTCGCGCTTGAGACGGAGTGCGCCGAATTGTCGCCTCTGGTAGCAAAGGCGCGTCGGCAGCGCGGCCAGAACTGGTCCACATTGTTCCAGACCGATGGCGACGTCCATGCGCATTGGAGCCTGCGCAGCGGCATCATCGCCGGTGTCGAGGGGTCGGATCGTCGCTGGCACCTGATGCTGGCGGGCGGGGCCGGCGGCAATGCGGGGCACCAGATCCTGATCCGCCGGCATGAGGAAGCGATTTCCGCCGGTTCCGCGACGGACGAGGATCTGCTGCCCGAAAAACTACTGTCGCAGCAACTCGCGCCCGCACTGGATGCGCCGGCGCGCCGTATCATCCAGCTGGGCGAGATCATGCGCGACCGGCTGGCCGGCCCCTTGGCCCGCGATTATGTCGGTTATGCAGGCGACATCGTTGATGCGGGCAAGCATCTCGCCAGCCTGGCGCAGTCGCTGTCCGATGGCGAGGACGCGCCCGAACCCGAGCTGGTCCCGTTGGTGCTGGGCGACATCGCCGAAAGCGCGTGCCGTTTCCAGACCACGCGCGCCGCGCGCAGGCAGGCGCGCTTTACCATCGCCGTCGATCCTGCTCCCGCTTTGGGGGACCGGCGCTGGTGCATGCAGATCCTGCTCAATCTTCTGGGCAATGCAGTGGAATACGGGCCGCGCGGGGGCGAGATCTTCGTCGATTGCACGGCGCAGGGTCCGTGGGTCAGCGTCAGCGTCAGCGACGAGGGCAAAGCCCTGTCGGAGCAGGAGCGCGAGAAGATCTTCGCGAAGTACGAGAGGTTGGGGCGCGAAGGCGGAGGCACCGGCCTGGGCCTCCACATCTCGCGCCGACTGGCCGAGGCGATGGGCGGCAGCCTTGCTGTTTCCCCCAGCAAGCAGGGCGGCAATTGCTTCACCCTGCGCCTCCCGTCCGCTGGTGAGCCGGAAGCGGCGCCCGAATAGGACGGGGGATCAGCGCTCGCTTCGGCGCCGCTGTACGATCCAGATCAGAATCAGCCCGGCTGCCATCACAAGTACGCCGATATAGGCCCATCTGCGCTTGCCGATCATGAAGCTGTCGGCAGGCCAGCTGACGAAATCCAGCCCCTGCAGCGTCCACAGCCCACCCAAAAGAAAAATGACGATGCCGAGGATGGTTAAAGCCAGTCTCAGCATCGTCATTTCCTTCATCGCTGCCTCAGCACCCGAATTTACCGTTGGGCAATAGGGACATAATCGCGCTTTGCCGGGCCGGTGTAAAGCTGGCGCGGACGGCCGATGCGCTGGCCGGGATCGGAAATCATCTCGTTCCACTGGGCGACCCAGCCAACGGTGCGGGCAAGCGCGAACAGCGCGGTGAACATCTCGGTCGGGAAGCCGATCGCGGACAGGATCACACCCGAATAGAAGTCCACGTTGGGGAACAGCTTCTTCTCGATGAAGTAGTCATCGTTCAGCGCCATTTCCTCAAGCTGCAGGGCAACCTCGAACACGGGGTCGCTGACGTTCAGCGCGTCGAACACTTCGCGCACCGTCTTCTGCATCACGGTCGCGCGAGGGTCGTAGTTCTTGTACACGCGGTGGCCAAAGCCCATCAGGCGGAACGGATCGTCCTTGTTCTTGGCACGCGCGATATACTCGGGGATCTTGTCGGGGGTGCCGATCTCGTGAAGCATGTTGAGCGCGGCCTCGTTCGCGCCGCCATGCGCCGGACCCCACAGACAGGCGATGCCCGCCGCGATGCACGCGAACGGATTGGCGCCCGAGGAACCCGCTAGCCGTACGGTCGAGGTCGATGCGTTCTGCTCGTGGTCGGCATGCAGGATGAAGATGCGGTCCAGCGCCTTCTCGACGGCCGGCACGACCTCATATTCCTCGGCCGGAACGCCGAAGGTCATGCGCAGGAAATTGCCGGTGTAGCTCAGCCGGTTGTCGGGCTGCATGAAGGGCTGGCCGATCGCATACTTGTACGCCATGGCCGCGATGGTCGGCATCTTGGCGATCAGGCGGTGCGAGCTGATCTTGCGGTGCTCGGGGTCCGAGATGTCGGTGCTGTCGTGATAAAACGCCGACAGTGCGCCGACGACGCCGCACATGATCGCCATCGGGTGCGCGTCGCGGCGGAAGCCCTGGTAGAACTGGCGCAGCTGGTCGTGCAGCATCGTGTGACGCGTAATGGTGAACTCGAAAGTATCGAGCTCGTCCTTGGACGGCAGCTCGCCGTTCAGAAGCAAATAGGACACTTCCATGAAGCTGGAATTTTCCGCCAACTGGCCGATGGGATAGCCGCGGTGCAGCAGCACTCCTTCCTCGCCATCGATGAAGGTCAGCCCGCATTTCGCAGCTGGCCGTCGAAGTGAAGCCCGGGTCATAGGTGAACATGCCCGTCTTGCCGTAGAGCTTGCCGATATCGACGACATCCGGCCCGAGCGTCCCGCTCTTCATCGGAAATTCGTATTCACCGCCCCCTGCGGTCAGTTTCGCCGTATCGCCCACTTACTCACTCCTCTTCTTCAGATGTCCTAGTTTCCTGCGTCGGTGCGTCAGTCAAGCTCCGATCCGGCAGGCGCCGATGCACCGGCGTGGTCGCGAATGCGCGCAAGGCTCTCCTCGCGTCCCAGCAGCACCAGCACGTCGAATATGCCGGGCGACGTCGATTGCCCGGTCAATGCCGCGCGCAGCGGCTGGGCGATCTTGCCCAGACCCAGCTCGCGCTCCTCGGCCATGGTCTTCATGTCGGCCTCCAGCGGTTCGGCCGTCCAGTCGTCCGCCGCTTCCAGCCGTGCGGCGACATCGGCCAGCAAGGCGCCTGCGCCATCGGCCTGCAGCAGCGCTGCCGCCTTGTCGTCAAGGGGCAGCGGCCGCTGGCGGAACAGGAACAGCGCACCCTGCGCCAGCTCGTCGAGGTTCTTGGCTCGCGCCTTCAATGAAGGCATCGCCGCAATCAGCAGGTCGCGGTGCGTCGCCGCATCGAAACCGGGTTCCAGCGCAGCGATGCGCGGGGCGGCCAGATCGGCAAGGCGAGCATCATCCGCCTCACGCATGTACTGGCCGTTCATGTTGGCCAGCTTCTTGAAATCGAAGCGCGACGGGCTCTTGCCCACGCCCGGTAAGTCAAACAGGGCGATCGCCTCGTCGCGAGTGAAGATTTCCTGATCGCCGTGACCCCATCCCAGGCGCAGCAGATAGTTGACCACCGCCTCGGGCAGCAGGCCCATCTCGTCGCGATAGGCATCGACGCCCATCGCGCCGTGGCGCTTCGACAGCTTGGCGCCGTCCGCCCCGTGGATCAGCGGGATATGGGCATAGACAGGATCGTCCCAGCCACCTTCGATCTCCTGCATCGCCCGATAGATCGGCAGCTGGCGGAACGCATTGTTCAGATGATCGTCCCCGCGGATCACATGGGTCACGCCCATGTCGTGATCGTCGACCACGACGGCCAGCATGTAGGTCGGCGATCCGTCGGAGCGCAGCAGGATGTAATCGTCGATTTCGGCGTTCTTCACCTCGACCCGGCCCTGCACGGCGTCCTCGATCACCAGCGAGCCTTCCTCGGGCGTCTTCAGCCGCACCACGAAGGGCGCGCCCACAGGTGCTTCGGAAGCATCGCGGTGGCGCCAGCGGCCATCATAGCGCAGCGGCTTCCTGGCGGCACGCTGCTCGGCGCGCATCTGCTCAAGCTCTTCGGACGTGGCATAGCAGCGATAGGCATGGCCCGCTTCCAGCAGCTTGAACGCAACCTCGGCATGGCGGGCGGCGCGTTCCGACTGGAACACCGGCGCCTCGTCGTAATCGAGACCCAGCCAGTCAAGCCCGTCGAGAATCGCGTCGATGGCTTCCTGCGTCGAGCGAGCCTTGTCCGTATCCTCGATCCGCAGCAGCGCCTTGCCGCCGAAATGCCGGGCATAAAGCCAGTTGAACAACGCGGTGCGCGCGCCGCCGATGTGCAGGAAACCCGTGGGCGAGGGGGCGAAACGCGTCACGACGGGCCCGTGCGCGGGTGCTTTCGCGTTTCCGCTGTCGGTTCCGTCTGCCTGGCCGCTTGCCATCTGCGCGTGCTTCCTCTTTCAATGCATGTCATGGGCGAACCGCTCGAACCGGAGACGATTTCTTATGAATGACTTGCGCGGCGCCATGGGGAAGGGCCGTGCCAGTACCATCGTTCCGATAGCGGGCGAGGTCGAAGGCGATTCACGCCCCTCTTCGCGGTTGCGGAAATGGGGGACCGAAGCCCGTTTGTCCAGTGCCGCGGATCGAATAGAGGCGTTCCTGGCGGATCGCGGCTTCGAACGCATGCCCTGGCTGGCAGTGGCGATGCTGGCGGGGATCGGTCTGTGGTTCATCCTGCCGGGGCCGGGGGAATGGCTGATCGCCATCGGGCTGTGCGGCTTGCCGGCAGCGCTGGGCACTGATCCGGCTGAAGGACGACCGCCATGCGCTGCTGCGCAATGCGGCTGTCGCGATCGCGATGATGGTCGCGGCCGGCATCGTGTTGATCTGGGCCAGGTCAGCGCTGATCGGCGCGCAACCGATATCCGGCCCGAGGGTAGCAGTGGTTGAAGCCGTCGTGCTGGAGCGTGAGGAGCAACCGGCGCGCGAGCGGGTCCGGCTCATCGTCGCTACCCGTGACCCGCTGGGCGATGAACCGATCAGGGCGCGGCTCAACGTACCGGCCAAGCTGGACGATCCGGCGCTGGTCGCGGGATCGCAGTTTCGCGCCAAGATCCGGATGATCCCGCCCCAGCGTGCGGCGGTGCCGGGCGGCTATGATTTCGCGCAGGCTGCCTGGTTCGACGGGCTCGCGGCGTCGGGCTCGATCCTGGAGCCGCCCATATTGACGGAACGTGCGGGCGGCGCAAGCGGATGGCGGAACGATCTGGCCGCTCATGTCCGACAGCAGGTCGGGCGCTTTGGCGACACCGCATCGGCGGCGATTGCGGCGACGCTAATCACCGGCGACCGAGGGGCAATCCCCGAAAGCGATGCGCGCGCGATGCGCGACGCCGGATTGGCGCACATGCTGTCCATCAGTGGGCTGCACGTCGGCGCCATCGTGGCCATTGCGTGGCTGCTGGTGGTCCGCATTGGTGCATTGTGGCCCTGGCTGGCGCTGCGCGTGCGCCTTCCGCTGGCGGCTGCCGGATCGGGAGCGCTGGCGGGAATCGCCTATACGCTGATGACCGGGGCTGCGCTGCCAACCGTCAGGGCTTGCCTGGCGGCGCTGCTGGTCGTGGCGGCGCTGGCATTGGGGCGGACGGCCCTCTCGCTCAGGCTGATCGCACTGGCCGCCATGACCGTGATGCTGTTCTGGCCGGAGGCGGTGGTCGGCCCCTCGTTTCAATTGAGCTTTGCCGCGGTCATTGCCATTGTCGCGTTCCACAACAGCTTCTTCGTGGAACGGCTGAAAGAACAACGCGGCGAAGGGCGGATCGAACGTCTGGTCCACGCCGGCCTGCTGCTGTTCCTGACAGGCGTTGTCGTCGAAGCCGCGCTCAGCCCGCTGGTCCTGTTCCATTTTCAGCGTACCAGCCTGTATGGGTCGCTCGCGAATGTCGTCGCCATTCCCTTGATGACAGCTGTAACGCTTCCCGCGCTGATCGGGGGACTGGCGTTCGACCTGCTGGGCGTTGGCGCGCCCCTGTGGTGGCTGGCGGCCAAGTCGCTGGATCTGACACTGGTGATTGCGCACACCACCTCGTCGCTTCCGGGTTCGGTCCTGCAACTGCCGAGGATTTCGCTGCCGGCAGTGCTGGCCTGCGTCGCGGGCGCGTTCTGGCTGGCGCTCTGGTCAGGTCGCTTCAGATTGTGGGGGCTGCTGCCGCTGGCTGTGGGGCTCTCCGCGGTCGCCCTGTCGCGGCCCGCTGACTTGCTGATTGAGCAAAGCGGCAGGAATGCAGCCCTTCTGGCAGACGACGGCAAGCTGTACCTGCTGAGAAACAGCACAAGCTTTGCGACCCAGGCGTTAGTGGAAGCTATGGGCAAGACACCGACGGACGATGTGCGGTTCAGCGAATTCGCCGACTGGCCCGAGGGACGCTGCAATGGCGATTTCTGTGAGCTGCGAGTAGAGGGCAGGATGGTGCTGGTCGCACAGCGCCCTGTGGACGTGTCCTATGCTTCGCTGGTCGCTGCCTGTGCACGCGCCGACATCGTCATCTCAGGCAGGCGGCTATCCGCCGACTGCCGCCCCGCCATGCTCAAGGCAGACGGCAGCATGCTGTCGCGCCGCGGCGGACTGGCCGTCGATCTCGAAAGCGGCACCGTCCGCGCGGTAAGACCCGAGGGGGACCGCCACGGCTGGTAGAGCCCGTGATGCGGCGGTCAGTGGTAGCGGCGCAGCAATCCGGCGAGACGTCCCTGAACCTGCACTTCCGACGGGTCGTAGGTCTGCGCCTCGTAAGTTGCGTTGGCGGGATCTAGCCGTACCATGCCGTTCACCCGGCGTAGGTATTTCAGCGTCGCCTCCTCCCCGCGGACCAGCGCAACGATGATCTCGCCATCGCGTGCGGTGTCGGTGCGGCGCACCAGCGCATAATCGCCATCGAAGATACCCGCCTCGATCATGGAATCGCCGGAAACCTCCAGCGCATAATGCTCACCGCTTCCCAGCAGGGCTGCGGGCACCGGCAGCATCTGCAAATCCTCCAGCGCCTCGATCGGGAGGCCGGCAGCGATGCGCCCATGCAGCGGAATCTCGATCACGTCGTTTGAAACGCCGGCCTGAGGGACAGGACGCTTGAACTCGACAACGTTATCAGACCTCGCAGGCGCAGCCTTTGGCTTTGCCGTGCCGGTGACATCGTCCGGCTGACGAATTACCTCAAGCGCTCGGGCCCGGTTCGGCAGCCGGCGGATAAAACCGCGTTCCTCCAGCGCCGATATCAGCCGGTGCACACCCGATTTCGACTTCAGGTCGAGAGCGTCCTTCATCTCCTCAAACGAGGGAGAAATCCCGCTATCCTCAAGCCTTTGCTGGATGAAGAGCAACAATTCGTGCTGTTTGCGCGTAAGCATGGGAAATGTCCTGTTCCGCCTTGCGCCCAAAGGCGCGAACGAATACGGAACAATTAAGCAACATCGGAACAGTCGTCAACCCATGTTAACGTAGTAAATCGTCTAGCCGCGATGATGCGGGACGAGCGGGATGATTTGCACGATGTCGCCCTTCTTTACGTCCGTCGTTTCGGCAGGGCGCAGGATCAAGGCATCAGATCTTGCCAGGGGCGTAAGCGCGGCACTGTCCTGCAGGGACAGCGGCTTCACGCCGCATTCCGTAAATTCGGCGCGCAGGAACTCTGTCCTTTTTCCTGTTGCCGGCAGATCTGCCAGACAGAACGCGGGCTGCATCGCGGGCAAGGGAGATTGATCCCCCATCAGCGCCTTGGCGACTGGCTGCGCAAAGAGATGCGCGGTGACAAAGCTGGAGACCGGATTGCCCGGCAGGCCGATCACCAGTTGTTTTCCAAGCCGCGCGACCAAAATCGGTTTACCGGGCTTGATCGCCACGCGCCAGAAATCGATCTCGGCGCCCATCTCTTCCAGCACGGGCAGCACCAGGTCGTGATCGCCCACGGATGCGCCGCCGCTGGTGACGATCATATGCGCACCATGGGCCTGTTCAAAGGCGGCCCGCAAGGCGTCGCGCCTATCCGGGATGGGGCCATGCCGGCCGATACCGCAACCGAGATCGGCAAAAAGCGCAGCAAGCATGGCGCCGTTGCTGGCCGGGATCGTGCCCGGAGGAAGATCTTCGCCTGCCGCTCGCAGCTCGTCGCCGCTTTCGATGATCGCGACACGGGCTGCGCCGTGAACGGAGACGGTGCCGTGACCCGCCGTGATGGCGAGTGCCAGGCGCGCAGGAGTCAGCCTCGAGCCTGCTGGCGCGACAATGTCGCCGAGCGCGAAATCCAGCCCGCGCGGCCGGATGTGACGGCCCAGCGGCTCTGGCGGCTCGCCGTCGACAAAGAGCATGTCTCCTTCGCGTCGGCAATCTTCCTGAACGGTCACCATGTCCGCGCCCGCGGGAACGACGCCGCCCGTGGCGATGCGCACTGCCTGCTGTCGACCGACATGCTGCTGAAAGGGATGCCCGGCTGCGCTTTCGCCGATCACCTGCCACGGCCCGGGCAGGTCGCATTGCCGCATGGCGTAGCCGTCCATCGCCGACATCGGATCCGGCGGCTGACAGCGCAGGGCCGCGACGTCGCGGGCGAGCCAGCGTCCGCCTGCCTCGGCGATGGGCAGGTCAATGGGGGGCAGCGGCTCTGCCATGGCGATGAGGCGCCGCTGCGCTTCTTCAAGTCCCAGCAGCGGACCTGGTGTCAAAGGACCAAATCCTCGTATCCGGCAGCGCGCCAGCGGCCGGATTTGCCGCCATCCTTGGCTATCAGCCTGATCTCGCCGATTACCATGCCCTTGTCGAGCGCCTTGGCCATGTCGTAGATTGTGACCAGTGCCACCGATACGGCGGTAATCGCTTCCATCTCGACGCCCGTCTTCGCCTCGATAGCGGCCGAGGCCGTGACCCGGATCGCGCTGTGTTCAAAGGCGAAATCGACGTTGACCGCATCGATCGGCAGCGGATGGCAGAGAGGAATCAGTTCGCCGGTTTTCTTCGCGGCGATGATGCCCGCGATGCGCGCCGTGGCCAGCACGTCGCCTTTACTGACACTGCCGTCACGAACCGCCTGCAGCGCCTGTTCCGACATGGAGATGATGCCGCTGGCGACCGCGATGCGCCGCGTGGGAGCCTTTCCGCCGATGTCGACCATGCGGGCGTTGCCCCTTTCGTCCAGATGGGTCAGCTTGGTCGTCACCGCGCCAGATCCCTCGATCCCGGCGGCCCCGCCATCTGCGGCAGGCCCAGCAGCTCTCGCGTGGCTGCGGTCACGTCCGCCCGCCGCATCAGGCTCTCTCCCACCAGAAAGCAGCGGACGTCGGCCATGCTGGAAATCTTCTGGACGTCGCCGTGCCTGGCGATCCCGCTTTCGCTGATCAGCAGAGCGCCTTCCGGCGCTAGCGGAGCCAGTCGGGCTGTGGTGGCAATGTCGGTGGTGAAGGTGCGCAGGTCGCGGTTATTCACGCCGATCAGCCGCGATTTCAGCCGGTGCGTCCGCTCCATCTCGGTTTCGTCGTGCACCTCGACCAGCACATCCATCTGCGCCTCGATGGCGGCGGCTTCGATCTCGTTAGCAAGACCGTCGTCCAGGGCTGCCAGTATGATCAGGATCGCGTCCGCTCCGATCGCGCGCGCTTCGGTCACCTGCCAGGGATCGACCATGAAATCCTTGCGCAGCACGGGCAGCAGGCACGCAGCGCGCGCGGCGACCAAATAATCCTCGTGCCCCTGGAAATGCGGCGCGTCGGTCAGAACCGACAGGCACGCAGCCCCGCCAGCGGCATATTCGCGCGCATGTTCGGGTGGATCAAAATCGGCCCGGATCAATCCCTTGGATGGCGAAGCTTTCTTGATTTCCGCAATCAGTCCGAAGCCGCGGCGAGACGCCTGTTCAAGCCGGTTCGCAAAGCCACGCGGCGCTTCCTGCGCGCGGGCGAGCACTTCAAGATCGCGCAGGGAACGCTGCTCCTTGCGGGCCGCGACCTCGCTTCGCTTGACGTTGCAGATTTCGCGCAGCCTGTCGCTCATGCGCTTGCCCCCGAATTGACGGTCCGTATCCAGCAATCTAGCAGCGCCTTGGGCAGGCCCTTGTCGATGGCCTCGGCGGCTTCCTCGGCGCCATCGCGCAGCGTGGCCGCTTCGCCCGCCACGATCAGTGCCGCCGCGGCATTGAGCACGACGGCGTCGCGATAGGCGCCTTCGGCTCCCGCCAGAAGCGCGCGCAAGGCTGCGGCATTGTGGGCCGCGTCACCGCCTCTGATCGCCTCCAGCGTGTGGACCGGCAGCCCGGCGTCTTCGGGCGCGACCTCTGCCGGAAAGTCGAAGCCTACTGCTTCGACCCGGCTCGGCCCGGCGATTGACAGCTCGTCCAGTCCCTCATGGCCCGACACGACCAACGCCCGCTCGGTTCCCAGTTCGCGCATGGCCTGTGCGTAAGGCGGGACGAGTGCAGGGCTGGCCACGCCTGCCAGCTGACGCGTGACGCCTGCCGGATTGGCGAGCGGCCCGGTCAGGTTGAAGATCGTGCGGCGGCCGAGCGATTTGCGAATTGGCGCGATGCGGGCCAGCGCGGGATGATGTGACTGCGCAAACAGGAAGGCAATCGACAGATCGGGCAGCGTTTGCGCAGCCATCGCCCCTGCCTTGCCAAGGTCGAGGCCCAGACTTTCCAGAGTATCGGCACCGCCAGCCCTGCTGCTGGCCGCACGATTGCCATGCTTCGCCACCGGGACGCCGCACGCCGCCACCACCAGCGCCACAGCCGTCGACACGTTGAGCGAATGCTGGCCGTCGCCGCCCGTACCGCATACGTCGATGGCCAGCGCGGGGGCTGGCACCGGCTTCATCCGCGCCCGCATCGCGCGCACGGCCCCGGCGATTTCCTCGGCTGTCTCGCCCCGCTCGGACATGGCGACCAGAGCGTCGGCGATCGCCTCATCCGGCAGCTCGCCATCCAGCATCCGGCCGACCAGCGTCTCGGCTTCTTCAATCGTCAGGCCCGACGATGCCATCATGCGACGATCGCCGGTTCCGCCGGAACCTGCGCCTCTATCCCGCAAATCTCGAGGAAATTGGCCAGCATTGCGTGGCCGTGCTGTGTAGCGATGCTTTCGGGATGGAATTGCACGCCGTGAATTGGCAGGCTTTCGTGGCGGAAACCCATAGCGTGGGTACCGTCCTCGCCGGGGCGCGGCGTGCTGGCATTGATCGTCAGGCAGGCGGGCACATCCTCGACCACCAGCGAGTGATAGCGGGTCGCGGTGAAGGGCGAGGGCAGGCCCTTGAAGATCCCGGTACCGTCGTGATCCACGGGAGAAGTCTTTCCGTGCATCAACCCACCGCGGACCACCGTTCCGCCGAAATACTGTCCGATCGACTGATGGCCAAGACAGACACCCAGCAGCGGTTTGCCGGCATCTGCGCAGGCACCGACAAGATCCAGGCTGACGCCCGCCTCGTTCGGCGTGCAGGGTCCGGGCGAGATCAGGAAGCCCTTCGCCCCGCTGGCCAGCGCCCCTGCCGCGGTAACCGCGTCGTTGCGCACCACGTCGACCTTTGCGCCCATCTCCATCAGGTAATGGACGAGGTTCCAGGTAAAGCTGTCATAATTGTCGATGACAAGGATCATGGTGCCCGCCTTTGCGCGTGAACGATGGTCAGATCAAGTCGCCCGAAGGAGGACCGCCGACGAAACAGGCACGGGATTATTGCCCATACCCCGGCTCGGCCGCCAGTCTCAGCGCTTCTCTTGCCGCGGCCAGCAGGGCGCTCGCCTTCGCCTCGCACTCGCGCTGTTCATAGGCCGGATCCGAGTCCGCGACGATGCCTGCGCCTGCCTGGACGTGCATCATGCCGTCCTTTACCACGGCGGTGCGCAGCACGATGCAGCTGTCCACCGAACCGTCCGGCGCGAAATAGCCGACGCCGCCCGCATAGGCACCGCGCGTTTCCGGCTCCAGCTCGGCGATGATCTGGCAGGCGCGCACCTTGGGCGCGCCGCTGACCGTGCCTGCCGGAAAGCCCGCGAACATCGCGTCGATGGCGTCGGCATGACCCGCAAGTTCGACCCACCACGTTCGAGACGATGTGCATGACATGGCTGTAATGTTCGACCGTATAGCTTTCGGTCACCTTGACGCGTCCCCGGTCTGGCTACGCGTCCCACATCGTTGCGGCCCAGGTCGAGCAGCATCAGATGCTCGGCGCGTTCCTTCGGATCGGCGAGCAGGCTGTCGCGATTGGCGCGGTCCTCGTCCGCGTCCTTGCCGCGCGGCCGTGTGCCGGCGATGGGACGGATCGTGACTTCGGGTCTGCCTTCGCTGCCGCTGCGCACCCGGACCAGGATTTCCGGGCTCGAGCCCGTCAGCGCAAAGCCCGGCAGGTCGAGAAAGTAGAGGAAGGGCGAGGGGTTGATCCGCCGCAGCGCACGGTAAAGCGCCAGAGGTGGCAGCGGGAAGGGGCAGGTGAAGCGCTGCGCCAGCACCACCTGAAAGATGTCGCCCGCCGTGATGTAGTCCTTGGCCGCCAGCACCATCTCGGCATAGCGGCCATCGGGCAACTGGGGCATCGCGCCGCCTCTGCCGGTTCGGCCAATTGCGTCGGCCCGGACAGCCGTGCGCCCTGCAGCCTCGCGAGGCAGGCCTCGATCCGTTCGGCGGCCGCGGCGACAGCCTGATCTGGCGCCGTGTCCGAGGGCCAGACCGGCGCGACGCAGAACAGGTGTCGCTTCAGCCGGTCGAACACCAGGATCAGTGTCGGCCGGATGAAGATCATGTCGGGCAGGTCCAGCGGATTGGGCGCGCGGCCGGTCGAGCTTCTCGACCAGCCCGATCGTCTCATATCCGAAATAGCCGACCAGGCAGGCCAGCGCGGGCGGCAGTTCGTCGGGCACGTCGAACCGGCAGCTGGCTGCCAGCGACCGCAGCGCGGCGAGCGGTTCCTGGTCCAGACGGCACGAAAGCCTCGCGGTCGTGCCGCCAGTCGCGGTTGACCTCCGCCTCGGTTCCGCGCGCGCGGAACACCAGATCGGGATCCAGCCCGACCAGCGAATAGCGTCCGCGGATCTCACCGCCCTCGACCGATTCGAGCAGGAAATCGCCACGACCCGGCTCGATCAGCTTGACCGCCGCAGCGACCGGCGTCTCGCAATCAGCGATCACCTTGCGCCACACGACGCCGGCGCGCCCGGCGCGAAGCTGGCTGGCGGCATGGGCGTCGCGGTTGCGGTCCGCGGGCGGCGAGGCGGTGGCTTCTAGCATGGACGGATCGATCAGTTGGTCTGCGGCGCAAGCTGGTCGCGCACCGCCGCGATGGCATTATCGTTGCGCTTCACCGGCACTTCGCGCGCGATGGCAAGGCGCAGCTGGTCGAGCAGCTCCTGCTGCCGCAGGCTCGCCAATTCCGCCTGCGTCTGGGCGATGATCGGATCGTCATTGGCGATTTCCGGCACGTCGATGCTGCCAAGCGACACGATGAACCAGCCGAGGCCATTGGGCGCCTCCAGCCGCTTGGCGGTGTCGGGCGCCATGGTGAACATCAGCGCCAGCGGCGGCGCGATGCCGCGCTGCTGACGCTGCGCGAGCAGCTGGCGGCGCGTCAGGTCGATCTGGTCGACCGGCGGCGTCCGGATGTCGAGCGTGGCCAGCGCTTCGGACAGGTTCTTGCCGCTCTTGATCGCGGCAAGAACCTTGTCCGAAGCGGCCTTGGCCTTCTTCGACCCTTGCTCAAGCTTGTAGTCGCGGGTCAGCGCCTGCCTGATCTCCTCAAACGGAGGAGGCGCGGCGCGGCTCACTTCGCCGGGTGCGAAGACGACATAACTCTGCCCGTCGGCGCCCGGCGCGATCTGCGCATCGCCGCCCGGCTGCATCGCGAACGCGGTCTGGGCCAGGCGCGCTTCGGACGGGTCGACCTCACCTTCGCCGAAGACGGTGCCATTCTCCAGCAGCGGCGGCGTGGTTGAAACCTCGACACCGAGCGAGCCGGCCACGTCGGCCAGGCTGGCACCCGACTGCAGGCGATCCTCGATCTGTGCGGCGCGGTCGGCCAGCAGCGTGCGGGTCTTTTCCTCGCGGATGGCATCGGCCAGTTCCGTCCGCGCATCGGCAAGACTGCGAGCCGGAACTGCGTTCACGCGGCCAACGCGGATCAGATAATAGCCAAGCGGCCCGCGCACCGGCCCGACAATGCTGCCCGGCTGGGCGCCGTAGACAGCAGCCGCGACCTCTGGCGTCGAGGTCGAGGCCAGCTGCTGCCTGCTGGTCGCGGTGATCGTGTTCGTCTCCAGCCCCTGCCGCTCTGCAATCGCGCGCAATTGCGACGGCGCGCTGATCTGCTGCCTCAGCGCATTGGCCGCAGCCTCGGTCGGGACGACCAGTTGCTCGATCTCGCGCTCCTCGCGCGCGGCATACTGGCTGGCGTTCGCCTGGAAGCGTTCGGCAATCTCGGCGTCGGTCGCGTTGATCGTGTCGCCCAGGACTTCCGGGCCGAAGCTGGCGTAACGGATGGTGCGCCGTTCGGGCAGCATGTAGCGGTCGCGATTGGACGCCAGATATTTCTTCAGCACCGCCTCGTCCACCGGACCTTCGTCGACGAAGGCGGGGCTGGGGATCAGCGTCACCGCGCCGTGCCGGGTTTCGTTCAGCAGGCCCGCATAGCGGCGCGCGATCCCGGCCGGCGCCGCGTCGCCATAGGTGGCGGGCACCAGCAGCATGCGTGAGACGAGACCCTGTGCGATGTCCTCGCGGACCATCTGGTCGGAAAGGCCGCGCTGGCTGACCGCACGGTTGTAAAGGTCCTGGCTGAACTTGCCGTCAGGACCCTGGAAGGCGGGCATCTGCGCCAGCTCGCTTCCTACGAGTGATGCGCCCACTCTCATGCCGTTCGAAAGGCCGAAGTCGTACAGCGCGGTCCGCGAGATCATCTGGTCGAGCAGATTGTCGATCGCGCCGGCTTGCAGGAAATCCTCCATCGTGGCGGTCGGATTGTTCTGGCGGGCTTGCTCGAACGAACTGCCGACCGTGGTGCGCAGGTCCGAGGTGGTGATCTTCTGGTCGCCGACCGTCGCCACCCGCTCTCCGCCCGCGATGCCGCCAAAGCCAGATCCGGTGATGTCGGCGCTGGCGAAGGCGAGCGCGATCAGCACGACGAATCCCAAGGTCAGCGCCAGGCCGAGCGGTGACTGGAAAAGCTTGCGAAAACCCTGGATCATGTGAACTTGCAATCCGTTACCTGGCCCGCAGGGCCGCAATGTCGTGATACAGCCCGCTCATGCAGCGCGGCATCTTGGCGCAGGGCTTTAGGCGGGTGATGGCCCGGCTGCAACACCGTCCCCGCAAAGCAGGCACGCCCGGTCGGCAACCGTTTTGACACGAGGCAGTGCTTGGGCTAGCCGCCGCCGACCGGCAAGGCTATCGACCATGGCTGGAATCAGTGATGTCATGTTCCTAACAGCATCAACCAACAGGGCGGACGGGTAATCGATGGCACAACGCTGCTATGTGGTGGGAAACTGGAAGATGCACGGCATGCGCGCCGACCTCAGCGAGGCGCGCGCGATCGACCGGGCGTCATTGCGTCTGCCGAAGGTGGAGGTGGCGATCGCTCCGCCCGCGACCCTGATAGCGACCCTGCGCGAGACGGTGAACCAGATCGGAGTCGGTGCCCAGAATTGCCACCGGTCCGAGAAGGGCGCCCACACCGGCGACATCTCTGCCCCCATGCTGCGCGAGGCCGGCGCCGATTTCGTGATCGTGGGCCATTCCGAGCGCCGCGCCGACCATGGTGAGACCAACGCAGACGTGAAGGCCAAGGCGGAAGCCGCGCAGGCGGTCGACCTTGGCGTGATCCTGTGTGTCGGCGAGAGCGCCGAACAGCGCGATTCGGGGGAAGCGGAAGAGATCGTGGCCCGCCAGCTGGCCGATTGCCTGCCTTCATCACCGCAGCGGCTATCCATCGCCTATGAACCGATCTGGGCGATCGGCACCGGGCGCGTTCCCTCGGTTCAGGATGTGGGCACCATGCACAAATGGCTGCGCGCCGTGCTGATGGACCGCTATGGCGAAGAGGGCAAAGAGATCCGCATTCTCTATGGCGGATCGGTCAAGGGCGACAATGCCGCCGAACTGCTGGCCGCGCCCGAAGTGGGTGGCGCGCTGGTGGGCGGCGCAAGCCTGACCGCCGACGGATTCGTTCCGATCATCGCCGCCGCCTCCGCGCTGGTCGAGGATTGAAGGACGCAAACTTGCCAGATGACGTGACTGCCGGTAAGAGCGCGGCGCGGGATCGCGGCGCCCTTGCATTGGCTGGCGCGGCACACGATCTTCGCTTTCATCCTTTCTGACTGAGTATCCGGATCAATCGATGTCGCTTTTCCTGTTTCTTACCATTGTCCAGGCGATTGTCGGCGCCGCCCTGGTCGGCGCGATCCTGATGCAGCAGTCCGAAGGCGGCGGCCTTGGCGTCGGCGGCAGTCCATCCGGCCTGATGAGTGCGCGCGGCGCTGCCAATTTCATGACCCGGGCGACGGGCATCCTGGCCGTGCTGTTCGTGGTGTTGTCCATCATCCTTGCCGCCCTTGCCGTCGAAACGACGCAGGGCAGCGCGATCGATACTTCGCTCGACCGCACCATTCCGGCAGCGGCGCCCGATCCGCTGGCTCCCGCGGCACCTGCTACGGCACCCGCACAGGTACCGGCTGGCGAGACGGTGCCTGCCACCGGCGGCGATCCGCTGACCGGCGCGGCGGAATAGCTCAGGCGCGGGTTCGGCCCGTCAGCTTCGTTCGGGGCCGGGGCGTCTGCCCGGCTCCTGCAATCTATCCACGAAAAGCGGTCGCAGGCTTCACACGAAGCTTGCCCCTTTTCGATTCTTTCGACTAAGGCCCACCTCCCATGGCGCGGTACATTTTCATCACCGGCGGCGTGGTCTCCTCGCTCGGCAAAGGTCTCATGGCGGCATCGCTCGCCGCCCTTCTGCAGGCGCGTGGCTACAAGGTCCGGATTCGCAAGTTCGATCCCTATCTCAACGTCGATCCGGGAACGATGAGCCCCTATCAGCACGGCGAGGTCTTCGTGACCGACGACGGGGCCGAGACCGACCTCGACCTTGGCCATTACGAGCGCTTTACCGGCGTTTCGGCACACCAGGGCGACAACATCACCTCGGGCCGTATCTACCAGTCGAATCATCGCCAGGGAACGCCGCGGCGACTATCTGGGCGCGACCGTGCAGGTGATCCCGCACGTAACCGACGCGATCAAGCAGTTCGCGCTGGCCGATACCGAGGGGCTGGATTTCGTGCTGTGCGAATTCGGCGGCACCGTCGGCGATATCGAGGGGCTGCCCTTCATCGAGGCGATTCGCCAGCTGCGCAACGAACTGCCGCGCGAGCAGACGGCCGCGATCCACGTTACGCTGGTGCCCTATATCAAGGCGGCGGGCGAGCTGAAGACAAAGCCGACCCAGCACTCGGTCCGCGAACTGACCAGCCTTGGCGTGCAGCCCGATATGTTGCTGTGCCGCTGCGAACATCCGCTGCCCGACAGCGAGCGCCGCAAGATCGCGCAGTTCTGCAATGTGCGGACCGAGGCGGTCATCCCCGCGCTCGACGCCAGCAGCATCTATGCCGTGCCGCTGCAGTATCATGCCGAGGGTCTGGACGCGGAAGTCCTGCGCCATTTCCGCATGGACGCGCCCGCACCCGAGTTGTCGACGTGGCACGATATCGTCGACCGCTTCGAGCAATCCGGAGGGCGAGGTGACGATCGGCGTAGTCGGCAAGTATGTCGGCCTGCCCGATGCCTACAAGTCACTGAACGAGGCGCTGGTCCACGGCGGCATGGCCAACCGGATCAAGGTCAACGTCAAGTGGATCGACGCCGAGCTGTTCGAGCAGGACGAGGCTGACATCGTCGCGCAGCTTGAGCCGATGCACGGCATTCTGGTGCCCGGCGGGTTCGGCGAGCGCGGCAGCGAGGGCAAGATCTTCTGCAGTCCGCTTCGCGCGCGAACGCAACGTGCCGTTCCTCGGCATCTGCCTTGGCATGCAGATGGCCTGTATCGAAGGTGCGCGCAATACGGCCGGCATCGCGGCCGCTAGCTCCACCGAATTCGGCGAGACCAGCGAACCTGTCGTAGGCATCATCACCGAATGGATGAGCTCCAGAAGGCCTGGAGAAGCGTGCCGAAGGCGGCGATCTGGGCGGCACGATGCGACTGGGCGCGTATGAGGCGAAGCTGGCTGGCAACAGCCGCGTGGCCACCATGTATGGCAGCACCGACATTTCGGAACGCCATCGCCACCGCTACGAGGTGAACGTCGCCTATCGCGAGCCACTGGAAAAGGGCGGCCTGCTGTTCTCCGGCATGTCGCCCGACGGCTTGCTGCCCGAAATCGTGGAGCGGCCCGACCACCCATGGTTCATCGGCGTCCAGTTCCATCCCGAATACAAGAGCAGGCCCTTCGCGCCCCATCCCCTGTTTGCCGGGTTCATCCAGGCAGCACTGGACCAGTCGCGCCTGGTCTGATCCCTCTTAGGGAACAGGTCGACGCTGCGATTATGGTTAGGATTTTAAGAAAGACCTTGCCTTTGCGGGCGGTGGATGGTTAGCACCGCACCGACGGTGCATGAATTGTTACACTCTGCCCAGCTTGATGGCCGGGCGGCGGTGTCGGACCATCAGGGTTGGGGAAGGTTCCGGCAACATCGTAGCATGATTCCTCGTCGTCGATGGAGGCATGGGGCGTACTTGGGATTTTCTCGCCTCCTCGCTCCCGTTGGCTCGGACACGGTATTCCCGACCCCGATCCCGGTGTGAACAGTCGTGCGCCGCGATCGCAAGAGCTTGCTGGCTGGTATGACTGTCTTTCTGCGACCCGGATGGTCATGTCCAGACACAAGGCGGCGGCAACGTCGTGGGGGCGGGCAGTTTCCGATGTCCGTCCCCGAACCGTTCCCGATTTCAGATCAGGCTCTGTTCTCAGACAGGGTCCAGTGTCAGATCAGGCCTTTGGACCGCAATGACACATGACCGCTGCGTCCCACGATGATGTGATCGTGTACCGTTACGCCCAGCAGGCGCCCGGCTTCGGCGATGCGATTGGTTATCTGGATGTCCGCACGACTTGGTTCGGGATTGCCGCTGGGATGGTTGTGCACAAGAATGAGCGCCGCGGCGCCCAGATCCATGGCCCGCTTTATGACCTCGCGCGGGTGGATCGCCGCCTCGTCCAGTGAGCCGTCTCCGACATGATCGTCGCGGATCAGCCGGTTCTGCGCATTGAGATACAGGACCCGCACCCGCTCCACCGTCAGGTGAGCCATGTCGATATGCAGATAATCGATCAGCGCCTGCCAGCTGCCCAGAATCGGTTGCTCCTGAACCTCGCTGCGGGCAAGACGACGCGCGGCGATGCCCACGATCTTGAGCGCCGCCGCGCTGGTCTCTCCCATCCCGGGGTGATCGGCCAAGGCCTTGCGGTCGGCATTAAACACGCCGGCAAGGCTTCCGAACCGCTGCAGCAGGCTGCGCGCGATGGGCTTGACGTCCTTGCGCGGTATGGCCGTCATCAGAAGATATTCGACGATTTCATGATCGCCCAATGCGTCGACACCGCCGGAAAGCAGCCTTTCGCGCAGGCGTGCGCGGTGCCCGCGCGGATCGTTGCCGTCGCCGGCCTTGCCCTGCGGCTGAATCGCAGGTGCATCGATCGGCAGCGAATCCTGCCCGTCCGCCATGAAGTCCGCGTCCCTTGCTGCAGCACGCAAATTGCGCGCATGCCCGTAGGGTCATTGCCTTTTGTCAAACGAATGCGCAAGTTCGACCGGGAATTCGGCCAGCTGCAACAGCGCCGACACCGGGTTGCGCGGGCGGCATGAGCGAGAGCCACACTATCGAGCAGGCGGGCGAGGAGCCGAGCGGGGAGCCGGGCGTGGAGCCGGTTGCGGCACATGTCGCATCCGCGCGCTCTGCCCGGGGCAAACGGCGCATCGCTGCGGACGTGGCGCTGGTGTTCGTTGCGATTTCGCTGGGGATCGTCGCAGGGCTCTATCTGACGCGCGAGGAGCTGGCCGAGGACCTGATCGATTCCGCGCTGCGCGATCGTGACATTCCGGCCCGCTACGATGTCGTCTCGGTCGGTCCGCAAAAGCAGGTGATCGAAAACATCGTCATCGGCGATCCCGCCGCACCCGACCTGACGATCGAACGCGCCATCCTGTCGATCGACTACCGCCTTGGCACGCCGACGATCGGGACGATTCGATTGGAAAAGCCCCGGCTTTACGGCCGCTGGGATGGCGAGAAGGTCAGCTTTGGCGCGCTTGATTCGCTGTTGTACGAAGCGGGCAGCGAAGAGCCCTTCGCGCTTCCCGACCTCGACCTCGTCGTGGCGGATGGCCGCGCGCGGATCCGCAGTCCGTGGGGCGCTGCCGGATTGAAGCTGCAGGGCAGCGGCAATCTGGCTGATGGCTTCGACGGTATCGTGGGCGCAGCCATGCCGGACATCGCCGTTCCGGGATGCCTCGGCCATGGGGGCAGTCTGTACGGCACGCTGAAGACGCGCGGCGAACGGCTGGTGTTCGAAGGGCCACTGCGCCTGTCCGCACTCGACTGCGGGGCCGCAGGTTCGCTCGGCGCTACCGCGTTGCAGCTGCGCGCCCGAACGGCGGATTTTGCCGGCTTCGAACTGCGCGGCCGGTTGAATGCTGCACGCCCGGCAACTTCCTCGTTCGATGCGCGGGCGCTGACCGGCAGTATCGCCCTGACGCGCCATGCCGACGACGGTGCGCTGGTGTCGAATTTCGACCTTGCGGCGAAAGGCGCCTCCATGGGCGGTGTCGAGGCTGACCTGGTGGCGCTCAACGGCAGGATAAGGGCACGCGCGGATCTGGGCCATGTCGCCTTCAACGGGGCGCTTGATGGCGAAGGCGTCGAGCCGGGGACCCAGGTGAACGCCCGGCTGGCGGATTGGCAAGCCCTGACAAGTGGCACTCTCGCCGCGCCGCTGCTGGACAAGCTGCGTCGTGGCCTCCTCCTCGAGGCGCGCGGCAGCAGCGTCTCCGCCGAACTGCAGGCGCGCCATGCTGACGGGCAGACCACCGTCATCGTGCCGCAGGCGCGCTGGCGTGGAAGCAGTGGGCAGACCATCCTGGCGATCTCGCGCGGGCAATATGTCGCCGGTGGAGGACGTCTCGTCGATCTGGCGGCCAATTTCTCGACCGGTGGCGTCGGCTTGCCGCGGATCACGGGACGGATGGAAGATCGCGATGACGGGGTTCGCGCGATGTATCTGACCATGGCCGGTTATGCTGCGGAAGACGCTCGGCTTGCCGTTCCCGAATTGCGTATCTCTCAGACCGCTGCGGGGGCGGTTTCGCTATCCGGCCGGTTGCTGGCGAGCGGCTCCATTCCCGGCGGTCAGGTGGAAGGCCTTGACCTGCCCTTGTCGGGCGGTTGGAGCGAGAGGGGCGGGCTGGCGCTGGGTACGCGGTGCATCTCGCCGCGGTTCCGCAGCATGCGATTTGCCAGCCTTAGCCTGCAGCAGCAGACACTGACGCTCTGCCCGCCCAGCGATGGCGCGATCTTTCGCAGCAGCGACCAGGGGACGCGCTTTGCCGCTGGTGTCCCCGATCTGTCGCTTTCGGGCGAGCTAGGCGGCACGCCCGTGCAGGTCAGCGGCGGGCCGGTCGGCTTCGCGATTCCCGGTGCCTTGGTGGCACGTGACCTGAAAGTCCGGCTGGGCGGAGGAACTTCGGCAACAGATTTCGTCCTTGCGGGTCTGACCGCCGATCTGGGTGATGAAATCCGCGGCAAATTCGAGGATCTGGAGGTGCGGCTTGCCTCCGTCCCGCTCGACATCACTCGCGCTTCGGGAGAGTGGGCCTATGTCGACGGCGTGCTGACGCTGTCGAATGCGGCCCTTCGCGTCACCGACCGGGCACAGCAGCCTCGCTTCAACCCGATGGTCGCAAATGACGCATCGCTGATGCTGGCCGACAATCGCATCAATGCCGATGCATTTCTGCTCGAGGAGACAAGCGGCCGGCAAGTCGTCGATGTGGAGATCCTGCACGATCTCGGCACCGGGACGGGTCACGCCGATCTGGACGTTCCGGCCTTGCAACTGGATGAGGGGCTTGAGGCGACCGACATTACTCCGCTTGCGCTGGGCGTCGTTGCCAATGCCGAGGGATCGATCACGGGGGAGGGACGGATCGACTGGAGCCCACGGGCGCTAACCTCCACCGGCAGCTTCTCGACCAACTCGCTGGATTTTGCGGCGGCGTTCGGGCCGGTGAAGGGGCTGAAGGGCACGATCCGTTTTACCGACCTGCTGGGCCTTGTGACCGAACCCGACCAGCAGATCACCGTGGCGGAGATCAATCCGGGCATCCCGGTGGAAAACGGCATCATCCGCTATGCGCTGGAGCCCGGGATGGTCTTCGCCTTCCATTCGGGCCAGTGGCCGTTCCTGGGCGGAACGCTGGAACTGCGCCCCGTCCGCATGACGCTGGGGGTAGAGGAGACGCGCAGCTACGTTTTCGTGATTACCGGACTGGACGCTGCCCGCTTTGTCGAGAGGCTGGATCTGGCGAACCTGTCCGCCACGGGCACGTTCGACGGCACGCTGCCAGTCATCTTCGACAAGTCGGGCGGTAGGATCGAGGGCGGCTTCCTGCAGTCCCGGCCGCCGGGAGGGAATGTCTCCTATGTCGGGGCGCTGAGCTATGAGGCTATGCCCGCGATGGCCAGTTTCGCCTTCGATGCGCTGAAATCGCTGGACTACCGCGAGATGACCATTGGCATGGACGGCGCGCTAGAGGGCGAAATCGTCACGCGCGTGCGCATCGATGGTGTCAGCCAGGGCGAGGGCGCATCCAGGAACATCATCACGCGCAAGCTTGCCAGCCTGCCGATCCGCTTCAACGTCAATATTCGCGCGCCCTTTTATCAGCTGTTTTCCAGCCTGAAGTCGCTCTACGACCCTGCCGCGGTGCGCGACCCGCGCGAGCTGGGCCTGCTGAAGCAGGAGGATGGCGCACTCGTCCCCGACCCCGAAGCGCCCGAAGTTCCATCCGATCAGCAACCGGCCACGCGCAATCGCCTGCCGCAGGCTGAACCGTCCATTCACGATGCCGAAAGCGAGATCATGCCATGAACCGTGCCACACAAGCGTTGACCGGATTGAAGCGTGCACACGGCGCTGCGACTGGCCTCGCCATGAAGGAGCATGGAAGCGGATCGAGGGCGTTCGGCAAAATCGTACTGGCGTTGATCTGTGTGTCGCCGCTGATGGCCTGCGTGAACGTGAATGCACCCAATGACGCCATCGTCATCGAGCTGAATATCAATATCAAGCAGGAAGTGCTCTATCGGCTGGTCAATTCCGCGCAGCAGAACATAGAGGATAATCCGGAGATTTTCTGATGCCCCGTTTCAAGATTATATCCAAGGCCGGAATGGCGTTTGCCGCTGCGGCTTTGATAGCGCCTCTCGTGGCCGCTGGGCCGGCCCAGGCGGTGCAGCGCGATCCCGCCTATGCGGCGGCCCGCGCCAATGGCGCCATTGGCGAGAAGATCGACGGTTACCTCGCGATCGTCGGCTCTCCCGATGCGTCGCTGCGCAAGCTGGTCGACGATCTCAACATCCGCCGCAAGGCCAGCTATGCCGAGAAGGCGAGGGCAGAAGGCGTAACGATCGAGGAATTCGCTTTTGCGCAGGGCTGCATCCTGATCGCCCGCACTGCGCCGGGTGAAAAATACCAGGCGCCCGACGGCAGCTGGCAGACGCGCGGCTCGGGTCCGGCGCTGCTGGACCCGCGTTGCCCCTCCGTCGGCTAAGGCATCTGCCTTACAAAGGCCGGGTACGACAGCTATTAGACGAAAGGCGCGTCGGCCCGTGTTGACTTGCTCAGACCCCTTTCCTAAAGGGGCCGCGCCTTAGACGGGCAGCGATGCCGCACGTGACGGGGTCTTCAAGGAGCCTGACATGAGTGACGAGCAGCCTGGACGGGAGCCACTTGGCGAAGACAAGCGTATCGGAACGCTCGACGAACGGCTGAAAGCCGCGCGAGAGCGGGAAACGGCGCGGAACAAGCCGCAGGTGCAGGGAACCGACGAGAATTATCGTATGGGCTCCCGCGTGCTTGCGGATTTGCTGGGCGGCCTTGTCGGCGGTGCGCTGATCGGTCTGGTTATCGACCAATTCGCGGATACGTCGCCCTGGGGTCTGTTGGTGATGCTCGCACTCGGGATTGTCGTCGCCTTCAGGAACATTATCCGGCTTGCAAACCGGCGCTCTGACTGAACCTCTGGCGGGGGTTCACGAAAGGGCGTCTTTCTGCAAAAGGGCCATGGGTTTTCGAGGCCGGGAAGCGACGTCGTTTCCTTGGGGCAATAGGGATTATCAGCAAGTGGCAAGCGAAGCCAAGGTCGACCCGATGCACCAGTTCACGATCGAGCCGATGTTCGGCTCCGAATTCGTGGGCGATCGGCGGCTACAACATTGCTTTCACGAACAGTGCGCTGTGGATGGCGATCTCCGTCGTCGTGCTGTGGGCGTTCGTCGCCGGCGGCATGAAGCGCGAACTCGTGCCGGGCCGCTGGCAGATGATGGTCGAAAGCTTCACCGGCTTCATCGACGACATGCTGGAAGCGAACATCGGCAAGGCCGGGCGCAAGTACGTGCCCTACATCTTCTCGCTGTTCATGTTCATCCTGTTCGCCAACATCCTCGGCCTGCTGCCGCTGGGTGTCATCGGACTGCACCCCTTTACGTTCACCAGCCATTTCACCGTCACCGGCGTGCTGGCGATCATCTCCTTCGGGATCGTGCTGATTGTCGGTTTCGCCAAGCACGGTCTGCACTTCTTCTCGCTGTTCGTGCCGCATGGCACGCCGGTTCCCATGATCCCCGTGATCTTCGTGGTCGAACTGATCAGCTTCATGGTGCGTCCCTTCAGCCTCGGCCTGCGACTGTTCGTGGCCATGATGGCGGGGCACGTGCTGCTGGAAGTGCTTTCCAGCTTCGTGATCGGTTCGGGCAACTACAGCGCGGGCATTTTCGCGCTGGCCGGTATCCCGAGCTTCATCCTCATGGTGGGCATTTGCGCGCTGGAGATCCTGGTTGCCGGGATCCAGGCCTATGTGTTCGCCCTGCTGACCAGCGTCTATCTGAACGACGCCGAAAATCTTCACTGATCCTTCCATCATCTAATCAAGTTTTCCAAAGGAGTTTTTGAAATGGACGCAGAAGCCGCAAAGCTGCTCGGTGCCGGTCTCGCCGCTCTGGGCGCAGGCCTTGCCTCGATCGGCGTGGGTAACGTTTTCGCCAAGTTCCTCGAAGGCGCGCTGCGCAATCCGGGTGCTGCCGACGGCCAGCAGGGCCGCCTCTTCATCGGCTTCGCCGGTGCCGAGCTTCTGGGCCTGCTCTCGTTCGTCGTCGCGATGATCCTGATCTTCGTCGCCTGATCGAACGAACCGGAATATCGCCCGGCCGCACGACGCGGCCGGGCGAACTGAATTTGATCCGTCTTTAGGGCCCCGCCATGCCACAGATATCCCAGCTAGCCGCAACCTATGCGAGCCAGGTCTTCTGGTTGCTGATCTTTTTCGGCCTGACCTATTTCGTCATCGGCCGTGGCATGGTGCCCAAGGTGATGGACACCGTCGCGATGCGCGACAAGCAGATCGCCGACGATCTTGCTGCCGCCGAAGCCGCCCGGCGGGCCGCTGACGAGCAGGAAGAAGCCTGGCGCGTGCGCGAGAATGAAAATCGTGCCAAGGCGCAGGAACTGATTGCCGAGGCCAAGGCCAAGGCTGCTGCCGAGACCGAGGCCCATCTGGGCGCCGCCCAGACCGGGATCGACGCCAAGCTGGACGCTGCAGAGGCCCGTATCGCCGAAGCGCGCGAACAGGCTGCCGCCGAGATCGAGAGCATTGCTGCCGAAGCAACTCAGTCGATCGTTGCACGGGTCGCCGGACTGTCGGTCGACGACACCGCCGCCCGCGCGGCGGTCAGGAAGGAGCTCGCCTGATGGCAGCCG
Source organism: uncultured Alphaproteobacteria bacterium (assembly GCA_963752785.1). Lineage (GTDB taxonomy): Bacteria > Pseudomonadota > Alphaproteobacteria > Sphingomonadales > Sphingomonadaceae > Croceicoccus. The sequence continues at coordinate 48,384 of CAVVZE010000008.1, forward strand.
AGATGCAAGCACTGCCCGAATCCTCGCAGGTCGTCGAAGAGCATCTGGATCATGCTGCTTCTGCCGAGGGCATGACCGAGGAGCATCACGTCGAACCGGCGCTGCTGGGCATCGCCCCGCCGACCGCGGTCGTCAGCTCGGCCATGATCGTGTTGCTGGCCATAGCGTTTTTCTATGCCAAGGCGCACAAGAAGATCGCCGGCGGCCTGGATGCGCGCATCGCCGAGATCAAGAACCAGCTTGAGGAAGCCAAGAAACTTCGCGGCGAGGCCGAGGCACTCCGCAAGGAGTATGCGGACAAGATCGCCAATGCCGAAAAGGACGCGGCAGCGATGCTTGACCACGCCCGGACCGAAGCGGGCGCCATTGTTGCCAAGGCCGAGAGTGACGCCTCTGCCATGGTGGTCCGCCGCGAGAAAATGGCCGAGGAAAAGATCGCTGCAGCCGAGCGCGGCGTGATGGACGAATTGCGCATCCGCGCTGCAAAGGCTTCGGCCGCGGCATCTGCCGATCTGATCGCCAGGAACTATGGTGCGGACGCCGACAAGGCGCTCGTTGACCAGGCGATCAATTCGATCTGACTTCCGGCCTTTCGATGACGCGAAAACCCCCGCCAGGCGCGGGGGTTTTTTGTTTGAGCGCTACCCCTTCAATAGCGCAGCGCTCGCATAATGAAGCGATCCTGCGCGCTCTGGTACTTCGCCATGGGTGCGCCGTCGTGTTCGCGTTTCAGCGCGTTATATTCGCGTAGCAGCGCGGGGCTGGCGATCAGCCGGTCGCGAAACTTGTCGAACACGTCGAATTCGCCGCCTCTTGCCACCAGCTGTATGCTGAATTGCGGGACGGATCCTCTATCGTCGAATGCGGAGAAGACGGTCGCGGTCGCGGCCAGCCTTCGTGTGAAGAGGCTGGCGAGCGCCCGATCCGCCTCGGCAAACTCGTCGCCGCTGTCGACCCGCACCAGGATGTCCAGATTGCCCTTTGTCAGGCAACCGGGAATGGCGGTGGCCCCGATGTGCATGATCTCGCTGCCTGTCGGAAGCAGGCGAACCAGGCGCTGGGATACGCTGCGATAGAGCTGCTCGGCATCGGCGCGGGCGCGGTGCTCATCCGGATTCAGGCGGAAGATCTGGCCATCGTCGTCCATCACGCGCTAGCCCGGGAACTGGTCCTTGGCCGCGCGGAGGGCGGCGAAGGTCGCGACGGGGCCGCCGCCGCCCCAGCGTGACTGCAATTCGGGATCGTCGGCGCGCAGAAAAGGATTTGTCGCGAGTTCCAGCCCCAGCCGGGTCGGCACAGTAGGCAGGCCCTCGGAACGGCGCTCGGACACCTCGTCCGCATATTCGCTGAGCGCATCATTGTCGGGATCGGCATGCAGCGCGAAGCGGGCATTGGCCGCCGTGTACTCATGCGCGCAATAAAGCAGGGTTTCCGCAGGCAACGCCTTGATCCGTTCAAGGCTAGCCCAGAACTGCTCGGCCGTCCCCTCAAACATTCGCCCGCAGCCCAAGGCGAAGACGCTGTCGCCGACAAAAGCGACTCCCGCGTCTGGCAGATAATAGGCAATGTGCCCCCTGGTGTGACCGCCCACGTCGATCACGTCAGCCGCAATCCCGCCCAGAGCGACGCTGTCACCGCCGCAGACAGTGCGATCGATGGCGGCGATCTTTGGCGCTTCCGCCGCTGGCGCGACGATGGTGCATCCGGTCGCGGCCTTGATGGCCTCGTTCCCGCCGGCGTGATCGGGGTGCCAGTGCGTGTTCCAGATCTGGGTGATCCGCCAGCCCTTCTTCTCCGCCTCGCGCAGATAGGCATCCGCATCAGGCGTATCGATGCACACCGTTTCGCGGCTCGTCGGCTCGTGCAGCAGATAGCCGTAATTGTCGGAGAGGCAGGGGAACTGGTGAACTTCGATCATGGCGCGCTCCTTCGCGGCATGATGTAGGGGCAGATTAACCAAAGCAAAAGGCCCGCCGCGGATGTCCGGGCGGGCCTTTCGTTTGCTTGATGGCTGGCTTGGCAGTCACGGGAGTAAATCCCGTGACGTCGACCGGTGGCCAAGGACACGCCCGCCGGCCTCGGGGCAGGACGGCGCAAGCGTACTTGCGCCGCCGTCCCTTCGGCTCAGTTCTTCTGCTTCAGCGCCTCGCCAAGGATGTCGCCCAGCGATGCACCCAAGTCGGACGAACCGTACTGCTCGACAGCCTGCTTCTCTTCGGCGATCTGGCGCGCCTTGATCGAGAAATTGGGCTTCTTGGTGCGGTCGAAACCGGTGACCATCGCGTCGATTTTCTGGCCGGTCTGGAAGCGATCGGGACGCTGTTCGTCACGGTCGCGGCCCAGGTCCGAACGCTTGATGAAGCCGGTCGCGCCATCTTCGCCAACCTGAACTTCGAGGCCGCCATCGCGAACTTCGAGAACGGTGACGGTGACGACTTCGCCGCGGCGCAGGCCCGCACCGCCGGTGGCAGCACCGCCAACCGCCGGAGCACCCTTTTCAAGCTGCTTCATGCCGAGCGAGATGCGCTCTTTCTCGATGTCGACGTCCAGAACGACGGCTTCGACTTCCTCGCCCTTGCGGTGCAGGGCCAGGGCGTCCTCGCCCGAGATGCCCCATGCGATGTCCGACATGTGGACCATGCCGTCGACGTCGCCCGGAAGGCCGATGAACAGGCCGAACTCGGTCGCGTTCTTGACTTCGCCGGTGACGGTCGAGCCGACCGGGAACTTCTCTGCGAAATCGTCCCAGGGATTCGACTGCGCCTGCTTGAGGCCCAGCGAGATGCGGCGCTTCTCGGCGTCGACTTCCAGCACCATGACTTCAACTTCCTGCGAGGTCGAGACGATCTTGCCGGGGTGGACGTTCTTCTTGGTCCAGCTCATTTCCGAAACGTGGACCAGGCCTTCGATGCCCGGCTCCAGCTCGACGAAGGCGCCGTATTCGGTGATGTTGGTGACGGTACCCGTCAGCTTCGCACCCACCGGATACTTCACGGCAACGCCATCCCACGGATCGCTTTCGAGCTGCTTCATGCCAAGGCTGATGCGCTGCGTGTCCTGGTTGATGCGGACGATCTGCACCGTGACGGTCTGGCCGATCTCGACCACTTCGCTGGGGTGATTGACACGCTTGTAGCTCATGTCGGTGACATGCAGCAGGCCGTCGATACCGCCCAGGTCCACGAATGCACCGTAATCGGTGATGTTCTTGACCACGCCGTCGATGACCTGGCCCTCGCTCAGCTCGCCGATCAGTTCCTGGCGCTGTTCGGCGCGGGTCTCTTCCAGAACGGCGCGACGCGACACGACGATATTGCCGCGGCGGCGATCCATCTTGAGGATCTGGAACGGCTGCGGAATGCCCATCAGCGGAGTGATGTCGCGCACGGGGCGAATATCGACCTGTGAACCGGGCAGGAAGGCCACGGCACCGTCGAGGTCGACGGTAAAGCCGCCCTTGACGCGGCCGAAGATCTGGCCCTCGACGCGCTTGCCTTCGCCGAACTCGCTTTCAAGGCGGTCCCAGGCAGCTTCGCGGCGGGCGCGGTCGCGCGACAGCATCGCTTCGCCATCGGCGTTCTCGACGCGGTCGACGAAAACTTCGACTTCGTCACCGACCTTCAGGCCGTGCTCGTCCGAATTGCGGGCGAACTCGGAAAGGCGCACGCGGCCTTCGCTCTTGAGACCGACGTCGATGACGGCCTTGTCGTTCTCGATGGCGGTGACGGTGCCCTTGACGACACGGCCTTCGAAGCCGCCCTCGGCTTCCGATCCGAGCATGTCGTCGAGCATTTTCGCGAAATCGTCGCGAGTGGGGTTAGGCGCAGTTGCCATTAGGATTGTATTCCCGTTCGTTTCGTTTTCCGGCCAGGCGGTTTTTCCGCCGGTCTTCCTCCGCCATCCGCACCATTGCATCGGCGGGCCAAAAGGGGCCGAACCATCCGCAGGGCCGAATGCGCCTGCGAATATCCGAAAAGCCAAACCGTGTGGAGGATGGTGGAAACGGCATGAACCGCATCTGCCACCGACCGGGCGGTAAAACCCGTCGGACGGGCGCGCGGGTAAGGCAGAACGCCGATAAATGCAAGGTTAAAGCATGGCGGCGGTGCCATGGCGGGTCCGCGAACATGACAGCGGCCGGTCACCCGTAAAGGATGCCGGCCGATGCCTGTTGTCGTTTCTTCAAGGTATCAGTCGGTGGTGTCCGTTGCCGTCATGTTGGTCGTCGCACCGCCGCCGGTCGACATTTCATCAGTGCGCCAGATCTTCATGGCGTCGATCGATGCGTCGGCCATCAGCCCCTCGGCATTGAAAACATATGCCTGTGATTCCTCGCTGTCGCCCTGTGCGTTGGCGGATGCATCGGCAACCGTGATGCCGGCGTCCGCGCCAATGCTCCATTCACCGCTGTCGGTATATTGCTGCAGCGTGGCCGGGTCACTGACCTTGAAGACGTAGGATGCGGCCTGAATGCCGGCCTGCAGTCCGACGCTTCCTTCGCCCATGCGCCAGTAGCTGACGATCTCGCCATTCTGGACCAGCGCGCCATCGCCGCCCGCTCCGCCGACGCCCAGCGCGACCTCGGTCACGTCGGGAAAGACGAGATAGCCTGCCGGGGTGCCCATGCCGCAGCTTGGCTCGACATCCGCGCATTGCGACAGTGCTGCCATGACCTTGGCATCAAGATCCGATGCGACCGGGTTCTGCATGTCGCCCGCGGTCGTCGTCGCGTCGACGTCGCCCTCGGCGACCGGCTCCTGTCCGCAGGCGGTCAGGGCGAGCGCGAGAGCGCCCAGTGCAATGGATGTGCGAATACGCTTCATGGAGACGGTTCCTTCTGCTGCATGAGCTCTGTAGGTCCTGGCTTGCTGAACGAAGCGCCGTGGCCATTGTTCCGGCGGATCCGCTGGAACGGGACCGGATTCGATGGTCAGCCGACGTTTCAGCTCCTTGGCAGCCCCTTTGCAGCCATCGCCTGCTCCACCGCATCTATTGCAGCCTTCAGTGCTTCGGCGGGCGACATGTCGCTGTTGTCGAGCAGCACGGCATCCGGCGCCTGTACCAGCGGGGCCTCGGCCCGATTGCGATCTCGTTCATCGCGCTTGGCCAGATCTTCGATCACCTGATCGACTGTCAGCTTCTCGCCCCGGGTGTCGCTTTCGGCATGGCGGCGCCTGGCTCGCGCCTCGAGGCTGGCGGTCACGAACAGTTTCACTTCGGCGTCGGGGGCGATGACGGTGCCGATGTCGCGTCCGTCCAGGACTGCGCCGCCCGGCTGCCCGGCAAACCTGCGCTGCCTCTCAAGCAGTGCAGCGCGCACGCGCTTGTGCACCGATACGCGCGATGCCAGCGCACCGCATGCGACCGAGCGCAGCTCGGGTTCCCGCAGCAGCATGTCCGGAAACTCGGTCGCCCGCGCGGCATCCATCGGATCGTCGGGGTCGAGGCCCATCTTGCGGACCTGCAGCCCCACGGCGCGATAGAGCAGCCCGGTATCGAGCACCGGCAGGCCGAAATGCTTCCCCAGACCTTTGGCGATCGTTCCTTTTCCGCTGGCGGTGGGACCGTCGACGGCGATGATCATGCGAGAATTCCTTTTCCTGAAGGCTTTCCACAATCCCCAGATCGCGATGGAGGCCCAGAACCCCTCGAGCACGAGGGAGGCGAGATTGAGATGGTACACCAGCGATACCGTCAGCAGCGCTGCCCCTGCCAGGTTCACGCCATGCTGAACGAAGGGATTGGGCCTGTCACGTGCGGTAATGTACCAATAGGCGAAGATGATGCACGCCATTCCGGCAAGACCGACCCACGTCGGCCAGTCGAGATGGGTCATGCCGGTGCAGCGCCACGGGCCCGGTCCAGCAGCCCCGTGAAATTGGGAAAGCTGGTGGCGATGGGGGCGATGTCGTCCACTTCCACGCCGTCCCGGCTGGCAAGGCCCGCCACGGCCATGCTCATGGCGATCCGGTGGTCGAGATGGGTGGTGACGGGATCGCCCGCCGTGCCGGCCAGCGGATCGCCGCCGGTGCCGGTGATGACCAGCCCGTCCTCACGCTCCTCCACCGCTGCACCGGCAGCGCCAAGCGCGGCAGCCATCGCCGCCAGCCTGTCCGATTCCTTGACCCGCAGTTCGTCGAGCCCCCGTGTGACCGTGCGCCCCTTGGCGAGAGAGGCGGCGACGAACAGCACCGGGAATTCGTCGATCATGGCCGGGGCGAGGGCGGGGTCGACCTCTACCCCGTGCAAGGCCGAATGGCGGACGCGCAGGTCCGCCACGGGTTCGCCGCCGACGTCGCGGCGGTCCAGTTCGTCGATCCGGGCGCCCATCTGGCGCAGCACCGTGAACAGCGCCGCGCGCGTGGGGTTGAGGCCGACATGCTCTATGACGAGGTCCGATCCCGGCACCAGCAAGGCTGCCACCGCAAAGAAGGCCGCGCTGGACGGATCGCCGGGGACGGTGATGTCCTGCGGCCGCAGCTCGGCCTGGCCATGGATCTCGATGATGCGATCGTCGCCGTCATGCTCCACCGTCAACTGCGCGCCGAAGCCCTGCAGCATGCGCTCGGTATGGTCGCGGGTGGGGACCGGTTCGATCACGCGCGTAATGCCGGGGGTGTTGAGCCCCGCCAGCAGCACCGCGCTCTTCACCTGGGCCGAGGCGACCGGCAGGCGATATTCGATCGGCACGGCGGGCGATGCCCCGCGCATCGTCAGCGGCAGGCGTCCGCCCGGGCTGGAGGTGAACTGTGCGCCCATCTGCGACAGAGGATCGGTTACGCGGCCCATCGGGCGTTTCGACAGGCTGGCATCGCCAGTGAAGGTGGCGGTGATCGGATGGCTGGCGATCAGGCCCATCAGCAGCCGCGTCGAAGTGCCCGAATTGCCCATTTCCAGCGCGGTCTCCGGCTGCAGCAATGCGCCGACGCCGACGCCATCGATGATCCACGTGCCGTCGCCCTGCCGCTCGATCGTCGCGCCCATGGCGCGCAGGGCCGCTGCGGTGGCCATCACATCCTCACCTTCCAGCAGCCCGCGTGCGGTCGTCCGGCCCACCGCCAGTGCCCCGAACATCAGGGAGCGGTGGCTGATCGACTTGTCACCCGGCACCCGGATACGGCCTGTCAGGCCGGAACCGGACGTGAAGCGACGCGGGGAGGGGCTGGGCGTTGTGGAGCGGGAGAGGGGCTGGCTCAACTCGATGACCTTTGTCGCGGGCTTTCGTAGTCGCAGGGTTCCGGCCGGATCGCCGGGGACCGCGTGCAAACCGGAAATGATGGGCTGGATCGGCGCAGGCTTTTGACAGCGCGCAAGCCCTATGGCAAGGCGCGCGGCTCGTGCCGGAGAAGGGATGACGGGCGTTCCCCAATTCTTGTGTCCGGTGCCCGAATTTCACAAAGCGAGAATGCGCCGCCCTGGCGCGAAATCACGAGGTTTTCATGGTCAAGCCCGAATGGGGTGCCAAGCACAGCTGCCCGAAGTGCGGCACCCGCTTTTACGATCTCGGCAAGGACGATCCGGTTACCTGCATCGAATGCGGTAACGAATGGACGCCCGAGCCCGTGCTCAAATCCAAGCAGCCGATTCCCTACGAGGAAGAGAAGACGCAGAAGCAGGAGAACGACGAGGATCTGGGCGACGACGATCTGGACATTGACGTCGATGACGACGAGGATTCGCCGGACAATGACGTCGATCTGGGCGGCGACGACGATCTGGGCGTCGCCAAGAGCAGCGACGACGACGAGGAGGACACCTGATCCGTCGTTCGGATCAGGCCCCTCCAGGGTCTTTTTTCGCCGGTTGAATTTTGCTCTTGCAACCGGCGAAATCACTGCCTAGAGAGCCGCTCTCCGCACGGGACGCCGCGACATGAACGTGGCGAAAAGGGCGGAGAGCAGGGCCCCTCCCAGGGTGCCCCGCCAGCCGTAACGGGTTGGCTGTTCCTTCGGGATGCGATGAAGATTGGGGCCGTAGCTCAGCTGGGAGAGCGCTACAATGGCATTGTAGAGGTCAGGGGTTCGATCCCCCTCGGCTCCACCATCGTTTCA
>CAVVZE010000009.1:0-175034 GCA_963752785.1 uncultured Alphaproteobacteria bacterium
GTGGCGGAAGCGAAGGAGGCGCGCAAAGTGCGGAAACCATCCTGCGTGCCGATCTGGTGGCGGTGATCAACAGCCAGCTGGCGCGCTGGACGCAGGACGTGGCGGCGACGCTGAAATCGCTGGGCTTCGTCACCGGGCGCGGCGGCAACGGGCGGCAGATCGTGCTGACCGGCGGCGGCGGCGAACTGGCGGGGCTTGCCGACTATATGCAGCAGTCGCTGGCCAAGCCGGTCCGCACCGGCGCCGCCCCGAAGATGAGCGGCCTGCCCGAAGCGCATGCGACGCCCGGTTTCGCCAGCCTGTCAGGGCTGATCCTCTATGCCGCCGCCGATCCGCTGGACATTCGCACCAGTGCGGGCGGGTGGCAGTCGGCCAGTCGGTTTGCGCGCATGACCATGCCCGCGCGGCTGATGCGCGCGTCCGCGAGTATTTCTGAACCGTCGTCAATCCCGCGCGCCGAGCTTGTTGAGCCGCGAGAAATCCACTCGCGCAATTTCGTGCCAGGATCGCCTGGCGCAGCGCCTCGGCCGTATCCGCCATCAGCCCGGCAATTTCCAGCTGGCCGCCCGCCAGCCCGAATTTCAGCGCCACATAGCCGCGCAGCCGGCCCAGCGGTCCGCGCGCGATCTCCACGCTCTGCAGCTTGATCGCGGGGGTCGAGGTCACGATCGGCGCCAGCAGCCCGGTCCGCACGAACAGCTGCCCGTCCTCCATCGCCCAGCCATGCCGCCGCCAGCTAAGCCAATGAGCCGCGGCCACAAGGGCAGCGCCAGCCAGGGGACGAACCACCCCGACACGCCGCCAACCGCCATGCCCAGTCCCGCCGCAATCAGCACCGCGCCGAAGAACGCGAAGCTGTCCGCCCAGGGGCGAGGGCTGGGGCGGTGCCACGGCGTATCCGGTCCGGGCAGGGCGATCTGCGCTTCCCGCGCGACCGGCGCGATCTCTGCCCGCTGTGCGAAGGGCACGACATCATGGCTCGCCGACTTGGCGTCGCTGGCAAGGCTCACGAATTTCAGCGAATGCCAGCCGAACCATCGCCGCACCAGCCCGGTCGACAATATGCCTGCCTGCACGCGGTGCACCGGCATCACCACATCCGTGCGGTTCAGCAGACCCCTGCGCCGCCGAAACCCGCGGTCGGTGCGCTCCAGCCTGAAATCGTAGTCGCGCAGCACCGTGCGGACCACGCCCGTCACGACGCCTAGCACCAGCAAGGTCGCCATCGCCAGCAGCGCGCCAAAAAGCTGCGCGGCAAAGCCCCAATGGCGGACCGTATCGGTCTGCACCTCAAACAGGTCGGTCCAGAACCGCATGCTCCAGATATCGAAGGGCAGCAGGAAATCGAGTTGCTGCAGCGCCGCGCCGATCACCGTCAGCACCACCAGCGAGAATTCGAACAGGCCGAAATGGATGACGCGCTTCAGGTCCATCGCGAACAGGGTCCGGCCCGGCTGCTCGGCGGCGGGCGCGGCTTCGCCCGGCGCGAGCGACGGCGGGCGCTTCGTTCTGGCGCCGAACCACGTCGCGCAGCCGCTCGCCCTCCGCGCGCGAGACATAGGCGAGCTGGATTTCGTCCTTGCCGCCCGCGCCGGTCTCGAAGGTGACCGACACCAGCCCCAGCATGCGCGCCAGCAGCGGCTCGGCGATGCTGACATCCTGGATCCGTTCATAGGGGACCGAACGGGCCTCGCGCGAAAGGATGCCGGTTTCCAGCCTGATGTCGTCCGCGCCCACGCGGTATTCGGTGCGCCACCAGCGCAGCACCGATGCCGCCAGTGCGCTGCCGATCACCAGTACCGCGACGCCGACCAGCGCCAGCGAATGCTGGCGCAGTTCGCTCGCGCCGATCACGACGGCGATCATCGCGAATACCGCCTGCGTCGAGCGCCTTGGCGATGGCGGGAATGATGCCCAGCAGCTCGGTGCGGCGCGGTCCGCTGGCCGCTTGTGCCTGCGCGGGGGTGTCAGACACCCTCGGTCTCGCGCGTGATGTGGCTGCGGATCACTTCGCGCATCGCCTGCGCGTCGCCGTCCAGCAGGCCGGGCAGTGCGACCGAGCTGTTATGCGTACCCGCCGTATGCAGCACCAGCGTCGAAAGGCCCAGCATGCGCTCCACCGGGTTCCGCATCACGTCGATATGCTGCACCCGTCCGAACGGCACCACCGTATCGCGGTGGAACAGCCAGCCCTTGACCACGCGCAGCCGGTCCTCGCCCAGCGCAAAGCCCTTGTGGCGATAGCGGCGCATCGGCGCCCAACCCAGGCACCACAGTGCCACCAGCGCGGCAGGCACGATCGCCACGCCAGCGGGCAGCAGGCCGATGATTTCGACCACGATCCCTGCGACCAGCAGGGGGATCGCGACGAACGCGCCCTCGATCATGATGGCCGTACGGTGCCTGGGGTGAAGAGGCGTGAGTTCGTTCGTCATTCCGCTGCCAGCAATTCTTCTGCTCCCCCAAGATCCACGCTGACCAGGCGCGAGACGCCCTGTTCGACCATGGTCACGCCGAACAGCCGGTGCATCCGGCTCATCGTAACGGCATTATGCGTCACGATCAGGTAACGCGTCTGCGTCTGCTGGACCATCACTTCCAGCAGGTCGCAGAAGCGTTCGATATTGGCATCGTCCAGCGGCGCATCGACCTCGTCCAGCACGCAGATCGGCGCCGGATTGGTCAGGAACAGCGCAAAGATCAGCGCCACCGCGGTCAGCGCCTGTTCGCCGCCCGACAGCAGCGTCAGCGATTGCAGCTTCTTGCCCGGCGGCTGGGCATAGATCTCAAGCCCTGCCTCCAGCGGATCGTCGCTGTCGACCAGTGCCAGATGCGCCTGCCCGCCGCCGAACAAGGTGCGAGAACAGCGAGCGGAAATGCTCGTCCACCGCGTCGAAGGCGGCGCGCAGCCGTTCGCGCCCCTCGCGGTTGAGGCTGCCGATCGAGCCGCGCAGCCGGTGCACCGCCTCGGCGAGTTCGGCCTGTTCGGCGGCGCTCGATCCGTGCTCCGCCTCGGCTTCGGCAAGTTCGTCGGCGGCGACCAGATTGACCGGCCCCAGCCGTTCGCGCGACGCGGTCAGGCTCTCCAGCTGCTGCGCGTGCCGCTCGGCAGGGATGCCGCCGCTTCCGCGCCATCGAAGCCGATGCGTTCGGGCAGCAGCGGGGGCGGGCAGTGAAAGCGCTCTCCGCTGGCGCGCGCGAATTCGCCGCGGCGCGTTTCCTCGTTCTCGGCGCGGGCGGCGGCACCGGCGCGGGCCTCGCGCGCGGCGGCCAGCGTTTCATTGGCGGCGGCGAAGGCGGCATCGGCCTCGCGCGCGGCGGCTTCGGCCTGCGTCGTGCGCTGCCTGCGCCTTGTCCAGCTCGGCGGTCAGCCGGTCGCGCGCGGCAATGGCCTGTTCGATCTCGCGCCTGCAGCGCTTCGGGCTTTGCGGCGGTGATCGCGCGCTCTTCCTCGATCTCCTCGCGCCGGCGCGCGACATCGGCCAGCCGCCGCGCCGCATCGCCCGACCGCGCATCCCAGCCGCGCATGTCGGTGCGCATCGCATTGATCCGCTCACGCCCGACGGCGATCGCCTGCTCCAGCGCGGCATGTTCGGCCATCGCCTGCTGCAGCTTCGTGCGCGCGGCGTCGTTGCGGCTGCGCGCCGCTTCGCTCGCCTGCCGCTGGGCGGTCGGATCGGGCAGGGCGTCGCGCTCGGCGGCGGCATCGGCCAGCTCGTCCTTCGCTGCGGCGACGCGGCCCGCCAGTTCCTGCACCCGCTCGGCCAGTTCGGCGCGGGCGCGCAGCAGCCGGTCCAGCGCGGCTTCGGCCTGACCCCGCGCCATCAGGGCGGAGCGTTCCTCGTCCGCTGCCGCGGTCATCGCGCGTTCCGCCTCGGCATTCGGCTCGCGCGCCTGCATCGAAAGCCGCGCTGGCGCCGGTCTGCTCTGCCTCGGCGCGGGCCAGCGGCATCGCGCAGAGCCGGCAGCCGCGCCGCCAGCGCATCCAGCCGGTTCGCCGCTTCCAGCAGGGCCGCTTCCGCCGCGCCTTCGCCGCGCACCACGAAACCGTCCCAGCGGCGCAGAGCGCCCGCCTTCGTCACCAGCCATTCGCCGGGTGCAAGTGCCTGCGCCGCCGTCCTCGTCCGCCACACGCACCAGCGCCAGCCGCGCCTGCAGTTCGGGCGGGCGCATCGGTGACATGGGCGGCAAGGCTCTCGGCATGCGGCGCGGGGCACGTCGCGACCCGGTCCAGAACCGCCCTTCCTCGCCGTCGCGCAGGCGCGCCAGCAGCGCTGCGCCGTCGCGCCCCAGCGCAGCGGCCAGCGCGCGTTCGTAACCGGGCGCGGCCTTGACGCGCATCGATCGCGCGCCTGCGGCCTTTCGCGCCCTTGTCGGCCTTTTCCCGCGCCTGCGGTCGCGCAGCAGCGCATCATGCTCGCGCTCCACCCCTGCCAGTTCGGCGCGGGCAGAGGACAGCGCGCTGGCGCTGGCATCGCGCCGGGCGCTGGCGGCATCGCGCGCGATGCGCGCCTCGTCGATGGCGGCGCGTGCCGCGCGTTCGTGCGGCGCCTGCCTGCTCGCAGCGGGCTCGGCAGCGCTGCAGCGGCTTCGCGCGTCTCGTCCTCGCTGCCCAGCGCGTCGCGTTCGGCCTCGCTGCGTCCCAGCTCGCGTTCGGCCCGCGACAGGCGCGTTCTGCGCCTGCGCCACCGCGGCCTCGGCCACGCGCCAGTCGGCTTCCACGCCGGCCTGGTCGGCGGTCGCCTGCGCCAGCGCCAGTTCGGCGGCGCGGCCCGCGCGTTCGGCATCGTCCTGCGCGGCGGCGAGCGCGGGGCGGCGCTGTTCGTCCACGGCCAGCGCCTTTTGCGCGGAGGCGATGTCCTTCGTCAGCCGCGCCATCGCCTCGGCGGCATTGCGGGTGCTTTCCTCTGCGTCGCCCTCGTCCTTGTTCAGCCGCGCGTATTGCCGGTCGAGATCGGCAAGCTTCTCCTCGGCCGCTTCCAGCCTGGCCGGTCAGCATGGTGAGCAGGTTCGCCTGCGCCGATACGTCGTCGCGCCGGTCGGCCATGTCCTCGCGCGCCTGCGCCAGCTTCATGGCGTTCTCGCGCTGCGCGTCCTGCGCGGCGGCGGTCGCGGCCTGCGCTGCCGTAACCGCCGCCTCGCTTTCCTTTGCCAGCCTGCGCGCGGCATCGGCGGCGGCGGCGGCCTCGCGCCAGCGGGCGAACAGCAATTGCGCCTCGGCCACGCGGATCTGGTCCGACAGATCGCGGTATTTCTCCGCCGCCCTGGCCTGCCGCCGCAGCGCGCCCATCCGGCTGTCGAGCTGCGCCAGCAGATCCTCCAGCCGCGCCAGATTGGTCTCGGTCGCGCGCAGCTTCTGCTCGGCATCCTTGCGGCGGACGTGCAGGCCCGGAGATGCCGGCCGCTTCCTCCAGCATCTGGCGGCGTTCGGCGGGCTTGGCGGCGATCACCGCGGCGATCTTGCCCTGGCTGACCAGCGCCGGGCTAGTGCGCGCCGGTGGCGGCATCGGCGAACATCAGCGCGACGTCCTTGGCGCGCACGTCGCTGCCGTTCAGGCGATAGGCGCTGCCCGCGCCGCGCTCGATCCGGCGGGTGACGTCCATTTCCTCGCCATCGGCGGTCTCGGTCAGCAGCGAGACTTCGGCGAAAGCGCGCGGCGGGCGGCTGGCGGTGCCCGCGAAGATCACATCCTCCATCCCCGACCCGCGCATCGACTTGGCCGAGCTTTCGCCCATGACCCAGCGGATCGCTTCGAGCAGGTTGGACTTGCCGCACCCGTTGGGGCCGACGACGCCGGTCAGCCCCGGTTCGATCCTCAACTCCGCCGGCTCGACGAAGCTCTTGAAGCCGGATAAGGCGCAGGCGGCGAAACTGCATCAGCAGACAGCTGACGCCGCCGGGCGCCATTACCGCGCGCCTGCGCGCTGCAGGGCGGGCTCCAGCTCTTCCCAGGTCGGAGCGCTGGTCAGACGTCGTGCCATTGATTTCCAGCGTAGGGGTCGAGGTCGACCTCGTAGCTGTTCGACTGGTCGACGAATTCCTGCGCCGCATCCAGATCGGTCAGGCAGGCGACCGCCTGGTCGCGCGAAATCCCGCGCGAGGCGAAGAAGTCGATCATGCCGAACAGCTCGGCCATCGCGACCAGCCGCTGTTCGGGCGGCAGCGAGGAAGCCTGCTGGAACGCGCCGTCACCCGCCTGCTGCGCGTTCTGGAAGAAGCTGGCCTGGTTGGCCCAGAACTGGTCGGCCAGCGCCACGGTAGCTTCGGGCGCGGAACACTGCACCAGCAGGCCGGCGGGCACATCCATCGCGTTCAGCACGACGAAGCGGGTTTCGAAGCTGACACGCCCGCTGTCGACATAGTCGCTGCGCAGTTCCGGGATGGCCGTCTCGGCGAAATCGGCGCAGTGCGAGCACGACAACGCGCCATATTCGACCAGCTTGATCGGTGCATCGGGATTGCCCATGAGATAGCCGCCCTGCTCGGTCGGAGTGACGACCTGCGACCAGCTCTGCCCCTCGGGTGCGGCGACGGCCGCGACCGGTTCGCTCTCGACCGAACCCTCGGCCGGTTCTTCCGCCGAATTGCAGGCCGCCAGCGCCGCCAGCGGTGCAAGGGCCAGGGCGAGAAGCGGTCGGGAGAAGCGGATCTTGTTCATCGTATTCGATTCCAATCTGAAGAAAATCTAGCGCAAGCGATGCGCCGAGCGGAAGCGTGGGAACAGGTTCGACGCGGGGTTTTGCACAAGCGCCGCGCCCGATCCAAGCGTTTCGGCCACGTCGGGAGCGCAAAACGCCGTCAAACGCCCTTGCGGCGGTGCTGCGCTGCGGCGAATCAGCGGTTCAGACGCGCATCGAGCTGCGGCTTGAGCGAGGCCCAGTCATGTGTTCCGGCCAGCAGCAGGCCATCGATGGCAAAGCTGGGCGTACCGGCCACGCCCTGCTGCAGATAGGCCGCGGTGTTTTCCGACAGGGTCTTCGCCATCGCCTCGTCAGCCAGGCAGCGATCGAGCTGCGTCCTGCCATAACCGCGCCGGACCATGATGTCGTACAGCCCGGCGTCGCGCGCCATCGCCTGCATGCGCGCGCCAAAGCTGCCGGTCTGATAGCGGGCCCGCTGCGCCGGCGTGGCGGCGCGCAGCCTGCCCAGCCAATCGTCCTGCGCGCCCATGATCGCACCGTGATTGGCGATGAAGCGGTCGTCTCCGCCGCAATTGGACAGCAGTGCGGCAGCCAGGTCGGCCTGGTCGCGCACCAGATTGCGCACCACGATCGACGCCTTGCCGGTGGCGGCATAGGCGACCAGCAGCTCCTTGCCTGCTTCGTGTTCGAAATGTGCGCAGTGCGGGCAGGTGTAGCTGACATATTCGGTCAGCGTCAGCGGCGCCTCGGCCTTGCCGATGCGGTGGACGCCGGGTTCCATGCGGGAGACGCCTTGCGGCCCCGCCGCACCTGCCGTGCCCGCGCCCAGTGCAAGCGCAGCCGCCAGAGCCGTGACCAGAACTCGAAAACCGCTTCTCATGCGCGATTCATCCTTTTCAGACGCCATCCTCAAACCCTTCGACTTTCAAGCCGGCCCGTTTCCCAGCGAACGCGCCAGCAATTCCAGCACCGTGCGCAGTTCCGGATCGCCGATGTCGCGCAGCGAATCGCCCAGCTCCATCGGGATCGGCTTGAGCGAGGGGGGTGCCTTCGGCTTGCCATCCCTGGCCGTGCCGGGGGCCGGCTGAACCTGTCCTTGCCGGATCTTGACCCTGGCGACGGCACTATAGCCGAAGAAGCGGTTCACCCGCTCGATCACCTCGGGAATGACATGCTGGATCAGCGGCGCATGCGCGGGCATCACGACCAGGTGCAGCGTGCCGCCCGCTCTTCTCGCCTGGCGGGAAGCGGATCGCCTCGGGCGCAGAGACGCGGGCATGCTGCGGCCCCACGATCTCGGTCCAGCGCGATACCACGCTCGACTGCACGAAACCGAAGCGGCGAAAGGCGGTGCGCCCGATCTGCGGCATCAGGTCGCCGATGGGTCTGGCGGCTCCGCCGCGCGGACGCTCGTACGCCTTGGCGTCTCTTCGCGGCCTTCTTGCCGGTGGTCTTCGCAGGCTTGTCGGAGTCGCTTTCCATCACCCGCCAGCCCATGCCATAGGGCCCATGCCGTGACCAGTTCCCCCGAAATAAGCCGGCGAGCGAGCGCGGATCGCGCCCGATCTGCTGCGCTGGTACGACGCGAATGCGCGCAGGCTGCCGTGGCGCGTGCCGCCCGGCAGCAACCGGCCCGCCGACCCCTATCGCGTCTGGCTGTCCGAGATCATGCTGCAGCAGACGACCGTGGCGGCGGTGAAACCCTATTTCGAGGCGTTCACCACGCGCTGGCCCGATGTCGCGGCGCTGGCCGCCGCGCCCGAGGAGGACGTGCTCGCCGCATGGGCGGGGCTGGGTTACTACGCTCGCGCCCGCAATCTGATCGCCTGTGCGCGCGCCGTGGCGGAGGCGGGCGGTGCCTTTCCGGACAGCGAGGACGCCCTGCGCGCATTGCCGGGCGTGGGCGCCTATACCGCCGCCGCCATCGCCGCCATCGCGTTCGGCCAGCGCGCGGTCGCGGTGGATGCCAATGTCGAGCGGGTCGTGTCCCGCCTGTTCGCGATTACCGACCCGCTGCCAGCCTCGCGCCCCGCCATTCGCGCGGCGGCGGACAGCATCACGCCCGATGCGCGGGCGGGCGATTTCGCGCAGGCGATGATGGATCTCGGCTCCTCGATCTGCACCTCGCGCGAGCCAAAGTGCCTGATCTGCCCGCTGCGGCGAGATTGCGCCGCGCAGGCGCAGGGCATCGCCGCCAGCCTGCCGGTGAAAGCCGCAAAGAAGCCAAAGCCCGTGCGGACCGGCACCGCCTTCTGGATCGAGCGTGGATGGTCAGGTGCTGCTGGTCAGACGGGCGGGCAAGGGCATGCTGGCCGGGATGCGCGCATTTCCCGACGATGGCTGGGCGGCGCGGCGCGATGGCGACGGCGTGACCCGCCGTTTGCCGCCGACTGGCAGGAGACGGGCGCCGAGCGTGCGCCACGTCTTCACCCATTTCGCGCTCGTCCTGCGGATCAGCGCCGTCCGCGATGCGCCGGAAGGGCTGGCGGAGGAACTGGACGGCGCATGGTGGCCCATCGACCGGCTGGCAGACGCCGGGCTGCCCACGCTTTTTGCCAATGCAGCCAAGGCGATGGCGGCAACGCGATGGTAGGGAACTCGTGCCATGCGTTTGCAATCCGCAGGGCACAGGCGCTAGGCCGGACCGGCTGACATGATGGACAGGAAACTTGCATGACCGATGAGATCGACGGACGCGGTGACGGACGATGCAGGCCGCGACCGCCGGCGATCGCGCCGGATCGACCGCGCCGATCATGTCCGCGCCGATCCCGAGGCGCTGTCGGCGCTGATGGGCGATCGCGCCCTGCTGCTGCGGATGGATTGCTGCGACCCGTGGGTGAGCGAGGACGGGCATCTCGCCTGGGGCACGCTGGACGATGCACCCGCCGGGGCGGAACTGTTTTTCCTCGGCCTCGACGGTGACCGTGGCTGCTTCGCCGCCGTGCCGCGCACGCTGGAAGGGGGCGATGCGCGGGGCAAGGCATGGCTGCAGGCGGGGCAGCTCGGCCCGCAGGATTTCGCCACTTTCGCCGCCGCGCGCAGCCTGGCCAGCTGGCACGCATCGCACCGGTTCTGCGCGCGCTGCGGTGCGATGACGGTGCAGGGCAAGGGCGGCTGGCAGCGCGACTGCACCGACCGCGCCTGCGCCGCGTCGCATTTCCCGCGCACCGACCCGGTGGTCATCATGACGGTCGAACACGTCACCCCCGATGGCGAGCGGCTGGTGCTGCTGGGCCGCGGGCTGGGCTGGCCGGAGGGGCGCTATTCCGCGCTGGCCGGTTTCGTCGAGCCGGGGGAAACCATCGAACAGGCGGTTCAGCGCGAGGTGCTGGAGGAAGCGGGGCTCAAGGTCCATTCGGTCCGCTACCGGTCCAGCCAGGCCTGGCCGTTCCCCTCGCAGCTGATGATCGGCTGTCATGCGGTGGCCGATCACGCCTCGCTGGCGGTGGACCGGACCGAGCTGGACGATGCGTTCTGGGCCACCCGCGCCGAACTGTTCGCGGCGCTGGAGGACCTGCCTGGCAAGACATTCCTGCCTCCGCCGCGCCATGCCATCGCGAGCAGCCTGCTGCGCGACTGGCTGGACCGGCCCGCAGGGTAGAGCGGTGATGACCGGTCGGGAACCGGCGCCACCCGTTCGCCCGTATCCGCAGGCTGCGCGCAGGGACGCAGCCCTGTTCCCGTTACAGTTTCTTCCAAACCGGGCCAGCTCGTGATAGCGGCTCGCCGATTGCAACCTGCTTGGGAAGCCGCATGAGCCTCGCCAGATCTGTCAAAGCAAAGATTCGATCCGGACGGGTCGAAAAATTCGGATTCAGCGTGAGCTGGAGCGTCAGGAAGGCGGACAAGCCAGTCCGGAAAACGGATCCGTCGCTGGGCCAGCCGCCCTTCCGCCTGAACATCGGTCCGGGCGGGAAATGGGAAAAGCCGTCTGACAACTGGCTGGCGGTCGACATCGATCCCGACCGCGGCGACATCGTCGTCAACTTCCAGCAGTTCGAAGCTTTCCCTCTGGCCGACAACTCCGTCGATGCGATCTATGCCAGTCATGTTTTCGAGCACATCTCGATGTACCGGATCGGCCGGGTCATGGCAGAATGCAACCGCGTATTGATGCCGGGCGGCGTGTTGCGCATCATCGTCCCGAACCCCGAGGTGTCGATCCGCGAATATGTCGCAGGTAACGACAGTTTCCCGCTTTTCGTCAAGAGACGGGAGCGTGCCGCCAGACTATGGGGCGAGGACTGGACCCTCTTCGAATGCCTCAAGGGGGACTTCGTGTCCAAGAACGGCCAGCCTGATCTGCTTGGGGAGGAGCTTGCCCATCAGAATGCCTGGGATTTCGAAGCGATGAGAGCGGCACTGGCCCGCGCGGGGTTCGACGCTGCCAAGGCGGTGAAAAGCGACTTCCAGAACAGCCTGAGCAGCCACTTCGATTTCGAAGGCACCTATGTTTCCGAGGCAAACGAAAAGGAGCGAAGCCTTTACGTCGAAGTCGTGAAATAGATCTGCGCCAGATCGGCATGCCGCGTCCTGCCTGGTAGCCGGCCAGCTCTGCGCGGCCTGCTGCAGCGGTCATTCGCCGCTGGTGAAACAGGATCGCCCCGCCTAGACCAGCCCCAGCTTCGTCAACTGCCCCAGCAGCCTGCCGGGCAGCACATCGCCTGCCTCATCTCCCTCGGCAAGATCGGGCGGCGCGTCTTCGTCCTTCAGGTAGCGCCAGCCCTGGTGCGCGCGGCGTGGGCGGGTCTGGACGCGGATCAGCTTCGGCTCCAGATGGATCCACCAGCGGCCGTTGTCCTGCTGCTCGAACCCGGTGATCGGGCTGCGCGCCACCAGCGCATGTTCATGGATCCAGTAGAGCGAGCCGCCTTCCAGCTCCTCGACCCGCTTGGGGCAATAGCGCGTGTTCAGCGACAGCCGCGGGCGATTGGCGAACCAGCCTTCGATATCGTCATAGCTCTGCGCGCCGAAAGCGATCTTGGTCAGGTGAAGGGGCATCGGACCCAAGATAGGGCCCGCCGCGGCTACTCAAGAATTCAGCCGACCAGCCCGGATGCGACGGCCAGGCCCAGGAAGGCGAAGAAGCCCATGGAATCGGTGATCATCGTCACGAAGACCGATGACGCGACCGCCGGGTCCTGGTCCAGCCGGTCGAAGATGACCGGAACCAGCACGCCCGCCATGCCCGCGGTGATGATGTTCAGCACCACCGCCAGCCGCAATCACCGCGCCCAGCATCGGGCGTGAAGATCGCCGCCGTCGCCGCGCCGATCAGCGCCGCGACGGTGATGCCGTTCAGCAGCGCGACCCGCATCTCGCGCCAGATCACGCGGCTGGTGTTCGACCGGGTCAGCTGGTTCATCGCCAATGCGCGGACCGACACCGCCATGGTCTGCGTGCCCGCATTGCCGCCGATGCTGGCGACGACCGGCATCAGGATCGCCAGCGCCACCAGTTGCTCGATCGCCGCGCCGAACGCCGCGATGATCAGCGAGGCGACCAGCGCCGTGCCCAGGTTCGCGATCAGCCAGCGCACGCGCTGCGAATAGGACGTGCGGATCGGCTCGTTGATGTCGCCTTCGCCCGCGCCGGACAGCAGCAGCGTATCCTCGCCCGCTTCTTCCTGGATGATATGCGCGACGTCGTCGGCGGTGATCTGGCCAATCAGCCGCCCGGCTTCGTCCACCACCGCCGCGGAAATCAGCGCGTATTTCTGAAAGCGCAGCGCGACCTCTTCCTGGTCCAGGTCGGCCGGGATCAGCGTCTGGTCGCGCTTCATCACGTCGGCGATGGCGACGCCGCGCGGCGTGCGCAGGATCCACGACAGCTGCACCGAACCGACCGGGCGATGCGCGGGATCGACGACGAAGACCTCCCAGAACTCGGTGGTCAGGTCCGCATTCTCGCGCATGTAGTCGATCAGGTCGCCGATGGTGATATGCTCGGGCACCGCGACCAGGTCGCGCTGCATCAGGCGGCCCGCCGATTCCTCGGGGAAGGACAGCGCGCTTTCGATTGCGGCGCGGTCCTCGGGGCCCATTTCGGCCAGAACGGCGGCCTGGTCGCTGGCGTCCAGATCCTCGATCAGCGCGACGGCGTCGTCGGTTTCCAGCTGCTCGGCAATGCCCGCGACTGCGTCGGGTGGCAGCGATTCCAGCAGATCGTCGCGAACGTAGTCGTTCATCTCCGAGATGACTTCGCCGCTCATCAGATCGGCGATGCCGCGGGCGAGGGCCGGGCGGTCCTCTCGCGGCAGGATTTCGAACAGATCGGCGATGTCGGCGGGATGGAGCGGCTCGACCAGGTCGCGGACGTCGGTCTCGGCGTCCTCTTCCAGCGCCTCGCGCACCGCCTCGACGAATTCGGGCTTCAGCCGGTCATCCTCGTCCAGCCGCTCGGCGCGCGCTTCCTCGGCCTCGCTCAGGCGATCGGCATCCTCCGCCGCGATGATCTCCGCCAGCGTCGCCTCTTCGGCCCCATCCGGTTCGGCCGCATGCCCGTCGGCGGGATTATGATCGTCGCGGTCCATCAGTGCCGGTGTCTAGGATGCTGCACCGCGAAATCAACCGCGAAACGCGGCTTTCCCCCTTGTCGCGCCCGTGTGGATGGCTTGTGGACAAGATTGTGGGCAAGGCTGAGTACAAGATGGCGGAAACCCTGTGTGCAGACCGGCACGATACTGGCGGCGCTACCCGGCAGGGGCGGGCGTGACATCTCGCGGCGATTGCCTATATGCGGGTACGACCTGAATGAACGCCCCGTCAGCGCGGGCGACAAAGGAGATTGCATGTCCGAGGATAAACTCACCCTCACGCTCGACACCGGCAATGGCGAGGGCGGCGACGTCGTCATCAAGCTGCGCCCCGACCTGGCCCCCGGCCATGTGGAGCGCATCAAGGAACTGGCGAATGAAGGCTTTTACGACGGCGTGAAGTTCCACCGCGTCATCCCCGGCTTCATGGCGCAGGGCGGCTGTCCGAACGGCACCGGCATGGGCGGTTCGGACAAGCCCGACCTCAAGGCCGAGTTCAACGACCACCCGCACACGCGCGGCGTCTGCTCGATGGCGCGCACATCCGCGCCCAACAGCGCCAATTCGCAGTTCTTCATCTGCTTCGACGACGCCCGTTTCCTCGACCGCCAGTACACCGTCTGGGGCGAGGTCGAGGAAGGCATGGACCACGTCGACGCGCTGCCCAAGGGCGAGCCGCCGGCAAATCCGGGCAAGATCGTGAAGGCGACCGTTTCGTAATATTGGCGGTCAGCGATGTATGAAGGAGGGGCGCTTCTGGGCGCCCCTTTTTTGTGGGACGGGACAAAAAAGCGGACGATTTATAGTGCTTGGCTGCAGACCTTCGTTAATCGTCGCATGCAACGCAAAGCGGAAAAATGGAGTCCAGCAGAGCATTCGGAGCGGGACTTCCGCAATGAGCGCAGAAGACGGTATTAGATGCAGGATCATGCCCCCGCCCTGACTTCCTACGATTATGCCAATCGCGTACTTCCTTTTCGGTGAATGCCATGGAAAGCTCCTTCTAGAGCCTAGCTAAGCGGCGAAACCCTAACGGCGGGTTACCATTTCATTTCAGTTATTAGCGGTTGAACCGGAATTGGGCCCAGCCACGGCGAAGCCGCGGCTGTGACGTCGAACGACACGCTACGGGCTGATGCCCTAGCGGCCGCCGGCCGCACTTTCGCCTCTGGCGAATTAGGTCTCCGCTCGCTTCGCGATGCTCGCCCTAATTCGCGGGCTAAAGTTTCGCACTCTGCAGCCAATCGTGGAAAATCCGTACGGGGCGGGTTTCCAGCGCCTTGGGCCGGCAGACGAACCAGAAGCTGTAGGGGCTCTCGATCTCAAGCTCGGGGAACAGGCGGGCCAGCCGCTCGTCGCGCGCGCGGGTGAGGTGGTCGCCGTGCATGATCGCGATGCCCAGCCCCTGCGCCGCGCCTTCCAGGATCAGCGCGCCCGAATCGAAATGATCGACCAGCGGCTCGCGGCGAGTGTCGATGCCGACCGCCTCGCGCCATGCATTGAAGCTGAGATCCATGTCCGAGTGGACGAGATAGTTCATTGTCTCCAGCCGCGCCGGATCGGGCACGTCGCCAAGCTCGTCCACCGTCTTGCGCGAGGCGATGGCGTGGACCTTGTTCTGGTCCAGCCGCACCGCGTGGAGCCGGGGATCGATCTGGTCTGCGATGACGATGGCCGCATCGATCGATTCGCCCAGCCGCGCCATCGGATTGGGCGAGCTGTCGATGTCGATATGCAGTGCGGGATACAGCTGCCGCAATTCGGGCAGGCGCGGCACCAGTCGCTGTTCGCCGAACAGGGGCAGCACGTTCAGCCGCAGGCGCAGGATCTTGTTGTCGGCCATCTGCCGCCCGACCTGCTCGGCCAGCTCGTCCAGCGCGGGGGCGACCGCGTCGAACAGCGCCTGCCCGTCCTCGGTCAGCTTCATCGTCTGGTGGCCGCGATTGAACAGCTTGCGGCCCGTGTAATCCTCAAGCGCGGTGACGCGGCGCGACAAGGCCGAGGGGCTGAGCGCGAGTTCAGCCGCCGCCGCCTTGGCCGAGCCCAGCCGCACGATGCGCACGAAGGCTTCCAGCGATCGGAGGGGAGGAAGGCGGCGTGTCGCCATCAATCGGCACTTTCATCGTCTGTCGGCTGGTCCGCGACGGGCGGATGCAGCCGGATGCGTTCGACATGGCGTTCGTCGCCGCCGATCACTTCCAGCTTCCAGCCGCTGTCATGTTCCAGCACTTCGCCCACGGTGGGCACCCGTTCGGCCAGAACGAAGGCGAGACCGCCCAGCGTGTCAACCTGTCCTTCGACCTCGGCAAGGCGCGGATCGACCCTGCGCGCCACGTCGATCAGCTGCGCGCGGGCGTCGGCGTCCCACATGCCCTCGTCGATAGGGACCAGCAGTTCGACGGGTGCGTCGTCATGCTCGTCCTCGATGTCGCCGACGATCTCCTCGACCAGGTCCTCGATCGTGATGACGCCGTCGGTGCCCGAATATTCGTCGACCACGATGGCCAGGTGCACCCGGCGCGAGCGCATGTCGGCCAGCACGTCCAGCGCCCCGCGCGCCTGCGGCACATAGAGCGGCTGGCGCATCAGCGTGGTCCAGTCCCTGGGTGGCGGGCGGTTCTGGGCCAGGAACGGGAACACGTCCTTGATCAGCATCATGCCGATCACATGGTCCAGCGTTTCCGAATAGACCGGCAGGCGCGAATGGCCGTGCTCGGCAAAGGTCGCGACCAGCGTGTCCCAGCTGGCCGCGCGGTCGATCGCAATGATCTCGCCGCGCGGGATCGACACGTCGTCGGCGTCCTTTTCCGAAAAATGCAGAAGGTTGCGCAGCATCTGCCGCTCGATCTGCGACAGGTCGCCGCTTTCGTGGGCGGGCCCTTCGCGCCCTTCCTCTTCCTCGTGCTCGTCGATGGCTTCCTCGATCTGGGCGCGCAGCGACTGTTCGCCGTCGCCGCTATCGAAGAATGCGCGGATGCGGTGCCATAAAAGGCGCCTGTCCGGCTCCTGGGAGCCGGTGTCGGTACTGTGACTGCTGTCGGCCATGACCGGCCTTTCGAACCTTTCGCCTATGTCCGGCCGGTGGAGTGCCGGGCGCGGCCAGTTTCAAGAATGATAGGGATCGCCGATCCCGAGCCGGGCGAGCGCCCGAACCTCCAGCCCCTCCATCTCCTCGGCCTCGGCCGTCCCCAGCTCGTGATCGTGACCGGCAAGATGGAGCAGTCCGTGGATCACCAGATGCGTTGCATGAACTGCAAGTGCAACCGATTTTTCCGCCGCCTCGCGCATGCAGGTCTCGCGCGCCAGCACGATGTCGCCCAGCATGACGGGGGCGCCGCGGTTCTCCTCGGCACCCGCGCGGAGCACTTCCTCGCGCGAAAGCATGGGGAAACTCAAGACGTTGGTGGGCTTGTCCTTCGCCCGCCACTGGCGGTTGAGGACATGCACCTCCTCGTCATCGGCAAAGACGAGGCTGACCAGCATATCGGGATTGGCCAGCTCCGCCGCCTCGGCGGCAATTGCCTCGGCGGCGCGGTTGGCCAGCCTGTCCCAGTCGGTCTCATCGCCCCATTCGGGCGAAACATCGATTTCCAGGGTCGGTGAAGTCATGCAAATTCCCTGTCGCGGCAGGCGTCAGCCCGCGACGCCCGATCCTTCATAGGCATCGACGATGCGGCCCACGATCGGGTGGCGCACCACGTCGGCGGCGGTAAAGCGGCTGACCGCGATGCCGTCCACGCCCTCCAGCCGGTCCACCGCATCGGCCAGGCCGGAATGACGGTCGCCGCCGGGAATATCGACCTGCTTCGGGTCGCCGCACACCACCATCCGGCTGTTCTGGCCAAAGCGGGTCAGGAACATCTTCATCTGCTCGCGCGTGGTGTTCTGCGCTTCGTCCAGAATCACGAAGGCATCGGCCAAGGTCCGCCCGCGCATGAAGGCGATGGGCGCGATCTCGATCTCTCCGCTCGCCAGCCGGCGTTCGACCTGTTCGGGCGGCATGCAGTCGAACAGCGCGTCGTACAGCGGACGCAGATAGGGATCGACCTTGTCCTTCATGTCGCCGGGGAGAAAGCCCAGCTTCTCCCCCGCCTCGACTGCGGGGCGCGACAGGATCAGGCGCTGCACGCTGCCGGTGATCAGCTGCGCGACCGCCTGCGCCACCGCAAGATAGGTCTTGCCCGTGCCCGCCGGGCCCAGCGCGAAGATGATGTCGTTGCTGACCAGCGCCTGCATGTAGGCTTCCTGCGCCTTCGACCGCGGGGCGATGGTCTTCTTGCGGGTGCGGATCATGATCTGCGGACGGCCGTTGCGGTTCAGCCCGCCGCCAAGCCCGCTCTCATCATCGCCAGTGACGATGCCGTCCAGCGTCGGCTCGCTGCTCATCGCGATGAGCGCGTCGACCGCGCCTGCATCAAGCTCGAATCCCGACAGCAGCTGCTGCTGCATGCCCGCCAGCACATCGCGGGTGCGAGCGACGGCTTCCTCGCTCCCCTCGATCTGCACGCGATTGCCGCGGGCCGAGATATAGACGCCGAGGCGGTCTTCGATCTGCACCAGATTGCGATCGAATTGCCCGAACAGGGCACCCAGCGTCTCGGCGTCGGGGAATTCCATCTCGGTCCGGGACCGGGCGGTGCCGTTCGCCGGTCTGTCGCCAAGAGGCGCGGATCGATCGGTGGCGGGCCAGTTGCCCGTGGGGGCCGTGGGTGCGGCAACGCGCGCGTTCTTGCGGCTCACTCGTGCTCCTTGTCACGACCGGCAGGGGTGATGCGGAACCGACTCGGACCGCGATGAAAACCGGCCTGTTTGTAATCAGCAAGATAGGTGGCCAACGGGCTTAGACAAGTCGGCCGCGGGTCAGCGGCTGGGGATAAACCCCTGCGACTGGCCTGCCGGGCTGGCGCTCTCGTCCTTTGCCCTCTCGTCCGCGACATCGATGGCCGCTGCGGTGCGGCGGCACCGCGCGGGATTCGCGCTGCACTGGCGCGCGGTCATCACGCTTTCGCCATCGCTGAGCATCAGTTCGCCGTTCCGCCCCCGGGCGACGGCAGGCGAGGTACGGAAGAACGCTGCCAGATCGTCCCGCGCCCCGGCGCGGTAGGTGTCGCATGGCTTCACCTGGACATTGCCGGTGCGCAGCCGCCCCTCCAGCATGCGCAGGCTGCCGCTGATGGCGGCGGGGCAGTCCATCCAGATGGCAAAGCGCCCCTTGTGCAGCGACAGGATCGGGCGCGCGCCGGGCGCCTCGCCGGTCATGATCTCGAACGGCGCAGCGTCGAGCGGCGGCGCCTGCGGGTCCCTGGGTCCGCTGTCGATCCGGCTGAGCGTGATCGCATGGGTGCGGCTCGCCAGCATCACCTTGCCCTCGCGGTTGCGGCCGATCAGCGGCGTGTCGGCCAGCACCGATGCCAGCGCCGCGTCCACCTTGCTGTCGCGGCATTCGCTGGTCTTGCGCTTCGGCTCGCCCAGCGCGAAGCTGCGGGTGAGGGGGATATATAGCGCCTCCGCCTGATCGCAGCCGAGCCAGCGCAGATAGGAACGCCCGAAATGGACCGTCGCCAGATCGTCCTGCAGATCGGCGGTCGGCACCCCGTCCACCGCCGTCACCAGCCAGCCGGTGTTCGTCAGGTCGAACGCCAGCGGCGCAAAGCCGGGGGCAAGCTGCAACCCGTCGGGGTTGGGCGGGCTTTCCCCGGCATCCTCCACCCTTGTCGAGGGTGCAGCGATGGGCAGCGGTTCCGGCATGGGATCCGGTGGCGCGCCATCGCAGGCCGCCATCAGCACGCAGCAGATCGCCCATGCGGCCACCAGGGCGCGCCGGTGTACCGGCATTGGGAAAGGACTGTTTCGCAGGGTCATGGCTCCTCTCCGCAGTCGTTTGCACTTACCCCAATCTGCTGCAAGCGATAAGGTGGAAGCCGTGCCATGGCCGCTTTCTCTGCCGCATCGGTCGGCCCGCTCCTGACGTTCGCCATGGCGAGCTGCGTTTCGACCGGGCCGAGGGCAATCGAAGCGGGATGAAAGTGATGACGATGGCGTTCGTTCCTGGTGCCGCGGCTCTTGCACTTGCGACTATGCCTGCGGTGGTGGTCAATGCACCTGGTTGCGGCGTAGAGACGAGGACGCGGCCCGGCAACGATCAGGGAGTCTGCCCTGCTGAACGTGCATGCAACCCCCAAAGCCAACACCGAAGCCGTCGCCGATCAGGATCAATCAACCCGCACGGGCGATCAATAGTACGAACGAAAAGCTGCTACGGTCTAGACAGGGCGCGCTTCGAGCGAGTTCGGACCCGCTGCCAGCAGTTCGACCTGCACCAGATCGCCGATCGCGGCATCTGCCTCGAACCAGGCCGATTGCAACCACGGCGTCTTGCCCAGCCATTGGCCCGGCTTGCGGCCCTTGCGCTCGACCAGCACCTCGCATGTGCGGCCGACCGATCCCCGATTGAAAGCCAGGCTGTCGCGCTGGAGCGCTGCCTGCAGCCGCTGCAACCGCTCGTCCATCACCTCTTTGGCGATCTGGCCGTCCATGGTGGCGGCAGGGGTGCCGGGGCGCGGCGAATATTTGAAGCTGAAGGCGGCGGCATAGCGGATGGTCTCGACCATTGCCAGCGTCTCCTCGAACTCCGCATCGCTCTCGCCCGGAAAGCCGACGATGAAATCGCCGCTGATCGCGATATCGGGCCGCGCGCTGCGGAACCGCTCGATCAGCGCGACATAGCTTTCCGCGCTATGGCTGCGGTTCATGGCGGCCAGCACGCGATTGCTGCCCGATTGCACCGGCAGATGCAGATAGGGCATCAGCTTCCCGACCTCGCCATGCGCGGCGACCAGCGCGTCGCTCATGTCATTCGGGTGGCTGGTGGTATAGCGGATGCGCTTGAGGTCGGGCAGAGCGGCCAGCGCGCGGATCAGCCCGTCGAGGCCGACCGCGCGGCCCTTGTCGTCCTCGCCGTCCCAGGCATTGACGTTCTGGCCCAGCAGCGTGATCTCGCGCGCGCCGGCATCGACGAGGCGCTTCGCTTCCTCGACCAGATCGGCGAAGGGACGGCTGATCTCTGCGCCACGCGTGTAGGGCACCACGCAATAGGTGCAGAACTTGTCGCAGCCTTCCTGCACGGTAAGGAACGCCGATGGCGCGCGCTTGGTGCGGCCCGGCAAAGCGCCGAACTTGGCATTGGCGGGCATGTCGGTGTCTGTCACACGCTCGCCGCGGCCCGCCTTCTCGATCATCGCGGGCAGGCGGTGGTAGGCCTGCGGGCCGACCACCATCTTCACGTGGGGGCTGCGCGCCATGATCTCCTCGCCCTCGGCCTGCGCGACGCAGCCGGCGACCGCGATCAGCGGGGCGGATCCATCGTCGCGCCGCAAGCGGCCGATGTCGGAATAGACCTTTTCGGCCGCCTTTTCGCGGATGTGGCAGGTATTGAGCACGACAAGGTCGGCATCACCGCCTTCGGGCGCGGCCGACATGCCCTGCGCGCCCAGCAATTCGGCCATGCGCTCGCCGTCATAGACGTTCATCTGGCAGCCGAAGCTCTTGATGCGATAGGTCTTGGGTTCGATAACGGATGTCATGGGGCGCGCCCTTACGCCTTTGCCGTCCCGTTTGCGAGTCCCATGGCAATCTCCAGACGCGAGGCGACCGCGGCCGCCATGGCCTTGCGCCCCGCCAGTTCCTCGCCCTGCAGCGGCGCCAGGAAATGCACGGTCAGTTCGACGGGCTGCACGCGTTTCATGATGTTCAGGAAATTCTGGACCCCCGGCTGGTCGCCCAGCCAGGCAATATCCTCGGGCGTGCGGTATTGCAGCAGCACGGGCACGACCGGCACGCCCTCGGGCGGGGGATCGATGGCGGACAACAGGCTGCTCTTGATCGGCAGCAGCGCGTCGCCGGGGTCGGTGGTGCCTTCGGGGAAAAGCGTGAGCACGTCGGTTTCGTCGAGCGCGGCGCGGATCTGGTCGACCTGCCGCGACACGGTATGCCGCTGCGAACGCGCGATGAAGATCGTGTCGTTCATCTCGCACAGTGCCTTGAAGACCGGATGGCCCTGCAGCCCGTCATGCGCGACAAAGGCGGAGCGGGCGGTCGCCGCCAGCGCCGGAATGTCGATCCAGCTGACGTGGTTGGCCAACAGCATCGCGCGGCGGGGGCAGGTGCCCCTGACCGTAATCCGGACCCCCGCGATGACCGCAACGCCGGTCAGGAACACCGGCGGCACCGGATTGCGGCCCGGCAGCAGCGCCCGCAAGTAATAGACAGTGACGCAGGCGACCAGCCACAGCGCCAACGCCGCCAGCCTTATGGGTGCGCGCCAGCCCATCGGGCCGTCAGTCGCGGTCGAGGCGGACGCCGTAAAGCTCCATGCGGTGATCGACGAGGCGGAAGCCCAGCTTCTCGGCGATCTGGCGCTGCAGCGATTCGAGTTCAGGGTCCACGAATTCAACGACCTTGCCGGTCTCGACGTCGATCAGGTGATCGTGATGCGCCTCGGGCGAAGCCTCGTACCGGGCGCGGCCATCGCCGAAATCATGGCGGTCGAGAATGCCCGCCTCTTCGAACAGGCGCACGGTGCGATAGACCGTGGCGATCGAAATGCCCGGATCGATGGCGGACGCGCGTTCGTGCAGCTTCTCGACATCGGGATGGTCGGTGCTTTCGGACAGCACCTTGGCGATTACGCGGCGCTGTTCGGTGATGCGAAGTCCGCGTTCGGCGCAGATCGCCTCGATATCGATCGGGTTGGGCACGGGGTTACAACCTTGAATACAACTGGAAACAGATCAAAAGGGCGGCTGCACCGCTTCGCCGCGATCATAGACCGCGCCGCCGCCAACGCAACCGCCCTGAAACATTGTATCCGTCCCGGCCAGGGGGGGTGGGGGATGAGGGTCGGCCGGGCAGAGGCGGGCCCGACCAAGGGCCCGCGGAACGCAGAAGGTCAGGCCTTCTTGCGGCGAGCGCCGGGCTTGCGGCCCAGGCCGATCTTCTTCGCCAGTTCGCGGCGCTTTTCCGCATAGTTGGGGGCAACCATCGGATAGTCGGCCGGAAGGTTCCAGCGCTGACGATATTCGTCGGGAGTCATGTTGTAATGCGTCATCAGGTGGCGCTTCAGCATTTTCAGCTTCTTGCCGTCTTCCAGACACACGATGTAATCGGGCTTGATCGAGGAGCGGATCGACACGGCCGGTTCGGGCGGCGTCTCTTCCTCCTGCTTCGCTTCGCCGAGACCGGCGAGGGCAGCATAGACGTTGCTGATGAGCGAGGGGACTTCACCAACTTCGACGTTATTGTTGCTGACGTGGGCGGCCACGATATCCGACGTGAGTGTAATCAGTGTCTCGTTCACGTCGAGTACGGGATTATCCATGACAATTATCCTTTCAGTACGGTTCTTCACGCCAGTCGGCCACCCCGAAAGCCAGATCGGCGATATGGACCGTATTATGCATCATTTATTAAAATACAACTATTCCTTCGACGCTCTTCATCGAAATCCAGCTAATTCAAATCTGAAATTCCGACTTGCAGCCTTTCTGGCGAAGCCATTTCCTTCACCCGCCCCGCAGGGATAAATGATGTCACCAGACTTATCGGCTTAAGAGGCGTTAATCATGCGCATGAAAGTAATCGCATTGCGCCGCTTGCCATCGCATCCCGCATAATATTCGCGCCTTAGCCCGACCGGCCTGAAGCCGCGGGCCTGATACAGATGGCGCGCAGGATTGTCGTCGCGCATTTCAAGAAACATCTTCGAACAGCGCAGGTCGCGCGACGTTTCCACCGCCGCGTCGAGCAACCGGGCGCCCAGCCCCCTGCCGCGCCATTCGGGCGAAATGGCGATCAGCAGCAGCTCTTCCTCGTCCAGCACGCGCCGCAGCAATGCGAATCCGACGATCCGCTCCAGATCGGGCGAAGCAAGGTTGCCCGAGGCATCGATCAGCACGCAGCGCGTATCGGGAAGAACCAGCGCCCCCAGCAATTGCGAGCGTGTCCAGGCCTCTCCGAAAACCGGGTCGAAGGCCACGTCCATGACGCGCATGATGGCATCGGCGATGCGCTGCTCGGCCATCAGCCAGCCTGCGCGGCACCGGTCCGGCGCTGCCTTGCGCCTCCTTCACCGGGAAGGGCGGCGTCGGGTTTCCGTCCATAGGCGGGACGGGGCTCGACAAGCGGCAGGGCGGCCGGAAGGGCGGCAAAGGCACGCGCGTCGGGCAGGATCGTCAGCGCCTCGCCATAACCGCGCGCCTCGACCAGCGCCTCGGCCCTGCTGCCCGCGACCAGCGGCATGTCGAGGATGTGCAGCGCCTCTGCGGGAGGAAGCGAGCGGGCCTCGCCTTCCGGAAGGCCCGAGGAGGCGAAGCGCTGCACGAACCATTCGCCGTGCCCCGCATTGTTGGCGATGCCGACGGCTTGCTCGCCGCGGTCGATCCGCGCCTGCGCCGCGATCAACGCCAGTGTCGGGAAGCCGACCAGCTCGGCGCGCCACGCCAGCGCCAGCGCCTTGGCTGCGGCCAGCCCCACGCGGATACCGGTAAAGCTGCCGGGCCCGGTCGATACAGCAATGCGGTCCGCCCGTCCGCCGCCGGACAATTCGCCGATCATCGGCACCAGCCGCTCGGCATGGCCGCGGCCCAGCGTTTCGCAGCGCGCATCAATCAGGCGCAGTGCATCGCCCGTCCCCTCGAACCCTGCGTCTTCAAACAGGGCGGCCGAACAGTTCTCCGTAGCGCAATCGATGACGAGAGTGCGCACTTTAAGGCAGGTCCTTCCTTGCCGCTCCCCAGGGGTCAGGGCCGCGAAAGGCCGGTCAGGCCGCGCGCACCTCGGTCACTTCGGGAACGTAATGTTTCAGCAGACCCTCGATGCCCTGCTTCAGCGTCGCTGTCGAGGAGGGACAGCCCGAACAGGCACCCTGCATCTGCAGGAAGACCACGCCCTCGCGAAAACCGCGATAGATGATGTCGCCGCCATCGCCCGCGACGGCAGGGCGCACGCGCGTCTCGATCAGCTCGCGGATCTGGGCGATCACATCGGCGTCCTCGGGGCTGTCCTCGATGGCCTCGTCCTCGGCCGGTACCGCGAAGCCGGCGGCATCGCCGCCCGCGAACAGGGGCGCTTCGGACACGAAATGGTCCAGCAGCACCGCCACCACCTGCGGTTTCAGCGCGGCCCAGTCGGTGCCCTGCGCCGCGGTGACGGACACGAAATCCGACCCGAAGAACACGCCCGTCACGTCGCCCAGCGAGAACAGCGCCGATGCCAGCGGTGACGCCTCCGCGCTTTCGGGATCGGCGAAATCGCGCGTGCCCGACGGCATGACCTGCCGCCCGGGCAGGAATTTCAGCGTGGCGGGATTGGGGGTGGTTTCGGTCTCTATATACATAGGGCTGATTTAGGCGAAGCGCCCCGCCGTTCAAGCGGCGATTGCTTGGCGGGAGCCAAGCGCGCCTATCGGCAGTCGGGAACGGCAAGGACATGCGGGGGTTTTCGGCGCGCTTACCTGCCGCATTCACCTTGCCGCATTCACTGGCGCTTCATGGCGCCCGTTCCTATACAGGCACCATGCAATTCCATCCCCGCAAAGCGGTCACCGCCGCGCTCGCCGCCCTTCTTGCCAGCACCTCGCTTCTCGTCGCCGCGCCCGCGTTCGCGCAGCCGGCCCCGTCTGCCGAGGCGAAGCGCGACTGGCCGCAAGTCGAATTGGACCGCCCGTGGCTCTATCGCGGCAGCGACATTCCGGTGGACCAGGAATGGGTGTTCGGCGAGCTCGACAACGGCCTGCGCTATGCGGTGCGGCAGAACGATATTCCCGCCAACCAGGTCTCGGTCCGCGTCGCGGTCGATGCCGGCTCGATCCACGAGGCGGATAGCGAGCGCGGCTTTGCCCATCTCCTGGAACATCTCCTCTTCCGCGAATCGAAATATCTGGCGAACGGGCAGGCGATCGAACGCTGGCGCGAGCTGGGCACCACCATCGGCGCCGATACCGGCGCGTTCACTTCGCCCACGCAGACCGTGTACAACGTCGATGTGCCCGACGTCGACCAGGCCAAGCTGGCCGAGGTGTTCAAGCTGCTGTCCGGCATGGTGACGGGACCGGTGCTGAACGATGCGAACGTGCAGACCGAACTGCCCATCGTGCTGGCCGAACGGCGCGAACGCGGTGCCGCGGGGCGGCGCATTTCCGAAGCCACGCAGCAGACCTATTTCGCGGGCCAGCGCATTGCCGAACGCCTGCCCATCGGCACGGTGGAAACGCTGCAGGCGGCAACCGGCGACAGCGTCAGCGCGTTCTACAACCGCTGGTACCGGCCCGACAACACGATCATCGTCGTCGCGGGCGACTTCCCGACCCCGGTGCTGGAGCAGGCGGTGAAAACTGCGTTCGGCGACTGGAAGGCCAAGGGAACCGCGAATCCCGCGCCGCCGTTCGGCGATCCGGTCCCCGGTCCAAATGCGCAGACCGCGCCGGGCGCGTTGGCGCCGGTCGACAAGGTCAGCGTGATCGTCGAACCCGATCTGCCGCGCAATATCGGTTATGCGGTGATGCGCCCGTGGCGGCCGGTGGTCGACACGATCGAATATAACGAGGGGCTGCTGACCGACCAGCTCGCCATGTCGATCATCAATCGCCGCCTTGAAACGGCGGCGCGCGGGGGCGGCAGCTTCCTTGCCGCGTCGGTGGCGCAGGACGATCTCAACCGCTCGACCGACGCGACTTTCGTGTCGATCACTCCGCTGGGGCCGGACTGGAAGGCCGCGCTGCTCGACGTGCGCGCCGTGATCAAGGACGCGATCGAGAACCCGCCCACCCAGGCCGAGATCGACCGTGAGGCGGCGGAGTTCGAGAACGCCTTCCGCATCGGCGTCGAAACCCGCGACGTGCAGCAGGCTTCCGACCTCGTCGACAATGTGGTCGAGGCGATCAATATCCGCGAAACGGTCGCCGCGCCCGAAGTGGTGCAGGACGTGTTCGAGGGCATGAAGCCGAAGCTGACGCCCGACCTGCTGCTGAAGCACACGCGCCAGCTGTTCAGCGGCGACGTGGTGCGCGGGCTGATGAGCGTGCCCGCCGCCAGCGAAGCGGACGAGGCGGCCTTCCGTGCCGCCCTGCTGCAGCCGGTGGAGGCCGACGCTTCGGCGCGTGTCACTGGCGAGGCGATCTCGTTCGACGAACTGCCTTCGCTCGGCACGCCGGGTACGGTGGTGGCGCAGGCCCCCACCGGATTGTTCGAGATCGAGCTGCTGCGCCTGTCGAACGGCGTCACCGCGATGATCTGGCCCAGCACTGCCGAACCGGGCCGCGTCAGCGTGCGCGTACGCTTCGGCGCGGGCTATGGCGCGTTCGACGCAAAGGACAATGCGGAAATCGCACTGGGCGAAGTCGCGCTGATGGGATCGGGCATCGGCGAGCTTGATCAGGATGCGCTCGACCGCATCACGACGGGCCGCAAGATGGGGCTGCAATTCTCGATCGACGACAGCGATTTCGTCTTTTCTGGCGAGACGCGCGCCGCCGATCTCGAGGATCAGCTCTACCTGTTCGCCGCCAAGCTGGCCGATCCGCGCTGGGACACCGCGCCGCTGGAGCGGGCGAAGGCGGGGCTGTCGATCAGCTATGATTCCTATGCCGCCAGCCCCTCGGGCGTGCTGAACCGGGATCTTGAATATCTGCTGCGGGGTGAGGATCCGCGCTTCAAGTCGCCGACGCCCGCCGAATTGCAGGCCGTGACCGCGCAGGACTTCAAGCAGAGCTGGGCGCCGGTGCTGGCCAGCGGACCGATCCAGGTGGAGATCTTCGGCGATTTCAACCGCGAGGAAGGCATCGCCGCGCTCGAGAAGACCTTCGGCGCGCTGGCCCCGCGCGAACCCGCGGAGGCGCTGCCGCAATTGTCGAGCCCGCCGAAGACCGGCGGCGAGCCTTTCGTGCTGCGCCACCGCGGTGACGCGGACGAGGCGGCGGCGGTGGTCGCCTGGCCGACGGGCGGCGGGCGCGACGACGTGACCCTGTCGCGCAAGACGCAGGTGCTGACGCAGATCTTCTCCAACCGCCTGTTCGACGCGATGCGCGAGAAGCTGGGCGCCAGCTATTCGCCCAATGTCGCCTCGCGCTGGCCGCTGGACCGCGACACCGGCGGGTCGATCATCGCGATGGCGCAGGTCGAGCCGGACGAGGTGCAGGTGTTCTTCGACACCGCGACCAGCATCGCCGAGGATCTGGCGACCAATCCGCCCAGCGCGGAAGAGATCGCCCGCGTGACCGAACCGCTGCGCAGCTATATCGAGCGCGTGTCGAGCGGGAACGGCTTCTGGCTGAGCGAACTGGGCGGCGCATCGCGCGATCCGCGCCGGATCGAACAGATCCGCACCATCATCCGCGACTATTCGCAGGTCACGCCCGAAGAGATGCAGGCGCTGGCGCAGCGTTTCCTGAGCGGTGACGCAATGCGGGTGGAGATCGTGCCCGGCGCCACCGCGCGCGCGGGCGCTTCGCAGGGAGCCGCCTCGCGATAAGCGCCCTCGCAGCAATCTTGCGCAAGGCCCGGTTGCGAGTGAAACCTTTGCATTGACCTGCCCCAAGGGGTAAGGGCGGCTCCATTCCGACATTTCGGATGGAGCAGGAAACTGCCGCGGCACTCCCGACAGGGCGACCCGGCAGGCGATGGAGTGACGAAGTGAACAAGACGGCGGACTGGAGCCCCGATAGCTGGAAATCGCAGGAAGCAAGGCATCTTCCCGCCTATGCCGACGCAGCGGC
Organism: uncultured Alphaproteobacteria bacterium; assembly: GCA_963752785.1. Lineage (GTDB taxonomy): Bacteria > Pseudomonadota > Alphaproteobacteria > Sphingomonadales > Sphingomonadaceae > Croceicoccus. The sequence goes on from CAVVZE010000009.1 coordinate 27,948, forward strand.
GCTGGCCGATGCGGAGCACAGGCTGACCCGATTTCCCCCGCTCGTCTTCGCGGGAGAGGCCCGCGCGCTGAAAGCCGACCTAGGCGAGGTATCGCACGGCCGCGGCTTCCTGCTGCAGGGCGGAGACTGCGCCGAAAGCTTCGCCGAATTCCATCCCGACAATATCCGCGACACGTTCCGCGTGATCCTGCAGATGGCGGTGGTGCTGACCTTCGCCAGCAAGCAGAAGGTGGTGAAGGTCGGCCGCATGGCGGGCCAGTTCGCCAAGCCGCGTTCCAGCGATGTCGAAGTCAAGGACGGCGTCGAGCTGCCCAGCTATTTCGGCGACAACATCAACGACATCGCGTTCGAGGCGGAGGGCCGCAAGCCCGATCCCGAACGCATGATCCGCGCCTATAGCCAGGCGGCCGCCACGCTGAACCTGCTGCGTGCCTTCGCGGGCGGCGGTTATGCGAACCTGCGCCAGGTGCACCAGTGGACGCTGGATTTCATGGACCGGTCACCATGGGGCACGCGCTTCGCCCAGACCGCGGACCGCATCAGCGAGGCGCTGGACTTCATGGAGGCCTGCGGCGTCGATCCGGCGACCGTGCCGCAACTGCAGGGCACCAGTTTCTACACCAGCCACGAAGCGCTGCTGCTGCCGTACGAGCAGGCGATGACTCGCCGCGATTCGCTGACCGGCGAATGGTACGACACCAGCGCGCACATGCTGTGGATCGGCGACCGCACCCGGTTCGAGGGCTCGGCCCACGTCGAATATCTGCGCGGCGTCGGCAATCCCATCGGCATGAAATGCGGCCCCAGCCTGTCGCCCGACGCGCTGCTGGCGATGCTCGACACGCTGAACCCGCGGCGCGAGGCGGGGCGGATCACCCTGATCAGCCGGTTCGGGCATGAGAAGGTGGAGGCAGGCCTTGCCCCGCTGGTCCGCGCGGTGAAGCGCGAAGGCCATCCGGTGGTGTGGTCGTGCGATCCGATGCACGGCAATGTCATCAAGACCGACAGCGGTTTCAAGACGCGCCCGTTCGAGCGTATCCTGTCCGAGGTAAAGGGCTTCTTCGCGGTCCACCGGGCCGAGGGCACGCACGCTGGCGGCATCCATGTTGAGATGACCGGGCAGGACGTGACCGAATGCACCGGCGGCGCGGTGGCGATCACCGACGATGCGCTGTCCGCGCGCTATCGCACCCATTGCGACCCGCGCCTCAACGCGGCGCAGTCGATCGAGCTGGCGTTCCTGCTGGCCGAGGAGCTGAATGCCGAGGTGCTGGCCCGCAGGGACGCCGCCTAGGCGCGGGCGTTCCGGCATTCCCTGTTCCTTGGCCCTGTCCTTTGGGGCAAAACCGGCTCAATTCGCGCGGGGGCGGGCACCAGAACCGCCCTCGCGCATTGCAGCTTCATGGACATTGCTGTTCGCTCCGCGCAGACCGGTTCCGATTTTTCGGCAAGCCGGCCATCCCCCTCGCTCGCGGGGCAATTCCGGGCAACGCGGGCGCTCAGCCTGGCGCTTGCCGCACATCTGTCCGATGCGGATGCCACGATCCAGTCGATGGAGGATGCCAGCCCCGCCAAATGGCACCTGGCACATACCAGCTGGTTCTTCGAAACCTTCCTGCTGCGCGACCATCTGCCCGGCTACCGCCTGTTCGACGAACGCTACCCGTTCCTGTTCAACTCCTATTACGAGGCGGAGGGCCAGCGCATCGCCCGCTTCTCGCGCGGCATGCTCTCGCGCCCCGCGCTGGACGAGATCGTCGCGTTCCGCCGCGCCATCGACGAGGCGATGGAACCACTGCTGGATCGCGTGGATTGCGCCCCGCTGATCGCGCTGGGCATCGCGCATGAACAGCAGCACCAGGAACTGCTGCTGACCGACATCAAGCATGCGCTGTTCCAGAACCCGCTGGCCCCCACCATGTTCGACCGGCTGCCCGACCTGCCGCAGGAAAAGGCCGAGGGCTGGATCGAGCACCAGGGCGGCATCGCCCGCATCGGGCAGGACTGCGACGGCCGTTTCTGCTTCGATTGCGAAGGCCCGCGCCACCGCGTGCTGCTGGAACCGTTCAGCCTGTCGCGCAGCCTCGTCACCAATCGCGAATGGGACGCGTTCATCGCTGATGGTGGCTACCGCGATCCGGCGCTCTGGCTGTCCGACGGCTGGGCGTGGGTGAACCGCGAGAATATCGAGGCTCCGCTCTACTGGCATGAGGGCGAGCATTTCACGCTCGCCGGGTGGCAGGCCCGCGACCCTGACGCCCCCGTCACGCACATCTCCTATTACGAGGCCGACGCCTTCGCCTCGTGGGCGGGCAGGCGCCTGCCGACCGAAGCCGAATGGGAAGTCGCCGCTGCCGATGCCGACCCGGCAGGCGGCCAGCAGATGGACCGCGCCGAAGCGGTGCAGCCCGCCGCCACGCCCGACCTGTTCGGCAGCGGCTGGCAATGGACCCGCTCGGCCTATCTTCCCTATCCGGGCTTCTCGCCCGCCAAGGGCGCGGTCGGCGAATACAACGGCAAGTTCATGAGCGGGCAATTCGTGCTGAAGGGCGCCAGCTGCGCCACCGCGCGCGGCCATTCGCGCCGCAGCTATCGCAATTTCTTCTACCCCCACCAGCGTTGGCAGTTCACGGGCCTCAGGCTGGCACAAGACATCTAGGGAGAGTGCCCGATGACGGTTCAGCAAGCGCTGCGCATCGTTGACGAGGATGAGGCCGGCATCGACAAGGCATTCAAGCGCGACGTGCTGAAGGGCCTGTCCGAGCCGCAGAAGGCCGTGCCCGCGCGCTGGTTCTACGACGAACGCGGTTCGCGGCTGTTCGAGGATATCACCCGTCTCCCCGAATATTACCCGACCCGCGCCGAGAAGGAGATCCTGCGCGCCCATGGCGGCGATTTCCGGCGAACCGTCGGGACCGGGCGCGCGGTGGTCGAATTCGGTTCGGGCAGTTCGGCCAAGACGCCGCTGCTGCTGCGCGCCGTCGATCCGTCGATCTATGTGCCGATCGACATATCGGGCGAATTCCTGCGCGCCTCGGCCGACCGGCTGGCCGCGAAGATGCCCGATCTGCCGATCCATCCGGTCGAGGCCGACTTCACCCGCCGCGTCACCATGCCCGAAGAGATCGAGGGCACGGCCCGGCTGGGCTTCTTCCCCGGCTCCACCATCGGCAACATGGTCCCGCGCACCGCGGTCGACATGCTGCGCGAGATGCGCGCCACGCTTGAAGCAGGCAGCCCCGAAGGCACGCCGCCGCTGCTGCTGATCGGCATGGACCGGATCAAGAGCCGCAAGGTGCTGATCCCCGCCTATGACGATGCGCAGGGCGTGACCGCAGCGTTCAACCTGAACCTGATCGCCCGCATCAATCGCGAGCTGGACGGCACGGTGCCCATCGACGCATTCCGCCACAAGGCGATCTGGAACGACGACATCGCCCGCGTCGAGATGCATCTGGAAGCCCAGCGCGACATTGCCTTCACCGTATGCGAGCGCGAGTTCACCATGACTGCGGGCGAGACGATCCACACCGAGAACAGCCACAAGTACGGCCGCCGCTCCGCCGCGGCGCTGCTGCTGGCAGGCGGCTGGACACCGGTCGAGCGCTGGAACGACCACGACAGCCGCTTCATGCTGATCCTGGCGGAAGCGAGTCCGCTGCGCTCGGCTCCCTAGCCCCTAGAACCGCGCGGCGACGACGACACCGCCGCCCTTGGTGTCGCCCCAGGGCAGCACCCGGACATGGCTGTCGCTGCGCGTGGTGATCAGGAAGCCGGCGGCCTCGCCGATGGCGGCACCGACGATCACGTCGTGCCAGTAATGCTTGTCCGCCTCGACACGCGCCAGCCCCACGAAGCCCGCGAGCAGCTGGGCAGGTATCCCGACCTGCCAGCCATGGCGGTTCTGCAGCGTGGCCGCCGCCGCAAAGGAAGTTGATGTGTGACCCGACGGGAAACTGCGGCGATTGCTGCCGTCCGGGCGGGTTTCCTGTATCGTTTCCTTGAGCGCAGCCGTGATTGCAAAGGCCGATCCGACGCTGCCCGCAGCCTGCAGTGCGCCGGTTCCATCGCCACTGACCGCGGGCAGTCCTATGGCCGCGATCACCAGCGCGTCGCGGCCGATGTCGCTAGCGTTGCCCCAGTCCCTTTCGTCCGCCACCGCTGGCGTGGCGAAGGTCAGCGTCAACCCTGCCGCCATGGCGGCGCCCTTGCTGCGCCAGCCTGTCAAAACTTTGGTCCCGAGCTTCATCTGCGCCTCCACGGCAGGGCGGGACAGGCACGCCGCCCGTTGCCGCCGATCGAGCGACGTTAGCCGGTCGTACGGCCTGCCGCAAAGCCTGGCTTCATGCCCGTCAAACCCGCAATTGCTTGCGCAAGATGCGATGGTTGACTACCGCGCGCATTCCGCCGGCAGAGCTGGCAGATCTTCGCGCAATTATCATTCACGAACAAGAAAGCAAGTATCATGGGTTATCGGGTGGCAGTTGTCGGAGCCACGGGCAATGTCGGACGCGAGATGCTGGCCATCCTCGCCGAGCGGGCCTTCCCCTATGACGAGATCGCGGCGGTTGCCTCCTCGCGCTCGGTCGGGACCGAGATCGAGATTGGCGACACCGGCCAGATGATCAAATGCAAGAACATCGAGCATTTCGACTTCTCGGGCTATGATATCGCGCTGTTCGCGGCGGGCAGCGGCCCCACGGCCGAATATGCGCCCAAGGCGGCGGCGGCGGGCTGCGTGGTGATCGACAATTCGTCGCTCTACCGCATGGACCCCGACGTGCCGCTGATCGTGCCCGAGGTGAACCCCGACGCGATCGATGGCTACAAGAAGAAGAACATAATCGCGAACCCGAACTGCTCGACCGCGCAGATGGTCGTGGCGCTGAAGCCGCTGCATGACGTGGCCAGGATCAAGCGCGTCGTCGTATCGACCTATCAGTCGGTATCGGGCGCGGGCAAGCAGGGCATGGACGAGCTGTTCGAACAGAGCCGCGCGATCTTTGTCGGCGATTCAGGTCGAACCGACCAAGTTCACCAAGCAGATCGCCTTCAACGTGATCCCGCATATCGACGTCTTCCTCGACGACGGCTCCACCAAGGAAGAGTGGAAGATGGTCGCCGAGACCAAGAAGATCCTGGATCCGAAGGTAAAGGTGCAGGCCACCTGCGTGCGCGTGCCGGTGTTCGTCGGCCATTCGGAATCGCTGAACATCGAGTTCGAGAACGAGATCTCGGCAACCCAGGCGCAGGACATCCTGCGCGAGGCGCCGGGCATCATGCTGGTCGACAAGCGCGAGGACGGCGGATACGTCACCCCGGTCGAATGCGTCGGCGACTACGCCACCTACATCAGCCGCGTGCGCGAGGACTCCGACCGTCGAGAACGGCCTTGCGCTGTGGTGCGTGTCGGACAATCTGCGCAAGGGCGCGGCGCTGAACGCGGTGCAGATCGCGGAGCTGCTGGGCCGCAGGCATCTCAAGAAGGGCTGATCGGCGAGGGTTCCGTCCATCGGTGCGATGGACGGAGCGCAGCCTCAATGCCCAGGTCGGCGGGCGGCGCATCGCCGCCCTTCTTCGGGGGCCGGATCAGCATGATCAGCGGCAGGGTGGCGAAACAGGCCACGCCCATGAGCCAGAAATCGTTGATATAGCCGATCATCGCCGCCTGCCGGTTGATCATGCCGTCGATCATCTGCATCGCGGCGGGGCCCATCGGCTCGATCCGCGACAGCGCACCCAGATTGGCGCTGCCCAGCGCCTCTGGCGTGACCTGCTGGGCCAGTTCCATGTGGTTGATCTGCACGCTGCGCGCCAGCAGCGTCACCACCACCGAAATGCCGATCGACGATCCGATCGACCGCGACAGGTTCAGCAGGCTCGACGCGGTGGCACGGACCTTGGCGGGCAGGGTGGCAAAGGCCAGCGTGTTGAGCGGCAGGAAGGTCAGGCCGATGCCGATCCCCTGCAGCAGGCCCGTCAGGACGATGTGCCGCGCATCGACGTCGAGTGACCATGCCGCCATCTCGAACATGGAAATGCCCACCACGGCAAAGCCGCCGCCCACGATCAGCCGCGGTGTCCACGCCCTTGCGCACCAGGAACTGCGACACCGGCATGCAGATCAGCACACCGATCCCGCGCGGCGACATTACCATGCCGGTTTCCAGCACCGAATAGCCCAGCAGCGTCTGCAGCAGCGGCGGCAGCAGCGCCAGCGTGGCGAACAGGCACAGCCCGACCACCATGATGATCACCAGCGCCACGTTGAAATTGCGGTCGCGAAACAGGCTGCGATCGAACAGCGGGTCCCGCGCCAGCGCCAGATGCGCCACCGCCGCCCAGCCGCACGACAGCATCAGCGCCAGGTACAGCCACGATTTGCCCGATGCGAACCAGTCCACCTGCTCGCCGCGGTCCAGCAGCAGTTGCAGCGCGCCGATGGCCACAGCGATCAGCACGAACCCGACGCGGTCGAACCGCACCTTCACCTTGTCCCAGTGCGGCAGATGGATCACCAGCAGCGCCAGCGCCATCACGCCGACCGGCACGTTGACGAAGAACACCCAGCGCCAGTCGAAATTCTCGGTCAGATAGCCGCCCAGGATCGGCCCCGCGATCGGCCCCGCCATGATGCCCATCGCCCAGATCATCATCGCCGTGCCGTGCTGCGACGGTCTGGTCACGTCCAGCATCACCGACTGGCTGAGCGGCATGATGAACGCGCCCGCCACGCCCTGGCCCAGCCGGAACAGCACGATTTCGGTCAGGCTGACCGACAGGCCGCACAGCGCGGAAAAGACGATGAAGGCGGTGACCGAGATCAGCAGCAGCGGGCGCGTCCCGATGCGGCCGGAAAGCCAGCCCGTCGTCGGCAGCGCGATGGCCGACGCAACGATATAGCTGGTCAGCACCCACGAGATGGAATCCGACGTCGCCCCCAGCGATGCCTGCATGTGGGGCAGCGCGACATTGGCGATGGTGGTGTCGAGGATCTGCAGCAGCGCCGCCGCCATGATCGCAAAGAACAGGATGCCGCGATTGGGCGTCTCGATATGCGGCCGATCCGCGTCCAGTGCGGCGGCCTGCGGCGGGCCTGCCGCCGCCTTCCCGCCGGTGTCGGCGGCAGGCGTATTGGAGAGGGACGTGGACGCCACAGGATCAGTCCTCGGTATGCACCGTGACCGTGGCCGAGAGGCCCGAGATCAGCGGACGGTCGGCGCTGGAATCGATCGCGATGCGCACGGGCACGCGCTGCGTCACCTTGACCCAGTTGCCGGTGGCGTTCTGCGCGGGCAGTAGCGAGAATTCGGAACCGGTGCCCGCGCCGATGCTCTCGACATGGCCGGTCAGGTTGGTGCCCGGATAGGCGTCGACCTCCACATCCACGCGCTGTCCAGGGCGCATGTCGGCCAGGTCGGTCTCCTTGAAATTCGCCTCGACATAGGTGCTGTCCATCGCGACGATCTCCATCATCGGCACGCCCGACACGGCCTGCGCGCCGGGCTGCAGGCGGCTGGTCTGCGCCACCTGTCCGTCCATCGAGGCGCGCACCAGCGTGCGGCGCAAATTCAGCTTCGCCTCGGCCAGCTGCGCCTTGGCGGCGGCAACGCCGGGGTTCTCGCCGGGCACGGCGGATCCTTCGGCCAGGCGCGCACGGGCTTCCTGCTGGCGGGCCTTGGCGGCGCGCAGCTGTTCCTGCGCCTGGCTGACGGCATGCCGCGCCGCGTCATAGTCGGCCTTGGTCGTGAATCCGCGGTCCATCAGCGCCTGCTGACGCTCGAACCGGGACTGGGCAAAGCCGATATCCTCGCGCGCCGCGGCGATATCGGCGCCCGACAGATCGGCCGAATTGCTCAGTGCCGACACATTCGCCTGCGCCTGTGCCAGCGCGGCCTCGGCATTGGCGATGGCGAGGCGGTAGGGCTCCTCGTCGATCCGGAACAGCGGATCGCCGGCCTTCACGTTCTGGCCGTCCTTGACGAAGATCTTCGTGATCGGCCCGGTCACCTCGGGCGTGACGCTGACCATGTCCTGCTTGATGAAGGCGTTGTCGGTGCTGACCGTCCCCTGGCTCATCAGCCACCACGCGCCGATGCCCGCCGCGATCAGCAGCGGCACCACGATGGTCAGCACACGCCGCAGCACGCGGCGGCGCGGCGCCTCGCCGGCGGTTCCGGTTTCGTCTGGAGTTTCGGCAGTCATGACGGCTTCAGCCATTGTCTTCTTCCCGGACGGCGAGCATCTCGTTGATGCGCTCGCTCAAACGTTGGATCAGGGCCTGCAATGCTGCGCGGTCCCCTTCGGCAAAGGTGCTCAGCATGTCGGCGTTGAATGCGGCGGCGGCGTCCTCGATCCTGACGATCAGGGACTTGCCGTGGCCGGTGCAATGGATCAGCCGCGCCCGCCGGTCGTCGGGATCGGCGCAGCGTTCGATCAGCTCCGCCTCCTCCATCCGGTCCAGCATGCGCGTCAGCGTGATCGGCTCCACGTCCAGCTCGCCCGCGTAATAGCTTTGCGCGCGGCCTGGCTGGCGGTCGACCATCAGCAGCAGGCGCGCCTGCGGCCCGGTGATGCCCAGTTCGCGTACCCGCTGGTCGAAGACGCGCCGCAGCCTGCGGCCGCAATCGCTGACAAGATAGCCGATCGAATCCATAACAGCCGCGCATATAATAAGCGCACTTATTATTTCCAGCCCTTTTTTCGCGCACCGCATGATCGGCTCGACCTTGGCGCGTCCGGGAACAGCGGCTAGGCACATTCCATGAGCGAAACCACCGATTTTCCCGTCACCCGCGACACAGTCACCGCCCGCGACGGCACGCGCCTGGCCGTACACCGCATGCAGCCTGCGCGGGGGGCGGGGCGCCCGCTCGTCCTTCTCCACGGGCTGTTCTCCAGCGCAGAGGTCAACTGGATCAAGTTCGGCCACGCGCGCCAGCTTGCCGAGGCGGGCTTTTCGCTGTTCATGCCCGACCTGCGCGCCCACGCGCACAGCGAGGCGCCGCACGATCCCGCCTGCTATCCCCCGTCTATCCTGGTGCAGGACCTTGAGGATGTGATCGACCATTACGGCATCGGTGCCGATGGGGCGGAATATGACCTCGCCGGCTTCTCGCTCGGCTCGCGCACCGTGCTGGGCGGCGCGATCGCGGGGCTGACACCGCGGCGGCTGGCGCTGGTGGGCATGGGGCTGGACGGGCTGCTCGATTTCCGGCGGCGCGCAGGTTTCTTCATCGACGCCATCGACAATTTCGACACGGCGAAACGCGGCGACCGCCACTTCTTCGCCGTGGCCTTCATGAAGACGCAGAAGATCGACCGCGTCGCCGCCCGCCTGCTGCTGTCCGCCAGCGGGCTGGGGATCCAGCGTGAACAGCTGGCGATCCCGCAGTTGCCGATCCTGGTGCTGTGCGGGACCGAGGACGACGACAATGGCTCTGCCGAAGCGCTGGTCGAGGCGCTGCCGAACGCGCATGTCGCGTGGATCCCGGGCACACACATGTCCTGCGTCACCGAAAAGGCGCTGGGCCGCGAACTGGTGAAATTCTTTACCGATTGACGCTAGGGCGTGGCCGTTCGATCGCACATCGTCAGGATATCGTCCATGAAACCCATCGTCGCCGCGGCATCGGCCGTCCTGCTGTTCGCCGCTCCTCCTGCCCACGCCCAGGCTGCGCCCCGGAGCGTGACCGCCGCCGACCCGGCAACGGTGGTCTCGGCGCTGGAGATGGCGGGCTACCGCGCCGAGTTGACGACCGACAATATCGGCGATCCCAAGGTCGTCACCAGGTTGAGCGGCCGCGAGGTCCAGCTCTTCTTCTACGGCTGCGACAGCGAGAGCCATGATGGCTGCGACCAGCTGCAGTTCATGGTCGGTTTCGATGCCGAGCAGCCGCTGGACGCGGCCAGGGTCGAACGCTTCATGCACGACCGGCGCTTCGCCAGCATGTCGCTCGACGAGGAAGGCGATCCGTGGCTGTCGTGGGACATTGTGACCGGCACGGAAGGGATACCGACGTCAGTGTTCCTGCAATCGGCCCGACTGTTTACCGAAGCGGTCGGCGCCGCCGAACTGATGATCTGGCCGGACTAGACGGTTCACGGAACGGCGGTTCGTTCGCCGCGTTCACCGGAACGGCGGTTCGTTGCCGCCGGCGTTCACCGGAACGGCGGTTCGTTGCCGCCGGCGTTCACCGGAACGGCGGTTCGTTGAACGCGCGCAGCTTGCGGCTGTGCAGGCGTTCGCCTTCCGCCTTCAGCAATTCGCAGCTCTTGATCCCGATCTGGAGATGGCCGGCAATGGCCTGCTCGTAGAAGCGGTTGGCCTGCCCGGGCAGCTTCAGCTCGCCGTGCATCGGCTTGTCGGACACGCACAGCAGCGTGCCATAGGGCACGCGGAAGCGGTATCCCTGCGCCGCGATGGTGGCGCTTTCCATGTCGATGCCCACCGCCCGTGCCAGCGACAGTCGGCCGCCGGTCTTGGAAACCTGCAGTTCCCAGTTTCGATCGTCGGTGGTGACGACGGTGCCGGTGCGCATCCGGCGTTTCAGGTCCACGCCGCCGGTCCCGCTGATCTCCTCGGCGGCCCGGGCCATGGCCTGCTGCACCTCGGCGATGGCGGGCAGCGGAATTTCGGGCGGCAGCACGCTGTCGAGCACGTGGTCGTCGCGCAGATAGGCGTGGGCGAGGACGTAGTCGCCGATCTTCTGCGTATCGCGCAGGCCGCCGCAGTGGCCGATCATCAGCCATGCCTCGGGCCGCATCACGGCAAGATGGTCGGTAATCGTCTTGGCGTTGGACGGGCCGACGCCGATATTGACCAGCGTGATCCCGCCGCCATCGGGCGCGACCAGGTGATAGGCGGGCATCTGGTGCCGCCGCCACGCCGTGTCGGACAGCATGCTGCGCGCATTGTCGCGCCGCTGGTCCAGATACAGCCCGCCCGCGCCCGACAGCGCGGTGAACTTCTCGCCGTCCAGCTGCTGCGCCGCCCAGTCGACGAATTCGTCGACATAGCGGTGGTAATTGGTGAACAGCACGAAGCGCTGCACATGTTCGGGATTGGTGCCGGTGTAGTGCTCCAGCCGGGCCAGGCTGAAATCGGTGCGCAGCGCATCGAACAGCGACAGCGGCATCGGATCGTCGCCCCTGACGACAGAGCGGCCATCCGCGATCTCGTCCCCGATCAGCGCCAGCTCGGTCGCGGGGAAGTAATGTGCCAGCTCGCGCGGGGAGACGCCGGCCAGCTCCGCCGCCGCGTCCCCGTCAAGCACGTAGGGAAACGGGATCTCCTGCCGCGAAGGGCCGACGTCGATCTCGACCTCGTGATCATCCATGATCAGCGACAATTGCTCGCGCAGATAGGGGGCGAACAGGCGCGGTCGGGTAATCGTGGTGACATAGCGGCCCGGGCGCGTCAGCCGCGCGAACGAGCGGCCGACCTCCAGCTGCTTGCTGCTGCCGGAAAAGCGCAGCCGCAGTTCGGGATAGGCATAGGTACCGTCGTTGCGGCGGGCGCGGTCCGGCTTCGCGCCGTTCGTGGCAAAGGCGATCATGTCGTCGCGCAGTGCGGCGCGCGCCATGTCGTACAGCCGAGTCAGTTCGGCAATGATGTCGTCGGGTGTTTTCATCGCGAACAGCTAGCGCCCCGTTTCTGACATTTCAAAGGCAGGCCGCGCTTTTCGGGCAGGAAATCGTCGCCGGAAAGTGGGCACGAATTCGGACCGGACAGCGAAAGGGCGCGGACAGCCATGCCGTCCGCGCCCTTCCTGATGCTCTGGCGGGAAAGAGAGGCCGATCAGGCCTGCTCTTCGTCCTCGCCCTCGGCGGAGCCGACTTCGGCGATCTCGCCCGGCTCTGCATTGGGGTCGCGCTCTTCGGTGAAACCGGTCTGTTCGGCCGGCTTCTTCCTCGAACATCGCGGCCAGCACGTCGACGCCTTCCGACTGCAGCGAGGCCTCGTCGTCCGAACGGGCGACATTGGCCTTGATCGTCGACATGCACTTCGGGGTGCAGCGCGATGGTCACGTCGAACATGCCGATGGTCTTGATCGGCGCGCTCAGGATGACCTGCTTCTTGTCGATGTCGTGGCCCTTTTCATTCAGGGCCGCGGTGATGTCGCGGACGTTGACCGAACCGTAAAGCTGGCCGGCGTTCGACGACGCGCGGATCAGCACGATCTCGGTGCCGGCGACCTTTTCGCCCGTGCTTTTCGGCTTCGGTGCGGCGCTCGGCGTTTTCGGCTTCCAGACGCTCGCGATTGGCTTCGAAGACCTTCTTGTTCGCCGCATTGGCGCGCAGGGCCTTCTTGTTCGGCAGCAGGAAGTTGCGGGCATAGCCGTCCTTCACGCTGACGACGTCACCGATCGAACCGAGCTTCTCGATCCGTTCCAGGAGGATGATATCCATGGGTCGGCCCTCCTTACTTGACGATGTAGGGCAGCAGGCCGATGTGGCGTGCGCGCTTGATCGCCTTGGACAGCTCGCGCTGCTTCTTGGCGGATACGGCGGTGATGCGGCGACGGCACGATCTTGCCACGCTCGGACATGAAGCCCTGCAGCAGGCGCACGTCCTTGTAGTCGATCGCGGGCGCATTCTTGGCTGCGAACGGGCAGCTCTTGCGGCGGCGGAAAAACGGACGGGCCATCTCAGCGATCTCCCTTGCGGCCGCGGCGATCGCGGTCGTTCTTGCGCATCATGACCGACGGGCCGTCCTCGTGCTCGTCGACGCGGATGGTCATGTAGCGGATCACGTCCTCGTTGATGCGGGTCTGGCGCTCCAGCTCCTCGACGACGCTGGCGGGCGCATCGATGTTCAGCATCACGTAGTGAGCCTTGCGATTGCGCTGGATCTTGTAGGCGAGGTTCTTGAGGCCCCAGGTCTCGGTCTTGACGACCTTGCCCTCATTGGCCTCGACAATCTCGGTGGCGGTGTTCGCAAGCGTGTCGACCTGGCTCTGGCTCAGGTCCTGACGCGCAAGGAACACATGCTCGTAAAGCGGCATGCGCTTGTTCCTTCGTCTGTGCCGATCGCTGACCTTCGCCCCCATGGCGAAGCGCCCCTCCGGCTTTCTTCCAAGATTTCCGGCCTGCGGGTTCCGCGGCACGGATTCGCGCGACGGGTTTGCCGGAAAGGGCGCGCCATACAGGGTCTGGCCGCAATTGCAAGGGCGCGGGCATACGACCATGGCCGTATTGCGGGCGGCGGCGCTTCGGGGGAACAGGAAGGCGGTTTTTCTGTCCGGTTATCTGTGTCAATGTCCCGAGCCCTGCGCGGCCTGTAACGATCGCGTCGGCAACGGGCCGGGACATCAAGGGAACAGAGGATGACTGCGATGGAAGAACAGACAGTTGTAACGCGCGATTCGGTCAGGCTGGCCGTGCGCAGCGTCCGCGAGGAAGACGCCGGACTGCTCAAGGATTTCTTCGAGCGAGTAAGCGCCGACGATCGCCGCTTCCGCTTCCTCAACGCCGGGGCGCGGCTGGGCGACCGGCAGGTCGAGCCGCTGGTCGATGTGGATCACTGGCAGACGGAGAACTTCCTGGCCTTCGACACCGCGACAGGCGCGCTCGTCGCGTCGGCGCTGCTTGCCTGCGACACCGCCATGAAGACCGGCGAGGTCGCCGTGTCGGTGCGCAGCGACTATCGCGGCCGGGGCGTGGGCTGGGCGATGCTGGACGTGCTGGGCTGCGCAGCGCGCGAGCGCGGGCTTCGCGAGGTCATCGCGATCGAGGACCGCGAAAACCACGCCGCCATCGAACTCGAGCGCGAGAAGGGGTTCGAGGCCCGCCCGTTCGATTCCGATCCGGCGCTGATCCTGCTGGTGAAGAGTTTCGCCTGAGCGTCGTTGCCGTCTAGTCTGCCGCCGCGAATTGCGAGGGGCAGCGGCATGGCGACGACGATGGAAGAGGGCGCGGCACCGGATCAGCCGGTCACGCCGGCGGCACTCATCGGGCCAGCCGGTGATCGACAGGCGCATTGCCAGCCTGGATATCGTGCGCGGATTTGCGGTGCTGGGCATCCTGGCCGCCAATGTCGTCGGCTTCGCGCGCACCGGACCCTACTACTACTGGGGCATTCTCCAGCCCGTGACCTTCTGGGAAGAGGCGGGGTGGCTGGTCCAGTACCTGTTCCTCGACGGCAAGCTGCGCGGGCTGTTCGCGTTCCTGTTCGGTGCGGGGATGGCAATCTTTGTCGAGCGTGCGGCGGCGAAACGCGGCATGGGCGGCGCGCTGCTGCTGCAGGGGCGGCGGCTGCTTTGGCTCGCGCTGTTCGGCGCCGCGCATTACTACCTGCTGTTCTTCGGCGACATATTGCTCGATTACGCGATGGTGGGACTGGTGGCGATGCTGTTCCTGCCGATGGGCACGCGCGGCCTGCTGTTCTTCGGCCTGTTCGCCAGCTTCTACCTGGCCATCATGTCCGCCGTCGCGCTGTTCCCCGCAGGCGAGATCGCCGCGCTGGAGGCGCCGCCCGCCAGCGCTCTGCGGCAGCGACTACGACGCACAGGTCGGTGCGATGGTCGCAGGAAAGCCGCGCCAGCGATGCCGTGCGCGCGACGGGCAGTTTCACCGACCTGGTCGCATGGCGGCACCAGACGCGCAGCGTGTGGGACCGGATCGCCTTCATGCCGGTCTCGGGGCCGGGCTATCTCGGGCTGATGCTGCTGGGCGCGGCGCTTTACCGCATGGGCTTCTTCTCGGGCGAGTGGGAGCGGCGCGGCATGATCCGCTGGGGGTTTGCCGGCATCGCCGCATCGGTCCTGCTGACGCTGCCGCTGGCGATCATGGCGATGCATTACGATCATTATCCGGCGGTCAGCTTCTGGGTGCAGTTCGGCCCGACCTCGCTGCTGCGCCTGCCGATGATCCTGGGCTATGCCGCCCTGCTGATCGCCTTCACGCCGACCCTTGCGCGCAGCGCCTTCGGGCAGAGGCTGGCCGCGGCGGGGCGCATGGCGTTCAGTAATTATATAGCCTCGTCCGTCATGATGGGCATCGTGTTCCTCGGCTGGGGATTCGGGCTTTACGGCGGATGGCACCGGCTGTCGCTGTGGGCATGGTCCGCGGGCGGGATGGCGATGATGCTGCTGTGGTCGAAGCCGTGGCTCGACCGTTTCCGCTTCGGGCCGCTCGAATGGCTGTGGCGCTGCCTCACCTATATGCGGCTGTTTCCGATCCGGCGGTAAGTTCATTTGCCAGCCACGGCTTGCCTGTTAAACCGGGCAGATAGTCTCAGATGTAAGGATCGTTCTTTCAAGATGCGCAAGCTCATCCTCGCCGCCGCGCTCGCCGGTTGCGCCCTTTCGCCCGTCGCCGTCCACGCCCGGCAGGCCACTCAGCAGACCGGCCAGCAGCTGGCCAGCAGACCGGCCAGCAGAACGGCCAGCAGAACGGGGAGCGGGTCCTTTCGCCCGCCGAACGCGCCGATCCCGCCGCCGCCGCGATCGACGCGGACCAGATCGCCGCGACCGTCACCTTCCTGGCCGACGATCTGCTGCAGGGCCGCGATACGGGTAGCGCATATTACGACATCGCCGCCGCCTATGTCGCCTCGCGCTACATGGCCATGGGGCTGCAGCCTGCCAATGGCGACAGCTTCATGCAGGACATCACCTTCCGGACGGCCAGCAATGAATTCGCGCGCGCTGTCCTTCACCGGACCAGCGGGAGAGGTCGCGCTGGAACCCGGCAAGGATTTCGTCGCCGGCGGCAGCTTTACCGAGCAGCAGGTCGACCTGACCGCGCCGATGGTGTTCGTGGGTCAGGGCATCCACAGCCCCGAGAACGGCATCGACGATTACGCGGGTGTCGATGTCGCGGGCAAGATCGTGGTCATGGTCTCGGGCGCGCCCAAGGGTCTGCCGGGCGAGATCGCCTCGACCCTGGCCAATACCAAGACCCGGTATGCCAGCGAACAGGGCGCGGTGGGCATGATCTCGATCCGCAGCCGCGAAGCGCTTGAGCGGCTGCCGTTCGAAAAGCTGGTGACCTATCTGAAGGAGCCGAGCGAGGCCTGGATCGGCCCCGACGGCAAGGCGAACGTGCAGGACCCGAACCTGCGCTTCCAGGCCTATGTCTCTCCCGAGGCGGCAAAGCGCCTGCTGGCCGCGTCAGGCAAGGATCTGGACAATCTGCTGGCGGTCTATGACGACTCCAAGGCCAAGAGCCGCCCCGCCGCCTTCGACATGACGGGCACGGCGACGGCGAAGGTCAGCACCGGGTGGGAGGACAAGACCAGCGCCAATGTCGTTGCCATGCTGCCGGGATCGGATCCCGAGCTGGCGGACGAGTATGTGGTGATGAGCGCGCATCTCGACCATGTCGGCGACCACCTGTCCGGCGCCATGGGCAAAGACGGCGAGGGTGAGGAAGTCGACACGATCTACAACGGCGCGATGGACAATGCGACCGGCGTGGCCACCATGCTGGAGGTCGCCCGCGTGATCGCGATGGGTCCGCAGCCGTCCGCACCGCCCGATCCTGTTCGCCGCGGTCACGGCCGAGGAAAAGGGCCTGCTGGGCTCCGAATATCTGGCGAAGAACTTCGTGCGCGATGACGGCGAGCCGGTCGGCGTCGTCAACTTCGACATGCCCGATGCTGCTTTACGATCTCGCCGACGTGGTGGGCTTCGGGGCGGAAAACTCCACCATGGGCAAGACGCTGATCCGCGCGGGCGCGGCCACCGGCATTGGCGTGTCGCCCGACTTCCTGCCGGAAGAAAACCTGTTCACCCGGTCGGACCACTACAGCTTCGTCAAGGAAGGCGTGCCCGCGCTGTTCCTGATGACCGGCGTGCAGAACGGCGGGAAGGAGGCGTTCACCAATTTCCTGGGCACCAATTATCACAAGCCGACCGACGATCTGAACCAGCCGATCAACTGGGAATCGGCGCGCAAGTTCGCGCTGCTGAACTACGAGATCGTCAAGCTGACCGCGAATGCCGACGAAAGGCCGATGTGGTACGAGGGCAATTATTTCGGCGACAATTTCGCGCCGGATGCAGCCCGTGCCCCGGCGCTGGCAGCATCCCGACCGGCGAAGTGATCGCCTGGCCGTCTCTGCCTAGTCCAGCCGGTCCAGTATGGCGCGCGCGAAGGTGCTGAGCGTATCGTCGCGCGCGCCCATGACCACGATGCGGTCGCCGGGCCGCGCAATCGCGGCGATGCGGTCGCCGCAATCCTCGCGCGAAGCGGAAATGTTCGGCAGGCCTGCCGCGCCTCGCGTGATCCAGCGCGCGACGATCCGTTCGCTGCCATCGCTGCGGTCCACCGTGCCGCCGAAATAGGCGGGATCGCACAGGATGGTGACGGTCATCCGGCCTCGCAGTTCCTCGGCGAAGACCTTCGGCCAGTTCCGCGCCCATCTGCCGCAGCGGGCCGATAGCCATGCGGCTGGAAGAAGGCGATCACCCGGCCCGGGTGCGCCTTCAGCGTGCGCAAGCGTGGCGCGAAACCTTGTCCGGATTATGGCCGAAATCGTCGATCACCGTAATGCCCGAGGGCGCTGGTGCCGACAATGTCGAAACGGCGGGCAAGCCCGCTCGAACGAGCCGAGCGCGGCTGACCGCGTCACCGACCGTGACGCCGGCGGCATTGGCGCGCGGCAATCGCCGCCAGCGCATTGGCCAGATTGTGGCGGCCCGGCACTGCGAAGCGTCAGCGAATGGGATGTGCCGTCTCGCCTGTCGAGCACAGTGCGCGTCGATGCCCGTGGCGGCCTCGCGCGATGACTGCCCGGCTCCACGCCGATCAGCGCGTCCGGGCTTTCGATGCCGAAGGTGAGCACGGCTTGCGCGCGCGCGGCGCAAGCGCGGCGGCTTCGGCATCGTCGAGATTGACCACCGCGATTTCCGCGCGCTGCCAGGAAGTCGCCGAACAGAGCGCGCAGTTCCTCCATGCTCTTGTGGTCGAGGCTGACATTGCCGAGCACCGCCACGCCGGGGCCGGTAGAGCGCGATCGAGCCGTCGCTTTCATCGACTTCGGAAACGAATAGGCCGCCGCTTGCCGACTCGCGCGCTGGCGAAGGGCGTGTCGGGCGCGACGAAATTCTTCATCACCGCGCCGTTCATGATCGTCGGATCGCGGCCGGCATCGGGTCAATATCCAGCCGGCCATGCCGGTGACGGTCGATTTGCCGCTGGTGCCGCCGATCGCGATGCCGGTTGCGCGCTCGTTGAACAGGCGGGACAGCAGTTCCGCCCGGCTCATCCGCGGGCAGCCCAGTTCCGCGCGCGCGACGACTTCGGGGACAGTGTCCTCGACCGCCGCCGAGGCGACCAGAATCTGGCCGGGCGGAGGATCATGCCGCTGCCGTCCTGCGGGAAACAGCGTGAAGCCCTGCGCATTCCAGCCAGGCGAATTTTTCCGGCGTGCGGCCCTGGTCGCGGCTGCGGTCCGAACCGGCGACCTGCGGCGCCCTGCCCGTTCAGGATCAGCGCCAGCGGCAACATGCCCGATCCGCCGATGCCGCAGAAGAACCAGGGATGTGCAGTGAGGGCGGGGCAGGGTCGTGCTCATCATGCCGTGTCGGTATGCCGGCCTTGCGCTTGCCAACACGACAGGCGTTAGGCTGGTGCGCATGACCCGCATCGCGATCTGCGCCCCGTCCACGCCGATCACCCATGAGGATGCCGACGCGCGTCTCGGCGCTGGCCGAAGCCGAGTTTCCCGGCGATCGATCTCCATTTCCACCGCAATGTTTCCAGCGTGGACGGGCCATTTCGCCGGCTGCGACGCGCTGCGGCTGGCGGCGCTGCTGGAATGCGCGAACGATCCGGGCATCGACGCGGTATGGTTCGCGCGCGGCGGCTACGGCGCCTGCCGCATTGCCGAGGAAGCGCATGCGCAGGCTGGGCGATGCGGCGCATGGACAAGACCTTCGCTGGGCTATTCCGACGCCGGCTATCTGCTCGGCGCGCTCTATCGGGGCCGTATCGGTCATCCGGTGCACGGCCCCATGCCGCGTGGATATCCGCCGCGATGCGGCGAGAGACGGCGGTCCGGCGCGCGTTGTCCTATCTGTCGGGCGATACGCTCGGGCTGGAGCCTCGCTGGATCGCGCATCCCGCCGTCGCCTTCAACCTGACGACGCTGGCAATGCTGTGCGGCACGCCGCTGATGCCCGGGCTGGCCGGGCCATGTCGTGATGGTGGAGGAAGTGAGCGAGCATCTTTATGCGGTCGACCGCCTGTTTTTCCATGTGACGGCGCATCTTGGCGGGATTGCGGGCTTGCGGCTGGGCAGAGTCAGCGATGTGCCCGAAAACGACCGGCCCTTCGGCGCGGAACCGGAGGAAATCGCCCGCTACTGGTGCGAAAGACACGCCATCCCGTTTCTGGGCGAGGCCGATATCGGCCATGACTCTGCCAACAGGATAATGCCATTCGGGCTTGCCGGACGCGCATCGGGGCAATAGTCCGCCGCGCCAGCTCAAAAGAAGAGAGGTCGCCATGCGCGCATTCGTGTTTCCGGGCCAGGGCAGCCAGAAAGTCGGCATGGGCGCGGAGCTTGCCGAGGCCAGCGCCGCCGCGCGCGAAGTGTTCGAGGAAGTCGACGACGCGCTGGGCCAGAAGCTTTCGCGATCATGCGCGAAGGGCCGGAGGATGCGCTGACCCTGACCGAAAATGCCCAGCCCGCGATCATGGCGAATGCCATCGCCGTGCTGCGGGTGCTGGAAAAGGAATGCGGCATCGCGCTTGCCGACAAGGCCGATTTCGTCGCCGGCCACAGCCTGGGCGAATATACCGCGCTGTGCGCGGCCGGCGCGTTCAGCCTGGCCGACACCGCGCGGCTGCTGAAGCTGCGCGGCCAGGCGATGCAGGCGGCCGTTCCGGTGGGCGTGGGCGCGATGTGCGCGCTGCTGGGCGCTCGATATCGAAAAGGCCGCAGGCGCTTGCCGAAGCCGCGCCGGCGCGAGGGCGAAGTCTGCACCGTCGCCAATGACAACGATCCGACGCAGGTCGTGCTTTCGGGCCATGCGGGCGCGATCGAGCGCGCGATCGCGCTGGTCAAGGAACACGGGCATCGAGCGCGGCATGCTGCTGCCCGTGTCGGCGCCGTTCCACTGCCCGCTGATGCAGCCCGCCGCCGATGCCATGGCCGAAGCGCTCGAACGACGCACCGCCGCAGGCGCTGCGCCTGCCGCTCTTCGCCAATGTCACTGCCGCGCTCGTCGCCGACCCCGCCGAAATCCGCGCGCTGCTGGTCGAGCAGGTGACGGGCCGCGTCCGCTGGCGCGAAAGCGTGATCGCCGATGGCGCGATGCCGGCGTCGAAACTTCGTCGAGCTGGGCGGCAAGGTGCTCGGCCCGATGATCAAGCGCACGGCGCACGATAGTGAAGTCGTCAGCGTCGTGACCATGGAAGATATCGAAGCGCTGGCAAGACCCTGTAAGGCCGCCGCGCTTTCGCCGAACGAGAGGATATGGCAGATGTTCGACCTGACCGGCATGACTGCGCTGGTCACCGGCGCCTCGCGGCGGGATCGGTTCCGCCATCGCGCGCGCCTTGCCGGACAGGGTGCGCGGCTCGCGCTGTCGGGCTCCAATGCGGCCAAGCTGCGCAGCTTTCGCGAAGAGCTGAACGAACGAGACGCCGCAGCATCTGCAGGCAGTCGATCACGTCGAGATCACCTGCGACCTGTCGAATCCCGTGCAGGTCGAGGAGCTGGTCCCCGCGGCGATCGATACGCTGGGCAAGATCGACATACTCGTCAACAATGCCGGCATCACCCGCGACAATCTGGTCATGCGCATGAAGGACGAGGAGTGGGAACAGGTGATGCAGGTGAACCTCGAAGTCCGCGTTCCGCCTGATGCGTGCCGCGACCCGCCCGATGATGAAGGCGAAGTTCGGCCGCATCATCTCGATCACCAGCGTCGTCGGCACGACCGGCAATCCCGGCCAGATGAACTATGCCGCGGCCAAGGCGCGGGCTGACGGCATGACCAAGAGCCTCGCGCAGGAACTGGCGAGCCGAAACATCACCGTGAACTGCGTCGCCCCCGGCTTCATCCGCACGGCGATGACCGACGTGCTGCCCGACGACCAGAAGGATGCGCTCAACAGCCGCATCCCGATGGGCCGCATGGGCGAGGGCGAGGATATCGGCGCGGCGGTCGCCTATCTGGCATCGAAGGAAGCCGGCTATGTCACCGGCCAGACGCTGCACGTGAATGGCGGCATGGCAATGATCTAGGGTCAGGGTCGGGGCGCTGGTCTTCCCTGCGGGGCGGTGGTCTTCCCTGCGGGGCAGTGGTCTTCCCTGCGGGGCGCTGGTCTTCCCTGCGGGGCAGGGCATCCGACTTGGTTTGAACTCGGCGGGCTTGACTTGCGACCATAGGGGAAAGCGGTGCCCGTCTGCGGCGCCTGTCGAGCGGCGCTCCCTTTGCGCCGGAACCCACAGATCCAAGGAAGACCCCATGGCCACTCCCAAGACCGGCGACACTGTCGTCATCGATTTTTCCGTAAAGACCTCGGACGGCAATGTCGTCGGCGGCACCGACCAGAACGGCCCCCAGACCGTCACCATGGGCAAGGGCGAGATCATGCCCCAGATCGAGGCGGCGCTGGAAGGTATGGAAGAAGGCGCGCAGCAGGAGGTGACGATCCAGGCCGATCAGGCCTTCGGTCCCCGCCGCGAGGAGCTGATCATCGAGATTCCGCGCGCCACCCTGCCGCCCGAGCCTGCGCCGCAGCCCGGCATGACACTGGCTGCCAAGCAGCAGGACGGTACCGAAATGAACCTGACCATCGTGCAGGTGGGCGACGAGACCGTGACCGCCGACGGCGACCACCCGCTGGCGGGCGAGGATCTCACCTTCGGTCTCAAGCTGGTGGAGATCCGGCAGGCCGCCTGATCGCGCCCAGCCAGGGATTACCGAACGCCCCGCCCGGCTGCCGCCGGCGGGGCGTTTGCTTTGGTTGCGCGGCGGCGACGTGAAGGCCGCGGGCGGCTTTTATTGTCCTACGCGAGATCGCGCGCCTACACCCGCGCGATGCATACCGGCACCGCCCTGATCACCAGCGTTTTTCCCGGCACCCCATGGTGTCGACCAGTGGCCGCGCAGGCCAGCATTTCCGCGGCACTGGGCAGGGCGACAAGGCCTGTAGGATGTGTCGCCTGTGTCAACCGCATGCGGGGCCCAGCCGCATCCAAAAGGGGTGATGTTCGCGCTATCAACGGCTTTTATCCCCAGAATCGACCTGTTCCCGTTCCGTTCGCCTTGTTCGCAACTGCCCATCCGCTAGGAAAGTTCGACCGAAATTCTCGTCCGGTCGGGTTTCCAATCGCCGCCGGGCCCAGGGGGATCTGATTGAAATGAAGGCGACGATCGAACGGGCAACCCTGCTGCACAGCCTGTCCCACGTGCAGTCGGTGGTGGAACGCCGCAACACGATCCCCATCCTCTCGAACGTGCTGATCGAGGCTGCCGCCGACGGCAATGTCCGGCTGATGGCGACCGACCTCGACCTGCAGGTGGTCGAAGTCATGCCCGCCGCCTCGGTCGAAGGTGCGGGCGCGATCACCGTGTCGGCGCATCTGCTGTTCGACATCGCGCGCAAGCTGCCCGACGGTTCGCAGGTCAGCCTCGAGACGAGCGAGAACCGCATGATCGTCAAGGCGGGACGCAGCCGGTTCCAGCTGCCCACCCTGCCGCGCGACGATTTCCCGGTGATCGTGGAAGGCGACCTGCCGACCAGCTTCGAGATTCCCGCCGCCACGCTGGCGCAGATGATCGACCGCACGCGCTTCGCCATCAGCACCGAGGAAACGCGCTATTACCTCAACGGCATCTTCCTGCATGTCGCGGACGATGGCCCGAACGGCTCGGCCCAGCTGAAGGCCGCGGCAACCGATGGCCACCGCCTCGCCCGCTTCACCATCGCTCGCCCCGACGGGGCCGAGGGGATGCCCGACGTGATCGTGCCGCGCAAATGCGTCGCCGAACTGCGCAAGCTGCTGGAAGAATCGCTCGACACCAATGTCGCGGTCGACCTGTCCGCATCGAAGATCCGCTTTACGCTGGGCGGCGAGAGCGGGATCGTGCTGACCAGCAAGCTGATCGACGGCACCTTCCCCGACTACAGCCGCGTGATCCCGACCGGCAACGACAAGCTGCTGAAGGTCGATCCCAAGAGCTTCTTCGCCGGCGTCGACCGCGTGGCGACCATCGCCACCGAAAAGACCCGCGCGGTGAAGATGGCGCTCGACCACGACCGCGTGACGCTGTCCGTCACCAGCCCCGACAACGGCACCGCGGCCGAGGAACTGGCCGCCGACTACGGGGCGGAGGGGCTGGAAATCGGCTTCAACGCCAACTACCTCAAGGACATCCTCGCCCAGATCGAGGGCGACAATGTCGAACTCCATCTCGCCGATGCGGGCGCGCCGACATTGATCCGCCAGAACGCGCAGAGCCCCGCGCTCTACGTGCTGATGCCGATGCGGGTCTGACCGTTTCCTGGCAGGGACGGGCGGACCGCTGCTTCATCGCGGCGAAAGCCCGCCTCGTCCACAGCGCCTTCGCAAAGGCTTGCACGCCCGAAGCGCGCTACGCATGGGGCAGCCTGCAAAGGACGGAGAAACTGAATGAAACATACTGCTTTGGCGCTGGGCCTGATCGCCAGCGTCGCCCTCTCGGCCCCCGCCGCCCAGGCACAGGGCACGACCAATCCCGACCTGCGCTGCGCCGCCTGGGCCATGCTGGCCGGCGCGCAGGAACAGGACGAGGGCAAGAAGAACGCGCTGGGCTTCATGATGACCTATTTCATGGGCCGCTATGAAGAAGCGACCGGCAACAAGGTCCAGGCCCAGATCACGCCGCAGACGATGGAATCCGTGCTGGGCGACATCGACGAAGCCAACGCCGCCTGCGGGCCGCGCGCCAACGATTTCGGGCAGCGGCTGCAGCAGACGCTGAAAGGCATGCAGGCGCCCGCCAGCCAGGCGCAGCAGGGCCGCTGATCAGGAATGTTCCCGCCGGTCAGCGACCGGCGCGGATCATCTCCTCGACCAGCGTGAATTTCTCACGCGGGGCGCCGGACCGGGCGGCGGCGATTTCGGCCTCCTCGATCTTCTGCCAGTCGCGGAAGGTCACGACATCCAGCTTGCGCTCGGCAGCAAGCGCGTCGAAGCCAGGGCGACCGGCCTTGCCTTCGGGTCCGATGGCGCCGCTCGCTATGTCTTCGGCCAGCTTGGCGATGATCGCGAAACCGTCCGGCTTGTTGGTCCCGATCGTTCCGGTAGGCCCGCGCCGCGCCCAGCCGACGCAGTAGAGGCCGCCCGCTTCGGGCGAGACCGAGATGCGCCCGTCGTCATTGGCGAAGCGGCCAGCCGCTTCGTCAAATGGCGCTCCGGGAAGAGGGGCACTGCGATAGCCAATGGCCGAGATGACGAGGTGGCAAGGGATCATGTAGTATTCGCCCGTTCCCTCCAGCCTGTTCCCCGTGACGATGGTTCGCTCGACCTCGACGCCCTTGACGCTGTCGGTGCCAAGGATCCGGACCGGCCGGGCAAAGAAGTCGAAAGTGATCCGCACGGGCTTGGACGAAGGCTCAGCGGCGAACTGGCGCAGCCACTGCACCGATTTGCGCTGTCCCGGCTCCAGCGCCTCGTCTTCTATGACTGGAGGCAGATCGTCGGGATCGACGAAAGGCGCGGCACGCGCCAGATCGCGAAGCTCGCCAAGTTCCTTGGGCGTCATCGCGATCTGGTGCGGTCCCCTGCGGCCGAGAAGGACGATCTCGTCCAGCCGCGACCCCTCGATCGCGTCGAGGGCGTAGGCCACGATATCCGAACCCGCGAATTCGCTGCGGGTCTTGGATATGATGCGCGCGATGTCCAGCGCGACATTGCCGTTCCCGATGACAACTGCGCGCCTGCCCGACAGGTCGGGATCAAGATTGGTGAAACTGGGGTGCCCGTTGTACCAGCCGACGAAGGACGCGCTGCCGATCACGCCGGGAAGATCATCGCCTGGAATGCCCAGGTCGCGATCATGCGGAGCGCCTGTGGCGATGATCACCGCATCGTAGAGAGCCTGCAGTTCTGCCAGCGAGACGTCCTTGCCAATGGCGATATTCCCGACGAAACGGACATTTTCGGTCAAAGCCGTTTTTTCGTACCGGCGCGAAACGGCCTTGATCGTCTGGTGATCGGGCGCGACGCCGGTGCGGATCAGACCATAGGGCACAGGGAGCCGATCGAACACATCGACTCGGATGTCCTCGCCCCACTGCTTGATGGCGGCCTCGGCCGTATAATAGCCCGCGGGGCCTGATCCGATGATTGCGATGTGCCGCATCGATGCACTCTCCCGGTCAGCGCTGCATGCGCCTTTCTCCAGAGGCTATCGCATGTCGCTGAAAAGGAAAGGGGCGATGCGGGATCAGCCAGCCAGAAACCTGCGCAGGGCGGGCGCCACACGCTCGGGGCGCGCCAAGGTGGAAAGATGCCCGCCCGAGCCAAGCTCGATCTTGTGCGCATGCGGCACCAGACAGCTCAGCATGGTGTGATGTGCATAGGGTACGATCGCGTCGTCCGCCACGCCCACTAGTGCGACCGGCACGCGCACGAACGGCAGCATGGGTGCAACGCTCCAGCCTGTGAGCGCCAGCAGCTGGTTGCTGAGCCCCCGTGGAGACGGCGAGCGGAAACGCCGCATCAGCTCCGCACCCGCGCCGCCTTCTGCGATCAGAGCGCGGAAGTGAGCGGCCAATCGGCGTGGATGGACATATTCCTCCGGATCGAAGAGGCGTCGGACTACTTCGGGATTTGCCGGCGCCACGGGCAAGCCGGAGGTTGTCGAGATCAGCCCCAGCCGCGCCAGCTTGCAAGAGGTCTGCACCGCGATCTGCTGCGCCAGTGCACCGCCCCAGGAAAAACCGATGCAGTCAAAAGGCGTGCCGGGATGCAGCGCTTCCATCAGATTGGTGACTGCCGTGGAAAGGCCGCACATCAGCACATGGGTGTGGCTGTCGGGCGATCCTCCGCAGCCCGGCATGTCCGGGATGACCACGGCGCGGCCCTCGGGCGCATCGGGACCGGGCTTCGCCAGCTGCAGCGCGATCGGTTCCAGCAATTCGGCATTGAAGCCGATGCCGTTCAGCATCAGCAAAGGCGGTGTCTCGGTCCCGCTCGTGCGATTGTCCAGCAGGGCGGCGCGCATGGTCAGACCGCCGACGCTGATGTTGCGATAGTCGAATTGCATATCCGTCCGCTAGCATGGGCGAGGAGCGCAGGACAGCCTCCTCTCGGCGGCGGATGGCCTTGTGCGGTCGGTCCGCCGGACCGTTCGATCCTTGCTGACAGGGGGGCGCCGCGCTGCTAACGGCGCTGGCATGAGCACCGATCTCTCCACTATTCGCAATTTCAGCATTATCGCCCACATCGACCATGGCAAATCGACCCTGGCCGACCGCTTGATCCAGGTCACCGGCGGGCTGACCGACCGGGAAATGAGCGAGCAAGTCCTTGATAACATGGACATTGAGCGCGAGCGCGGGATCACGATTAAGGCGCAGACCGTTCGCCTGAACTACACCGCGCAGGACGGCGTCACCTATCAGCTGAACCTGATGGATACGCCCGGCCATGTCGACTTCGCCTATGAAGTCAGCCGCAGCCTTGCCGCGTGCGAAGGCGCGCTGCTGGTGGTCGACGCGGCGCAGGGCGTGGAAGCGCAGACGCTGGCCAATGTCTATCAGTCGATCGAGCACGACCACGAGATCGTGCCCGTCATCAACAAGATCGACCTTCCCGCCGCCGAGCCCGAGAAGGTCAAGACCGAGATCGAGGACATCATCGGTATCGACGCGCAGGACGCGGTGCTGACCAGCGCCAAGTCCGGCATCGGGATCGAGGAAGTGCTGGAAGCGGTCGTCAGGCGCATTCCCCCGCCCACCGGCGACCGGACCAAGCCATTGAAGGCGCTGCTGGTCGACAGCTGGTACGACCCCTATCTCGGCGTCGTCATCCTGGTGCGGGTGATGGACGGCGTCATGAAGAAGGGCGACCAGATCCGCTTCATGCAGGGCGGCACGCAGCACCTGGTCGACCGGGTCGGCTGCATGCGGCCCAAGATCGAGCAGCTGCCCGAGCTTGGCCCCGGCGAGATCGGCTTCATCACCGCGCAGATCAAGGAGGTCGAGCAGGCCAAGGTCGGCGACACCATCACCACGGTGAAGGGCGGAGCGGACAAGGCGCTGCCCGGATACAAGGAAGTGCAGCCGGTGGTGTTCTGCGGGCTGTTCCCCGTCGACGCCGCCGATTTCGAGAAATTGCGCGAGAGTATCGGCAAGCTGCGTCTGAACGATGCCAGCTTCTCGTTCGAGATGGAATCGAGCGCGGCGCTGGGCTTTGGCTTCCGCTGCGGGTTCCTGGGCCTCTTGCATCTGGAGATCATCCAGGAGCGATTGAGCCGCGAATACGACCTCGACCTCATCACCACCGCGCCGTCGGTGGTGTACCGGCTGCAGCTATCCGCCTCGCGCACCGACGACGCGCGCGAACTCTACCTGCACAATCCGGCGGACTATCCCGACGTCAACCGGATCGAGAGCATCGAGGAGCCGTGGATCAAGGCGGTGATCTACACGCCCGACGAATATCTGGGGCCCATCCTGAAACTGTGCCAGGACCGGCGCGGCATCCAGCGCGACCTGACCTATGTCGGCGGGCGCGCGCAGGTGACCTATGAATTGCCGCTCAACGAGGTGGTGTTCGATTTCTACGACCGGCTGAAGAGCATCAGCCGCGGCTATGCCAGCTTCGACTATGAGCAGATCGGCCTGCGCGAGGGCGATCTCGTCAAGATGAACATCCTCGTCAACAACGAGCCGGTCGATGCGCTGTCGCTGATCGTCCATCGCAACGTCGCCGAGGCACGCGGCCGCGGCATGTGCGAGCGGCTGAAGGATCTGATCCCGCGCCATCTGTTCAAGATCCCGATCCAGGCAGCCATCGGCGGCAAGGTGATCGCCCGCGAAACCATCGCCGCGCTGCGCAAGGACGTGACCGCCAAGTGCTATGGCGGCGACATCACGCGCAAGAAGAAGCTGCTGGAGAAGCAGAAGAAGGGCAAGGCGCGGATGCGGGAATACGGTAACGTCAGCATTCCCCAAGAAGCTTTCATCGCTGCGCTGCGGATGGGGGAAGAGTAGTAATGATGCCCCGCGCGCAAGGCGAGGATCGCGAAGCGACCGGAGCCTTGTAAGCGAGAGGCAGTAATTACGGCCGACGGCACGCGCGGGCCAAAGTCCGCGCGGGGCCGTTCGACGTCACGGCCGCGGCTTTGCCGCGGCCCTCTTGGGCGACAATTTGCGCGATGCCCATGCGTCATTCCCGCGAAGGCGGGAATCAAGCCGCAGCGCAAGATCGCTCTGGATCCCCGCCTGCGCGGGGATGACGGATGTGGGAGAATGGGAGGTCGGCTTTTGCTTCACGCTAACGAGAAGGGGACTTTCCGGGTTCGACCGATTGCGGACCTCTTCAATGATGATAGGCTGAGATGATGAGCGAGATTTTCCAAATCGCCTCCTTCATTGTGCTAGTTGTCGCTGTGCTTGCCCTCTGCATCAGTTGGGTTGGGAAAAACATCCGCGTTCAGAAAAACGCACTCTTCTGGTATTTGAGCAGCAAGATTGAACGGCAAAAGGACCCTGTGTCCTACTGGTTCTTCGCAGGGCAGATCGTGTTGTTGCTGCGCTTATTCCGACGTTCTTAATTTACCAATTGGTGTTCAGCGGTCAGCCGCTCCGAAACGTCTGCAACCCACCCCGTTCCAGCCATTCAGCCCGCTGCTGTCTACGCCCTGAAAGCAGGCATGCGACGGTCGTGCAGTTTCCTCGTCCCGGTTCGTCATTCCCGCGAAGGCGGGAATCCATGAGGCGCCGCGCTCTGCCGCGCTGGATCCCCGCCTGCGCGGGGATGACGAGGGGGCGGTGAGTACGGTGCGGGGGGAGGACCGGCTACGTTACGCCTTCGTCAGCGGAGCGGTGCAAATCCCAGATCCTCAGCCAGATCACGCCAGTGGGGGTTTTCTTCCTCGATCAGCCGGACTTTCCACGCGCGGTTCCATTTTTTCAGTTGTTTCTCGCGGGTGATGGCGTGTTCCATGGTGGCGTGCTGTTCGAACCGGACGAGGTGGGTGACCGCGTATTTCGCGGTGAAACCGCCGAAGCTGCCGTTGCGGTGCTGCGCGATGCGCTGGATGAGGTTCGAGGTTACGCCGATGCAGAGGGTTCCGTTGCGGGCCGACGCCATGATGTAGGTGGTGGGTTGGAAGTTGCGCTGCATGGTGAGGTTGCTAGTGGATTCCCGCCTTCGCGGGAATGACGAAGTGGGGCGGAAGTCACGAAGATCGGGGGCGGCATCAGGACGCTACGGCAAAGCCGTGACGTCGAAGGCCCAGCTCACCTTTCCGGTTCGCCAGCCCCCGGCCGCCATTCGGCCAGTTCCGGATTATCGCTCCGCTGGCTGCGCGATGCTTGCGCTGATCCGGCGGCCTCATGCGTCATCCTCTCGCGCACCGCGTCCAGCTTGCGGTTGATGCTGTCGATCAGTTCCGCCTCGCTGCGCTGATCCTTTTCGGCCTGTTCGGCTTCCCATTCCGCGCGCCATTCGCGTTTCAGACGGGCGAGCATCGCGTGATCCACCGCGCTGAGTGCCTTGGCCCCATCGGCGGCAAACCGCTCCGGCGCACGGTTGCGCAGCAGGAACATCAGCAGCCGGTCGTTATAGACGCGCCGCGTGCCGACGATCTGGCCGAAGTGATAGACGGGCACCTCGACCCCGTGGATTGCGCGTTCCATGGCGACGTCCTCCAGCCGCTGGACGCCCAGCGCCAGCGCGGCTTCCCACGCCTTGCGGAATTCCTCGCCCTGCTTGTGGCGGCGCAGCAGATAGGCGCCCTCGGGCGTCATGTTCACCGCATGGGCGGCGCGCTTGACGCTGCCGCTGTCGGCCAGCGCCTCGATGAAGCGGCGCTGGCGCTCGGGCGTCCAGCCGTCGTGGCGCTTGTAGTGGCGCGGGACGGGGGTGAAATCGGGCAGGGTGCCGCGCGGCCCACCGCGGGCAGGGCAGGCTGGTGAGCGGCGAGCAGGGCGGGATTTGTCGATGGTCATCGCGGGCGCTCCGGCAAACAGGGCGCGAGCGGGATGGGAGAGAAGCGAGGAGTAGGAAAATAAATTGGCCGCCCGCGCGAAGGCGAGGATCGCCAAGCGGCCGGAGCCTTGTAAGCAAGAGGTGGTCAATGCGGCCGGCGACCGCGAGGGCCCCCTGCCCGTGGCGTGTCGTTCGACGTCAGGGCCGCGGCTTTGCCGTGGCCCCAGCCACGAGCCCATCAGGCCAGGCCCGCAAGCCCCGCCGATTCGCGCTCCATCTTGCGCGCATAGATCAGCCGACCTTCGCCCAGATGCGCGAACACCGTGTCGAGATCGGCGTGGGGAAGGCAAAGCAGCCCTGGCTGCGGCCCAGCTTGCCGTGCTGCTCGACCATGTCGGGCTCGGCATACCAGGCGCTGTGGACCACGATGGCGCGGTCCAGCGCATTGTCGTTGGTGGGGTCCAGCCCGATCAGGCGCTGCGAACGCCCGTGCTTGCCGGTGTAGTAATCCGAGGTCGCATAGGCGCCCTCGCTGGTGGCGTTCGAGCCGGGGCGGTTGGAAAAGCGCTGCAGCCAGCCGCTATAGGCCGGGTCCGACCCGCTGCCGTGCGAAACGAGCAGCGCGCGCGTCTGCCCGCTGGTCAGGTCGACGAGGTGGAAGCGCGGCTGCGAGGAATGGGCGCTGAAATCGACGATGCCGATACGGTCGCGTTTCAGCCGCGCGCCGTGGCGTTCGAGCGCGTTCATGGCCGACACGAACAGGTCGGGGCGCACGCCGCTGGTGCGGATCAGGTCGAGCGAGACGTCGCGCGCGGAGGCGGGCGCAAGCGGCTGGACCACCGGACGGGAGGCCATGCCCGGTCCCGCAACCCCGGCTTGGGCAACACCGGATTGGGCCCGCGCCATGGTGGCGGAGGTGGCAAGCAGGGTCGAGGCGCAGGCGACGAAATTGCGGCGGCTGAAATTCATGGGTGCGATGAATATACTACCGTTGCGGGCAAGGTCTTGGGGAAATAGTCGCGCGAACGATCATTGTCTTGAGACTCGTGCATTGTCTTGAACTCGTGGGCGGATTGGCAAAGGGCTTGATACCGGATGGGCAGCACGAAGGAAAAGCCGGTCACGACCGAACGTTACCGTGACGCGGTGGCGCGGATCATCGCGGCCGTGCGCCAGCGTGAGAAGCTGTCGGACCGGCAGCTGGCGCAGCGGCTGGACTGTTCGGCGGGCACGATCCGCAATGCGCGGATAGAGGCGACATCGCTGGACCCGGCGGTGCTGATCCGGATCGAGCAGGCGTTCGGTCCCGGCGCGATCGATCCGCTGATGGCGCTGGCCGATGTGCGCTGCCTGCCGCTTGAGCCGGGCGGCGGACGATGGCACTCCGGCGCTGGCCATCGTCGAGGCGCTGCACGGCGTGGTCGAGATGCAGGCAGCCAGCAGCGAGGCGGGGAGGCGGATCACCGAGCGCGAGCTGCGCGAGATCCTGCCCGAGCTGCGCGCGGGACGGGCGGCGCTGGATGCGCTGATCGCGCGGGCGAGCCGGGACGGCGGGAGTTGAAGGCGGCTCAGCCCCCCAGCACGTTGGCCAGCGTGCCGAAATCCTCGGCCAGCGAACCGTCGCGCAGGATCAGCGAGAGGGCCAGCACGACCTGCAGCACCACGATGGCGAGCAGATAGTATTTCACATCGTCGCGCCAGCTTTCGGGCGGCTGCCACAGGCGCTCCACCTCGGGCCGGTGCCACCAGTCGTGCAGCCACCGCGGCGGGCGATTGCCGCCCGTCGCGGTCCATCAGGATCGACGCGAGATCGGTGTCGAGCGCATCGTCGTGGAACGCGTCCAGACGGCGCGGCCTGATCGGGCCTTGTTCCATCGCCTCACTTCCAACGCGCGCCCCACGGGCCGGGAAGAATTGTGCCAGGCCCGATCAGTCGCCGGTTTGCGCCAGCTCCCGCGCCGGGTCGTAATCGTCGGGCTGCCCCCGCGGACTGGGCCGGGATCGCTGGTGGAAAAGATCCACCCTTCGCCCGCTTCCAGCCCCACGGCGGTCAGCTGCCCCGTGTAATAGGCGCCGGTATCGATGCCGATGCGGTGATCGGTGATGCCCGGCCTGCCTTCGAACACGGTATGCCCATGTACCACGACAAGCCCGCCGAAGTCCTCATCCGAATCGAGAAATTCGTCGCGGATCCACAGCATGTCGTCCTCTTCCTGATCTTTCAGCGCGACGCCGGGGCGGATCCCGGCGTGGACGAACAGATAGTTCATCGCGCGCAGCGACACGGGCAGCGAATTGATCCAGTCCAGCATGTCCTCGCCGATGCGGCGGCGGGCGTCGGCGGCCATGTCGAAGGGCTCGGGCTCGTCGATCTCGGCATCGGTCATGCCGAAGCTGTGCAGCGTCTGGCGCCCGCCATAGCGCAGCCATGGAGCCAGCGCGCGCAGATCATGCCGCAGGGCGGTGACCATCATCGCCTCGTGATTGCCCTTGAGCATGACGAAGCGGTCGGTGCTGCGCGCCAGTTCGCGGCAGGCCCGCAGCAATTCGGCCGATTGCGGGCCGCGGTCAATGACATCGCCCAGCAGCACGATGCCCGTCACCCGCGGATCGCGCAGCCGGTTGTCGATCGCCACGTCGGCGATCAGCCTGCGGAACAGGTCCAGCCGGCCGTGAATGTCGCCGATGGCATAGACCCGCTCGAACCGCGGCGCGGCGGATGCGCGCGATCCCGTGAGAGCTGCGGGGAAAAGGTTCTTCATCAGCACCATGGCGTCATCTTTGCACGTGGGGAGGGCGGTGCAAATAGGCCGGGCGGGTTATGCGCGGTGACCCTTAGGCACCGGGCGGGCGGCCCGAAAGCGCCGCCCGCGACCGGGCGTGCGTGCGGGTAAATGGCGGGCAAATGGCGGGCGAATGGCCGGTGGA
The DNA here is from genome assembly GCA_963752785.1 of uncultured Alphaproteobacteria bacterium. GTDB lineage: Bacteria > Pseudomonadota > Alphaproteobacteria > Sphingomonadales > Sphingomonadaceae > Croceicoccus. The sequence goes on from CAVVZE010000009.1 coordinate 60,987, forward strand.
CGAAGGCGGCAACTTCACTTGGCGTTCATCGCGGGCAGGGTTATAGGCCTCGGCATGACTGCCCACGACCGCGCCGCTGCGCCCCAGCACCCTCATGCCCGATATGCTGCCCGAACAGCCGCACGCATGCACCGCCTGCTGCGCGGGGCGCTTGTCGCCGCGCCCGCGCTGGCGCTGGTCGCCTGCGGGGGAAGCGGCGGCGGGGCGGATGCGCCCGACACCGCCTATGTCGCGCGCGACGTGGAAACGCTGTATTTCGCGGCCAAGGAACGGCTGGACCGCGGACAGGTGCAACAGGCCGCCGCCCTGTTCGACGAGGTGGAGCGCCAGCACCCCTATTCCGAATGGGCCCGCCGCGCCCAGTTGATGAGCGCGTTTTCCTATTACGTGGCGCGCGACTACACCTCGGCCATTCGCGCGGCGCAGCGCTTCCTGTCGATCCACCCGGGCAACAAGGACGCGCCCTATGCGCAATATCTGATCGCGCTGTCCTATTACGAGCAGATCAGCGACGTGCAGCGCGACCAGGGCATCACGCTGCAGGCCAAGCAGGCGCTGACCGAAGTGATCCGCCGCTATCCGCGCAGCGACTATGCCGCCGACGCGCAGCTCAAGCTCGACCTCGTCAACGATCATCTGGCGGGCAAGGAAATGGCGATCGGCCGCTTCTACCAGAAGAGCGGCAAGTGGCTGGCATCGACCCTGCGGTTCCGCGAAGTGACCGAGGATTACCAGACCACCAGCCACGCGCCCGAGGCGCTGTACCGCCTGACCGAAAGCTATCTCGCCATCGGCCTGCCCGAGGAAGCGAAGAAGGCCGCCGCCGTGCTGGGCGCCAACTATCCGGGCAACGAGTGGTACCAGAAGGCGTTTGAGCTGATGGAAAAGAAGGCGCCGGATTTCGTCAGCTGACGGGGCGGAGCGCCTTGTCGGCGCTTGTCATCGGCCTTTTGCTGGCGTCCTGCGGCGATCGTCCGGCGCATGTCGCCAAGCGGGCCGAGCCGGATGAGAGCCAGATCATGCGCGCCGCGCTGGCGGAGCTTGGCGGCGAGACCGGCTAGTTCGGTCCCCTTTGCATTGGCAGCGTGGTCGATGCCGCAGAAACCAACCGGCTCCGCGCGGCGCTCCGGAAGTTCCGAAGTGAAGTCGGGCCGCGAGCGATCGAGCGCATCCTGAAGCAGGGTTCGGGCTGGTGGGCCCCCGATCCGGGGTCGAGCGAACGACCGGCGCTCAGGGAACTGGCGGATGAGCGAGGGGCGCGCATTGGAGCGGGCGTTTACGCAGCCTATTCGCAGCCCGCACCGACCCTGCCTGTTCGTGCGCGCATCCCGCGCAGGCTGGCAGAAGGGAGCGGGGTTAGGCTGCTGAACCCGGCGATCCGGCAGGCGCTGATTGCCCGACCATCGTCCGCCTCGGCTTTCCCGAGTTAAGCGGCGACGTCGCTTTCGTCAGCGAGTCATGCATTGCGGTCCGGAATGCGGATCGTCCGCCACGCTCGCCTTTCGGCGCGAGGAAGGGAAGTGGCGTTACGCGGCGCGTTCGACTTACTCCATCGCCTGACACCGTCACCCCAGCAGCAGCCGCCCGCCCATCCACAGCCCCATCGCGATCATCGCGAGGTTCTCGGTCAGCGAGACGAAGCCCAGCGGCACGTTGGAATTGCCGCCGACGCACGCGCATTTCAGCTCGCGCTTGTCGATATACACCGCCTTGAACACGCTGAGAGCGCCGACCGTGCCGATGAACAGCGCCAGCGGCGCCGCCAGCCAGATCGCGACGCCCGCGATCATCAGCACGCCCGCCAGCCCCTCGGCCCATGGATAGACCTTGCCATAGGGGACCCAGCGCCGCGCCAGCAGGTCGTAGTTCAGGAACATGGTGGAGAAGCTTTCGATATCCTTCAGCTTCTGCAGCGCAAGCAGGCACATGGTGAAGGCGATGAACCAGCTGATCGTGCGCAGCGCAAAGATCGTGCCGAACGCCGCGAAGGCCGCCGCGCAGGCCATCGCCAGACCCATGCCGAAGATCATCAGCACCGGGGTGTAGCTGGTCTTCTTGTCCGAAGGCACGCTCTTGCCGAAGAAGCGGCGCAGATCGTCATAGCCGCCGATCCTGTCATCGCCGATGAAGGTCTGCGGCGTGGTCTTCACGTCGTGCTTCGCCTTGAACGCGTCGGTTTCCTCGCGCGTGGTCAGGTGATGGTCCTCGACCGTGTAGCCCTTGCGCTCGAGCAGGTCCCTGGATTTCAGGCCGTAGGGGCAGACATGGCTGGGCATCACCATGCGGTAGAGCCGCGCGACCTTGCTGCCGGCCGGGCGGGGCGATGCGGAAGACGGGTTTGGGGCATGCATGGCGTTGGTCCTGCTGGTTGGCGCTTTGTCCTGATAACGCAGGAAGAGGGGCGCGTTGTTCCCGAAAGCGTTGGACAGGACAGCGCGGATGGCGCCAAGCTGGCGGCCCGTGCGGAGATTTTCGATGACCAGCCTGTACGATTACAAGGCGGCACGGCCCGATGGCAGCATCGTGCCGCTGTCCGATTATCGCGGCAAGGTGGTGCTGATCGTCAATACCGCCAGCCAGTGCGGCTTTACTCCGCAATACGAAGGGCTGGAGGCGCTGCATCGCGACCTGCAGGACCGCGGGCTGGTGGTGCTGGGCTTTCCCTGCAACCAGTTCGGCAGGCAGGAACCGGGCACGGACGAGGAGATCGCCAGCTTCTGCAGGCTGAACTACGGCGTGACATTCCCGGTGTTCGCCAAGGTCGAGGTGAACGGCAGCGATGCCGCGCCGCTGTTCCGGTGGCTGAAGGAGCAGGCGCCTGGCGTGATCGGGACCGAGGGGATCAAGTGGAACTTCACCAAGTTCCTGGTGGACCGCGGCGGACGGGTCGCTGGCCGCTTCGCCCCCACCACCGCGCCGGGGAACCTGCGCGGCGCGATCGAGGCATTGCTGTAGTCCCGATCGTCTTGTGCTTTCGCGATTTGGCGGCATGATGACGGCATGGGTTCGCAGGAAAGATTTCTGATCGCGCTGGCGCTGATCGGCGTGGTCGGCGGCGTGCTGCTTGCGGGCGGGAATCTTCCTGCGCTTTCCGGACCCGGTGTCCAGCGGGAGCGGCACGTGGAGGACGCCGAGCTCAAGCAGTTTCCACGCGGCCCGCTGCCGCGGACCGAGCCGGCGCGGTGGGTGACCGAATATCCCAGCGGAGCGCTGCAGGCGCAATTGCAGGGGCGGCTTGTCACGCGCCTGGACGTGGATGCGTTCGGCGAGGTGACGAATTGCGAGGTGGTGGAGTTCGAGCGGCGTCGTCGCCTTCGACCAGCGCAGCTGCGCCGCGCTGGTCAGCAACGGACGCTTCTATCCCGCGCTGGACGAGGACCAGCAGCCGGTGAAATCGGCATTCGTCCAGGCGGTCCGATACGAAATACCCGATTGAAGCGGCACCGGCACACGATGGAGGAACGGGCTTGAAACGCATGATCACCGGCATGCCAATGGCATCGGCACTGGCATTGGCATTGGCATTGGCACTGGCGGCGGGCGGCACGGGTCCCGCCACGGCGCAGACGGTGCAAGGCTCGCCCGATGCGCAGGCCGCATTCGTCCCGCCGGACTTCACGGTTCCGACGCGGGCCGCAGGCGAAGGGTTCAAGCTGGTGCCGCTGGGACCCGATCTGGTGGACGTGGATTATGCTGCCTACATGTCCTCGATCCCGCATCTGCAGCAGAATTTCAGCCGCAGCACCGGCTGGCCGACAGAGGGTATCACCGCCGCCGACGCAATGCGCGACATGGAGACCGAGCAGGGCCGGTTCGCGCGCCGCGATTCCTTCGCCTATGGCGTGCTGACACCGGACGGCAGCCGCGAGCGGGGGAGCGTCTATGTCTCGCCCAGCCCGGTGGAGGGGTATGACGCGGTGGTCAGGCTTTGGGTGACCAAGGCGGAACATGACGCGGGTTTCGACGCGCAGCTTTACGACTGGGTGCGCCGCTGGGTGGCCGAGGAGTGGCCGTTCGCGAAGGTCGCCTATCCGGGGCGCGCGATCGACTGGGCGACATGGGACGCGCTGGTCGAGGCCGGCAAGGCGCAGGATACGCCCTGATTCGATCCGATCCGATCCGTTCCGACCTCGGGGGGAGCGGACCGCCGCCTGTCGTCAGCCTGCGGGCGGGATGCGCATGCTTTCGCGCATGATGCCGAATGCCTGCGCGACCCAGGTGGCGGCCCAGATGCTGATGCCGATGAACTTGGCCCCATCCTCGATCGACTGGTCGAGATCGTTGAAGAACAGGTCCAGGATGCCCGACACGCCCCAGAAACCGATGGCGGCGGCGATGCCGATGCTGGTGCGCGGCGGCAATTCGATAATGCTGAGCAGCAAAATGCCGGTCGCCAATGCGAATTAGCCCAGCATCACCAGCTTTTGCGGAATCATCAGATGCGGATAGACATGGTCGTGCAGCAGGAAGATGTCGTCGATCCCCATCGCCCACGACAGCAGCGCGGCGGCGCCCAACACCGCGAAATGGCGCGGGCGAAAGGCCAGCGCAAAGCTGAGGATCGCGGCGCAGGAGAACCAGAGCACGCCGCCCAGATTGGAAAAGGCGCCGACATAGAACGCGCCCTTCAGCACGTCCTGCGGCTCTCCGGTAAAGGTGCGCCCCTCCAGCCCGGTGATCGCCATGGCGGCGGCAAGCAGCGCCAGCATGGCGGCGCTGAAACCCAGCGCGGCGGCGATGGGCGCAAGGTCGCGCAGGGTCGGCATCGTCCAGTTACGGCGCACCATCGGCGCGTATTTGGCAAGCAATTCCGGCATTCCCCCACCCGATCCGCGATTGAGCGACCGTAATTTTGCGCTCGCGCTACGATTGTGACAATGGCGATTTGGCGTGACGATGGCGATTTGGAAGGGGGGCTTTCGCGCGCGCAGCCGGTCAGGAAAAAGGGCGGCCCCGCGGGACCGCCCTCTTCGGGTTCAGGCCAGCGAAGGGATCACACCGCTTCCCAGATGGTCGCGATGCCCTGGCCGCCGCCGATGCACATGGTGGCAAGGCCGCGCTTCGCGCCGGTGCGCTTCATCTCGTACGCCAGCTTGGTGACCAGGATCGTGCCGGTCGCGCCGATCGGGTGGCCCAGCGAGATGCCCGAACCGTTGGGGTTCACCTTGGCCGGATCGAAACCGAGCTGGTTGGTCACGGCACAGGCCTGTGCGGCGAATGCCTCGTTCGATTCGATGACGTCGAGGTCGTCCTTGGTCAGACCCGCCTTGTCGAGCGCGTTCTGCGTCGCGGGCACGGGGCCGATGCCCATATAGGCCGGGTCGACGCCCGCGTGGCCATAGGACACCAGCCGCGCAAGCGGAGTGAGGCCATGCTCCTTCACCGCTTTTTCGCTGGCCAGCACCACCGCGGCGGCGCCGTCGTTGATGCCGCTGGCATTGCCCGCGGTGACCGTGCCGCCTTCCTTCTTGAACGCAGGGCGCAGGCCGGCCAGCGTCTCGGCCGTGGTGCCCGCCTTGGGATGTTCGTCGGTGTCGAACATCACGGCCTTGCGCTTCACCTTGACCTCGACCGGGACGATCTCGTCCTTGAAATAGCCGGCCTCGATCGCGGCGATCGCGCGGCGCTGGCTTTCGGCGGCAAACTCGTCCTGCTGTTCGCGGGTGATGCCGTATTTCTCGGCCACGTTCTCGGCCGTGATGCCCATGTGATAGCGGTGGAACGGATCCTGCAGCGCGCCCAGCATGCCGTCTTCAAGCTTGCCGTCGCCCATCTTCAGGCCAAAGCGTGCGCCGGGCACGAAATAGGGGGCGCGGCTCATCACCTCGGCGCCGCCGCCCACGCACAGATCGTGATCGCCCAGCATGATGTGCTGCGCCGCCGACACGATCGACTGCATGCCCGATCCGCACAGCCGGTTCAGCGTCAGCGCCGGGGCGGCGTGGGGGATGCCCGCGTCCACCGCCGCGATGCGCGCGACATAGGCGTCGCGCGGTTCGCACGCGACGACCGAACCGACGATCGTATGCTCGATCAGCTCGGGCGAGACGCCGGCGCGTTCCAGCGCGGCCCTGATGGTCTGCGAACAGAGCTCGCCCGGCTTTTCATTGCTCAGCGCTCCGCCGAAAGTGCCGATCGCGGTGCGCGCGGCGGAGACGAGATAGACGTCGGTCATGATGCATCCTCTTGGGCTTGGCCGGAACGCCCGGCCGGGGAATGGCGGTGCCGCCCCGCCCTGCGGTGCAGGGGGGCGGCACGGTCCATGTGGGGTTAGCACAGACGCGGTGCCAGTCCAGCCGGGCAGCATCTATCATTTGGGCTAGGAATCGCGCGCCGGTCATGGGCTCGTCACGGCTCCGTAACGGAAAACCTTGCCTGCGGGTGCGCGCCGGTGGCAAGGCGGCGGCCCACAAGGGCGGCACGAAGGACCGCCCCGACCCGACGAGGATTCCCCGGCAGCCATGGCGACCACGCAGACCCGATCAAATGATCACGACGTCATCATCATCGGTTCGGGGGCGGCGGGATTGTCGGCGGCGCTGGTGCTGGCCAGGCGGCTGAAGGTGCTGGTGCTGGCCAAGGGCACGCTGCAGTCGGGATCGACCGCCTGGGCGCAGGGCGGCATCGCGGCGGTGCTGGACGCGGGCGACACGTTCGACGACCACATCCGCGACACGATGGTGGCGGGCGCGGGCCTCAACCGGCGCGAGACGGTGGAATTCGTGATCGAGCGCGCGCCCGAATCGATCGAGCGGCTGATCGAGATGGGCGTGCCGTTCAACCGCGAGGAGGGCGAGACTACATCTGACGCGCGAGGGCGGCCATTCGCATCGCCGCATCGTCCACGTGAACGATGCGACCGGCTGGGCGGTGCAGGCCGCGCTGCTCAAGGCGGCGGAGGAGAACCCCAACATCACCCTGCTGCCGGGGCGGGCCTGCATCGACCTGATCACCGGGCGGCACGAGGAGAAATACTCGGGATCGGGCCGCGTCTGGGGCGTCTATGCGATGGACGAGGACACCGGCGAGGTCGAGGCCCATGTCGCGCGCGCCACGGTTCTGGCATCGGGCGGGGCGGGGCGCGTCTATCAGTTCAGCACCGCGCCGCGCGGCGCGACCGGCGACGGCATCGCGATGGCGTGGCGCGCGGGCGCGCGGGTCTCCAACATGGAGATGATGCAGTTCCACCCGACCTGCCTCTACAACCTCGACGTCAAGAACTTCCTGATGACCGAGGCGGTGCGCGGCGAGGGCGGGCGGCTGATCAACCCGCGCAGCGGCAAGCGCTTCATGGAGTTCTACGACCCCGAGCGCATGGAGCTGGCCCCGCGCGACATCGTCGCCCGCGCCATCGACAGCGAGATCAAGCGCTTCGGGCTCGACTACGTCCACCTCGACATCAGCCATATGCCGGCGGAGTTCGTGAAGGGGCATTTCCCGACCATCCACGAAAAGCTGCTGGGGCTGGGCATCGACATGACGACCGGGCCGATCCCGGTCGTGCCCGCGCAGCACTATACCTGCGGCGGCGTGCTGATCGGGCTGGACGCGCGCACCGACCTGCCGGGCCTGTGGGCGGCGGGCGAATGCACCGAAAGCGGGCTGCACGGCGCGAACCGGCTGGCGTCCAATTCGCTGCTGGAATGCTTCGTGTTCGGCGATGCGGCGGCGCGCGACATCCTGGCCCGCTGGGACGATCTGCGACACCCCGCCCGCGATCCGCGAGTGGGACGAAAGCCGCGTGACCGAATCCGACGAGGAAGTCGTCATCAAGCAGAACTGGACCGAGATCCGCCGCTTCATGTGGAACTATGTCGGCATCGTGCGCACGACCAAACGGCTGGAGCGCGCCTCGCACCGCATCGAGCTGCTGGAGCGGGAGATCGAGGATTATTACGGATCCTTCCGTGTCACCACCGACCTGATCGAGCTGCGCAACCTGCTCCAGTGCGCCGACGCTGATCGTCGATTCCGCGCTGAAGCGGCACGAAAGCCGCGGGCTGCACTACACGCTGGACTATCCCGAGACGCTGCCCGAGGCGCGGGACACGGTGCTGGTGCCGTAAGCCGCCCGCCGGCCGACCGCGCCGGGGCATGCCCGGATCGCTGTCAGAAGAACAGCCGCCCGATCAGGATCAGCGCCATCGCGCCCAGTATCGAGGCGAGGCAGCCGGGACGGCTGAAATCGCGGCGGCCCCGGCTGGTCACCAGCCCCGCCAGCAGCGCGCCGCCCACGCCCAGCAGGATGGTGGCGATCCAGCCCATGTCGACCGCGCCCGGATAGAACCAGCGCGCCAGCGCCCCCACGACCAGCCCGCTGACGATCGCGCCGATGATGTTGAACATGGGTCTGCCTGCCTTTCGCCTGATTCGCGCCGCCGAGCTTTCCGGCCCGATCCTTCTGGCCCGATCTTTTTGGCAGGGCGGGTTCGATATGGAATTTCCCCTACCCGAACCCCATATCGAGGGCGCCCGGGGCCGCAAGGAAGCGGTGGAAAAGTTTTTTAAACCGCCGCGCGGGCTCTTGCACCGCCGGGCCTGCAAGGGGCGCGGCTGCGCACCGTCGGCAGCGCGCGTTTCGGTGGAAAACTAGCGCTTGCCTGCACGGTGCTTTGCGGCACAATCCCTAGCGGTCGGCTGATGAAGCGAACCGCTAGACCTTGTGCAGCGCGGCGTTCCCCTTTTGCCGGGGAAACGGGCGAAAGGCACGGAAAACGGCGGCGCTATCCTGCAGGCAGGGCAGCCGGAAGGGGCTGTTTCGATGATCCGGTCGTGCGCGGCACGAATGCCGGGCCCGGAAATGCGCCTCGATGTAAATTGCAATGACGAAGGACCGGGGCGGCGACGATGGATTTCAGAAACGGTGATGCAGGCCATGATGCGGAAGTTCCGAGCGGGGAGGTTCAGGTGAGCAGCAGTGACGTCGATACGGCTCCTGCCCTCGAGAAGGCGGGCGAGGTGCTGGCGAAAGCCATGGCCGACACGGCGGCGAAGAAGCCGCTGTCGTCGAAGGACGTGGCCGAGCGCCGTTTTGACATCGTCACCGATGCCAGCCGCGATGCCAGGCTGACCGAATTCGGCAAGGAAACGCTGCAGGACCGCTATCTGCTGCCCGGCGAATCGTACCAGGACCTGTTCGCCCGCGTGGCCGACGCCTATGCCGACGACCAGGAGCATGCGCAGCGGCTCTACGACTATATCTCGAAATTGTGGTTCATGCCCGCGACCCCCGTGCTGTCGAACGGCGGCACCGGGCGCGGCCTGCCGATCTCGTGCTATCTGAACTCGCGTCGACGACAGCCTGGAAGGCATCGTCTCGACCTGGAACGAGAACGTGTGGCTGGCCTCGCGCGGCGGCGGCATCGGCACCTACTGGGGCAATGTGCGCGGGATCGGCGAGCCGGTCGGCCTCAACGGCAAGACCAGCGGGATCATTCCGTTCGTGCGGGTGATGGATTCGCTGACGCTGGCGATTTCGCAGGGTTCGCTGCGGCGCGGGTCGGCGGCCTGCTACATCGACGTGCACCACCCGGAGATCGAGGAATTCCTCGAGATCCGCACCACCACGGGCGATTTCAACCGCAAGGCGCTGAACCTGCATCACGGCGTGCTGCTTGACCGACGAGTTCATGGAAGCGGTGCGCGACGGGGCCGATTTCGACCTGCGCAGCCCCAAGGACGGATCGGTCCGTTCGACGGTGAACGCACGCGCCTTGTTCCAGAAGCTGGTCGAGGTGCGGCTGCGCACCGGCGAGCCCTATTTCGTGTTCTCGGACACGGTGAACCGCATGATGCCCAAGCATCACCGCGACCTTGGGCTGAAGGTGTCGACGTCGAACCTGTGTTCGGAAATCACCCTGCCGACCGGCAAGGACCATCACGGCAAGGACCGCACCGCGGTGTGCTGCCTGTCTTCGCTCAACCTGGAAACCTGGGACGAGTGGAACGGCGACAAGCTCTTCATCGAGGACGTGCTGCGCTTCCTCGACAACGTGCTGCAGGATTACATCGACCGCGCGCCGGACGAGATGGAGAACGCCAAATATGCCGCCGCGCGCGAGCGTTCGGTCGGCATGGGCGTGATGGGCTTCCACTCGTTCCTGCAGTCCAAGGGCATCGGCTTTGAAAGCGCGATGGCCAAGGCGATGAACCTCAAGATGTTCAAGCACATCAACGCCAAGGCGAACGAGGCGTCGATGATGCTGGCCAAGGAGCGCGGACCGTGCCCCGACGCCGAGGAAATGGGCGCGATGGAGCGTTTCAGCTGCAAGATGGCGATCGCGCCGACCGCGTCGATCAGCATCATCTGCGGCGGCACCAGCGCCTGCATCGAACCGATCCCGGCGAACATCTACACGCACAAGACGCTGTCGGGTTCGTTCGTGGTCAAGAACCCCTATCTGCAGAAGATGCTGGCGGAAAAGTCCAAGGATTCGGCCAATGTCTGGAACTCGATCCTGGAACGCGGCGGGTCGGTCCAGCATCTCGACTTCCTGACGCCGGAAGAAAAGGCGGTGTTCAAGACCAGCTTCGAGATCGACCAGCGCTGGCTGCTCGAATTCGCGGCGGACCGCACGCCGTTCATCGACCAGGCGCAGAGCCTCAACCTCTTCATCCCGGCCGATGTCGACAAGTGGGACCTGCTCATGCTGCATTTCCGCGCGTGGGAAATGGGGATCAAGTCGCTCTATTACCTGCGGTCGAAGTCGGTGCAGCGCGCCGGTTTCGCAGGCGGGGTCGAGGCGGACAACACCATCGACGCGGCCAAGTACGAGCTGAATTCGGGCGAGACCGATTACGAGGAATGTCTCGCCTGCCAGTAGTAGGGGGTTGCCAGTTGGGGGCCTGTCGATAGAGGCCTGCCCGGATCTTCAGGGCGCAACGAACAGCAGGGGCGATGCCGGCAGCGGCGTCGCCCCTTTTCCGTTCCGGGCGAGATGCTGCGCGAGGCCGGAAGCAATCCGGATCGACTTGCCTTCCGCCGCGTTAGTCCCCGAGACGCCAAGGAGGTAAACCCCACGATCACCCCGATGAACACCCAGCCAGACACACTTCTTCAATTCGACGCAACATGTCGTGAGCACGGGCTTTTCCGCCGCGGTCCTGTTCGTCGTCATCGTCGTGCTGATCCGCATGCTGGGCAAGCGCGCGACCGGGCAGATGAGCAATTTCGACTGGATCGTGTCGGTGACGGTCGGCAGCCTGGCGGCCAGCGGCATTCTGCTCAAGGAAGTCAGCCTGGCCGATGCGGTGCTGGCCATCGCGGTGCTGGGCGTGCTGCAATGGAGCACCGCCTGGCTCGCCTCGCGCAGCGAATGGTTCGAGAAGCTGGTCCGCGCCAAGCCGCGCCTGCTGGTCCACAAGGGCCGCCTGCTGGAAGAGGACATGCGCCGCGAGCGCATCTCGCGCCACGAGATTTTCGCCTATCTGCGCGGGCAGGGGCTGGTCGGGCCTGACGGGGCGAACTGGGTGATCCTGGAAAACGACGGGACCATGACCGTCATTCCGCGCCAGGACGTGCGGCTGGACGATGCGAACGTGCTGGATGACGTGATCTGGTCCTCGCAGCCCGAGGCGGATCGCGACCCGTCGTCGCACAGCACATCGGAACAATCGCCGTGACCCCCGGTTGAAGCGGAAACCCCCGAACGCATGACGGGCCGCAACGGAGTGACGCATGACCGCCGAGACGCAGACCTTGGACGGCCAGACCCAGAAGGGTCAGGCCCCGAACAGTCAGACCCCGAAAAGTCAGGCCCCGAACAGTCAGGCCCCGAACAGTCAGGCCAGCACGCGGATCCCGCCCCGCAGCGGCGTCGCTTTCGAGCTGAACGAGGGCGAGCGGCTGACGGTGATCGATCCGGAGGGGCAGCAGGTGGCCGACCTGCTCGCCTTTGTGCGGGGTGACGTGGGCGAGGTGATTTCGAACGGGCGGACCTTCGACTATGAGGAGACGATCGCGCTGACCACCGGCAACCGGCTGTGGTCGAACCGGTCGAACGTGCTGCTCTCGATCGAGGAGGACACCGTCGGTCGCCACGATTTCCTGCTGACCCCGTGCAGCGAGGCGACGTTCCGCCATTTCTATCCCGGCAAGCCGGTCCACCGCGGCTGCTTCGGAAATCTGGCCGAGGCGCTGGCCCCGTGGGGCATCGATGAGGACCGGATCCCGGTCGCCTTCAACGTGTTCATGAACGTGCCCGTGGCGCAAGATGGCAAAGTCTCCGTCCTGCCGCCGACGGGGAAACCGGGCGACCACATCACCCTGCTGGCGCACCGCGACCTGGTGATCGGGCTGACCGCCTGTTCCGCCTATGACAGCAATGGCGGCAGCTTCAGGCCCATCGACTACCGCATCGACCGATAAGGAAAAGCCATGACCGACAAGAAGCATCCGCCGAAGAACGAGGGCACGCCGAACAAGGATCCTTCGGACATTCCGACCACCGATCGTCCCCGGCAGAACAGCCATCTCTATAACGAGATGCGCAAGGAGGATTCGGTCGATCCCGAGCAATATCCCAAGAAGGACCGCGACGCCGCCGACGTGACCGGCAAGGATCAGTAGGCACCCGCGGGAGGTGCCGGGACGGACCGCCCCGCGCGCCAGCCCAGCCCCCGATCGCCACGCAACCAAATCGGCCCCCGCGCATTGCGGACAGAACACAGGAGATTGCCCGATGACGAATGGCATTGATTTCGGCGACGACGGCGGCGCCAACCACCAGAAGCCCAAAGGCAAGGACGACATCATGACCACCGCGCAGGGCGCGCCGGTGGCGGATGACCAGAACTGGCTGACCGCCGGGCCGCGCGGGCCGCAGCTGCTGGAAGATCACATCGCGCGCGAGAAGATCTTCCACTTCGACCACGAGCGCATTCCCGAACGCGTCGTCCATGCGCGCGGCTATGGCATCCACGGCCATTTCGAGCTGAAGAAGGCGATCCCCGAATATTCGCATGCCGCGATCTTCAACGAGGTGGGGGTGAAGACCCCGACCTTCACGCGCTTTTCGACCGTGGCCGGCAACAAGGGTTCGCCCGACCTGGCGCGCGACGTGCGCGGCTTCGCCACCAAGTTCTATACCAGCGGAAGGCAACTGGGACCTTGTCGGCAACAACATCCCGGTGTTCTTCATCCAGGATGCGATCAAGTTCCCCGACCTGATCCACGCGGCCAAGCCCGCGCCCGACCGCGGCTTTCCGCAGGCGCAGACCGCGCATGACAATTTCTGGGACTTCATCTCGCTCACCCCGGAATCGATGCACATGGTCATGTGGATCATGTCCGACCGCACCATTCCGCGCGGCTTCCGCTTCATGGAAGGGTTCGGCGTCCACACCTTCCGCCTGGTCAACAAGGAAGGGCGAGTCGCATTTCGTCAAGTTCCACTGGAAGCCGCAGCAGGGCATGCAGTCGGTGATCTGGAACGAGGCGCTGAAGGTGAACGGCGCGGACCCCGACTTCCATCGCCGCGACATGTGGGATGCGATCGACGCGGGCGACTTCCCGCAATGGGACCTGGGCATCCAGGTGTTCGACGAGGAATTCGCCGAGAAGTTCGAGTTCGACGTGCTCGACGCGACCAAGATCATTCCCGAGGAGCAGATCCCGGTAGAGATCATCGGCACGATGACGCTGGACGCCAATGTCGACAATTTCTTTGCCGAGACCGAGCAGGTCGCCTTCTGCACGCAGAACATCGTGCCGGGCATGGATCTTCAGCAACGACCCGCTGCTGCAGGGGCGCAATTTCTCCTATCTCGACACGCAGCTGAAGCGGCTGGGCGGGCCGAATTTCACCCATATCCCGATCAATGCGCCCAAGTGCCCCGTCCACCATTTCCAGCAGGACGGCCACATGGCGATGACCAACCCCAAGGGCCGCGCCAATTACGAGCCGAACAGCTGGACCGGCCGATGGACGACAATCGCGAGCCGCGCGGACCCGCGCGCCTGTCCGATGAACGGTTTCACCAGCTTTCCCGCGCCGGTCGACGGGCCCAAGATGCGCGTGCGCAGCGAGACCTTTGCCGACCACTACAGCCAGGCCCGGCAGTTCTATGTCTCGCAGACGAAGATCGAGCAGGGGCACATGGCCAATGCGCTGACGTTCGAGCTTCAGCAAGGTCGAGCGATGTCCATATCCGCGAGCGGATGGTCGGCCATCTGCGCAACATCGACGAGGGTCTGGCGAAGGAAGTCGCCGACGGGCTCGGCATGCCGGACATGCCCGACAGGATGCCCGCCGCACGCGAGCCGATCACCGACCTGCCGCCCAGCCCGGCGCTGTCGATCCTGGCCAACAGCCCCGGACACGTTCAAGGGCCGCAAGCTGGGCATCTATATCGCCGAAGGCGCCGATGCCGCGACGGTCAAGGCGCTGATGGACGGCGTGAAGGGCGCGGGCGGCATGGTCGAGATCGTCGCCCCGCATGTCGGCGGCGCGAAGCTGTCGGACGGCAAGATGATGGCCGCGCAGACGAGAAGATCGATGGCGGGCCGTCGGTGGTGTATGACGCGGTGGCGATCGTGATGGGCGAGGGTGCTGGCAAGAACTATGCGGACGACAAGCCCAGCATCGATTTCGTCAACGATGCCTTCGCCCACGCCAAGTTCATCGGCTATTCGCCCGAGGTGATGCCGCTGCTGAAAGGCGCGGGCGTGGCGGAGAAGATGGACGACGGCTTCGTCGAACTGGGCGATGCCAAGGCATTCGTTGGCAAGCTCGGCAAGCTGCGCTTCTGGGACCGCGCGGCGGTCAAGCAGGACTGACCGGACGCATGGAAAAGGGGCCGGGGGCTTTGCGCCTCCGGCCCCTTTCGTGTGTCTGCGATCCGCTATTTCGATAATTCGTCGCGCAGCTTCAGATGGCCCTCGCCATAGAGGTAGTCGGGCCTGAACTTGCCCGCCTGCTCCAGCCGCGCGCGGTCGAGGATGGTCACGCGCCCGCGCGACAGCTCCATGATCCGCGCCTCGCGCAGGCTGCGCACGACGCGGTTGAGGTGGATCGGCGTGGTGCCGCAGGCATCCGCGATCTCTACCTGGGTCAGCGGCAGGTTGAACCCGTCCTCGTCCCCCAGCCCGACGAAGGATAGCCGGTGCCACAGCTCGGCCATCAGATGGGCGAGCCGCCCCTCGATCGGCAGGTGCTCCATCGTCAGGATCCATTCGCGGTGGATCGCCGCGTCCAGCAGGGTGGAAAACCACAGCATCCGGCTGAGATGCGGGTGACTGGCGACGATCTGCTCCAGCTTCGCGTGGCTGACATAGCCGACCTTGGCCGGGCCGATGGCGACCACCGTATGGTCCAGCCGCTTGAGCGCGAAGGCGTGCAGGTCGGCGAAGTCGCCGGAGACGTGCATCGACACGATATGGCGGCGGCCGTCACGCTTGATCGTGCGCGCCATGAAGCCTTCGATCAGATAGGTGCTGCGATGCGCCAGCTCCCCGTCGCGCAGGATCTCGTGATCATGCGACACGCGCTCGACCGGTCCGATCATCCCCTCGATGATCCGCTGTTCCTCATGCGTCAGCGCATGGCGCGCCCTGCCGAGCAGATAGCGCCAGCTCAGGGGGAATTCCTCGCTCACATCCTGTCCATATTGTTGCGACCATCCTCTTGCCCGGCGGACCACCTTCTTATCAAATGATAGTCGGCCATCCACCCTTTACAAGCGATCAATCCGCGGGCGCAATCGTCGTTCCTGCAAACTTCGGCTCCGTTCGCCGCGATTCGCGAGAATATTCATCGGATTACGCGCCGGGCAGCCCCGCTGATGTCGGAACAACGGGCCGCGCCGCGTTTTTCTATCACGAACAGTCTTATCAAGGGCCTTATTCATGGCGACATTGGATCCGCTTGCCGATCCGGCACTGCTGGAAGAATTCGAGAATTTCATTCGCGGCCAGGAATTTCCCTGCGTCGGCGCCAAGTCGGCGCTGAGCAAGGGGCAATTGAAGACCGTGCCCTGCTGGTCGCTGACCAGCGGGTGGAGCGATGTCCTGATACACCGGGAATTGCTGCAATGGGCCTACGACTATCAGCAGGACCCGACATTGTTCCGCTCCATCGCCTTTGTCTTCGACGGCCCGCGCGACCTGGACGAGGTCGGGTTCGAAAAGGCGATGTGGGAGAGGATCCAGTCGCTGTCGGACAAGGACGCATGGCTGGACCAGCCCTATGACGAGCAGGTCAGTTCCAACCCCGAGGATCCGCATTTCTCGCTGTCCTTCGGCGGAGAGGCTTTCTTCGTCGTCGGCCTGCATCCCAACGCCAGCCGCCCGGCGCGGCGGTTCCGCACGCCGGTGCTGGTGTTCAACCTGCACGACCAATTCGAACAGCTACGCGCAGAGGGGCGGTACGAGAAGATCCGCAAGACGATCCTCGACCGCGACAAGGAACTGGCGGGCTCGATCAACCCGATGCTCGCCCGCCACGGCGAAAGCAGCGAGGCGGTGCAATATTCCGGGCGGCTGGCGGACAGCGACTGGGAATGCCCGTTTTCGGACAAGCGCGGCAGCGAGGCGGAAGGCAAATAGGCCTTATCGGCCGCCGGCCGGCGCGCGGCCCGCTGTCTGCGCGGGTCGGGCGGGGCCGCCGGTCCGCGTCACGCGCCACACCGTGTTCGATACGTCGTCCGCGATCAGCAGGGCGCTGCGCTGCGGATCCCAGGTGACGCCGACCGGGCGTCCGCGCGCATGGCCGTCCGCCCCCACGAAGCCGGTGACGAGATCGACCGGATCGCCGCTGGGCGACGCGCCCGAGAAGGGGATCCAGCTGACCTTGTAACCGGCCAGATCTTTGCGGTTCCAGCTGCCGTGCTCTCCCACGAAGGCACCGCTGGCGAATTGCGGGCCCCATGCCCCCTGCGTCACGAAGTCGAGACCAAGCGGCGCGTGGTGCGAGCCCAGGGCATAATCGGGCACCACCGCGCTTTCGACCAGATCGGGCATTTGCGGGCGGACGCGCGGATCGACGTGCTGGCCCCAGTAGCTGTAGGGCCAGCCATAGAACGCACCCTCGCGGACGCGGGTCAGATAATCGGGCACCAGCTGAGCGCCCAGCTCGTCCCGCTCGTTCACCACGGCCCACAGCGCGCCGTCGGCGGGGTTGATCGCCAGCGCGGTGGGGTTGCGGATGCCCGACGCCAGTTGCCGGTGCATGCCGGTCGCGGGATCGATTTCCCAGATCACTGCGCGGTCTTGCTCGACCTCCATGCCGCGCTCGGCGACATTGGAGTTGGAGCCGATCCCGACATACAGCCGCGACCCGTCGGGGCTGGCGGTCAGCGACTTGGTCCAGTGATGGTTGATGCGCCAGGGCAGCCGGGTGACCAGCTCGCCCGGCGCGGTGATGCGGGTCTGCCCCTCTGCATAGGGAAAGCGCACCAGGCTGTCCTGGTTGGCGACATAGATGAACCCGTCCACCAGCGCGAGGCCGTAGGGGGCATCGAGGCCGGTGATGAATTCGCTGACCAGCTCGGCCCGCCCGTCGCCATCGGCATCGCGCAGCAGCGACACGCGGTCGCCGCCCTTCACGTCGGACTTACCCTTGCCCTTGATATAGCCCGCGATCAGATCCTTGGGCCGCAGGGCTGGGGCATGGCCGCCCGTGCCCTCTGCCACCAGGATATCGCCATTGGGCAGCACCAGCGTCTGGCGCGGGATGTTGAGCCCGGTCGCCAGCGGCGTGATGGCGAAGCCTTGCGGCACGGTGGGCAGTTCGCCGTCCCATCCCGCCGGCGTGGCGATGTTCATCGCGGGCAGCAGCGCCTCGGTCTGGTCGGGCAGGACGGGATCGGGGCCGGTCTGATCGACATCGGGGCCGCCGCCGCTGCAGGAGGCAAGACACAGCGCCAGTGCCGCCGCGGGAAGCGCGAACCGCGCGCGGACAGTCATCGGGCAACCTCCACCGGATGCGTTCCGTCGCGGGCGACAGGCCGCCGCCAGTCGGGATCCGCGTCCGCCGGCCGCGTGCGCGAGGCATAGCCGAGCGCGCCTGCCGCCAGTGCCAGGATCGCGCCCAGGATCGACAGGACCAGTCCGAAGGTGCCCACCGATGCCCAGCCGTCGCCGCTGTGCTGGAAGGAATTAAGCAGGCCGACCACGAACAGCGCCAGCACCAGCAGGAAATAGACCACCGCGCGCCCCCTGCGCCGTCGCACTAGGGAGACCAGCGCGGCGATCAGCAGCAGCCCGGCGAACAGCTCGCCTGCTGCCAGCAGCCAGGCGGAGAAATTGGTCCACTGGATCTCGGCCGTGTTCAGATAGGTGATGTCGGTGACCAGCGCGGCGGGGAACAGCGCCACGGGGAACGCCAGCAGCAGCGCCTGGAACGCGCCGATCATGGGCCGGATCGCCGGGGGGTGCGGGCGTCGGTCGGGAAGCATGCGTATGTCCGGGCGCGGGTCGCGGCAATGATGCGCCATCCTGTAATTCATCGCCTGCCGGCGATGTTCCCGTCCGCGGCAATGGCAATTCTCCGCGAGGTAACTAAGTAACCGAACTGTCATGAACGAATTCGACCGACCCACGCCCCGCCGTGGAAACCGCAGCGATGGTTGCAGCGCCGCGCCATGCGTCGCGCTTCCTGCCGGGGGCGGCTTGCGCCGTAGCGATCGCCGCCGCGGCTCCGACCGCGTCGCATGCTGCCGAAAGGATGTTCGCCGCCGGCATCGATGCTGACGTGAAAGCGGGCGTGGAGCGCGACCGGGATCGGGATTGGGAGCGGGACTGGAACGGGGAAGGCACGGAGCAGGGGGCACGCTGGCTTGCGCCTTCGGACGCGGACGAGTGGGACCTGACGCGCATCGCCGCCATGGGCGGAGGCGCGGGAACGGCGATGCAGGACAAGGCGGATGATGCCCGACTGCAGCAGCCGCAGGGGCCCCAGCAGCCTGAAGCGCCGCAGCAGCCGCAAGCGCCGCAGCAAGCCGACCTGCCTGCGCCCGATGCGCCGGCGACCTATGCGGCGGGCGAGATCCCGCCCGACTGGGCCGATCACGTGCCCGCGAATATGCTTCGCATCCGACGTTCGGCTCGCGGGTCGGCGCGATCCGGACCGAGGCGCTGGCGATGTTCGGCTATTTCACCATCCGCGCCGGGTCCAAGCTGTTCGGCGAGACCGAGGGTTTCCACTTCAAGGACGAGGGCTGGTTCGGCAAGGACACCGAATATGTCGGCGTCGACAAGTTCGCGCACGCCTGGAACAGCTATCTCGCCGCCGAGATCCTGCACAACCGGCTGCACCGCAAGACGAATGCGTCCGAGGGCGATGCCGTGACCGCGGCGGCGCTGGCGTTCGGCTTCATCGCCTATAACGAGATTTCGGACGCGATCGAGCCGGACAGCGGCTGGTCGATGAACGATGTCGTCATGAACGGGCTGGGCGCGGGCTTTTCGGTGCTGCGCAACACGGTGCCGGGGCTGAAGGAGAAGGTCGCCTTCAAGATCGAGATCGTGCCGAACCAGGACTTCTGGACCTATAGCGGCCCCCGCCGGTTCGAGCAGCAGCGCTTCATGTTCTCGCTGAAAGGCGCGGGGTTCCGGCAGCTGGAGGAGACGCCGCTGCGATTCCTCGACCTGCAGCTGGGCTATGGCGCCGAGGATTTCGAGCCGGAGGAACGTGCGGCCGGGAATCGAGCCCAAGCGGCACGTCTTCGTCGGCGTCGGGCTGAACGTCGGGGCAACTGCTGTTCGGCGGCTCGCGGTCAGGGTTCGCCAGGGCGGGGTGGTCCGCGCTCGACTATTTCCAGGTGCCCTATACCTCGGTGCGGGTGGACCAGGGCGGCGACCTGTACTTCTGATCGCCTGAACCCCTGCGGGAGCGCCGCTAGAACGAGCGCTGCTGCCGCATGTTGAGGTCGATGCGGATCCGCACCCATTCGCCCACCAGATATTTGCCGTTCAGGCGCGGCGGGCGGACCTGGAACTGCCAGGCAGCCGCCAGCAGCGCGCGGTTGATGTTCGACCCGCGCGGCCATTCTTCCAGTGCGATGCAGTCCTCCACCCGGTAGTCGGGCGCGGTCTTGCACGCGATCATGCCCCATCCGGGTCCGTCGGCGGTCGACAGATAGCCGTCCAGCTCGCCCTCGCGCGGGCGGCGATACCATTCCGCGCCATAGAGCGGCTCGCCATTGGGCGCGGTGCCGACGCGCGGGCTGTCGGGCAGGGGGGAGCGCCGGGGCGGGGCCACCGGGCCATAGACCTCTTGCGACGGCGCGGGCGCTGCCGGGCGCGGCGGAGCGGGCGGCGCAGGCGGCGCGGGCGCGGGCACGGCATTGGGCGTCTTCAGCACCGGCGGCGGCAGCACGGGTTCGGGCCGCGGCGTTTCGATAATTTCGGGCTGCGGCGGCGCCGGTTCGGGCGGGGTTTCCGGCGGGGTCTCGGGCGGGGTTTCCTCCACCACCGGCTCGGGCTCGGGCTCCGGTTCGGGCTCCGGCTCTGGCGCGGGTTCGGGTGGGGGCGGGGATGCCTGGATGTCGATGCTGGTCAGGTTTTCCTGTCCTTCCTCGACCCCCACGATCGAGCCGCCCAGCGTGAGCAGCATGAGCACCAGCAGCACTTCGAGCGCGATGGCGAGCGCAATGCTCAGCCCGCGCGAGCCGAACCTGTCGATCAGGCGCTGGATTGGCCGGTTCTGGCCGGACCTGTTCTGGCTGGGCCGGTTCTGGCCTGACCTGTTCTGGCTGGACCGGTGCTGGAAAGGCGGAACGTCGCGCGAAGACATGGACCCTCGATCATCTCGTCAAGCAGTCGATGTCCCCCTCATCCGCCGCTGCGGGCTGCGATAGGCGTGCGCGGACAGCGCGGCAAGTGGCATCGGGGACAGAACGCGCCTGCGCTGCGGCAGGTCACGCCGCCGCTTTGCCCGCATCAGCGCTTCAGCCGGGCGGCGGCCTCGCGTTCGATCACGGTCAGCTCCTCGATCGTCAGCTCCAGCGCGACGCGCTGTTCCTCCAGCTCGGACAGGCGTTCGCGCACCTTGCCGATCAGGCGCTGCATCTGTTCCTTATGTTCCGGGTCGGCGTCGTAGAGGTCGAGGAACTCGGCAATCTCGCGAATGGAAAAGCCCAGACGCTTGCCGCGCAGGATCAGCTGCATGCGCGCGATCTCGCGCTTGGTATAGACGCGGGTGGTGCCCACGCGCTCGGGCTTGATCAGGCCTTCCTTTTCATAAAATCGCAAGGTGCGCAGCGTGACGCCCAGCTTGCGGGCGACGTCCTGGATGCCCATCAGCGCGTTGTCCGCGCCGTCCGCAGGTTCGCTCGTCCGGCCGTCCGCCGCCCGGCCCGCCGGCCCGTCCGCCAGTTCCTCCGAACGCATGTCGTGCATGTTCATCGTGTCATCTGCCCCCGGTCGTGGGTCCCGCGATCCCGTCACGAAAGCCCCCGGCCCATTTGCCTGCCCTCCTTATGGCAGAGAGATGCGCGCCGCGCCATCAGGCGGGCCTTACCCGCTCTTCCTCGACGCCCGTTCTTCCTCGACCAGATCCTTCTTGGACAGCTTGCCGATCATCGTCTTGGGCAGTTCCTTGCGGAATTCGTATTCGCGCGGCAGCTCGATCTTGCTCAGCCGCTCGGCCAGGAAGGCGCGCAGCTCGTCCTCGCTCAGGCTCTCGCCCTCGCGCAGCGCGACGAACAGCTTGGGCGACTGGCCGCGATATTCGTCGGGGATGCCGATGGCGACCGCTTCCAGCACGGCGGGGTGGTGATAGGCGGCATCCTCGATCACGCGCGGATAGACGTTGTATCCGCCGCACAGGATCACGTCCTTGATGCGGTCGACGATGAACAGATAGCCGTCCTCGTCCAGATAGCCGATGTCGCCGGTGCGCAACGCACCGTCCGTAAAGACCTCCTCGGTCGCGTCGGGGCGGTTCCAGTAGCCCTTCATCACCTGCGGACCGCGCGCGCAGATCTCGCCGCGCTCGCCCTGCGGCATGAGGTTTTCGGGCTTTTCCGGATCGCGGATCTCGATGATGGTGCCGGGAAAGGCGGGGCCGCAGCTGTTCGCCTTGACCGGACCCTGCAGCGGGTTGCAGGTGATGATCGGCGCGGTCTCGGACAGGCCGTAGCCTTCGACAACCTTGGCGCCGGTGCGCTTCTCGAAAGCCTCGCGCACCTCCAGCGGCAGCGGCGCCCCGCCCGAGATGCAGCATCTGACCTGCGAAAGGTCTGGGATGCGGCTCTCCTCCAGCGCGTTCATCGCGACATAGATGGTCGGCACGCCGAAGAACTGGGTCGGCGGCTTGCGGCGGATGGTGCCCAGCACCTGCTCCATCTCGAAGCGGGGCAGCAGCACCATCTCGGTCCCGGTCTCGACCGAATAGTTGAGCACGGTGGTCAGTGCGAAGACGTGGAACATGGGCAGCACGCC
Organism: uncultured Alphaproteobacteria bacterium; assembly: GCA_963752785.1. Classification (GTDB taxonomy): domain Bacteria; phylum Pseudomonadota; class Alphaproteobacteria; order Sphingomonadales; family Sphingomonadaceae; genus Croceicoccus. The sequence goes on from CAVVZE010000009.1 coordinate 83,368, forward strand.
CAGCGTGCGTTCCTGCTTCTCCTGCCAGCCCGGCTCATCCGGCCAGGCGGCGGCGACATGATCGACCATCTGGCCGCTGTTGGCGGTGAGATTGCCGTGGGTCAGCATCGCGCCCTTGGGCACGCCGGTGGTGCCGCCGGTATATTGCAGCACCGCAACGTCATCGGGCTTCACCGCAACCGGATGCGGCGGCGCATCATTGGCCAGCAGCGCCTTCAGCCGCAGGTGCAGCCTTTCGTCGCGGACCTTCGCATGATCCTTACGCTTGAACAGGTTGAAGCCCACACCCTGCAGCCAGGGCAGCATCTCGCTCATCGGGCACAGCACGATGCGGTCGATGCCGGACGAGCGGGCGACATTCTCCACCTTGTCGTGGATCATGGCGAGGTCGGGCACGGCGATGAAGCGCGTGCCCGAATCCTCGATCTGGTGGGCCAGCTCACTCTCGGTATAGAGCGGGTTGAAATTGACGACGATCGCGCCCGCGCGCAGCGCCGCGAAATAGAGCACCACGAAATAGGGACAGTTCGGCAGGCACAGGCCAAACCGGTCGCCCGGCTTCAGCCCCGCGTCCTGCAGGCCCCTCGCGGCGCGGCTGACCAGATCGCCGATTTCGCCATAGGTCCAGCAGCGGCCCATGAAGTCGATCGCCGTCCGCTCGGGGAAGCGCTCTACCGTGCGGTCGAGCAGGTCGGTGATCAGCCGGTCGCCATATTCCGCCCGCTCCCCGTAATCTATCCGATCTCCGCCCGGCGTCTTCATGTCAGCCGCTGCCGTCATGTCATTTCCCCTCTCGATCAGAACGCAACGCGGCCACCCACCGAGAAGATCAGCGCATTGGCATTGGTCGCGCTGCCGTCGACCAGGATCGGCGTCTGCACCGGCGATCCGGCATAGGCGGCGGTGGTGCGGTCGATGGCTGCGCTGTCGATGGCGAGGTAGTTGAACGCCGCGTCGAGCGCGATGCCGGGGCCGACTTCATAGCTGGTGCCAAGCGCGAAATTCCAGCGGTTGCCATCGGGCACGCGCGCGTCGCGGTCGCCGGTCTGGGTCGGAGTCTCGTCATACTGGATGCCGCCGCGCACGGTCCATTGCGGCGATACCGCATAGTCGATGCCGGCTGCATAGCTCCAGGTATTGCGATAGTTCTCGGGGATCGCGGCATTGACCGGCTCGCCCAGGCGGATCGCGTCGAACTCGCCCCAGCCGATGCGGTTGACCTGCGTGTTCAGCGTCAGCTGGGGCGTCATCGCATAGCGCGCGCCGACCATGATGTGCCAGGGCGTGCGGAAAGTGGCGTCCGTGTCGATCACGCCGTTCTGCCCTTCCAGCGGACCCAGCAGGCCCGACTGGGTCAGCGTGCCGTCCAGCTGGTGCTTGATGCTGGACTTGTAGGACGCGCCCACCATCAGCGGGCCGGTGCGATATTGCACGCCTGCCGACCAGCCCAGGTCCCAGCCATTGCCTTCCAGCGCCTGCTTGCCATCGGGCAGCGCGGGCGACAGGTTGGGCAGCGCATTGGTCAGCGTCGCATCGGAATATTCGATGTTCAGCGCGGCGCCGACGCTGAGCTCGGGCGTGACCATGTAGGCGACCGACGGCTGGATGTCATAGGTGCGCAGCTTGCTCTTGAGCGCGGTGTAGCGAACCCAGCTCGTCTCGTCGTAATCGGTGGTGAAGCTGTAGGGCGAGGAGACGGCGAGGCCGACCGACAGGCGGTCTCCCAGCGGCACGGCGATGGCGCCGGCGGGCAGGATGCCTGTCTCGATCGGGTCCTTGGACAGCTGGTCGCCGCCAACGGGGGCGGGGGCCTGCTGCGGGCGCACGATCAGCGTGTTGTTGTTCTCGATATCGGCGCTGGGCACGATGATGCTGAGCGCGAAGTGCCCCTCGATCTGGTCGATCCCGCCGATGGCGGCGGGGTTCCACCACAAGGAGGCGGGGCCCATGTCGGCCACTTCGCCCGAAAAGGCGCGGCCCGCGCCGCGCACCGACTGTTCCTGCAGGTAGAAGCCGCCGGCACTGGCGACCTGCGGCATGGCAAGACCGGCCAGCACGGTCGAACCGGCGATCAGGGTTTTCAGGCGTGTATTCACTGGGACTCTCCCGGATGATGTCTTTCGGATATTGTAGCGCGCGTCATGCCGAACGAATGGGCCGGGCACGCGCGAGCAGGGGAACGCGGATCAGCGGATGCGGGTCCACGTCTGCGTCTTGCACAGCGGCCACACGATGCAGCCCTTCAGCTTCAGATGGTTGGCATCCAGCATGGTGATGGTGGCCTTGTAGGTGCCGCCATCCTCGGCGTTATAGATCGAGCCGCCGGACCATTCGTCCTTCTTGCGGGTGAAACCCTTGAGCAGCAGCATGTTCTTCAGCGGGCGGCTGCGCAGGCTCTCGTCCTTGTTGTTGACGTCCTTGAGCGCGGGATTTTCCTTGAGCCCGTCCGAGGTGACGAGGCGCCCGCAGATGGACTGGCCGCATTCGCTGATCTCGACCACGCCGCCGCGGCTTTCGGTCTTCCAGCGGCCGACGACGTCGGCAGGAGCGGGGGCTGCTGCACTTGCTGCTGCCAGCAGGGCGAATATCATGGACATGCATATCTCTCCACTCGCGCGCCGGTTTTCCTCCGGCGTCGCATCACGGTCCTATCGCCATGCGAAGCAATTCGACCTGTGGTCCCTTCATCAAGGTGACGTATAGGTTAGTCAAGGCGTCAAAGCGTCACAAAGGTTACTTTTGCGACCAGCTGCTGCCGATAATCCTCACATCCGCGTATTTTCCGGACGGGGTTGGCGGGAAGACACGGGAACGGGCGGATGATGCCGCCGGTTCCAAAGGGGCGGTTCGGCGCTTGATTGCATCCTGCCACTTGACGTATAGGTCAATCCAGCCACCTTAAGGTCACTCCCAACTCGAAATGCAAGTCACGAAACATCCGGAGAGGTTTCGATCCATGCGTAATGTCGTCATCGCGGGCTATGTCCGTTCCCCGTTCCACCTTGCAGGCAAGGGCGCGCTTGCCCGCGTGCGGCCCGACGATCTGGCCGCCCAGACCATCCGCGGACTGGTCGAGAAGACCGGGGTGAATGCCGCAGGAGATCGAGGATATCGTGATGGGCTGCGCCTTCCCGGAAGGCGAGCAGGGCTTCAACATCGCGCGGCTGGTCGGCCTGCTGGCGGACCTGCCGATCTCGGTCGGCGGGATGACGGTGAACCGGTTCTGCGGCTCCTCGATGAGCGCGATCCACATCGCCGCGGGCCAGATCGCCATCGGCGCGGGCGAGGCGTTCATCTGCGCGGGCATCGAATCGATGAGCCGTGTGCCGATGACCGGCTTCAACCCGATGCCCAACCCGGAACTGGCGAAGAAGAGCGCCGCCTACATGTCGATGGGCGAGACTGCCGAGAACGTGGCGCAGAACTATGGGCTGAGCCGCGAGGAGCAGGACGCCTTCGCCGTCGCGCAGCCAGGCCAAGGCGGGTGCCGCGATCGAGGCGGGCAATTTCACCGACGAGATCGTGCCGATCACCACGAAGAACGGCACGGTCGACAAAGACGGCACCTCCGCGTCCGGGCACGACGACCGAGGCGCTGGGCGGGCTCAAGCCTGCGTTCGACCGAACGGCACCGTCACGGCGGGCACGTCCTCGCCGCTGACCGATGGCGCCAGCGCGGTGCTGGTGACCAGCGAGGATTATGCGAAGGAGCACGGCCTGACGATCCTCGCGCGCATCAAGTCGGTCGCGATCTCGGGCTGCAACGCCGGAGACCATGGGCCTCGGCCCCATCGAATCGAGCCGCAAGGCGCTGGAACGCGCGGGCATCACTGCCGACCAGCTCGACGTGATCGAACTCAACGAGGCTTTCGCCAGCCAGTCGCTCGCGGTCATCCGCGACCTCGGCCTCGACGAGAGCAAGGTGAACCCCGACGGCGGCGCGATCGCCATCGGCCACCCGCTGGGCGCGACCGGCGCGCGCATCATCGGCAAGGCGGCGGCGCTGCTGAAGCGCGATGGCGGCAGATATGCGCTCGCCACCCAGTGCATCGGCGGCGGTCAGGGCATCGCCACCGTGCTGGAGGCGGTGTGATGTCGAGCTAGCACTATCGAAGAAAGTCTGCGTCATCGGCGCGGGCACCATGGGCGCAGGGATCGCGGCGCAGGTCGCCAATGCGGGCGTGCCGGTGCTGCTGCTCGACATCGTGCCGAAGGAGGGTGACGACCGCGATGCCGTGGCCAAGGGCGCGGTCGCGAAGATGCTCAAGACCGATCCCGCCCCCTTCATGTCGAAGGCTGCGGCGAAGCTGGTCGAGACCGGCAACATCGACGATCACCTCGAACGCGTCGCCGAATGCGACTGGATCGTCGAGGCCATCGTCGAGCGGCTGGACATCAAGCAGGACCTTTATGCAAGGCTTGAAAAGCTGAAGAAGCCCGGCGCGGCGGTCTCGTCCAACACCTCCACGATCCCGCTCGAAAAGCTGGTCGACGGGCGCGGCGACGAGTTCCGCAGCAGCTTCCTCATCACCCATTTCTTCAATCCGCCGCGCTACATGCGGCTGATCGAGATCGTGCGCGGGCCGCACACCGATGCCGCGGTCGGCGGACCGGGTCGTCGATTTCGTCGACCGCAAGCTGGGCAAGCGCGTGGTGCCGACCAAGGACACGCCCGGCTTCATCGCCAATCGCATCGGCACATACTGGCTGGCGGTCGCGGTCAATGCGGCGATGGATCAGGGTCTGACCATCGAGGAAGCCGACCAGATCGGCGGGCGTCCGATGGGCGTTCCCAAGACCGGTATCTTCGGCCTGATCGACCTTGTCGGCATCGATCTGATGCCGCTGCTGACCGAGAGCCTGACCGCCAACCTGCCCAAGGGCGATCCCTATTTCGACACCGTCCGCGACCAGCCGCTGATCGAGCGGATGATCGCGGAAGGCCGCACCGGCCGCAAGGCGGGAGCGGGCTTCTACAGCCTTGACAAGAAGACCCGGCACCAAGCGCGCCATCGACTTCGCAACCGGCGAATATCGCGATCCGGTGAAGCCCCAGCGCCTCCCCCCGCGCGCCGAGGGCGACCTGCACGCGCTGACCAACGCGCCGGGCAAGGTCGGTCCCTATGCGTGGGAGATCCTGGGCAAGGTGCTGGCCTATTCCGCCTCACTCGTGCGGCGAGGCCGCAGACGACATCACCGCCATCGATGACGCGATGAAGCTGGGCTACAACTGGAAATACGGCCCGTTCGAACTGATCGACCGCCTCGGCCCCGGCAGGCTGGCCGAGCGGCTCGAGAAGGAAGGCCGCGAGGTTCCCGCGATCCTGAAGACCGCGGGCGAGCGCCCGTTCTACCGCGTGGAAGATGGCCAGCGGCAATATCTCGGCCTCGACGGCGAATACCACGACGTCGTCCGCGCCGAGGGCGTGCTGATGCTGGAAGACATCAAGCGCAAGTCGAAACCGCTGATCAAGAACGGCTCCGCCGCTCTGTGGGATGCGGGTGACGGTGTCGCGGTGCCTCGAATTCACCGCCAAGATGAACGCGCTCGACGGCGAGGTCATGAAGCTGATCGGCAAGGCGGTCCCGCTGGTGGCCGAGAAGTTCAAGGCGCTGGTCGTCTATAACGAGGGCAGCAATTTCTCTGCCGGCGCCAATCTGGGCCTTGCCATGTTCGCGGTGAATATCGCGGCGTGGAGCGAGATCGAGAAGCTGATCGCGGGCGGGCAGGACGCGTACAAGGCGCTGAAATACGCGCCGTTCCCGGTGGTCAGTGCGCCAGCAGGCCTCGCGCTGGGCGGGGGGTGCGAGATCCTGCTCCATTCCGACGCGGTGCAGGCGCATGCCGAAAGCTATATCGGTCTGGTCGAATGCGGCGTCGGCCTCGTCCCCGGCTGGGGCGGCTGCGGCGAGATGATCGACCGTTGGCGCAATATGCCCCGGCAGCCCAAGGGCCCGATGCCGCCCGTGACCAAGGTGTTCGAGATCGTCTCGACCGCCACGGTCGCGAAATCGGCGGCGGAGGCCAAGGGTTACGGCTTCCTGCGCGAAAGCGACGGCGTCACCATGAACCGCGACCGACTGCTGGCCGATGCCAAGGCAAAGGCGCTGTCGCTGGTCGACGGCTATACCCCGCCCGAAGCACCCGAGTTCCAGCTGCCCGGCGCGGGCGGCAAGGCGGCGCTGATGCTGGCGGTCGAAGGCTTCCGCAAGCGCGGCATGGCGACCCCCTATGACGCGGTGGTGGCGGACGCACTGGCAGAGGTGCTGACCGGCGGCGACGCCGATCTGACCGACACCGTGACGGAAAAGGACATGCTGGCGCTGGAACGCGAGCATTTCATGAAACTGGTGCGCGATCCCCGCACGCAGGCCCGGGTCGAGTCACATGCTCGAAACCGGCAAGCCGCTGCGGAACTGAAGGAACCCACGCGATGCAAGTCTATAACGCTCCGCTGCGCGACATGCGCTTCGTATTGAACGAGCTTCACAACGATGACGGGTTCGGCGATCTGCCGGGCATGGAGGAGTTCGACACCGACCTTACGGATGCTGTGCTCGAGGAAGCGGCGAAGTTCTGCCGCGACATATTGCTCCCCCTCAACCGCTCTGGCGACGAGGAGGGCTGCACCCATGAAAACGGTGTCGTCCGCACGCCCAGCGGTTTCAAGGACGCCTACGACCAGTTCACCGCCGCGGGCTGGGCCGCGCTCGCCAGCGATCCCGAATATGGTGGGCAGGGCCTGCCCGAGGCGCTGAACAAGCTGGTCGAGGAGATGATCTGTTCGGCTAACCTGTCGTTCAGCCTGTATCCCGGCCTGACCCACGGCGGCACCACTGCGATCAAGGGCCACGGCAGCGACGAGCTGAAGGCGAAATGGCTGCCCAGGATGATCAGCGGCGAATGGTCGGGCACCATGTGCCTGACCGAACCGCATTGCGGCACCGACCTCGGCATGCTGCGCACCAAGGCGGAACCGCAGGACGACGGCAGCTTCAAGGTCACCGGCAACAAGATCTTCATCTCGGCGGGCGAGCACGATCTGGCCGACAACATCGTCCACCTCGTGCTCGCGCGGCTTCCCGACGCGCCCGAGGGGGTGAAGGGGATCAGCCTGTTCCTCGTGCCCAAGTATCTGCCCAAGGAGGATTTCTCGGTCGGACCGGCGAACGGCGTGACCTGCACCGCGATCGAGCACAAGATGGGCCTCAAGGGCTCGGCCACCTGCCAGATGAGTTTCGACGATTCGACCGGCTGGCTGGTCGGCGAACCCAACAAGGGCATGGCCGCGATGTTCACCATGATGAACACCGAACGCGTGTCGGTCGGCATTCAGGGCCTTGGCGTGGGCGAGGCGGCGTATCAGTCCGCCGTGTGGTACGCCAAGGACCGCGTGCAGGGCCGCGCTCTGTCGGGCGCGAAATATCCCGAACAGGCGGCGGACCCGATCATCGTGCATCCCGACGTGCGCCGCATGCTGCTGACGATGCGCGCCTATAACGAGGGCTGCCGCGCGCTGTCCGCATGGGTGTCGCGCGCGCTTGACGCGCAGAAGCATTCGGCCGACCCCGAAGTGCGCCAGCGCGCCGAGGAATTCACCGCGCTGATGACCCCGGTGGTGAAGGCGCTGTTCACCGACCTTGCCAGCGAAACCGCCAATCTGGCGGTGCAGGTCTATGGCGGCCACGGCTACATCCGCGAAAGCGGTGTGGAGCAATATGTCCGCGACGCGCGCATCTGCCAGATCTACGAAGGCACCAACGGCATTCAGGCGCTCGACCTCGTCGGCCGCAAGATGGGCGCGCATTTCGGGCGCAATTTGCGCAGCTTCTTTCACCCTGTGTCGAATTTCATCGAGGAATCGAAGGGCGAAGGCCCGATGCAGCCGATGATCGAGGCGCTGGAAAAGGCGTTCGGCGCGCTGCAATTGTCCACCGCGACCATCGCGCAAAAGGCGATGGCCGACCCGGAGGAAGCGGGCGCGGCGGCGACCGAGTACCTGCGGCTGATGGGGCTGGTGGCGATGGGCTACTGCTTTGCCAAGGCGACCAAGATCGCGGGTCTGCAGATCTTCTTCGGCAGTGAAGACGAGGCGTTCTACGAGACCAAGATCAAGACCGCGACCTTCTTCTTCGAACGCATCTTGCCGCAGGCGACCGCGAATTTCCTGGCGATCCGTTCGGGCAAGAAATCGATGATGGCGTTCACCGAAGATGAGTTCTGAGGCCTTGGCCCGGACAGAAACCGATCGGCCACGCACGGGCCTGCAAGAGATCAGGGCGATGATCGAGCAGGGGGCAAAGGCCCCGATGATGGAACTGCTCGGCATCGACCTGACTCACGCGGAGGAGGGGTGCGTGGTGTTCACCGCCACTTCCTCGCGGCGGGTCTACAACCCGCTGGGCATCGCGCATGGCGGCTTTGCGGCGACGCTGCTGGATTCGGCCTGCGGGCTGGCGGCGAAGTCCGCGATGCAGGACCCGGGCAGCTGCGTCACGCTGGAGCTGAAGATCGCCTATCACGCGGCGCTGGACGGGAATGCCGGCGAGGTGCGCGCCATCGGCACGGTGGTCAGCATGGGCCGCCGCGTCGCCCACACACAGGCGCGGCTGGTCGATGCGGACGACCGCCTCTATGCCAGCGCTACTTCCACGCTGCTGCTGTCCGCGCGGCAGAACCGCGACCAAGGATGACACGATGCAAGTAACCATTCCCCACGACCTGGGCCGGGCCGAGGCGAAACGCCGGCTGGAAGCGGGCCTGCCCAAGCTGGAGCAGCATATCCCCGGCGGCGGATCGCTGACGTCCGAATTCGCGTCCGACGATCGGCTGCTGCTGGTCATCAGCGCGATGGGTCAGAAGGTGCCCGTCGACATCGCCATTATGGACGACCGGCTGGACGCCGACGTCAGCGTGCCGCCCTTCCTCAAGATGATGCAGGGTCAGATCGCCGATTTCGTGAAGGTCAGCGCGGAAAAGATGCTGCACAGATCCTGAGGACCAAAACCGACGACCCCGGCAGCCCATCCGGGCGCCGGGGTCGCAAAGCGGTTCTTGCTGACTATCGGATCAGACGCCGACGGGGATCCGCGCAGTGTCCTTGAGGTAGATCCGGTTGTCATCGATCTTCTCGACATCGTCGAGCGCGATGAAATGGTGCATGTTGTCGCCCGAATCGGACTTCGTCAGCTTGATGCGGTCATTGTCGACCTCGTCCACCGTGCCGACGTGCTGTCCGGCCGAATTCGCGACCTCCATGTGCTCCTTGATGCGTAGCTTCTCAAACATATATTTCCTTTCCGGGTCATTCGCTGTTCAATAACCCATTGATTCAACGTTCATTTATATAACGGTCGGAACGCGTCTCCGTTCCTCGGCCGATCGCCTGTCGGCCACGTTTCGGCCATCGATGCGCCCGCGGATCATCCACCCGGTTACGAACCGCGACAAACTGCGGCTTGAGGGCGGCGGGGCCATGCGCCATGGCTCGTTCCAGTAACTGGAACGGAGGTTTTAATATGCGCAAATGGCACCGCTGGATTTCCGTGTTCTTCGGCGTTTTCATGCTCTGGATCGCGGCGACGGGATTTCTCAGCCAGGTGGCAGTCCTGTGGCCCGCCGCCGATCCCGCGCCCCGGGCCTCCGCCCCCGCCGCGCCCGCGGGGTTCGTCTGTCCCGAAGGCTGGCGCTGCATGCCGCCGCGTGACGATACCGGCATCCGTTCGATGGTCGGCACTTTCCACCACCTGCACTCGGGCGAGACATTCGGGCCGGTCGGCACGGCGATCTCGGTCCTGTCCGGACTGGCGCTCATCTTCTTCAGCGTCTCGGGCATCTGGCTCTATGCGCAGATGTGGCTGAACCGCGGGAAGAGGAAGCTGCAGCCGCGCTGGTTCTGGAAATAGCGGCGTCTTTTCCGAGCGCCGCGCTCTCCCGCGAAAGAAAACCCCTCCCCGCACGCAAAGGTGGGGGAGGGGAAGCTCATGGCCCCGAACCGCCAGAAGGGCCATGCACTATCTGCATGTCATCGGTCCTGTGTTGGATCGACCTCGGCGGACCGAGCGTCCGGGCCGATATCTGCTGCGCCGGGCATCGTGGCCGGGCGGTCGTTCGCAATCCTGTCCGCGCGGCTCCCGGCTCCCCAGCCGCCGCGGCTAAAATCGATCCGGGCGCTGGCGGGCGGGGCCGCGCCCAGGTAATTGCCGCCGAACCAGCGCCGGGTTTCATCGAGCCGGGCGCTATCGGCGGATGTCTTCGCAGCGCCGGGCACCTGCCCGCTGCCGCTGCCGGACCGGACCGTCTGCTGGCCCATCTTCGTCCTCTCCCATGGCTCCCCTGGCGACCTTTCCGCCCCGTCGCGGGAAACGGACCGCGAAGGTTCGGACCGGGAGCCGCCCGACACGAGGGGAAGCACATCGGGCGGCTGTAATCGGAAACGAGCCGGGCCCCGCGCCCGTTCCTTGAAATCCGCCCGATTCCCGCCATATTCAGCCCGTTATGCGACGGGGCGCCGACCGCATGCGACCAACGGTTCGCCGCAGGACGGAATTTTGCCGCCGCCCGCATCATCGCCCCTCTGCCGGGCCTCCCGGGCCGTGTCCGGGCGTGTCCGGGGCCGCCTCCGGGCCGCGCGCCGCTGAATTGGGGATAAGCGATTTTTCCGCTGCCCCACGGGGCGCATGGCCCGCGATTTGATGCTAGATATAGTGGTTCGTTCAGGGGGCTGGGCACATATTGCGGCGTTTCCCGCCGGATTGCGCCCGTCACCCGTCCGCCCATCGCCCCACGGCCCGATTCGATAAGGAATGTTTCGCCCATGTCGCTGCTCGAAGCCCGCAAGACCTACAAGCCGTTCGAATATCCGTGGGCCTACGACTTCTGGAAACGCCAGCAGCAGCTCCACTGGCTGCCCGAGGAAGTGCCGCTGGGCGAGGATTGCCGCGACTGGGCGCAGAAGCTGTCCGACCACGAACGCAACCTCCTCACGCAGATCTTCCGCTTCTTCACCCAGGCCGACGTCGAGGTGCAGGACTGCTATCACGAGAAATACGGCCGCGTGTTCAAGCCGACCGAGGTGAAGATGATGCTCACCGCCTTCTCCAACATGGAGACGGTGCATATCGCGGCCTATTCGCACCTGCTCGACACGATCGGCATGCCCGAAAGCGAATACGGCATGTTCCTCGAATATGCCGAGATGAAGGACAAGCACGACTATCTGCAGCAGTTCGGCGTCGACACGGACGAGGATATCGCCCGCACGCTCGCCATGTTCGGCGGCTTTACCGAAGGGCTGCAGCTGTTCGGCAGCTTTGCGATGCTGATGAACTTCCCGCGCTTCAACAAGATGAAGGGCATGGGCCAGATCGTCGCGTGGTCCGTGCGTGACGAGACGCTGCACTGCGAAGGCATCATGCGCCTGTTCCACGCGTTCTGCGCCGAACGCGGCTGCCTGACCAAGGCGGTGAAGGAAGACATCATCGACACCTGCCAGAAGACGGTGCGGCTGGAAGACGCCTTCATCGACCTGGCGTTCGAGCAGGGGCCGGTCCCGGGGATGAGCGCCAAGGAGATCAAGAAGTACATCCGCTATATCGCGGACTGGCGCCTGGGCCAGCTGGGCCTGCCCGCGATCTACATGCAGGAAGAGCATCCGCTGCCCTGGCTGTCCCCGCTGCTGAACGGCGTGGAGCACGCCAATTTCTTCGAAACCCGCGCGACCGAATATTCAAAGGGCGCGACCAAGGGCGACTGGAACACCGTCTGGGCCAACTTCGACAACCGCCGCAAGGCCGCCAGCACCGGCGCCAACGACGCGGTGGAGAGCGACGGTCCGGGGCTGTTTGGGGATAGCGAAGCGGCGGAGTGAGGGGTGATTGCTTCGCGGCAAATGAATTGAGTTGGGGCAAAGTGACAGAATACGATGGATCGCGGTTAGCTATTAGCGGAGCCAAGTTTATCATCGATGGGGATGGTATTCCTTTCGGAGCGTATCAAGCGATATATCATAAGGTCACGAAAAAGACTGAACGGATCGTCCAATCCTACAAAGATGCATATGCCAGATCGAATTTTCTGATATCCAAGATTTGGATAGGAGGATGACGCACGACGCTAAAGCAGTATAAGGTCGCTGCTCAAAATTGTGAGATTTCACATGGCCTTAGTGAAGGTCAGGCTCGAACCTTTAGCTCCTTGAAAAGTTTAGAACAACCGACGCGTCCCTATCCGAAAAAACTAGATCGGTTAACTACGAGCGTAAGTTTTTGATCGTTTTGCCGCCGGAGATACCGGAGGCATCCGAGATAGCTCAGCGATACGCAATAAAAATTCTGTTGGCGCCCGGAGACTTTTCTGATCTTTTCGGGGAAGACGAAGTGCCCTCCTTTCTCCGACTGATGGCAAAAGGACCGAGCATTTCTTTCTCGTTAGAGTACACAGATTATTCAGTTGCTCTTGCGCTCAAATCTGTCGTTGATGCATGGGTCGCGGCGCTCCCGGCCTATAAGAAAAACCGCTTCATCTACTTCATTGTCAAAAACCGATATGATCTTTCAACATATATATCAGAGTCAGTAAAGTTTGTTCCGCTTCTACTTGCGGCAGTATATTTGATGCGGATTGATGATCTTTCGATCAGGTCCGCATCGGTCGTTTTGCGGCTGCACTTTCATTGTCGTATTTCACAAGCTTTATTTGCGATCTTAGTATTCGGAGTTTGGAGAGCCTAGCCTCCGAATTCTTGCCACGAACTATTTTAAAGATAACGCGTGGTGATCAAACGATATCTAGAGAGTTGGAGAAAAAGAGGCGTCCATTCGCTCTAGCGAGTGCGGCCATTTCAATTCTCGAGCAATAGCATTAACCTCTCTTCAAGCCTTATATTTTCGCTACTCACCGATTAAATTAGCATTTTCCTACACCCCCACACCCTGCCATAGCCGACGCTGGCTCTTTCCCATCGTCGTCCCCTCGCAAGCAAAGCGATTTTCCCGCACCCCCACAGGTGTCAACCAATGCCCCGAAACCCGCAGAACTCTGCGGGAGAGGGCAGGGTGACAGCCTCTGTAGGATGTGTCGCCTGTGTCAACCGCAGCGCGTCAACCGGCGCGGTTTCAGCCGCGCCGCGCGGCCAGTGGCATCAGCGCGAAGCCGATCTGGCCCGCAAGGCCCAGCAGCCCGGCGGGCGCCGCCATCGCGGCCAGCCAAGCGCCGATGCCCTGCCTGAACAGCACCGCCGCTAGCACCGCCTCTGCCGCCATCAGCAGGGCAAAGGCAAACAGCCCCATCGCCAGCGCCCGCCCGCTGCCGAAACCGCGCCCCGCCAGCAGCTCGCGCCGGATCAGCCAGCGCGCCGCCCAATAGCTGGCCGCCAGCATCACCGGCAGTTCGATCAGCACCGCCGCAAACCCGCCCAGCATCGGCGCCAGCCACAGGCTGCGCACCGTCCCCAGCACGAAGCCCAGCGCAAAGATCGCCGCGAAATACAGCCCGCCCGCGCGCAGCACCGCCATCGGCGTCAATCGTCCATGGGAAAATCGGGAATGGGTTTCAGCCGCTCGAAATCCTCGCCCAGCGGATCGTGGCCCAGTTCCGGCCAGTCGATCGGCGCAGGCGGCACGTTGGTGTCGGGCAGCCGGTTCAGCAAATCGCGGATCAGCGTCAGCCGCCCCCGCTTCTGGTCGTTGAAATCCACCACCCGCCACGGCGCCCAGCCGGTATGCGTCTGCGCAAATATCGCCTCCCGCGCCCGGGTGTAGTCGGCATATTTCGAGCGCGCCTCGATATCGGTGGGTGACAGCTTCCACCGTTTCAGCGGATCGTCCAGCCGCTCCCTGAACCGTTCCTCCTGATGCTCCTGGTCGCAGCTCAGCCAGTATTTGAACAGGCGGATGCCGTCGTCGACCAGCATCTTTTCAAACACCGGGGCGGCGCGGAAGAACTGCTCCACCTGCTCGTCGCTGGCCCAGCCCATCACCCGTTCGACCCCGGCGCGATTGTACCAGCTGCGGTCGAACAGCACGATCTCTCCCGCCGTGGGCAGGTGGCGGACATAGCGCTGGAAATACCACTGGCCCTGCTCGTCCTCCGACGGCTTGGGCAGCGCGGCCACCCGGCACTGGCGCGGGTCCAGGCAGCCGCTGATCGCCTTGATCGCGCCGCCCTTGCCCGCGGTGTCGCGCCCCTCGAACAGCACCACGATCCGCTCGCCCTTGGCCCGCGCCCAGCGCGCCATGGCGACCAGTTCGAGCTCAAGCTCTTCCAGCGCGTCGTAATAGTCGGATTTCTTGATGCCGCCCATCGTCAGTACGCGGTCTGGATGTCGGTGATCGTCGCCACCGCCGCCCCGTCGCAGCCCACGATGACCGAGCGGTAGCGGTCGAGCGCCGGCGTGATCTCGCCGCGCACCTGCTGCCACCCGCCCGGCGCATCGGGCCGCGACGACAGCGCCAGGTTGAAGCGCTGCGACGGCGGCATCATCCGGTCGGTCGGCCCGGCGCTCAAGGCCGCGGCAGTGCCGGCGGGCACGAATGCCTCGCCCGTCACGATCAGGGTCGGGGTGGCATTCGGCCCCGGACCCGGCCCAGTACCGGGCATCGCGTTGATCCAGGCGGTCCATTCCCGCGTTTCGGCAGGGCAGGTCGCGAGCGGGTCCGCGCCATCGCCGCCCGCCTGTCCGGCAGTCGTGCAGGCCCCCAGCACGGCGGCAAGCCCCAGGGCCAAGGTGGGAAGACGGACGCGCATGACAAACCCTTTCGCCAAAGCTGGAAAGCCGGGCGACAGCTTAGGCGAAAGCCATGGCGGCTCAACAGCGGATTTGATGGGGGATGGGGGTAATCGGCCGAATGGCACCGCACGGGGGGGAGGGGGACTGATGTGCGGACCATCCGGCCTTTTACGAAACCGGCTTCGGCTTGCGTTTGCCTCTGCCGGGTCGAGAGTGGATATGGACAAGCGCGCCGGGATTTGCAGGCTCCATTCGACCGGACGTGCGCCATTGCGGCCCGGCAGAGCGGGTTCGCCGGCGGTTTATCCCGGGTTCATCCGGCGGACCGCTTCGGCGGCGGTTTGGGGCGGGAATGACCGACAGGGCCCTTGCGATTCGCCCCCGTTTCCCGCAAGTGCCGCGCCATGGACACGATGATTGCCGACACGCTGCAGGATGCAGCCGCAAGCTCCAAGGCCTGGCCCTTTCAAGAGGCGCAGAGGCTGGCCAAACGCTACCCGGGCGGGAAGCGCGACGCGCAAGGCAATCTGGTCCCGGTGCTGTTCGAGACCGGCTATGGCCCCAGCGGCCTGCCGCATATCGGCACGTTCCAGGAAGTGCTGCGCACCACATTCGTGCGCCGCGCGTACGAGGTTCTGACCGGCGGCCATCCGACCCGGCTGGTCGCGTTCAGCGACGACATGGACGGGCTGCGCAAGGTGCCCGACAACGTGCCGAACGGCGAAATGCTGGCGGATCATCTTGGCATGCCGCTGTCGCGCATCCCCGATCCGTTCGGTGCAGGGTTCGAAAGCTTTGCGGCGCACAACAATGCCAAGCTGCGGGCGTTCCTGGACCGGTTCGGGTTCGATTATGAGTTCGTCTCGGCATCGGACCGGTACAATGCGGGCGGCTTCGATGAAGCGCTGCGCAATGTGCTGCGCAATTTCGACGCCATCATGGCGGTGATGCTGCCCACCCTGCGCGAGGAACGCCGTGCGACCTATTCGCCGGTGCTGCCGGTCAGCCCGGCCACCGGCGCGGTGCTGCAGGTGCCGGTCGAGGTGGTTGATGCCGAGGAGGGCACGATCCGCTTTACCGACAGCGACGGCAGCGTGGTCGTGCAGTCGATCCTGGGCGGCAGGTCCAAGCTGCAGTGGAAGGTCGACTGGGCGATGCGCTGGGTCGCGCTGGGCGTGGATTACGAGATGTGCGGCAAGGATCTGACCGACAGCGTCACCCAGTCGGGCAAGATCGCGAAGATCCTGGGCGGCCGCAAGCCCGAGGGCATGATCTACGAGCTGTTCCTGGACGCGAATGGCGAGAAGATTTCCAAGTCCAAGGGCAACGGGCTGACGATCGAGGAATGGCTGGAATACGGGACCGAGGAAAGCCTTGGCCACTACCTCTACGCCAATCCCAAGAGCGCCAAGCAATTGCATGTCGGGGTGATTCCGCGCGCGGTCGATGAATACTGGCAGTTCCGCGAAAAGCTGCCGGAACAAGCGGTGGAGCAGCAACTGGGCAACCCGGCCTGGCACCTGCTGGGCGCGAATGGAAGCCACGGGCAGGACGGGCTGCCGCAGGGAGCAGGGGACAGCCTGCCGGTCACCTATGGCCTGCTGCTGAACCTTGTCGGCGTACTGGGCGGCGATGCCACGCGCGAGCAGGTGTGGGCCTATCTGGGCAATTATGTCGAGGATGCCGATCCGCAGGCCCATCCCGAACTGGATGCGTTGGTGACCTCGGCGCTGGCGTACAACCACGCCTTTGTCGCCCCCACGCTGCATCGCCGTGCGCCCGCGGCTAATGAAGCGGCAGCGCTGAAGGCACTGGACGAAGCGCTGGCCCGGACTGCCGAGGATACGACGGCAGAGGATCTGCAGACGACCGTCTACGAGATCGGCAAGCGCGAGCAATTCGGTTTCGGCAATCTGCGCGACTGGTTCAAGGCGCTGTACGAAACGCTGCTGGGATCGAGCCAGGGGCCGCGCATGGGCAGTTTCATCGCGCTCTACGGCGTCGCCAATACCCGCCGCCTGATTGCCGAGGCCTTGCGGCAGGCATGACCGGCGCGCGCATCAGCGGTGAACCGCCCAGCGCGTCCGATCTGGAAGCGTTGGCGATGTCCGCGATGGCGCGCCTGCCCGATGCGTTCAAACCGCATGTCGAAGGCGTGGTGGTGCAGGTCGCCGACTTTGCGGAGGACGAAGTGCTGCGCGAGCTGGGCATCGAGAATCCATGGGAATTGAGCGGTCTTTATCATGGGCGGCCCATCGACCAGCGATCGATCTGGGACAGCGGCGACATGCCGCCCATCGTCACGCTGTTCCGCCTGCCGCTCTTGGCCGAATGGGTGGAATTGGGCGGCAGGCTGGACGCGCTGATCTTCCATGTCGTGGTGCACGAGATCGGGCATCATTTCGGGTTGTCGGACGACGACATGCATGCGCTTGAGGACAGCGCGCCGGACTAGCGCCGCGTCAGTACCAGCGCCGGCCCCGGTACCAGCGGGTGACGACATATTTCACGCCCTTCACCACCGGCGTTCCGGCATGCAGCGTGTCCATGTTGGGCTTGCCGTCCTTCAGCACGTTGCTCCACATGATCAGCGTACCGGGCTGGGGCGGGACCGAAATGTTGGCCTTGGGAAAGTCGGTATTTCCGCCTTCCTCCACCTCGTTCAGATAGACCATCAGCGTCCAGGCGCGCTGGCCTCCGCTGGCGACGTCGCCCTTCCAGTATTCCTGGCTGGTGTCGAACCAGTCGTGGTGCGGCTTGAACTCCTGCCCCACTTCGTAGCGCTGGCCCTGCAATGTCTCTCCGAACTGCTCGTCGACGCCCAGCAGATCGTCCATGCGGCGATGCAGGCTGCGCACGAAGGGATCGTTGTGGTTGAGATCGCCCGAAAAGCTGGTGCGCGCCTGGCGTCCGTAGTCGACCTGGAATACCGGAGAAGGGCGAGCGACCATGTCGATCATCTCCATCAGCCGTTCGCACTCCTCGGCCGAAAAGAAGTCGGGAATGCCGAACAGCTGAAGCCCGTCGTCCGAAAGCACCTGCACGCTGTCGTCCGCACGGATACGCGCCAGCGTCGCGCTGTTCATCGCGACCAGTTGCCTACGGTTCGTCTCGTCGATCTTTGCGACTTTCGCCATGATGTCTTCCTGCGGGTGCCTAGCCGCCGCGCGGGGCCACATGCCTGTCCGGCGAGCGTAAAGCATGCGGCGGGGCCGCGATCAAGCCACCGCCTGATCCGTACAAGCAAAGGCCCCCGCCGCCAGACGAGGGCCTCGCTTCTGTCAGGCTCCGCCTTACCGGCGAAGGTCTGCGACCCTTGCGGCCCTACCAGAAGAAATCGTAGATCACGTCCACGACTTCGCCGCTGTACATGTCGACCAGCAGCACATCGTCGTAATAGCGGACCCAGCGATAGGGGCCGTACACTTCCGGCAGACGATAGCGCCACGGATCGTTGATCCAGTACCGCGAGCTGTAGAACAGCGAGCCCAGCGTAAAGCCTATGCTGATCCGCCGATAGTTCCAGTTCCGATAGGGAACGTAATACGCACCGGCCCGATAGAGGTTCCGGTTGTAGGTCCGGTACCGATACCAGTCATAGCGGTTCTGATGCCGCCAGCCTCGGTCCCACCTGCGATGATCCCGCCGGTCGCCGCGCCAATGGTTGTCGCCATAGCGGCGGCCATCATTGCCGCGCCAGCGGTCATCGTCGTGTCTACGATCGCGGTAGTGGTCGCGATCACGATCACGATCGCGGTCGCGGTCGCGGTTGCGTTCCCAGCTGCGGTCACCATCGTGCCGGCCATCCCGGTCGCGGTTCCAGCCGCGCTCTGAGTCGCGCCGGTCATCGCGGTCCCGACCGCGCCAACCGTCCCGGTTCCGATCACTGCGGTCGCGACCATCCCACTTGCGATCGCCGCGGTCGCCATAGCTGCGGTTGCGGCCCGGATCGCTGTAGGTACGGTTCCGTCCGTCGCTGGCGATCACCGGGCGCGCGTCGGGGCGATTGGCAGACCTGTCAGGCCGCCCGCCGCTGCCGCTGTCCGACCGGACTGTCGGCCGCGTAACGGAACGATCCTGCGCTGCGCGCAGCGTGCGCTGAGGTTCCATACGCTCGGCGCGCTCGGCGCGCCGCATCTGCGGCCGCGCTTCGCTGCGCTGGCGGGCAGAGGGCTGTTGCCGGCCGGAAGAGCGGCGATTTTCCGCGTTCTGACGCGCCCGGTTCCACGGACCGTCTACCGGTGGCTGTGCATCGGCCAGTGCACTCACCGGCGTCAGCGGCACTGCGGACTGAATGGCAGCCTGCTGCGCGATCCTTGCTTCTGCTGCCTGCGCAACCGGCGCACCGGCCAGCATGGTGGTAGCCAGCGCCAGACCGGTCAGGCTTTTAAAGCGCTCAACCCCTTTCATGGCATTCTCCGAACTATGAACGCGAGAGGGTATCCAAAGGACCTCGCGGCGTTTTCTGATGATGTCGTTCTAATCACATCCGTCTGTCGCAAGTCTGAACCGGCTCGCGGTCATTCATTCATGAAGCAATTTTCCTGAACGGTGCAAATGTCTCAGTGTGCGGGGGTGGACGACTCGGCATCCAGGTCATAGGTGGCTTGCATGTTACGCAACCGGCCATCCGGCCGACTCTTGCCGGACCATCTATCCGAACTGCTGATCAGCCGCCGCGAATGGGGCCGGCGGGTGGCGACGCTGATCGGCGCGGTGATGGTCGGCGTCATCGCCATCCTCTTCGCGCAGGCCGCCGACCTGGCGCATCTGCTGTTCCTCAAGGTGAGGGGCATCAACCCGCTGATCCCGCTGGTGCTGACGCCGGCCATCTTCGTCGGCATCACGCTGGTTCAGACGCGGCTGGCACCCGAAGCGCGCGGATCGGGGATTCCGCAGGTGATTGCCGCCAGCCGGCAGCCGCGCGGAAGGGCGGCTCGCAGGCTTGTGTCGATGCGCTCGGCACTCAGCAAGATCGTGCTGACGCTGGGCGCACTGGCGGGCGGCGGGGCCGTGGGCCGCGAGGGCCCCACGGTGCAGCTGGGCGCAGCGATCATGGTGGCGGTCCACCGGATCCTGCGCGTGCCGATGACGCCGGGCGTGCTGATCGCGGGCGGCGCGGCGGGCGTCGCGGCTGCCTTCAACACGCCGCTGGCCGGGATTGCCTTTGCGATCGAGGAACTGGCCGTCGCATACGAACAGCGCGTGGCCGTGCTGGTCATGGGCGCGGTGATGATCGCGGGTCTCACCTCGCAGGGCTTGGCGGGCAATTACGTCTATTTCGGCCAGATGGGCGGCGGCCTGTCGATCGGAACCGTGCTGCTGGCCGCGCCGCTGGCGGGCATCGCGGGCGGTGTTCTGGGCGGGCTGTTCACCCGCTCCATGCTGGCGCTGCGCGGACCGGGCTCCGCGCTGGCGGCGCGGCTGAAAGCGCGCCCGTTGCTGACGGCGCTGGTCTGCGGGGCCATCGTGGCGCTGCTGGGGCTTGCCAGCGGCGGACTTACGGCAGGCACCGGCTATGAGCCGACGCGCGCCATGCTCGAGGGCGGGGGTGGCTACTGGTGGTACGGCCCTGCCAAGTTCGCAGCCACGCTGGCCACCAGCGCCAGCGGCATCGCTGGCGGCATCTTTGCCCCTTCGCTGGCCGTGGGCGCTGGCTTCGGCGAATTGATGGCGCCGCTGTTCCCGACCGAGCGCGCGGGGCTGATCGTGCTGCTGGGAATGGCGGGATATTTCACCGGCGTCGTTCGCGCGCCGCTGACCGCGGTCATCATTCTCAGCGAGGCGACCGGCAGCAGCCACGCGATCCTGCCTCTGTTCGCGACGGCGCTCATGGGCGACTGGGCCGGATCGATGGTGTGCCGCAAGCGGCTGTATCACGAGCTTGCGCGCGACTTCCTGCCGCGCTCCGTGCTGTCGAAGGCGGAAGGCCAGCGCAAGCGGG
The DNA here is from genome assembly GCA_963752785.1 of uncultured Alphaproteobacteria bacterium. GTDB lineage: Bacteria > Pseudomonadota > Alphaproteobacteria > Sphingomonadales > Sphingomonadaceae > Croceicoccus. The sequence goes on from CAVVZE010000009.1 coordinate 104,041, forward strand.
GCGAGCCCGCCGCCTAGCGCCGCTCGAAGCTGTCGAAGCCGCCGGGTTCGACGTCCTTGCGTTCGATCCGCTGTACGCGCGCACGCGGTGGTCCATCGTGCATGGCGGCGATCATCCTGTCGATGGCGGCGGTCTCGCCCTCCAGCCATGCCTCGACCGTGTCGTCGGGCAGGTTGCGGACCCAGCCAGTCAGGCCAAGCCCGCGCGCCGTGGAAACGGTCCAGTCGCGATAGAACACGCCTTGGACCTTTCCGTGGAGGATGAGCCGAACCGCCGCCAAATCGGCCTCAGCGCGTCAGCTTCTTGTATTGCAGCTTGGTCGGACGGTCCGCCGCGTCGCCGAGGCGGCGGCGCTTGTCCTCTTCATAGGCCTCGAAGTTGCCTTCGAACCATTCCACGTGGGAATTGCCCTCGAACGCGAGGATGTGGGTCGCCAGACGGTCGAGGAAGAAGCGGTCGTGCGAGATGACCACGGCGCAGCCCGCGAAATTCTCGATCGCGTCTTCCAATGCGCCCAAGGTTTCCACGTCGAGGTCGTTGGTCGGTTCGTCGAGCAGGAGCACGTTGCCGCCCTCCTTCAGCATCTTGGCCATGTGGACGCGGTTGCGTTCGCCGCCCGACAGCTTGCCGACGTTCTTCTGCTGGTCCTGGCCCTTGAAGTTGAACGCACCCACATAGGCGCGCGTCGACATGTCGTGCCCGTTGACCTTCATGTAGTCGAGCCCGTCCGAGATTTCCTGCCAGACATTGTTCTTGTCGTTGAGGTGATCGCGGCTCTGGTCGACGAAGCCGAGGTGCACGGTCTCGCCGATGGCGACCTCGCCGCTGTCGGGGGTTTCCTTGCCGGTCAGGATCTTGAACAAAGTGGACTTGCCCGCGCCGTTGGGGCCGATCACGCCGACGATGCCGCCCGGCGGCAGGGTGAAGGACAGGTCTTCGAAGAGCAGCTTGTCGCCGTACGCCTTCGAGATGTTCTTCGCCTCGATCACCTTGCTGCCAAGCCGTTCAGGTACCTGGATGACGATCTGGGCCTTGCCGGGACGGCGGTCGGCCTGCGCTTCCTGCAGCTGCTCGAACTTGCGGATACGCGCCTTGGACTTGGTCTGGCGCGCGGCGGGGGTCTGGCGGATCCACTCCAGCTCTTCCTTGAGAGCCTTGGACCGGCCGCTTTCCTCGCGCTCTTCCTGCGACAGGCGCTTCGCCTTCTTTTCGAGGTAGGTCGAGTAGTTGCCCTCGTACGGGAAGTACTTCCCGCGATCGAGTTCGAGGATCCAGCCCACCACATTGTCGAGGAAATAGCGGTCGTGGGTGATCATCAGCACCGCGCCCGCATATTCCTTGAGGTGGTTTTCCAGCCATTCGACGCTCTCGGCATCGAGGTGGTCGGTCGGTTCGTCCAGCAGCAGGATCGACGGCTTCTGGATCAGCAGGCGGGTCAGCGCCACGCGGCGCTTTTCACCACCCGAAAGATCCGTCACCGGCCAATCGCCGGGCGGGCAGCGCAGCGCTTCCATCGCGATTTCCAGCTGGTTATCCAGCGTCCAGCCATCGACCGCGTCGATCTTGTCCTGAAGCTCGGCCATTTCGGCGCCGAGCGCGTCGAAGTCGGCGTCTTCCTCGGCCATTTCCATGCCGATCGCGTTGAAGCGTTCGACCATGTCGGCGGTTTCGCGCGCGCCGTCCTTGACGTTTTCCAGCACGGTCTTGGTCGGATCCAGCTCGGGTTCCTGCTCAAGATAGCCGACCGTGATGTTCTCACCCGCCCAGGCTTCGCCGGTGTAATCCTTGTCGACGCCGGCCATGATCTTGATCAGCGTCGATTTACCCGCGCCGTTGGGACCGACGATGCCGATCTTGGCCCCCTGATAGAACTGCAGGTTGATGTCTGAAAGCACCGGCTTCTGCGCGCCGGGAAAAGTCTTCGTCATGTTCTTCATGACATATGCGTATTGGGCGGCCATCGGACGTCCTTCGTGACGGATTGGGTGTGTGGAAGAGTTGAGCGCGCAGATAGGGGCTGCGGCGCCGTCGGGCAAGCGGTTAGCGAGTTGGGGGAACCGGTGGCGCGCCATCTCGACAGGAGGGGACGGGCGCATTAGCAAACCTGTCATGCACAAGACCCTCCTCGCGCTTGCCGCGCTTTCCGCCAGCGTCTCCACCCTTGCCGTTGGGCCTGCATCGGCGCAGTCGCTGCCCGATGCCGACATCGCCGCCGCGCGCGATGACGCGTTGGCGCAGGACGATGTGGCCTGGGATTTCGTCGAGGGCATCACCACCGAGATCGGTCCGCGCATGGCCGGGACGCAGGACGAGGCGCGGGCCCGCGAATGGGCGATGCGCTGGCTCAGGGCACAGGGCTTCTCCAACGTGCGCGACGAGCCCTTTACCATGCGGACATGGGTGCGCGGCGAGGAAGAGGCGGAAATCGTGTCGCCCTACCCGCAGCCGATGCATGTCACCGCCTTGGGGAACAGCGCCTCGACCGGAGTCCGGGGGCTGACCGGTGAAGTCGTCGTGTTCCCCTCGCGCGCGGCGCTGGAAGCGGTGCCGGACGACAGCCTGGGTGGCAGGATTGCCTATGTCTCGCACGGGATGAAGCCCACGCAGGACGGATCGGGCTATGGTCTGGCCGGACCGGTGCGCTGGACCGGCGCCTCGCTGGCCGAGAAGAAGGGTGCGTCGGCCATCGTGATCAAGTCGATCGGCACTGACCATCACCGCAATCCGCACGCCGGCGGCACGACGTTCGAGGAAGGGCAGGATCCAATCCCCGCGGCCGCCCTGTCGATCCCCGATGCCGAGAACCTGGAGCGCATGGCGACACGCGCCGCGGCGGCCGGCAAGCCGCTGATGCTGAAGCTGACGCTCACGCCTCGCGACCTTGGCCAGACGACCAGCGGCAACGTCATTGCCGAGATCCCCGGTAGCGATCCCGATGCCGGCGTCGCGCTGCTTGCCTGCCATCTCGACAGCTGGGATCTGGCGACGGGCGCGTTCGACGATGGGGCAGGCTGCGGGATCATCGCGGCCGCTGCCAAGCGCGTCGCCGCCATGGGGCAGCCGCGCCGCACGATCCGCCTGCTACTTGCCGGCGCCGAGGAAGTCGGCGTCTTCGGTGGCAAGGCCTATGGCGCCGCACACAAGGACGAAGCGCATGCCTTTGCGATGGAAAGCGATTTCGGTGCGGACAAGGTCTGGCGGGTCGACACCGCGCGGCTCGGCGCACCTCTCGCGGATCGGCTCGCCTTCCTGCTCGCGCCCATGGGCGTGGTCCGCGGCACGCAGCCGGCGGCGGGCGGCGCCGATACCGGCGCGATCGTCGGGGCGGTCGAGCCCGTGGTCATCGACCTGCAGCAGGACGGCACGCGATATTTCGACCTGCATCACACGCCGGACGATACGCTGGACAAGATCGATCCGGCGCAGCTTCGGCAGAATGTCGCGGCATGGACTGCGGCTGTGGCGTTGCTGGCGAATGCTCCGGGCGATCTGCAGGCCGATTGAATGTGAAGGAAGGGAAGGGGCGGCTGCATCGGCCGCCCCTTCCCGGTTCAGGTGCTGGATGATCAGCTTGCGGTGAAGACGCCGCAGGCGATGCGGGAGCCGGCATCGCCGCTTGGCTGGGATTCGTAGTCGTCCGCATCGGCATGTATGACGAAGGCAGAGCCATCGGCGTCCATCAGCCCCGCGAATGTGCCGGTGGATGTGCCTTCAAGCGTTCCGGTGCCGTCGGGGCCGATTTCGATGTTCGGCAGGTCGCCCGCATGCGGATTCGGTTCCGCGCTCTGCGTGCCGTGATTGACGTCCGTCGGGTTCCAGTGCCCGCCCGCGCTTGTGAAATCGCTGGCTGAACAATCGCCCGTCTCATGGATATGTGCGCCATGCGCGCCTGCGGGCATGTTCATCGCGTCGACCGAGATCATGAGCATCTCGCCATTGCCGGTCGCGGTCACCGTGCCCACTTCATTGCCGTCGGTGTCCCGCAGGACGGCTGTTGCGGTTTCTTCGCTGGTCGGTTCTGCCGACATCTCCATGTCGCTCTCGATATCCGGCTCGGCCGGGGTAGGTTCGTCGGCACATGCGGAGAGAGCCAGTGCACCAAAGCTGGCCAGCACGGTCGTAGCGACAAATCTCTTCTTCATCGGGTTCATCCTTCCTGTATGCCAAGACAGGAGGACCTGCCTTGCTGAAACGCTGCCATCCTAAGGCCAATGCCGCTGGCTGGCAGGCGTTCCCGGCATCGGCAAGGCAATGTCATCGAACGAAGGGAAGATGGGAAGAAAAATGGTCGGGGAGACCGCCTCCACCTGCGCCGCCGCAGAGCTGGCAGGAAAACAGATGCGCTGTGTGCGAGTGGGATCCGGCAAGGGGAACCTCGAAGTTCAAGCGCAAGCGACTGTCGTGCCCCGGATCCGCGAACTCGACATGTTCGAGCATGTTCGATCCGCAGACACTGACTAGATCGTGATGTTCGACTGCCACAGCGGGCATCCTGATGTTCACGTGGTCATTAACGGGTTCGCGAAGGCGGCACGCCTAAACGATCGACCTTCGTTGCTCCTGCAGGTCATTCCCGTCGACGATATGCGTGTCGAGGCTTCACTCTTGGCTCGATACGCAGATATCATGCTCCCTTGCGACCTATGCGAGCGAGCCGGGAAGCGAGGATCCACAAAGCGGGCCGCTACTCTCTTCGATACACTGGGCGGTATTCTCTCCGGTCATTTGCGCGGTTTTCGGCTGGACCAGACCGCCCATTGCCCGTTTCGGACCGACGTCGACGGAAACGGAGCGGTCAGAGCATTGCTTCGTGTGGGGAGCAACCAACTACACGATGAACTTCAGTCGGCTGGGTCAGCCTGAACTCTGATCCAACGGCCGCCTCCACAGGTTCTCATCCTGGCTCGAAAACTTGATCACACGCTTCGATCCAAACAGGGTTCATTTTGGATGCAGGATTGGCCGGGGCGGCCGTCTTTTTTCACGCACAGCTAAAGAGAGCGTCATCATCGTAAAGTACATTCGTCAAAAACGAAGTTCGATCCAGCGTCTTCCCGCGGGATATGCATCACACCTAGGCAATTACCTGCTCCGGGCGCGCAAGCAGGACCTGGACAGGCTAAAAACATATGAGGATCACGACGGCTTTCTCCACGCGCTGAACGGATCAGCGGGGGGGGGGAATTATAGCTCCGACCTTCTGGCGAAGGCAGGGGAGCCGTCGAGGATACCGTGTTTGTAAACTTCGCGACCGATCGAAGATTTGGCGACCGCCGTGCCGCATCCCGGACGATGCCCGTGCCGACGCTCCGTTGATTGCGCTACAAATCCCGTTATAATGGACGCATTGGGTCGTATCGGGAGCTTTCAATGCGTTCTTTTTGGTGTGCGGCAATGATGTCGATCATTGCGAGTCCCGCATTGGCGGAAACAGCTTCTGCTCCGGGCAGCATACCCGCCATAATCTCGTTGAAGGACCGGGCGGAAGTACAGGACGGCTGGCTGGCCACTCGTCTCGACGTTGTCGTGCCCCAGATCATGCGCAAGAACCGGATCGACATGTGGGTAATCGTTGCGGGTGAGTACAACGAGGATCCGGTCGCTCGCACGATGTTCCCGGCGACATGGCTGAATGCGCGGCGTCGGACCATTCTGGTGTTTTTCGACAGTGGCAAGGACGTGGAGCGGCTTGCCCTGGCCCGTTATCCGGTAGCCAACTTCACGAGCGCGTGGGAACCGGACTTGCAGGAGGACCAGTGGCAGAGGCTGGCCGAGTTGATCGTTGAACGGAACCCCGGGACCATCGCGGTCAACATGGCCGAGGATTTTCCCCTGGCAGACGGCCTGACCGCGAGCCACCTGCAGGCGATCCAGCGCGCCCTGACTCCGGAAATGGCAGAGCGCATCGCCCCTAGCAAGGAACTGGCGATCGGATGGCTCGAACGCCGCATCCCAGGCGAGATCGTCACCTATCCGCAATTGTCCCGCATCACTCATGCCATCATCGAGGAAGCTTTCTCGGAAGAGGTCGTCACGCCGGGGGTCACCACTTCGGACGATCTGGTGTGGTGGTTTCGCCAGAAATTGTCGTCCCTCGGTCTCGCGACCTGGTTTCATCCCAGCGTCGCCATCCAGCGCGACGGAAGTGGCAGTTTCGGTGTTCAGGAGATGGGACTGAGGGGTGATACCGTCATCACGCCGGGCGATATGCTCCACGTTGATTTCGGGATAGATTATCTCGGCCTCAAGACCGACGTCCAGCGCGTCGCCTATGTGCTGAGGGAGGGCGAAACCGGCGCGCCCAAGGGCTTGCGCGATGGGCTTGCCGCGATGAACGCGGTCAAGAACGCGCTCCTTGCCGAGCTCAAGCCCGGACGAAGCGGAGACGCCATCCTGGCTGCCGCGCGGAGGACGATCGAGGCATCCGGCATCGACGGCACGATCTACAGCCATCCCCTGGGGTTTCACGGGCATGGCGCCGGCGCCTGGATCGGCGCGTGGGAAAGACAGGACCGGGTGCCGCACATGGGCGAATATGTCGTCGCGCCAAATACCGCCTGGTCAATCGAATTGAACGCCCAGCATGATGTGCCCGAGTGGGGCGGTCAGAAGGTCCGCTTCATGTATGAAGAGAACGGACATCTTGACGGCGAGGGCCGCTTCCATTTCTTTGACGGAACGCAGGACGAATTCATCCTGTTGCCGCGCGCATGACGCTGCGTAGCCTGACGGCCGCGATTGCCGTCTTGCTGGCCCAAGCTCCCTTCTGCGCAACGGCGCTGGCACAGGACGATCCGTCTCTTCATGCCGTGATCGGGTCCCTGCGCGAGGGGGAGCGCGAGAGCGTGGACGAACTCATCGCCATCGGCAGCATTGTGTCACCGTCGGGGCAGGAGCGTCAGCGCGCGGCAAAGGTGGCGGAACTGATGCACGAAGCGGGGCTTTCGGATGTCGAAATGACGGCCGAGGCGAATGTCATCGGGCGCATCGCCGGTGCTGAGGCAGGCAAGGCGCTCGTCTTTGTAGCGACGCTGGACGACCTCGCCACAGTCGCCGAGCATCAGGCCGCCTCGGGCAAGCCGCTGGTGATGCAGGATGACCGGGTCCTGGGACCCGGCAGCAATACCTCGCTGGGGACTGCGGCGATGCTGGCTGCGGCGGATGCTCTTGTCGCGTCGGGGCTCCGGCCTCGGCACGACATCATCTTCGCCGCGGTCGTGCAGGAGGAAACCGGGCTGATCGGCATGCGCCGCCTTTACGAACAACTGGGAAATCGGGCTGCAGCCTATGTCGATATCCTGGGCGACGGGACGGAAATCGCCTATGGCGCCCTGGGCATTCACTGGTGGCGCATCGATGCCACAGGGCCTGCCGGCCACACGCTGAACGGCGGGCTTCCCAACGTCAATCGCGGCATTGCCGAGGCGGTTGCACGAATTTTCGACCTTGCCGAGCGAACCGATCCGATGCTCATGACGCGATTGAACATCGCGATCTTGAACAGCGGCAAGGTATTCAATCACAAGCCGGAAAGCGGTTGGTTTTCGATCGACATCAGGTCACTTGACGCCGAACGCATCGCCGGGCTTGAGGCAGCGGTAGACGACATCCTGGCCGAAGTGGCCCGCGACACGGGAACCACCCTGACCCGCTCGGCCGTCAGCCTGGTTCCCGGCGGACAGATCGAAGGCGCGCGCGACGGTCCGCTGGTCACCATCGCGGCCCGCGCCGCCAGATCGGAAGGGCGTCCCGCTGAACTGACCGACGCGGGATCGGCAAACCTCAATATCGCGATCGCCGCAGGTACGCCTGCGATAGGCCTCGGCGGAGAGCGGGGCGGGGGACGGGGCACCGCGCAGGAATGGGCAAGCGTTCCGACCCTCCACCGCACCGCGCGGGTTGTCGCTCGCCTGGCGCTGGAATACGACGGCGCAACCGCCGTTCAGCGCTAGCGCTGGGCTATGCGAACGGTGCGTCGATTGAAGGGGGTGGCTGGGTAAAGTAGCGGGGGCCTTCCGCCGTCATGTAGAAGCAGTCCTCCAGCCTCGACTCCAAACTCGCCGGGAATATACAGGCCGGGCTCGTTGGAGAAGCACATGCCCGGACCAAGGCGCGTCTCTTCTCCATGGACAAGGTTGACCGGTTCGTGGATATCCAGACCGATCCCATGGCCGGTCCGGTGCGGCAGGCCGGGCGTGGCATATCCGGGGCCCCATCCAAGGCTTTCATAATAGGAACGGACCGCATCATCGACGCTGCCAGCGGTGCGGCCGATCTGTGCAGCCTCCATCGCCACCGACTGGCCGTTCGCGGACCTGCTCCCAGACCTGCCTCTGCCGCGCGGACGGCTCGCCAAAGACCATCGTCCGCGAAATATCCGCGTAATAGCCATCCACCCGGCAGCCGCAGTCCATCAGAATGGTCGACCCTTCGGCAACGGTCTCGATCTTCTTTGATCCGTGGGGCAATGCACTGCCTTCGCCGATCTGGACGCCGCCCGACGGGTTCTCTCCGCCCCGCGCCGCCATTTCGGCCTGCATGAGCGCGAAAATGTCGGCCTTGCTCATCCCGGCGCGTATCTGCGGGCCAACAGCGCGATAGGCGGCCTGAGTGATATCCGCCGCATGCTGCATCAGCGCCAATTCGGCCGGAGACTTGATCATGCGCAAATCGTTGACAATCGGCGCGCCGCTGCGAATATCGATTTGCCCGGAAAGATCCCGCAATGCCTGAACGGCGAAGAACCGCACGGTGGGCTCTATGGCCAGCGGCCTGGAAGACAGTCCGTTCTCTCCAAGCCAGCCGGTGATCAGCGCTGCCGGGTCTTCATCCTCCTGCCATACCCTGACCTCCGCCGGCACGACCAGCATCTCTTCGATCGATGGCTGTTCGAAACCGGGCGTCACGATCAGCACCTTGCCGTTGGCGGCCACTACGGCGGCGGTCAGCCGTTCGCTTCGCCACCAGTCGATGCCGGTCAGATAGGTCAGGGTGGAACCGGCCTCGACCAGGAGCGCGCCAAGCCCTGTCGCGGCCAGTCGCTCGCTCGCCTTTTGCAGTCGCATCTGTCGTTCCGCCGCCCCGATCGGGGGCGGGGCGGCACCGACAGCGGGAAGGCGGGGCCCCGAAGGCTGCGCTGCCGCCGCGCCGGTCGCGCGGGTTGCAGCAACGCCGAACGTCGCTGCGACCGTGCCGAGACCCAGGCCGATCAGGCTCCTGCGGCGTGTCGTCATCGAGGCCATGCCGGTTCTCCTCAGAGCTTCATCGATCCGACCTCGCGAAGGAGGTAGTCCCAGTAGTTCAGTTCCTTGTAGAACGCTTCCAGCGGCACGCGTTCATCGATGCCGTGGGCGCGGCTGTCTTCCGGTCGCTTCAGGGCCAGGCTGCCCGCACCATAGGTCGGAATGCCGGCGCTGCGGAACTGGCGTCCGTCCGTCCCGCCTGAAGACATGCTCGGCATTACGCTGGCGCCGGGATAGTTGACGTGAACCGCGTCGGGTCAGCAACGCGAACAGATCCTTGTGCGGAGGCGACACCGGGCTGACGACCGGTTCGCCATCCAGCACGACCGAGATCTCCGGATCCTGGATGGTGTTTACGATGTCCTGCCTGACTGATTCCACCGAGGTTCCCGGGAAAATGCGGCAATTGACCGTGGCGGTGGCATTCTGCGGCAAGGCATTCGCGGCGTTCCCCGCGGCCAGCATCGTTGGGACGCAGGTCGTCCAGAGGATGTTGGAATATTCCGGGTAACGTTCGGCCACCGCGCGGGCGGCACTGTCGCTTGGATTGCGCAGCAGCGTGTTCAGCGCCTCGCCGAACTCGCCGCCCTTGTCCGCCGCCAGCTTGGCGACCGCTGGCCGCGTGATCTCGTTGAACTCGACAGGAAACCTCAGCTCCGACAGGTTCTGAAGCGCGGCGGCGAGATCGTAGATCGCGTTTTCGGCCTTTGGCGCCGAACTGTGTCCGCCTTCGTTGGCGGCGGAAAGGAAGAAGGTTGCGTAGGTCTTTTCGGCCGACTGGATCGAAAATTCGTATTTGCCGTCGGAAACCGCACCCGAGCCTGCATCGGAATTCAGCGCGATGACAGCCTTGGAGACCCAGGGATCTTCCGTCAGCGCGCGCGTCGTCTCCATGCCGGTTTCCTCGTCGCCCGAAAAGGCGATCAGCAGCGTCCGCTCCGGCTGGAAGCCTTCGCGCTTGAGCCGGGCGAAACTGCTGACGACGGCTGCGATGCCGGCCTTGTTGTCCACCGACCCGCGGCCATAGAGATAGCCATCCTTCTCGGTCGGTGTGAACGGTTCGGTTTGCCAGTTCGCCGGGATGGCACCCACCACATCCATGTGGCCGAGGATGGCGACCGGACGAAGGCTGTCGTCGCTGCCCTGATAGCGGACGACCAGGCCGACGGTCCGTTCTCCTTCCTTGTCCATCGGGACAAGGTGGATATCCTCGTCCCGAGAAGCCGGCTTCCTTCAGCCTGTTCGCAAGTGCTTCGGCCATGCGGGGCACCTGGCCTTCGCCCGCCACTGTCCTGATGGAGATGATCTGTTCCAGCACGGCGCGCGCCTGATCGCGATCGGCCTGCGACACCGGCGCCGCAAGGGTAGCGCCTGGAGCCAGCAGCGCGGCAGCCATCGGTAGGCCAAGCAGGAAGCGGAACGAATGGGGCATGGGAAATCCTTGAGCAGGGGTAAAGCGGGTGCGCGGGGGACTTGAATGCCACCCCGCGCACCCGGATGGGACTTGCAAGAGCTTAGAAATCCACGGTCGCACCGATGAACAGGTAGCGGCCCGCCGCGTCGTAGAACTGCGGATAGGTGTTGCCGTTACCGCCATCTTCGATCGCGGCCGTGGTCGTGAGCGGCGGATCGGTATCGAAGATGTTGTTCACGCCAGCCCGGATCGTGAAAGCGTCGCGCACGTCATAGCTGGCCGACAGGTCGAAATAGTTGCGGGCTCCAAGCGTCTTGTTGACTTCGGCGAAGCTGCCGTTGAGCGCAGGCTGCGAACTTGTCTGCGCGATGTCAACGCTGGAGACATAGCGCCAGGTGAACGCCAGGTTGACATCCCACGGCGAAGACCAGGTCGTGAGCAGCCGGTGCCGCCACTCGGGCCGGGGACGTCCGCAAAGACCGCCGTAAAGCCCCTTGCACTCGTAGATGTCGGATTCAGGCGAATTCGGCAGGGGTACGGTCTTGTAGCTGTCGAGGTAGGTGCCGGCCAGATTGAAGTTCAGCGAGCCGGAGTTGCCAAGCCCCAGATCGTCCAGATAGGCGATGTAATTGACGTTCAAGTCGACACCGCTTGTCTCGAGCGAACCGGTATTGACGTTGAACCGCCGGAAGTAACCCTGCTCACCCTGCCACAGCGATCCCGAGGAGTCGCGCTGGATCAGGCCGCAGAAGAAGTCGTCCCCGCTGTTCAGGCAGTTGCCGATCGCCAGGTTCGGGTTGACGCTTCCGACAAGGTCTTCGACCTCGATCTTGAAGTAATCGACAGAGATCGTCAGGCGATTGGCGAAGCGGGGCTGGAAGACCGCGCCGAGCGACCACGTGTTAGCCGTCTCGGGCTGGAGATCGGGATTACCGCCGATCAGTGAATTGAACTGTCCGGCCGGGTTGTCGACGATATTACCGTATTGCGCCGCTGTCACGCCCGTATTCTGGCAGGCTTCCAGGCTGGCGAACGGGTCTGCCCCGGCGCAGGGATCGAACGAACCGTCAGCGTTCTGCGTCAGTTCGACTTCGAACAGCGACTGGCCGGACAGCAATTCGATGACGTTGGGCGCGCGAACCGCGCGCTGATAGCTTCCGCGCAGGCGAAGTTCGTCGACGGGCGAATAGTTCAGGCCGAGCTTGTAGGTATCCGTCTCGAAACCGGAGTCGTAATCCGAATAGCGATAGGCCCCCTCGAACGAAAGCGAAGCGATTCCCGGAACGTCCTCGACGAGGGGGATGATCAGTTCCGCGAAGACTTCCTTCGCGACCACCGAGCCCGCAATCGGCACTTCGGGAGTGGCCGAGTTCTGGTAGATTTCGTCCGGATTGTAGTCGACGGCGTTCTTCCGGTATTCGCCGCCGAAGGCGATGCCGATCCCGTCCGACGCCCAAGGCGAAATGAGGCCGTAATCAGCCAGGTTGCCATCGATCACCGCGACGATATTGGTCAGGCTCGTCGTACCCTGGATGCTTTTGATCTCCTTCGTGTAGTCGGTCGCTTCCTGGCTCGCGTCCGGGCCGAAGTAATCGAGCGGCGAACAGTTGGGGTCGTTGTTGTCGGGATTGGCGTCGGCATTGATCGCGCAAACGATGTCGCCGCTGGAATCCCGCACCGCGAAGAATGCGTTCGCCGTCCGCTGGCGGTTCGAATCGCCAAGGAACGTGCTGTTCAAAGTCACGTTCGAATAGGATGCGAAGACGTCATAGCGGAAAGGTCCGACAAGATCGCCACGCAGTCCGCCGACAAGCCTGTAGGTCTGGTGCCTGATGTCATCCTGGCGCGGGCCGCCTTCGACGTTGCGGCGAGCGACGCGGACCCCTTCGGCGATCGCTTCCGGGCCCACGTAATTGCCCTCGGCATCATAGATGCTGCCGGTCGACAGCCCGTTGCTTGTACAGAGATAATCAGCTTGCTGCGCGCTCAGGAACGGGTTGTCGCAGTTGATCCCGCTGATGCCGTTCGCATTGACCGTGATACCCGCGGCAACCGTCCCGGGGGCGATCTGCGCGATCGAGCGATCGTCCATGAAGTTCGCTTCAAAATAGGGGACGAGATGTTCATTGATCTCGTAGTGCGCAAAGGCGCCCAGTGCATAACGTTCGTCAGGCCGCTGATAGTAGTTGAACGGCGCGAAGTTGTAGGTGCTGGTCCCGTCGACGAATTGTCCGTCAGAAGTGGCCCGGAACGACGTGGGAAGGCCGGGAATCTGCGCGGAGTTGGTGAAATTGGCGGGCTTGTTCGTGCCCGAACCGCTACAGGAGTATTCGCTGCCGTCAGGTCCAGTGGATCCGAGCGCGCAGGCACTGTAATCGAAATCCTTCTGCAGGATGGGATTGACCTTGCGATAGGTGGCATAGGCGGTGACGTTGCCCCGTCCGCCATCAACGTTGGCGCCCACGACGGCGGAATATTCCTGGGTGAAGCCGTTCCAGACCGTCTTGTCCGGTTTCGGATAGGCACCGGGAACCGCCTCGTTGTTCCGGTCGAGCAGATCGCGCAATTCGCCGCGGTCATTGTGGTGCTGGTAGACGCCGAGGTTTCCGGAAAGCCGCAGGCCCTCGAAGTCATCCAGCAACTTGAAGTTGACGACGCCCGCGATGGCGTCGGACCCGTAGACGGCCGACGCACCGCCGGTAAGGACTTCGACACTCTCGATCAGGGGAGTGGGAACCTGGTTGACGTCCGACGGGATGTTCTTGGGCGAACCATAGGGAAGGCGGCGCCCGTTGATGAGGACGAGGGTCCGGCTAGGCGTAAGACCGCGCAGATCGACTTGCGCTGTTCCGGTCGCCTCGTTCGAGTTGGCTGCACCTTGCGCGGCGAAGACCTGCGGCAGCTGGTTGAGAAGGTCTTCAGTACGGACGGTGCCGCGCTGCGCGAATTCGTCCGATTGCACCAGCGTCACCGGGCTGACGCTACTAAGGTTTGCCGAACGGATGCGCGAGCCGGTCACGACGATTTCACCGGATTCGGAACCGTCGACCTGCTGCGGAACCGGCATAGTTCCGGGCAGCTCTGATGCCGTGTCGGGCGCCGAATTATTGTCCTGCGCAGCGGCGGGTGTCGCAACGCCCATCAGGATGCTTGAAGACAATAGCAGGTTCTTGGCAAGGGTCATGCTCATCGCGAAACTCCTCTTTTGCAGGCGCAACTCGCCCGTTAATCGCGTAAGTTGTTCAAATCTTTAGAATTGGCTCAGTAGCGCCAGCTCGTGAGATCCGCGCCCTCCGGTGCGGATTCCTCTATTCTTTTCAAGATCTTCGGCAGATACATCGTATTGTAGCGCAAGCGGCTGATGCTGTTGGGCAGCGTGGGGTCGCCGTTCCAGCAATGTTCGGCCCGATCGCCGTAAGCGACCTCACCCTGGTAGGGAGGGTCAGCCTTCTCGAGGAAATCCTCGGCCAGGTAGACGGCGTTGTTGAGATAGAAATTATCCATGTCGCCAACATAGAGGTGGATCTTGCCTTGCAGCTTGGGGCCGAGTGTTGCCCAGTCCCGCTCCATGATGTGGCGCAGGTCGTAATTCTCGCGCCAGTATGCCGCGACCGTCTTGTCGATCTCCCCCGTCCGCTTGTCCCAGATCCGGCGGGGATAACCGTCCTCGCCCATGGGCGAATAGACCGCTTCCCAGATGTCCCACTGGGCGCCGGAGCGCGACTTGTCGCCCAGGACCAGTTCGAAGCGATTTTCCTGTTCGGCGGTGTAGTGGACATGCCCCAGATAATCGCGCTTGCCGGGCTTGGGGGTGCGGCCGAAGGGGCCCGTCGTCCAGTAGGCGTTCGGCTCCTCGTAGATGTTGGTGACCATCATCTGCCGGAAATCGATCGGATCGGGACAGGCGGCAAAGGCGCCATTGTAATCGTCGGGATAGAAGACCTGCGCTGCCAGCGCTTCCCAACCGCCTGTCGACCCGCCGTACAGGAAGCGGGACCAGCCTTCCCCGATACCGCGGAACTCTTTTTCCAGCGCCGGAATGAATTCATGCGTGATGGCGTCCCCATAGGGGCCCAGGTTGGCCGAATTCACAGCATAGCTGTCGTCGTAGTACGGATTGGAATGGTCGATTTCGACGACCAGGAAGCGGGGAAAATCCTCCGAAGTCCATTGCTCGGTAGAGGCGATAGGCCTCTTCCTGCTCCGTACGGTTGTAGCAGGGCTCGTCGAACCTTTCGCTATACTCGCACTTGATGTCCGCATCAGGGGGAGTGGTGCGAAATCCGCCAAAGTCTGCGGGAAAATGACCGTGGAAGATCATCAGCGGATAGTTCGCCTCCGGGTGATCGTCGAACCCGGCGGGCACGAGCACATGGCCGCGAATGAAGACGTCGGTACCCCAGAATTCGGACAGCTTCTCGCTGCGGATCTTGAAATGCCGGATGAACTCGCTGTCTTTCGGCTCTTCGATCGCGGGATTCACTTCCGACAGGACCAGTTCGATCTCGCCGGCACGCGCCGGATCGAAGCTGATCTTCTTCGGAACGGAATAGAGATTGCCCGGCTCGTTCCTCCAGTTCTGGCCGGCACCGCGCGCGGCGGGCAGCTTGACCTGCTTTCCGTTCGATAGATTGAAGGTGTCGTACTTGTGGAGGACCGCCTGCGCGTAATACTCGCCGGCTGGAACGGCGCTCAGCCCTTCCGCCGGGAAACCCAGCGTCGAACTGGTGACCCGGACCTTTTCGCCAGGCGTCAGGCCGTCCACGTTCACGCCGAAGATCTGCGGCGCATCGATGTTCTGATCGACCTGGTAACGCGGTTCCGTCTCGCCGTCCGGGGTAAGGATCACGATCACCCTGCCATCCAGCGCGGCCTGGCCTGCGGGAGTTGTCACGGTGATTTCCTCGGCGGCGCTGGGCATGGCTGTTGCTGCGAGCAACCCCGCCACGAGCATCCGGGCATAGCGCGTCTTGCTGCGTGAAACGATCATGTTGAAATCCCCCCTTTGCTGATTGACTAGTCGGACGGAATGAGACGCAGACTTGTCTGGCGTCCGTCGATGTAGCGAACCGTCTGGCCGTCGAAGAACGCGTCTTCCTCCGTCTTGAAAGCGACGCGCTGGCCGTTCCATTCCGGTACCGGCGCCGTTGCGGACAGTTCGATCGACCACGCCGTGTCGGGGCGGACCCGATACTCGCCCTTGTCGCTGGGGCCTTGATTGTCCCAGAACCCTATGGAGGCGCCGGCGGCATGGCCGTGGAAACCGATGGGATGGCTGTAGATCGATGGCTCAAGGCCCTGGTCCAGCGCCTTCTTGCGCGCCGCCGCCAATATCTCGTTGCCGCTCAGCCCGGTCCGGTAGGAAGAGGTGAGAGCGTCCTGCACCTTGTTCGCCGCGGCCAGCCCGTCCCTCAGGCCCTTGGGGGCTTCGGTCTCTCCGGGCTTCAGCACATAGGCCAGATGCTGGGTGTCGGTGTTCAGACCCAGGTAGACGATGCCGAAATCGGTCCAGAGCATGTCGCCCGGCTGGATCACTACGTCACCCGTCAGCGGCTCGCTCTCGCCCTGCCGGATGATATCGACCGAGGGGTGGAACCAGGTCTGTAGATTCAGGTCGGCGATCCGTTCACGATACCACCATTGCACATCCTCGGCCGTGGTCACGCCGGGGGTGATGACCTTGCGGGACAGGCCTTCCGCCAGGATGGCATGCGCGGTACGCACGATGCTGGGATAGGCAGCCATTTCAGCTGGAATGCGGGTTTCGAGCCACCCGACCGCGAGGTTCTCGCCCGAGACGATGCGCTCTTTATAGGAGGCGGGCAGGGCGCCAACCATGCCCTCGTACTGGCTGAGCGTCAGCCCATCCGCGAAGGCGGTCAGCGGTGAGGTATTGATGGCGATCGCCTTCGGATTGCGTTCCTCGATGATCTCGGCCAGGCGAGCCCACTGGTCCGGCTGCTCTTCGGGATTCCAGGCCGCCTCGAACAGTCCGGCAAGGCCGTAGCGGCTGACCGTGATGCGCTCCAGCGGCTTGCCCTCGCCGGGATCGAAGAACACGAGGATGGTCCGCCGACGCGCCCTCAGGCTCGTGGCGTTGAGCATGGTGGAAACGACCGGATCTTCGAGATATTCGCGCGCGATCATCACCCACATGTCGACGCCGTTCTCGCGCATTAGCTGGGGAACGACCGTGTCGAGACGCTCTTCCAGCCAGCGGTCGCGGATCCTCGCCCTCTCGCGAAGAGGAAGGACTTGCGGCAGGGCGGGTTCGGCCTGTTCGGCCTGCTGCAGGCCATTTACTGCGAAGGGAGATGAAGCATCGGCCTGACCCGCTGCATTCAGGGGCATGCCCGCCAGTGCGATGGCACCGATCAGGGCCAGATTGCGCACGCCGCCACCGCGAACGGCGCCATGCCGTGGTGATTTCCTCATATCTTCGATTCCCTATCGTACTTTAAATAGCACTCATTATTACGTGACAATGGACATATCTCGAAAGGCGTGTCAAGCATCGATCGTTCGTTCTGGGGTTAGCCGGTGCTACCAGCGGGAAGCCCGGGGTAAGGCATGCAGGTGCGACAGGATGACAAAGCCGGACGAAACCCTACAAAGGGATAGGGGGGGACGATTGAGTGTTGGAGGCAATATTGATCGGCAACAGTTTCGATCCCACCAAGGGCGAGTTCCGTCTGGCGAATTCGCCGTTCTACCTGATCGCCCATGCTGACTTCCGTTATCACGCTGAAATGGAAGAGGTGATGGCCAAGCGCGGCGTGACCAAGACGATCTATCGAATCCTCACGGTTCTGCGAGAGACGCGGTGCTCCAGCGTCACGGAACTTTCGGAAATTGCGCTGACGAAACGCGCGACGGTAAGTCGCGTGGTCGATCGAATGGTCAAGTCCGGCCTGGTATCTACGGCACCGATGCCCACCGACAACCGTGTTACCGAAGTCCGCCTGACCGACAAGGGACGCAACGTCCTCGACGAGCTGACCCCGATCGTCAAGCGGCAGCTGGAACGGGCACTTACAGATATTCCCGAAGCTGAATTGCAACGCTTTATCGGTACCTTGCAGGCAATCTGCAGTAATCTGTCGAAGTCTCATCTGGAGTAACACCGGCAGCCAATTGCCAGAGGGAACTAGACTTTCCGTAATCACGTGATATCGAGCGTATCACGGTTTGTGCGGGGGTAGAATTGGCAGGCGGGGAGAAACGGGGCACTGAACTATCGCTGGATGCCAGGCACGGAATGATCGTTCGCGTCGGATCGTCCTGTTGTCGTCTGCAGCTTTTCTCGGCGCAGGCTCCCTGCACTGCGGAGCTGCTCAGGGATCTGGCCGCGCTTGGGACGGCATTCCCCGTTCGCCACGCAATCCATTCAGGTCCCGAGATTTCCTGCCCGATCGATGCGTCAGAGCATTCACTCAGCACGCGTGTTGCGGCAATGAAGCTGGAAAACCCCATCCACGAGCCGGATATGGGCGATCTGGTGGTGGTATGCGCCGCACCCGGGCGATGGGGGCATTTTCCGACTTTTCCTCTGATCGACATCGGCATCTTCTATCGCACTGGCGGCAGGCTTTCATTCCCCTTCGGAGATATCGAGGGATGTCGCGTGGGGCAGATCGATCATGATGATCTTGCAGATTTGCAGGCAACGGCAAGCCAGATCCAATCAGGCCAGCCCATGTCGCTCCAGCTCGAGACTGCGATTTGACTGCGCATCAGGCGTCTGGTCCGTCGCTATGGCAGACCCTGTGCGATAGCACGCCCCGCAGGGTGCAGCTGCGCGGGCCGCATGACGCGGAGATCGTCATCGTCGGTGCTGGCATAGCAGGGCTGTCGCTTGCGCTGCACCTTGCGAACGAGGGTCTTCGCCCTGTCGTGCTCGAGGCCGAGACGCCTGGGGCCGGGGCTCTGGGGGCCAGCGCCGGGATCATTGCCCCTCAACTGGTCCGTGACACGCCCTCGGGTGTCATCCGGAAACTTGGACCTACCTTAGGCGAGGCATGGCTGAAGCTTGTTGCCGAGAGCGGGGATTATCTGTTTGATTTGATCAAACGTGAGGGCATTCACTGCGACGCGCGTCCGTTCGGGTTCATCGCCCCGACGACGTCTGCCGATTTGCTGGACCGGCTTCAGACCGTCAGACAGGAATGGAGCGCCTTTCGAGACGATCTCGATGTCATCGGCCCCGCCGAGATCGAGCGCCGGACCGGGTGCAAGGGATATCGCGCGGCGATCGTCGACAAAAGCGGCGGATGCCTCGATCCGCTCCGGCTCGCGCACGGGCTTGCCGGCAGGGCCGAGCAGAAAGGCGTCACGATCTTCGACGACAGCCGCGTCCTCGAACTGAACCAGACGGGGAACCGATGGCTGCTCAAGACGCAAGCAGGTTTGATCACGGCCGACAAGGTGGTCCTGTGCGCCAACGGCGGGAACGACCTTTTTCCCGGTCTCCAGCAGACGGTTCTTCCGATGCATATCTACGAGATGGCGACAGAACCGGTCTCGACCGAGATGCGCAAGCAGGTCCTGCCGGGCGGCGAATGCATGACCGATATGGAACTGGACATCTTTTCGATCAGATACGCGGCTGAGAACCGCCTGGTCACGGCCTATCCCGTCACGCGCTCACAGACTATCGAGCAGGTAGAAACGCAGGTCAACCGGCGTCTGGAGCAGATGCTGCTGCATCCCCATCCTGTCCGGATCAGCCGGCTGTGGCACGGCACAGCATGGATCAACAGCAGCCTGCTGCCGCGCATCGTGCAGATACGCCGGGGCCTTGTGGCCGTGCAGGCGTGTAATGGCCGCGGTATTGCGACGAATCTCATCATCGGGCGCGAGATTGCCCGGATGATCGTCGAAGACGGTTCCTACCGCTCTGAACTGGCGTGCCCTGCGCCCGAGCGAATTCCCGGTTTCTGGATCAACCGCAAGATGCTAAATGCCATGATGTCGACATCTCTGCTGCTGCGTCGGTTCCGCAGTTTGCTGACACGAAGTTGAGCGCGTTCGACGTGGATGGGGGTCAGTTTCCGCGGTGTCTACTACCGAAGCTTCACTATTCGCGCTGATCGACGGCTTTCTACTCCCCGGCGCTCTGGCCGTGATGATGTTCGGCATCGGACTCAATCTTCAGGTGCGCGACTTTCGCCGGGTTTTGAGTTCGAGGACTGCCTTCGTGCGCGGCATGGTGTCCATGCTGCTGCTGGTCCCGGCAGCAGGCATAGCGCTGGCGCTCGCGTTAGGGCCGACGCCGGAATTGACACTGGGACTGGTCTTGCTCGCCACCTGTCCCGGCGGTCTGCTTTCGAATGCAATGACTGATTTCGCTGATGGCGATGTTGCACTATCCGTGTGCCTCAGCACCGGCTCGAGCCTAGCGTACATGATATCATTGCCGCTCGTGCTCGCGGCCTTGACCGTTGGGGAACTGGTGCCCGGCATTGCAGTGCCGGTTCCTTATGCCGCGTCCTTGTCGGCGATCATACTGTTCACTGCTCTTCCGATCGCAATGGGGATGATCGGGCGAAGAACGCTTCCGAATCTTGCGCGGGCTGCACGCGAGGAGATCCGGCGATATGCATCCTTCGCATTGGTGGTGATGCTGGCGATCGTCATCTACCGCGAGCGCGATGCGCTTCTTGTCGAAATGGGGCCGCTGTTGGCGACGATCTTCGCGATGAACCTCGTCAACGTCCTGATCGCGACGGTCATGTCGATCGGCCCGCGCCTGAACGCCCAGGACCGCATCGCCATCGTCATGGAGCATTTGATCCGGCAGGAAGGAACGGCCATTTTCGTCGCGGTGTCGGTGATCGGGCTACCTGCCGCTGCTATCCCGATGATCCTGAACACGCTGGTCGGCATGTTGGCAAGCCTGCTTTTCGTCGGCCTGATCAGGATCAGGAAATATGGTGCGAGATCCAGTGACATGGCGGTCCGGACGTCACTGGGACAATAGTCTGTGTCCCGCTTCGGCCACGGGCCGATGCCGAATGTCTAAACGACGCAATCATCCTTTGCTGAATTGCCGCACATGGCCGGCTTCCTTCCCGACATCTTGTCAATGATCGGGCAGTCGGGACGGGCATGTCGCAACACGTCTTCTGCTGAGCGAGTGCAGCTCGCCGCCTGAACGCAAACATTTGCAGAAGTGACTCCGGCGCATCATTGAAGGATCCACATGCTGACCGGCTCGCATTGTGTGTCCAGCAGGAAGAGAAAGCAAAAGCCTTGGCAAGGCAATTCGGACGCCTGCAGCAAGCCCACCGTCAGCGGGGGGCAGGGCGGGGCTGGGAAAGTCTTCAAGCCTCACAGGGTGAGATCGATGTGAAACCGGAAGGGGGAAGGGAAAAGAAGCAGTAGACGGCTTCGCTTCCGCTCCGCCGGTTTCGTTTCATCAACGAACCTGCAGAGGTCATCCATGACACAAGACAAGAATGCCGAACTCGTCCGCCAGATCGAGGCGGACGGGGACTACCGCGTGCTGCGCAAGATCAAGCCGCCCCGCGCACTCCAGGACCGGAACCTGACGGAGGGAACACGGCGGATCGCGACCGTCGATGTCGAGACCACCGGCCTCGATCCCAAGGCCGACAGCATCGTCGAGATCGCCGTCATGACGCTCGAAATCGACTGGCCGCATGACAGCGCCGTGCTGTCCAATACAGTGCCGATGAGCTGGCTGCAGGATCCGGGAAGGGCGATCAGCAGCAAGATCACGGTACTCACCGGGCTCACCAATGAAATGCTGGTGGGCCAGCAGATCGACCGCGAGGCGGCCGTGAAGCTGCTGACCGGCGCCGATCTCATCGTGGCGCACAACGCCCGGTTCGATCGCGCCTTCGTCGAGGCGCTCTACCCTGAAGTGAGGGGCCGCAAATGGGCCTGCTCGTGTTCGGAGATCGACTGGCACGCACATGGCTATGATGGCAAGTCGCTCGGCCATCTGCTGCTGCAAGCCGGCTATTTCGCCAACACGCACCGCGCCGATGACGATGTCTGGTCGCTCTTCCATTTGCTGAGGACCGTAGCGCCCGACACGGAGGGGCGCAGCTTCCTCGATCTGCTGATCGAACGCAGCGAAGCCGAGACCATCCTCCTGAAAGCCCGCGGTGCGGCCTTCAGCCTCAAGGACCAGCTGAAGAGCCGCGGCTATCGCTGGAATGCTGAGGAGAAGGTCTCGTGGACCGAAGGTGACTATGCCCACTACCTCACCGAGAAGGACTGGCTCGTTCAGAACGACGTGTTCAATTACACCTCCGAGATGATCGACGCATCGCGCCGCCACCTCTGATCCGATCCCACCCAATACGTCGCCAACGCGAAAAGGCCCGCCTCCGTGCGGGCTTTTTCGTATCTACGAAGGACGTAAACATGACTCACTACCACAACCGCCGCCCCGCCGTTCGCGAGGACAAGGGCTGCCGCTATTTCCCCGCCACCAGCATCGTCGTGGCCGATTTCGAGTTCAAGCGGGACCGGGCGCGCCACGGCGCCTATGTCGATGCCAACGGCAGCTCTGCCTGCAAGAGCCTGCGCTGGCCGTTCAAGCAGATCGTATGCGGCAGCTGGCTGACGCTGCAATTCACGCCGGGCGCCGAGCAACCCAGGATCAGCCACTTCGAAAGCCGCTGCCGCCCGGACTATGACGAGGTGGCCATCACCGAGCATTTCTTCGCCGAGCTCGACAACCACCCCCATGCGATCCTCACGACCTGGGGCGGCGAATGCAGCGATGTGCCGGTCCTGCGCCGCATCGCGCATCAGCACGGCCTGATCCTGCCCTAACAGCTGCAAAGATCGCGCCCGCGGCGCGCTGACCGCATCGATCTGTGCAACGAGATCGAATACAGCAGCCGTGTTCATCTCTCCGAATATGCCGCTGCACAGGACATCCCCGCCAAGCCGGTGCCGGGCAAAGAGGTCAATCGCCTCGTCGAGCAACGCAACTGGGCTGCGGTCGAGGAGCAATGCACCGCGGATGTGCTGACGACCGCGATCATCGCAGTGCGCCACTTTGCCGCGATCGAGATGATCGGCCAAACGGGCGCCGCCTGCACCGAGGCAATTCTCGACCGCTTCTGCGCACGGCCGGAGACCGGCTTCATCGCCAAGCTGCGCAAGTGGCGGGAGGCGCTGAAGGAATAAGGTTAGCCAATGGGCCGTTCCGCCACCTACGGCGGGACGGCTATGAGGACGGACACGTTTCAGCTCGGATGACCGGAACGGGGTGGGCTGCTGAAAGGTAATGTCCGCTCCCCACCCCGTTCCTGCCGCAAAACTGGCGCCGGAGAACCGCTGAAGCCGACGGAAGTTGGGCCGATTACGGACCGGCAGCTTTCGGGATCGATCTGGCAGATAGCGGACGTTCGAGTGCGCGGATCATCGGACGGCTGTCGCTGACAAAGAAGATATTCGCACCGCGAAATCAAATCCTCGAGAGCGGCATTTCGCTCAGGCAAATGCTCGATTCGCCAACCAAAGCGGAAGCACAGTCCTACAAACGAATTACCAGGAAGCTGCCGTCGTTCGGCCGCGACGCCTGAAGTTTACGACTTCAGGACCGCCACTCGTATTTCAAGTTGATCCGCGGCTCTGACGCAACGACGCGTGACATGAGTGAAGGGATCCTCTAGCGCGTGGCGACGCCCCGGCGGTATAGTGTCCGAATTCGGTTTGTGTTGCGGATCGCAAAGGCGGATTCCTGACTGCGGTCTTAACCCGGACCCTGCCGATGCGGTCGCCGCCGGCCGGGTTTCTCCATCTCTCTCACAGGCAAACACCTCATGGCAGCTTACAAAGAACCTGATCTCAACGAGCGTCGCAATGCGGCCGCGGCAGCGCGAGAGAAGGCGTTGGCAAAGCTCAGGGCGAAGGCGCCGGTCGATCCCGCGGTCCAGGCCGAACGGATGGCAGCCGCGGAAGCGCGGGCGCAGGTCCAGGCCGAAAAGCGCGCGGCACTGAAGGAGAAAAAGGCCTTGGAACAGGCGGAAAAGGCGGCACGGGTCCAGGCAAATCCACCGCCTCCATCCGGCCCCACCGAGGCCGAGCGCAAGGCTGCGCGCGACGCAAAATACGCTGCTCGCAAAGCGCGCAAGTAGCCCGGGCCTTGACGATACTGGCGTCGAACAAGGCCGACTTGCCGTCGGCTATACCTGACTGGTCTCCGCTTGAGAAGGACGAGGAGCTTGTTGACGTCGCATTCGTGCCCGATGGCGGTCGCCTGCGTCTGATCCGCAGCGGCGAGGATTTCACGATCCTGCTCGACCACGACGAACTGATGAGCACCGACCTGTCATCGTCCGAACGGGCGCTTGCCGGACTGGCCTGCGCGCAACTGGCCGGGCGCGCAGGAGTACAGATGCTGATCGGCGGATACGGCATGGGCTTTACGCTCAGGGCCGCCCTTGCTGGGCTCGGAGCCGACGCGGAAGTAACGGTGGCAGAGATCGTGCCCAAGATCGTCGAGTGGGCGCGGGGACCGATGCGCGCTGTCACGGCCGGATGCCTTGACGATCCCCGCGTGCTTCTGATCGAGGACGATGTCGGGATGCTGATAGAGGCTTCGACTGGAGGATACGACTGCATCCTGCTCGACGTTGACAACGGTCCCGAAGGCCTGACCAGACGCTGTAACGATTGGCTTTACTCCACGGCTGGCCTTGCCGCGGCGCGAAACGCCCTGCGGCCCAAGGGTGTCCTCGCGATCTGGTCGGCAACGCACGACGATCGCTTTGCCGGCCGGCTCGCGCGAAGCGGATTTGCCGTGAACGTGATCGAGGCCGAGCACGACGCCCACTGGCTGCCCGAAGACGACGTACCGGCGCACGTCATCATCTTGGCCCACAAGCACCAGTGATCCGGGCAGGCTCCCGCCGACGAGCCGGCATTACTGCTTCACGGCCCACATCGTGAAAAGCTGCCGTATATTCATGACCTAGCTTATGGGCAGAGCTGGGCCGATAGCGGATCGGCAGATTTTGGCGGTGGCATGGCTGAAGTGGACGTTCAACGGAGGAAGCCAGAGGCAGCAGTCGACCAGATTGAGACATTCGCTTCTCGCCGCGCGAACGTCGCAATCTGACAAAAGCAGTCATTCGGGATCTTTCATGACATTATCCGCCCTCAGATCGCCAGCGCTTGCGGGCGCCATCTTCGAGGCGAGCAGCAGTACGCGCTCAGGCTGCAGTTCTCCCGTCAAGGCGTACACTGCACCAGAACCACATCGATCTGACGCCCCGCGAATTCAATCTACTCTCGGCATTGGCTGACCGCCCGGGCCGTGTAGTCTCACACGAATGCCTGCTGGAGAATGTCTGGGGGACGTGACACAAGCACGATCTGGACTATCTGCGGGTCGCCGTCGGGGCATTGCGACGGAAGATGGAGAGCGATCTCGCCAATCCCCGCCTAATCATCAACGAGCCGGGTGTAGGATACCGCGTGGCGGTATGCTGAGGCGTGAATTATCGGGCGCGCTCGCTTCCGCTTGAAGCAACCGGTTCTCGGAATGCGAGCATTGTCACAGCGCAAACTACAAACCAGGCCCCCGACAGGATCAGGCGGCGGGATGTAGTTTTCAGCCGCATCATGCGACCGGCATTGGCCGAGAGGGCGAAGATGTTCTCTCCGCCCCTCCCAAACTTGCCGATCAGCTTCGAATTTAGCGACGGCTAAAGCCTGCATCAGTGCGGACGGCGACGACGGTCCCGTCCATCGTGGCCTTGGAAGCCAGTACCGTCATCGCTCCGTCAGTGGCGGTGCTGACGCATGTACGCATGTCAATTGCCTCTTGCATGGAAGTGCGGTGCATGTTGTAGCCGCAGACGCGCCTGGCCGCTGACCGGACACGTTGCTCCATGCGGCGCTGCCCTTGGTCGTTTGCCAGATTGAGATCCGCAAAGCTTACTTCGATTGAATTTGAACCATTTTCCTCGACGATCATTTCCTGTGCGAATGCAGGAGTTGTCGTGCCGAGAGCAGCGACGAGCGTAGCGGCGATGATGCCTGTGGTGGCTTTGTGCATTGGGTCCTCCTAAAGTGGCGTTGCGGGCGATCCGCGCAGTTACTTAATCGGAGAATTGACCCTGGAAATCCTGATTACAGGCGGATATTTTCCCGAAGAAAACCTGATGAAAACATGATGAATTGCAACTTTGGCTTCTGGCTTCACTTCGTAGCTACGACCCAGGTCTCCTCGCAGACTTCGAGGATTTCTGCCGTCCCGATGCGCCGTCTGTAGATTTCAGGAAAGTTTTTCAGCAACATGGTCCAGTTTTGCAGCGAATACTGGGGGCAAACATCCAGCGTATCTGCGATCGCGTCGCGCGCCTCATCAAAGCGGCCCAGGAGAATGAACGCCGTCGCCAGCAGGATGTAGGGCAGTTGATAGTTTGGGTTCCGTTCGATGGCTTGCCTGTAGGCCCCCACCGCTTCCTCGATCCGGTCCGCAGCGAGAAGAGCGCTTCCACGATACATGGCCCACACTGAATAGCGCGGATGGTGTGGCGCACGCTTTTCAGCCGTGCGCAGCATTTCAATTCCCTCTTGGTGGCCCCCGGTGATGCCGACCTGGAACCCGAGGACGGCAAGTGTATGCGGATTATTCGGGTTGCTCTCCATTGAGCGTCGAAGGAACTGCAGCGCCAGCCTGTCTTCCCTCTTCATGAATGCAGCGATTCCGGCCGCTGCCTGCACATCGGGATCCAGCGGTGCGATCTTGAGGGCTTGCTTCGTGTGCAGCGCTGCCTTTTCAAGATCTTCGGCGGGCGCCGGGCTCCATCCACTCACGATATTCTGGGTCAACTGCATGGCAAGCGATGCATGTGCCAATGCGTTAGTCGGTTGGCGCTCGATGAGGTTGTCGAGGTGATCGATGATCTCGCGGGCGCGCTGGGAGGAATAGGCTGTTCGGAGCATTTCTGTCGAACAGACCGCTGCATAGGCGTCTACATCTTGCGGGTCGCGAGTATGCGCCAGGGATGCCTCAGATATCTGCATCTCACTGATAATCGGGGTGGAAAGGTCGAGGATGAAGCTGTCGAGGTTGGCCAGGAATCGCGCGGTCTGCTCTGCAAGCTTCCAGGAAAGGATGTGCCGATTGGCGATGGTATCGATGAGTTCGATCCTCAGCGACAGTTGGTCGTCGTCGGAAAGGATCGATCCCGATACGAGATAATGGACATTCAGCAGGCGCCCCAACTCACCCGCTCCCAGTTGGTTTAACTGATCTTGCGAACAGCCCGAATAGGCGGCCACCCGCAGGTGCGGCGTGCGCGAGAGCATCTGGACGAGGTCATGCCCGATGTCCTCGGCGAGCGAGTGTTCCGCCGATCCGCCCGAGCATCGCAAGGGCACGACCGCGATTGAATAGCTGAGCGGTATTTGCTGCGGCGCCTTCTCCGCGCCGGCCGTGTCGATCTTTGTCTTCCCCCCGGCAGCCGCTGCATCCTGACCCTGGAGGCCCTTCACGGGCTGCTTCAGTCGGTAGCCGCGCTTCGGGATGGTTTCGATGTAGGGTTCTTTTGCCCCGGCGATCTTGAAGGTCTTGCGGAGATGGGAAATGGCTCGGGTCAGGCTTTCGTCGCCTCCGAACTGGTCGCTCCAGTGCTGGTCCAGCAGTTCGCTGCGGGTGACGACCTCGCCCTCTCGCTCTGCCAGGGTGCACAGCACGTCCATGATCCTGGGTTCAATCCGGAAGCGATCGGTGCCGTTTCTTATCAGATTCCGAGAAGGTTCGATCTGAAACTTGCCGAGCCGGTAGGCCGAACATTCGCTGCCCCCGGTCATGTGCCAACTTATCTCCCCTAAAAATCCTCTCGACCATAAATCATAGATTTATTGCGATTACTCAACCTTTTCAGGCCTTCTGAGGAGCGCGAAATTGAGCCGGTAAAATCAAGAATAATGGTTAAGCATTTATACCTGAGAAGCGAGAAGAGGACAAGATGCCTCCATCGAGTTGAAGCCTGGCTCATGATCGCGGATGCAATGATTCGGACCAATTATTCTTGGTGTTTGGGCGGGAGGCGTCGCGACACCGCGATGCAATCTAGAACCGCAAGGCGAATGCCAGTTCGAACGATCGGGGGCGGTTGAGAGCGCCATTGGGAAGCCCGAAGAAGGCCGTGATCTGGGTGAAAGCGCGGCTATCGGTCAGGTTGCGTCCCAACAGGGTAATTTCCCAGCCATCCTCATCGTCCCCCACGGCCAGCCGCAAGTCGACCTCGTGCCAGGCCTCTCCACGAAATGTGGTGCTTTGCTGATTTGTCTCGAGGAAATATACGCTCCCCTGGTATCGGGCTGCAAGCTGCACGCTCGCCCGGAGTCCATGGACGGCCCACTGGTATTCACCGGCGGCAGAGAATTGCAGGTGTGGTGCGCGTGTAAGATCGTTTCCGCTGACATCGATCTGCTTCACCGGCGGAGCGATGCCGAAGACGAAGCTGTCATTGACGAGCGCGCTCAGACGCCCCTCGCGGATCGAAGTATCAAGTACGGCAAGGCTCCCATCGAAGCTCAGACCCCGTAGGGGCAGCGCGCGCAAATCCACTTCCAATCCTTGGGATCTGGCACGGGCGAGGGCCTCGATCCCCACTCCTCCCGTCGGCACCGGGGTGCGCACCTGCATGTTGTGATAGGCGTATCGAAACGCGGTGAGATCGACCTGCAACCAGGGAACAACTTCGGTCTTCAGGCCAATCTCGAAGGCATCGTTGTGCTCTGAAGCGAACTCGGCATCGATTCCGCGAAAGGCATTGAAACCGCCGGACTTGAAGCCGCTGTTGTAGCTCACGAAGCCGTGAATCCCTTCGGCAGGCTTCCAGCTCAAAACAAGTCGGTGAGAGAGGTTTGTCTCGTCACGCGATCGGTCGAGATCGGGCGCGCGCACCAGAAGCTGGTCAGCGGCGACGAGCTTGTCTTCCGGAGGATCGAAGGCATTGATCTGCTGCACCGCGAGGCTGTTGAGGAAATCCTTCCGTTCGTTCGTGTACCTCAGACCGCCCGACAGGCTGAGCGCATCGGTGAGCCTGAATGTCAGATTGAAAAAACCGGCCAGACTCCTGGTCTTCTGACTGGTGCGAAACGTGGCGACCGTCCCGCCGCCTCCCGGCCCGGCCAGCCTGTTGTTGATCGCCACCTCGGCCCGATTGGTTTCCTGGAAATAGAAACCTCCCAGCATCCAGCTGAACCGGCCCGCCGGTTCCGAGGCCAGACGCAGTTCCTGGCTGAACTGGCTGTCGCGCAGCACTGCTGCATTGTCGCCGACATTTTCTATCTCGCCCTGAATGAATGCGGGCTCGGGCGGGTCGATTCCGGTTCCATCGGAATCCTGTGCCCCCGAAAGTCGCCAGGTTCTGTAATTCGTTATCGAGACGAGAGTTTGGTCCCCCAGTTCCAACTCGCCGCGAGCGGTGAAGCTGTTTCCGCGAAGCTCGCTGTATGTAGGGCGGTTGAGGGCATAACGACTTGCTTCCAAGACATACTGCAAATCCTGTCTTGGTACGAACGGGTAGACCACGTTTCCGCCGAGCGCCCCGGTATTCTCGTCGCTGACATCGGAAAGATCGGCAATCGCGATGGTCCCCGGCTCATTTCTTGACCGGCCGACTTCGCCGATCAGATCCAGCCGGAAACCGGCGTCGGGCGCGAAGCGCAGAGACATCCGACCCCGAGCGTCCCGCCCCCCGTTCAGCCTGTCCCCGGCGACATTGCTGCCAAAACCTTCGCGCAGCGATCCGTTGGCCGCCAGTCTGAAAAGGACGCGGCCTTCATCGTCAAGCGGCCCAGATACCGCCCCCTGCATACGGAATGACTCGATGGAAGATGCAGACGCACGCACGAAGCCGGTCAGATCCTCCGTCGGCTCCGCGGAATGGATCATCACCGCGCCGGCGGTGGAGTTGCGACCGAACAGCACCCCCTGAGGCCCACGCAATACCTCGATCCGATCAATGTCGAAAAGGTCGAGGGTCGACATCCGAAGGCGGGCGACGAAGGCTCCGTCCTGATAGACGGCGACCGGCTCGTCCGCGAAAATGTTTCCGCCGCCGTTCGCTCCGCCTACGCCGCGAATTGAAAGCGGCGCAAAGCCGTAATTGACCGAGTTCGTGACAACCAGACCTGGCGCGCGGGCAGCCAGGTCCTGCAGGCTGTACACTCCCGACTGCACAAGCTCGTCGCTCTTCAAGACGCTCATCGCGATCGGCACGTCCTGCACGCGTTCTTCGCGATGTTGTGCCGTGACGATAATCCCCTGAACAGGCTCGTTTACATCGAACTGGGCAAGGGCGGGCGCGGAGTAAAACAGCGCGTTTGCACAGATTGCCAGGGCGGCACACAACTCGCGCAGCAGCGATTTCGTGGAGATGAGCACTTCACTTATTGGAAGATCCTCGCAATCCCAGGCGGCAAACCGTCGAACCCGCGTGGCGGGTTGGGCGCGATACCGGTAATCCGGACAGACCGTGCACGCGATCGCCCCGCCAAAACCCACTCCAACGATTTTGGCGACCATGCTAGGTTTGAATAATTGTTATAGATTTCGCATGGACATTGTAATCTTTATAAAGCTATGTCGATCTGTATTGTGTGTCAACCGCGTGACAATGGATGCCCGATGACATCGAAGAATGTTGGCTTCGAAATGGGAACATAATCGTGGCCGCGCCAGCGGAATCGGCGGCGGAAGTAGTATGTGCCGTTGCGTCTGATGGTGTAGGGGATCTTCGACGCGTGTTGTGGCTCCCAGCCTGTGGCCGGTGAACACGCGTGTGTCACAGCATGTGGCATTCGCCGGACACCAGCAGGTGAAAGCGATTATAGAACAAGGGCCTAGGTGCCAAAATGGTCGGGGAGACAGGATTCGAACCTGCGACATCCTGCTCCCAAAGCAGGCGCGCTACCGGACTGCGCCACTCCCCGACGCTGGATGCCTGCAAGAGGCGGATGGTGGGCCCGGCAGGATTCGAACCCGCGACCTAGCCGTTATGAGCGGCCAGCTCTAACCGCTGAGCTACAGGCCCATCGCGCCAAGCCGGTTAGCTGCACTGCCGGTGCTTGGCAAGCCGCACGCGCGATCGGCCGCGCATTATCTGTTCAGGCGGCGCTTGCGCTGTGCTCCGCGCGGTGCTGCGCGACGGGAAGGCGAAGCACCACCCGCTCGTCATCGTGGCCGAAACTGCCGCCCGCCGCCCGCATTTCCGCCGCGGTCAGCCGCAGGGCAAAGCCCGCGCCCAGCATGCCCAGCAGCGGTTCTCCTTGTTGGCGAAGGTCAAGCGCCGCGTCGAACAGCGGGATGTCGCGCAAGGCGCGGGGCAGGGTGATCGCCAGCTCCGCCTGTCCGCCATTGCGCAGCACCGCGTCGAGCCGTTCGCCCGGCTGCGCCGCTGCCGACAGCGTTGCCAGCAGGCGCCACAGCATCGTTTCCGCCTCGTGCTCATCGATCGGCACGATCACGTCGGTACCCGGTGCGTCCATCACGAATTTCGCGCCCTCGCCCTGCTCGATCGAGGCGAACTGGTCCACGAGCTGGCCCAACAAGGCCGCCAGCGCCGTCTCGCCTTCGGGCAGTGCGGTGCGGCCCTTGCGCATGCGGACCAGCCGTTCGACTTCCTCGAGCCCGGCGAGCAGGCGGGCGCTTTCGGCGGCGATATAGGCGGCCTGTGCGCGGTAGCGATTGGGCACGTCGCCGAACAATTGCTGCTGTATGATCTCGGCAAAGCCCTGAATCGCACCCAGCGGGGTGCGCAGCTCGTGCAGGGCCTGGCGGACCTCGTCTCCGCGCGGATCGCTGTCGTCCTGGCTGGCGGGCTGGCGAGTCAGGCGGGCATGGTGGCCCAGGAACCGGCCGGCACTGTCAAAGCGCGGCACCGCATCCAGTCGCCAGCGCCCGTCTATCGCGGGTGCGGTACCGATGTTCACCTCGCCCGACCGCACGACCTGTTGCCGGCGCAGCGCAGTGGCGGAACGCTTGTCGATGCGGACGCCGGCCTGCTCTGCCGTGGAAAAGGTCAGCCCCGTCACCAGCGATGGCAGGGCACCGGCCCAGCCGATCCGCCCGTCCGGCCCGATCCGGCAATCGATCATCGCGGCCCGGATCTCGCCGGGCTCGCCGCCGGTCGTGCTCTCGTCGCGGCCCGGCGCTGCCGTGCGATTGGCGCGCTGTTCGCGGTACTCCTCGATCCGCTGGACCAGGCTGGCGATATCGGCGGTGCCGGTTCGTCCGGGCGGCCTGCGCCAGCCGTTGGCTGGTGCGGCTGCCCCGCGCCGCCGGTCAGGTGCGGGTGCCGCTGCCTGGGACGGGCGTTCCGGGACCGGAGCAGGAACCGTTACCGTGCCTTCGCCGATGCAGTCGGTTGCAGCGCTGCCCGGCTGCGTGCGGACGGTCTTTGCGCGGCTCTCATCCTCGGGGCGCAGTTCCAGCGGTTCTTCCAGAGCCGCCTCCTGCCGCTCGCGCGATTGCTGGCGGCGCGCCTCGGCATGGGTGCCGAGGCCATTGCGCAGCATCGGAGTGACCGCGTCCCACCCCTCGGCGTCCAGTTCTGCCGAATCGATGGCGGCCTGGGCCACGGCAACATCGCCTTCGCAAAGCTGGGCCACCAGCGAGGGCGTGCGCAGCCGCAGGCCCGGTTCGCGCAGGATCGCGATGCGTTCCGCCGCGGGAAGGCGGCGAGACAGGACCGACAGGCGCAGGAAGGCCGAGGCGACAAGCTGGCCATCGGCCACCGTCCCGCCCGAACCGAGCAGGTCGACAAGCTGGCGATATTGGGCAAGCGCGGCACGTTCGCCATCGGCGGCGACCCCCAGTACCGTGCGCAAGCGATCGTCCAGCTTCATCTAACCCCCAGATTGCCGGGCAGCGATACCGGCAGTGTCCCTGTCGTTGCGGCAGCCGGGGCGGGAAACGCGCCTCCGATCTGCCGCAGCGCCACGGGTAAACAGTTTCTTAACATATCAAAACTGCGTTCGCGCGTACGTTGCAAACTGGAACAACCCTTGCGCCGATTGCGTTGGAGAAAAATAATTGCGGAGAAACCCGCAAAAAACTTTGTTATGTGTTTTGCCATCCGTCCCCCACCGTGCATCGCTCTCCAGGCCGAACGCGGTATTGGCGTAGAAGACGGCGAAGGAAGAACGCCTTATGATTCTGGATGAAATCGACCGCCATCTGCTGGCCGAACTGCAGTCGGAAGGGCGGATCACCAATGTCGAGCTTGCCAGCCGAGTCGGGCTGACCGCGCCGCCATGCCTGCGCCGCGTGCGCGCGCTGGAGGAAGCGGGCATCATTCGCGGCTATCACGCCGAGCTGGATGCCGCCGCGCTGAGCTATACGATCACCGTGTTCGCGATGGTCAGCCTGAAGAGCCAGGCCGAGGAATCTGCTCAAGGCGTTTGAGGAGCACATGAACACGCTGCCCGAAGTGCGCGAGTGTCACATGCTCAACGGCGAGATCGACTTCATGCTCAAGATCGTGAGCCACGATTTGCAGAGCTTCCAGGAATTCCTGACCAGCAAGTTGACGCCCGCGCCCAATGTCGCCAGCGTCAAGACATCGCTGGTGATCCGCACGCACAAGAACCTGCCGGGAGTCCCGATCAAGGGTCGCTGAAGCCAGCTTCGACTTCGTCGTTCATCCCGTTCCGGTTGACACAGGCGACACATCCTACAGAGGCTGTCACCCCATCGGGGGCCGCGGATTTGCGCGGCTTTCCGGCGTCCGGTTGACACCCGGAGGGGCAGGGAAAATTCACGTCGTTCAAGGAGCCGCACCGCCCGTACCGGCGGGTGCATTCCTGTGCCATGCCGCCGCTGCTGTAGGACAGCGAAATCGGCGGTTCCCGCTAGGCTTCCGCCTCGATCTCGCGCAGGCTGCGGCCGCGGGTTTCGCGCCCAAAGGCAGCGATTGCGGCGGCGGCCAGCGCGAAGGGCAGCAGCAGCGCGGCCGCCACCCCGCCCAGCGTGGGGATCAGGCCGACCAGCGCACCCAGCTGGATCACCACCCCGCCGAACTTGCTGCTGGCGGCGACCAGCCCGGTGGCGCGGCCCCGGATGCCCAGCGGATAGTTTTCCGCCGCATAGGGCAGCAGCACCGCGATCAGCCCGTTCGATCCGACCACCAGCAGCGCGATCACCGCGATCAGCACCGGCGGCTGCGCCAGCAGCGCGGGCGGCAGCAGCGCGCCTGCCAGCCCCGCCATGGTGAGCGATGACGGTGCCGATCAGCGTCTTCACGCTGCTCCAGCGGCTGTAGAACAGGGCCGCAAGCGCGATGGTGGGCAGCGCCAGCAGGGACGAACTGGCGATGATGCCGCTGGCCAGCCCGGCATCGAAGCCGCGATCGCGCAGGTCGGAAGGCAGCCACAGCAGCAGGCCGAAGGTGACGAAGCTCCACGACAGCGCGGCGAGCACCAGCGCGGGGGTGAGGAAGCGGTGGCTGCTGCCGGTGAGCGGCTGGGCTTCGGGCGGGGGAGCCGCCGCCGCGCAGTTATCGCGGCTCGGGGGCGCGGCACGATGCCGAAGCGGCGCGCCATGTCGGCGAGTTCCCGATCGCGGCCGCGTTCGGCCAGGAAGCGCGGCGATTCCGGGATCAGCGCGCCAGCGCCAGCAGCGCGATGCCGGTGGGAAAGCCCAGCAGCCACAGGCTGCGCCAGCCATACACCGGCTCGAACAGATGGGCTGCGCCGCTGGCCGCCAGATAGCCGCCGACAAGGCCTGTGCCGCCCACCAGCACCAGCACCCAGTTGCGGTGGCGCGGGGGCATGATCTCGGCCAGCAGCGTATAGACGACCGGCAGCATGCCGCCCGCCGAACTGCCCATCAGGAAGCACATCACCAGGTTCCAGCCATAGGACGGCATGGCTCCGCAGATCGCGGTGGAGACGAACAGGATCGTCGAAAGCAGGATCGACACGCGCCGCCCGTAAGATCCGCCAGCAGGCCCCACACGAACGAGCCGACCACCGTGCCCGACAGCGCCGCCAGCGGCAGCAGCGCGGCGGCCGAGCGGCTGATGCCGTATTCGCCGCGCACGCCGGGGATGACGAAGCCCAGCGTCGCGGGCTTCATCGTGTCGATCACCAGCGCCAGCACCAGCACCGCCAGCACCGCCGCATGCGAGCGGTTCAGCGGCGTATCGTCGGCCGCTTCATAGCTGGTGCCCGCGTTCGCGCCGTGCACGGGCCGCCGCCGGGGCAGCGCGCCGACGATGGCCAGCGGCACGCCGATTCCGATCAGCGCCATGCCCAGATACATCCACCCGTCCATCGCCATGCCGTGGAGGTGATTGCCCATCCGGTGCGCCATCGCCAGCATCGGCAGGTGCAGCAGCACGCCCGCCGCGATCGCGGTGCAGCCTGCCCAGAACAGCGGCCAGCGCGGCCCGATGATCGAATTGCCCGTATAGGCCGCCAAGACCGAAACTCCCGAGGCGGGATGCGCCCGCCTGTCTTCTAGAACCCCGATGCAATGTGCCGCGCCGCCGCCGCATCAGCGGGCGAGTTGTTCGTCCAGAAAAAGCGCCACATCGTCCAGCGCGACGTCCCTGGCCAGATATGCGCGCCCGATGCCGCGCATCAGCAGGAAGGGCAGCGTGCCCGCGTCCATCTTCTTGTCGTGCAGCATGTGATTCGCCAGCGTGCGTCCGCCGCAGGACAGGTTCAGCTGGGGCAACTCGGTGCGCATGTCCATTGCGCGGAAATGGGCGGCGATGCGCTCCGCGTCCTGTCCGCCATTTCGCCGCGCCGCACCGAATAGCGCGCCGCCAGCACCATGCCCATCGCCACAGCCTCTCCGTGCAGCAGCGTGCCGTCATAGCCGCATTCGGCTTCCAGCGCGTGGCCGAAAGTGTGGCCCAGGTTGAGCAGGGCGCGCGTGCCGGTCGTCTCGCGCTCGTCCGCGGCGACGACGCGGGCCTTCGCCTCGACCGAGCGGCGGACGGCTTCGGCGCGCAGCTCCTCGTCGCCCGCCAGCAGGGCCGCGCCGTGTTCCTCGCACCATGCGAAGAAGGCCGGATCGTCGATGAGGCCGTATTTCACTACCTCGGCATAGCCGGCGCGCAATTCGCGCGGGGGCAGGGTGGCGAGCGCGCCGATGTCCGCCAGTACCAGAGCGGGCTGGTGGAACGCGCCGATCAGGTTCTTGCCCGCTTTCGTGTTGATCGCGGTCTTGCCGCCGACGCTGGAATCGACCTGCGCAAGGAGCGTCGTGGGCAGCTGAATAAAGCCGCAGCCGCGCTTGAGGATCGAGGCGGCGAACCCGGTGAGGTCGCCGATGACCCCGCCGCCCAGCGCGAGGATGTGGTCGCCCCGGTCGACGCCCTCTGCCAGCAGGAAATCGCAGAGCTGTTCCAGATGCGCCCAGTTCTTCGTCGACTCTCCGGCGGGAAGGATCAGCCAGCGTGCTTCCTTGCCCGCCGCCGCGAGCGAGGCGATGATTGCATCGCGCCACAGCGGGGCGACATGCGCGTCGGTGACGATGGGCACGGCATGCTTGCGCAGCAGCGGGCCGCACTGGGCAGCGATGTCCGCCAGCAGGCCGCTGCCTACGCGCACGTCATAGCTGCGCCCGGCGAGCGCCACGGGAACGGTGGAGAAGGTCATGCCAGATATTCCTCAAGCGCGGCGATGATGCGCGCGACGCCGTTCGATTGCGGACCCGCGTCGCTGATGACGCGGATCGGGGCCTGTGCATAGGCGGGATTTCGCTTCTCCATCAGATCGCCCAGCACCTCGCGCGGGTTCCTGCCGGTCAGCAGAGGGCGCGTGTTCTTGCGGCTGACGCGCGAAACCAGCGTGTCGAGATCCGCGTGCAGCCACACCGCGATGGCGCGATCAAGGATCAGGGCGCGAGTCTCTTCGTCGGCAAAGGCGCCGCCGCCGGTGGCGATCACGGCGGGGCGGCCGGCGTTTTCCTCGATCAGACGGGCGATCACGCGGCGCTCGCCATCGCGGAAATAATCTTCGCCGAACCGGTCGAAGATCTCCGGGATGCTCATCTGCGCGGCCTTCACCACCTCGTCGTCCGCGTCGATGAAGGGGGTGCCCAGGCATTGCGACAGGCGCTTGCCCACGGTGGACTTGCCCACGCCCATCAGGCCCACCATCACCACCGGGCGATCGAGGCGCGCGGTCAGCTGCGCCAGCGCCGCCGCGTCGGGCAGGGCGGGGGCGGGGCCTGTGCTGTGGTCAATCGGCGGTGAATTGCGGGCCTGGGACATTGAGCAATGCCTATAGTTGGGCTAACCGGTCATGCAAGCGCGCGCCGCGCGGCTCCATTCGCAATCGGGGGCCCAAGCGGCACAATCGTAGTTCGCGCGCAAAGCAGGTGATGGTGAGTACGATTTCCCGCAAAACTTCGAAGTCCTGGGTCTGGCTTGTGGCGGCGCTGCTGGCGGCTGTCGTCCTTTATGCATGGATCGACGGCGGATATACCGACGTGCGCGTGATCGAGCAGCCGCTCGATCCGGCGACCGCCGATGGCGGAGACGCGGCATGAGGCTGCGTGCGCGGCTGATCGTCGCGGGGCTGCTGGCGGCGACGCCCGCGGCCGTGCTGATGGCGCAGGAATCGCCCGAATCGCTGCTGCCGCCGGGGTTCGACGAACCTGCCCCGGCGCCCGCTCCCAGACCTACGCCTGCGCCACGACCCGCGCCTGCGCCGAGGCCGATGCCCGCGCAGCCGCGAACGCCCGCGCCTGCGCCGCAGACCGGCGACGCCGTGTCGCGGCCGGTGGTGCAGGATGTGCCCGACGCCCCTTCCGCGGCGGAGCGGCAGCAGTCGCGTGCCGAGGCCGCGCGCGAGATGCTGGACCGCCTGCCCTCGCTGGAAGAGCTGGAGGCGATGGACCCGGACGAGCTGGACGAGCTGCTGGGTTTGAAGCCGACCTTCGACATTCCGCCCGCCGCACGCCGTTCGCCGGAACGGGTCGGCCTGCTGAACCCCGAGGAAGGCGGCATGGGCGTGGGCGCGGTGGCGAACACGCGGGCGCTGTTCGTGCGCAACGTGCTGCGCGGCACGCGCGGGCCACTGGTGTCGCGCTGGGGCCATATCGCGCTGCGCCGCGCTCTCGCCAGCCGGATGGCGCCGCCTGCGGGCATGGACGGGGTGGAGTTCGCCGCGCTGCGCGCCGCGCTGCTGAACCGGCTGGGCGAGCCGGTGGTCGCCCGCGCGCTGGTGCAGGAAGTCGATACCGCCGACTATTCGCAGCCGCTGATTTCCGCGGCCTATGACGCCTATCTGGGCACCGGCGACTTTACCGGTGCCTGCCCGATGCTGCGCCTGCACGGCGCAACGCGCGACGACGACCAGTGGGAACTGTGGCGCGCGATCTGCTCGACCTATTCGGGCGAGGGCGGCGGGATGGACCGGATCGAGCGTGCGGTGCGCCGCGGCGGCGAGGGGCGCTTCGATGCGCTGCTGGCGCAGAAATACGCGGGCGCGGTCGGGCGGCAAAGGCGCGCGGTCACTCTGGAATGGGACGAGGTCGAACAGCTGACGCCGTGGCGCTATGCGCTGGCGACCGCGACCGGCGCCGAGGTGCCCGAGGGGCTGACCGCGGCGGGCGGGCCGCGTTTCGGGCTGCTGGCGGCGCTGTCGCCTTCGGTCGATATCGTCACCCGCGCGGCGGCATCGGACCTGGCGGCGCGGCGCGGGATCTTTTCCAGCACCGCGATGGTCGACCTCTATTCGCAGATCTACGACGATACCGAGCTGTCGGGAGACGAGGCGGCGCGCGCATCGCTGCTGCGCGAGGCCTATGTCGGCACCCCGGCCGAGCGGCTGGAGGCGATGCAGGACATCTGGGGCGAGGGCGAGGACCGCTATGCGCGCCAGGTGCTGACCGCCTATGCCGCCGCGCGCATGCCCGTGAATGCCGAGATGGCCGACGCGGCGGGCGATCTGATCGCCTCGATGCTGGCCGCGGGGCTGGACCGCAATGCGGTGCGCTGGGCCAGCGTGGTGCCGGTGGGCAGCGACGGCTGGGCGCAGCTGGCGCTGGCCGCGCCGTCGCGGGGCGCGCCGGTCGGGGAAAGCGATATCCGCAGCTTCATGGAGAATGACGGCAGCGGACAACGCTCGCGCCTGCTGGTGGCAGGGCTGGCGGGGCTGGACCGGATGGCCCCGGCAAAGATGAACGAGCTGTCGGGCGATCTGGGTTTCGACCTGTCGCGCCAGACCGCATGGACCCGCGCCATCGCCCGCGCGGGCGAGCGGGACAATGCGGCGCTGGTCACCATGCTGGCAGGGCTGGGCATGCAGGGGTCGAGCTGGGCCAAGATGACGCCGCTGCACCTGTATCACATCGTCTCGGCGATGAAGGCCGCAGGGCTTGAGGCCGAGGCCCGTATGATCGCGGCGGAAGCCGTCGCGAGGGCCTGAGGCGCGCGCATGAGCCGCGCCGAGATCCGCGAATTCCTGGCCCATCTGGCGGCGGAGCGCGGCGCGGCGACCAATACGCTGGCGGCCTATGCCCGCGACCTGGATGCCGCGCGCGAGGCTGTGCCCGATCTGGTCCATGCGGACGGCGACGCTCTGGCGGGGCTGGGCGGGGAATGGGCGCATCTGGCGCCCTCCAGCCTGTCACGGCGCTGTTCGGCGCTGCGGCAATTCTACGGCTTTCTGGTGGACGAAGGACTGCGCGAGGACGATCCGTCGGACGCGCTGCCGCGCCCGCGCACACGCCGCCCGCTGCCGCGCCTTTTGACGCATGACCAGATCGCCGCGCTGTTCGCCGCCGCCGAGGAGGAGACGCAGACCGGCAAGCCCGAGGCGGTGCGCATGCTGGCGCTGCTGGAACTGCTGTACGGTTCGGGACTGCGCGCGACCGAGCTGGTGTCGCTGCCGCTGAGCAGCGTGCCGCGCGATGCGCCTTTGCTGACGCTGACGGGCAAGGGCGGCAAGCAGCGCATGGTGCCGGTCTCCACCCGCGCGAAACAGGCGCTGTCCGCGTGGCTGGCGAAGCGCGCCGTGCCCGCCAATAGCGAGAAGGGCGCGCGCTTCCTGTTCCCCTCTCGCACCGGGCATATCAGCCGGGTTCGCCTGTTCCAGCTGCTGCGCGGACTGGCGGGGCGCGCGGGGATCGCGCCCGATGCCATCAGCCCGCACGTGCTGCGCCATGCGTTCGCGACCCATCTGCTGGAGGGCGGGGCGGACCTGCGCGTGCTGCAGACGCTGCTGGGCCATGCCGATATCTCGACCACGCAGATCTATACCCACGTCGATTCGGCGCGGCTGGTGGAGCTGGTGAACCAGCGGCACCCGCTCGCACGCGGGATGGGCGGCGGCGGTGTACGCTGAACGGCAGCCTCTTGCCGTTTCCCGCGACTGCGGTTAGCGCTCCGGCCATGATTTCCTATCTCGAATTCGAAAAGCCGCTGGCCGAGCTGGAAGCGCAGATCAAGGCCCTGCGCGACACGGCGGACAAGGACGATGTCGTCGACATCAAGTCCGAGGTGTCCAGGCTGGAGGCGAAGGCCGCAAACCAGCGCGCGCAGATCTATCGCCAGCTGACGCCCTGGCAGAAGACGCAGGTCGCCCGCCATCCGCAGCGCCCGCATTTCAAGGATTACGTCGCGCATCTGACCGACGATTTCATGGCGCTGGGCGGGGACCGGTCCTTTGCCGACGACCATGCGATCCTGGGCGGCTTCGCCACGCTGAAGAGCGGGCAGAAGGTGATGCTGATCGGCCATGAAAAGGGCCATGACGTGCAGTCGCGGCTGAAGCACAATTTCGGCATGGGCAAGCCCGAAGGCTATCGCAAGGCTGTGCGGCTGATGGAGATGGCGGGGCGTTTCGGCCTGCCGGTGGTGACGCTGGTGGATACCTCGGGCGCGTTTCCGGGGATCGAGGCGGAGGAGCGCGGACAGGCCGAGGCGATCGCCCGCGCGACCGAGGCCTGCCTGGACCTGCCGGTGCCGATGGTCGCGACCATCGTGGGCGAGGGCGGATCGGGCGGCGCGGTCGCGCTGGCCTCTGCCGAGCGCGTGATGATGCTGGAGCATGCGGTCTATTCGGTGATCAGCCCCGAAGGCTGCGCGTCGATCCTGTGGCGCACCGCGGAAAAGGCGCCCGACGCGGCAGAGGCGATGAAGGTGACCGCGCAGAACCTGAAGGAACTGGGCGTGATCGACCGGATCGTGCCCGAACCGCTGGGCGGCGCGCACCGCGATCATGCCGCGGCGGCGGACGCGCTGGCAAAGGCGATCGACGAGGAGCTGAACGCCCTGTCGGGCCAGGACGCGGCGCAGCTGCGGGCGCGCCGGGCGGAGCGGTTCCTGCAGATCGGCTCGCAGTTCTAAAGGGGGCCTTGCCCCGCCATCCTGCGGGCTTGCCCCTGCATCCGCGGCGTTCAGCTTGCGGGAACAATTGCTGTCATATCTCGGTTTTAACCCGCATGGGGACTTTCGGCGCTGCCCGGCCCGGGCGGCGCCGATTGCTCCTGCCACGCCCGATGTTTTCGAGGGAGCCGATGCCAATGACCCGCCAAACAAGCGCCGCCGCGCCGATCTCTGTCAGCGTTCGCCGCCGCAGGACAATATTCAAGGGCTGCGCCGCCGCCATGGCGCTGGCGCTGTCAGCCTGCGCGGGCACGACGACGCCGCCGGTGACGCCGGGACAGGCCGGTGCCATCACCGCGCAGGAGAGCCAGTACGGTGCCGAGGCGCACCCCCAGCTGCTGGCCGAGTTCGGCGGCAGGTATGACTGCGCCCGGTCGCCAATTACGTCGAGCGGGTCGGCAAGAACATCGCCGCGCAATCCGGACTGGCCAGCGCGCGCGACGCCTATACGGTGACCTTGCTCAACAGCCCGGTGAACAATGCCTTCGCCATACCGGGCGGCTATATCTACACCACGCGCCAGCTGGTCGGGCTGATGGACAACGAGGCGGAGCTGGCCGCCGTGCTGGGGCACGAGGTCGGCCATGTCGCCGCGCGCCATTCGCAGACCCGGCAGCAGGCGGCGCAGCAGAACTCGCTGCTGGGCGCGCTGGGGGCGGTCGTCTCGGGCGTTTTGCTGGGCAATTCGCAGCTGGGCCAGCTGGGCCAGCAACTGGCGATGCAGGGTTCGCAGCTGCTGACGCTGAAATATTCGCGCAGCCAGGAGCGGCAGGCCGACGATCTGGGCATCGCCTATCTGTCGAGCGCGGGCTATGATCCGATGGCGATGGCGACGGTGCTGGAAAGCCTGGCGCAGCAGAACACGCTGGATGCGCGGCTGGCGGGACCATCGGAAGCAACCGGTCGTCCCCGAATGGGCAAGCACGCACCCCGATCCGGCCAGCCGCGTGCGCGAAGCGCTGTCAGGAAGCGCAGGGCATGCCCGGCACGGTCACCAATCGCGACGCGTTCCTGACCGCGATCGACGGCATGCTCTATGGCGACGA
The DNA here is from genome assembly GCA_963752785.1 of uncultured Alphaproteobacteria bacterium. GTDB lineage: Bacteria > Pseudomonadota > Alphaproteobacteria > Sphingomonadales > Sphingomonadaceae > Croceicoccus. Next base: position 146,102 of record CAVVZE010000009.1, read on the forward strand.
TCCCAAGCAGGGCATCATCGACGGCAACAACTTCATCCATCCCGAGCTGCGCTTCGCATTCGATGCGCCCAGCGGCTATTCCCTGGTGAACGGCACGCGCGCGGTGACGATCTACGGGCCAGTCGGGCAAGGGGCAGCTTACCAGCACGCCCTATTCCGGCAATCTGAACGACTACATCGGCAAGCGTGTTCGCGAAGCTGACGGGTGAGGGGCAGGCGCAGATCCGGTCCGCGCAGATCCAGCGCACGACGGTGAACGGCATTCCCGCCGCCTATGGCACGGCGCGGGCGAATACGGGCAACGGAACCGGTAGACGTGACGGTGTTCGCCTATGAGTTCTCGAACTCGCAGGCATTCCACTTCGTGACGATCACCCAGGCGGGCCAGGCGGGCGTGTTCAACCCGATGTATCAGTCGATGCGGCGGATCTCGGCCAGCCAGGCGTCGGCGGTGAAGCCGCGGCGAGATCGACGTGGTGACGGTGTAAGTCGGGCGATACGCTGCAGGGGCTGGCGAACCGAATGGCCTATGACAACGGCAAGCTGGAGCGTTTCCTGGTGCTGAATTCGCTGCAACAGGATTCGGTGCTGCAGCCGGGGCAGAAGGTGAAGCTGGTCGTCTACTGACGTCGCGCTGGCTGGCGAACCAAAGACAAAGGGGCGGCAGTTTCCTGCCGCCCCTCCGCTCAGTAACGGAAGATCCGTTAAACTTAGCGCTGGGTGCTGCCGTTCGTGGCCTTGAGCTCGGTGTCGACCCTCTGGAAGGTGTTGTCGAGCGAGCCGCCCAGCGAACCAGGGCAGCGATCAGGGCAACAGCGATCAGCGCAGCGATCAGGCCGTATTCGATTGCGGTCGCGCCGGATTCGTCGTTCAGGATTTCGTTGAAAAGCTTCATGGTAATTCTCCTGGTCAAATAAAGTACTTCAATTCACCAGCTCTTTCCGTGTTTGGCAAAGTCTCGAAAATTTCCGGTGCCCCCAAAGTCTGGATCAAGCCTCTTCTCTTCCAAGAATAAACCCTGAAACATCTAGTAAACTCGATAATTCACGGAATTTTCAACTTGTCGTGGCGTCCAGGGTGTTCTTAGAAACTTTCATCCACATGGTGATGGTGGAGTCGGCGAACGATTAAGCGATCGCGAGTGCATGCAATCGCGATCAGAGCGCAGAGCAGGCCATATTCGATGGCCGTTGCGCCTTGCTCGTCCTGCAGCAGCCTTGAAATGATGGTCGTCATTGCTGGTCGGGCCTCCCCATGTGGTCCGACCATCAAAATCGCGTAGAGGAATTAAGAATTTGGTTGATGGCGGAGCATGAGTTGAAAAGCGGGCCGACAGATGAGGATGCGCAGGGCAGCAGCCGGGCCGTCTGCCGCCGCTGCTGCCGCCGCTGCTGCCGCCGCTGCTGGTCGTGGCGGGCGCGCTGATCGATGGCCGGAGCCGGGTGCTGATGCATCGCCGGCCGCCGGGTAAGCATCTGGAAGGCTTGTGGGAATTTCCCGGCGGCAAGGTGGAGATCGGCGAAACGCCGCCCCAAGCGCTGGCCCGCGAACTGGGCGAGGAGCTGGGTGTCTCGATTTCGGACGACGCTTTTCAGCCGTGCGGATTTGCCCACGAAATGCGCGCGTTTTCGCCGCCGTAGCCGCCGCGCGGGATTGTATTGCTGCTTTACAGCTGCCGAATCTGGACGGGTAATCCGGCTGCGCTGGAGGGCGGGGAGGTTGGCTGGTTCGCGATTTCCGCCATCGATTCGCTGGATCTGGCGCCGCTGGACCGGGTGCTGCTGCGGCAGTTGCAGGCGGGAATGCCGGCGGCTAGGCGTCGGGTAGGCCTGGCGCGTGCCGTTCGGCGCGCCCGAGCCGCGACCCGGAAAGCAAAACACCCGCCCCTTCGCAGAAGGAGCCGGGTGTTTTGTTGGCGCGCCCGGAAGGATTCGAACCTCCGACCACCTGATTCGTAGTCAGGTACTCTATCCAGCTGAGCTACGGGCGCGCTCTGGAGGGGGCCAATACGGCGGGGCTTGGACCTTGGCAACCCCTTGCGTGGGCGAATTTGTCATTGCGGCGAAAAAACCTTGCGCGCCGACCGGTGACGTAGCGCCGGGGCGCGGCTAGGCTGGCGGCAGGCAGAGATGACCGAAGGAGGGGAGAAGGCGTTTGGCCGATAGCAGCGTGTCCGGCGGATCGACGCGCGCGGTGTATCGCCACCGCGTGCCGACGCGGCTGTGGCACTGGATCAACGTGCTGGCGGTGTTCGTGATGATCGGCAGCGGGCTGATGATCTCGAACGCGCATCCGCATCTCTACTGGGGGCAATATGGTGCGAATTACGATCCGTCCTGGCTCGACCCGCCGCGCTTTCCGGGATGGATCACCATTCCCAGCGACTATAATCTGGCGATGGCGCGGCGCTGGCATCTGACCTTTGCGCTGCTGTTGGCGTTCAACCTGCTGGTGTTCATGATCTGGAGCCTGCTGAACGGCCATGTCGCGCGCGACCTGCGCATTCGCGCGCGCGAGGTTGCGCCGGCGCACCTGTGGTCCGACATCAAGGCGCATCTGCGGCTGCGCTTTCACGATCCCGACCGGCCCACGGCGTATAATGTCCTGCAGAAGCTGTCCTATGTCGGGGTGATCTTCGTCGCCCTGCCGCTGCTGATCCTGACCGGGCTGACGCTGTCGCCCGCAATGGATGCGGCGTGGCCGTGGCTGCTGGACCTGTTCGGCGGGCGGCAATCGGCGCGCTCGATCCATTTCATCGCCTGCTGGCTGGTGATGGCGTTCATCGTCGTCCACGTCCTGCTGGTCCTGCTGGCGGGCCCGGTGAACGAGATGCGATCGATGATCACCGGCCGGTGGAGGGTCCGCATGAGCACGATGCCATGAGTAGTGATCCCGCGAACATACGCCTGACCCGCCGCGCGATCATCGGCGGGCTGGCCGGCGCGGCGCTGACCGGCTGCGATGCGTTTCAGGAGAGCGAGGCGGGCCGCGCGCATATTGTTCAGCGGCGAGACGGCGAACAAGGCGCTGCAGCGCACGATCATGGACCGTAACGCCCTGGCCCGCGAGTTCGCCGAGAGCGACATGTCGCCGATCTTCCGCTCCAACGGTACGCGCGATCCGGATACGCCCAGCTATAATGCGATGGCGGCGAACGGCTTTGCCAACTGGACCGTGCCGATCACCGGGCTGGTCGAGCGGCCCATGGTGCTGACCCTGGACCAGATCCGCGCCATGCCCGCGCGCACCCAGATCACGCGCCACGATTGCGTCGAGGGGTGGAGCGCGATCGGCAAGTGGCACGGGCCGCCATTGTCGCTGCTGCTGCAGGCGGCGGGGCTGAAGGCCAATGCGCGCTATGCGGTGTTCCGCTGCGCCGATCTGTACAACGGCGCGCCCTATTACGAAATCGATCGACCTGATCGATGCGTTCCATCCGCAGACGATCCTGGCCTGGGCGATGAACGACGCGCCTGCTGCCGATCCCGCATGGCGCGCCGCTGCGGCTGAGGGTGGAGCGGCAGCTGGGCTACAAGCATGCCAAATATGTCGAGGGGATCGAGATCGTCGATTCGCTTGCGCCGATCCGCGGCGGGCAGGGCGGATATTGGGAGGATCGCGGCGCATATGAATGGTATGCCGGCATCTGACCGGCGGAGACGAAGAGGCGCGCATGTGGTATCTGTTGCTGAAGGCCGGGATCGTCCGGCGTGCTGATCGCGGTCATCTCCGAGGTTGCCAAGCGCTATCCCGGTTTCGGCGCGCTGATCGCGTCGCTGCCGCTGGTGTCGGTGCTGGGGATGATGTGGCTGTGGAAGGACCGGCCCGACCCCGCCAACATGGCCGCCCATGCCGAGGCGACGTTCTGGTTCGTGCTGCCCTCGCTGCCGATGTTCCTGCTGATCCCGCTGCTGCTGCGGCAGGGTTTCGGCTTCTGGGGATCGCTGGCCGCGGGCTGCGTGCTGACCATCGTGCTGTATGGCGCGATGACCTGGACGATGGCGCAATTCGGCATGCGGCTGTAGCTGCGGCCCTGCGCGCGGCGGCAACCCCGCTGCCATGATGGGGGCGGGGCCGCGCATCCGGAACCCCGGAGTGCCTTCACCTGTTGTCTGGAGGAACATACCCCCTCAACAGGAGCCGACCATGGCCGACAAGATTTTCGACCGATTGATCGAAGACCACGACAAGCACCGCGAATTGCTGAAGCAGATGGCGCAGACCGAGGGCGACAGCCAGGAGCGCCGCGACCTGCTGGAGCGCTTTACCAGGGAAGTGAAGAGCCACGCCGCGGCCGAGGAGATGGCGCTGTATTCGACCATGCTGCGCAAGCCGCCGACCAATGACGAGACGCGCCACTCCGTCGCGGAGCATCACGAGATCGAGGAAATGCTCAACGACCTGGCCGCGACCGACATGTCGAGCAGCGCATGGAAGTCGAAGTTCGACAAGCTGGAGCACCGCTATACCCACCACATCGACGAGGAAGAGGAAGAGAACTTCCCCGATTACGAGCAGTATCTGACCGATGCGGACAAGCAGCACATGCGCAAGGTGTTCGACGAGCGCAAGGCCGAGGAGTGCGAGGAGGCCGAGGTGACGCCTGTCGCCATGGAAGACGCGAAGGAGTAAGCCGACCTGCGTGCATCGATCGTCGGAGGTGGGATTGACGAGCGTTGATGAAGAAAGACCGGGCGGGCCGCTGTCGCCGCAGGGCGAGGCACCGCCCGGATCGCTATGGCCCGAGGAGGATGAACCCGGCCCCGCCGATTCCGAGAGCGAGGAGCGCGGCGTCTGGCGTTACGAGCATTGCACGCGCGCAAGGCTGGTGATCGACGCCGCCGATTATTTCCTGCTGATCCAGCAGGCGATGATGAAGGCGCGGCGGCGGATCATGCTGATCGGCTGGGATTTCGACACGCGCATCGCTCTGGGGCGGGGGCGCGGGCTGGCTCAATATCTTCAAGCGGCACCATCCGCCGCGCAGGCTGGGCGCGTTCATCGTCTGGCTGACCAGGCAGAACCCGGATCTGAAGATCCGCGTGCTGAAATGGAATTTCGCCGCGTTCAAGATGTTCTTCCGCGGCTCGATGATCATCGATATGTGGCGCTGGTTCAGGAACAGGCGGATCAAGTTCAAGTTCGATTCGGCGCATCCCATGGGGTGCAGCCATCACCAGAAGATCGTGGTGATCGACGACCGTTTCGCCGTATGCGGCGGCATCGACATGACGGCGGATCGCTGGGACACCTGCGACCACAGGGACGCGGAGCGGCTGCGCCGGGCGCCCGGGGGGCGGCGCTACATGCCGTGGCACGACCTGACCATGCTGGTCGAAGGCGAGGTCGCGGGTGCGCTGGACGAGCTGGGGCGCAATCGCTGGCGGATCGCCGGGGGCGACGACATCGGCCAGCTGCCGCACCAGCCCGACAGCGCCTGGCCCGACGAGCTCGAGCCGCAGTTCACCGACATCGAGATCGGCATCGCCCGCACCCGCGCCGCATGGAACGGCCATGACGAGATTTCCGAGATCGAGACGCTGTTCCTCGACATGATCCGCCGGGCAAAGCGCTTCATCTATGCCGAGAACCAGTATTTCGCATCGCGCAAGATCGCCGAGGTGATCGCCGAGCGCATGGCCGAACCCGACGCGCCCGAGATCGTGCTGGTCAACCCGCTGTTCGCCGACGGCTGGCTGGAGCAGGAGGCGATGGACACCGCGCGCGCCCGGCTGGTGGAGACGATCGCGCGCGTCGATGCGCAGCGCAGGTTCCGCATCTATGTGCCCCACACGGCGAAGGACAAGCCGATCTATGTTCATGCCAAGCTGACCATCGTCGACGATATGATGCTGAAGGTGGGGTCGGCGAACATGAACAACCGTTCGCTGGGGCTGGATAGCGAATGCGACCTGTTCATCGACGCGAACCGTCCCGCCAACACGGGCTGCGGCGATCAGATCCGGCAGATCCGCCACGCGCTGCTGGCCGAGCATATCGGGGTGGAACCGGGGGAGATCGGCGCGCTGCTGGAGCGCTATGGATCGATGCACGAGATGATCGCGCGGCATCCGCAGCCGGGACGCAGGCTGAAGCCGCTGCCCCCGCGCGAGATGAACGAGCTGGAAAAGCGCATGGCGGACGAGGAATGGCTGGATCCGGAGGATCCCAGCGATTTCTTCGAGCCGATCGTCGGCGCGAAGAGCAAGCGCGCCGCGCTGTTCCGCAAGCTGCGCCGGCCCGGCTGAAGCCGGACATGCAAAGGGGCGGGAAAGCTGATTGCCTTCCCGCCCCGTTTTCAGTGTCTGGCCTGCTTTTAGCGGGCTTTCACCGCGGCCTTGTGCGCGCCCACGCCGTTCGCGCCCTTGGGGCGGAAGCGGCGCTTTCTGCCCATGTCGTCGCGGGGCAGGCCATCGCCGCGGTTTTCGGCCGATTTGCGCTGCTGGCGATCCTCGAACTGCTTCGATCCGCTGCCGCCGCTGCGACCGCGACCACCGCCGCCGCCGCTGCGCCCACGTCCGCCGCCCCGTCCGCCATGGCCGTCGGGGTTGCGTTCGGCACCGGCAGGTGCGCGGGTGGGCTTGGGCAGCTTGGCCGCATTGGCGACGAAGTTTTCCGGGATCGGCAGGATTGCGGGCTTGTTCTTCGTCAGCCGCTCGATGTCGCGCATATAGGGCTTTTCATCGGGCGCGACGAAGCTGATCGCCATGCCGTCCGCGCCCGCGCGCGCGGTGCGGCCGATGCGGTGGACATACTGCTCGGGCACGTTCGGAATTTCGAAGTTGAAGACGTGGCTGACGCCCGAAACGTCGATGCCGCGCGCCGCGATGTCGGTGGCGACCAGCACCGGCACCTTGCCGTCGCGGAAGCCGTCCAATGCGCGGGTGCGCTGCGCCTGCGTCTTGTTGCCGTGGATCGCGGCGGCGTTGATGCCGGCGGCGACCAGATGGCGCACGACGCGGTCCGCGCCATGCTTGGTGCGGGTGAAGACGAGCGTGCGGTCGATCTCGCCGCTTTCGATGCCCTTCATGCAGCGACAGGGTGAGCAGCGACTGCTTCTCGCTCTGGTCGATGAAGGTCGCGAATTGCTCGACCCGTTCGGCCGTGGTCGACTGCGGGGCGACTTCGACCTTCACCGGGTTCCTGATGAAGCGCTTGCCCAGATTGGCGATCGCGTCGGGCATGGTGGCCGAGAAGAACAGGCTCTGCCGGTCCTGCGGCAGCAGGGCGGCGACGCGGGTCAGCGGCTTGATGAAGCCGAGGTCCATCATCTGGTCGGCTTCGTCGAGCACGAAGATCTCGACATCGCGCAGGGTCAGCGCGCGCTGGTCGATCAGGTCGAGCAGGCGGCCGGGCGTGGCGACAAGGATGTCGGTGCCCGCGACCAGCTTCTTTGCCTGCTTGCCGGCGGGAACGCCGCCGAAGATGCACTGCACCTGCAGCTGCGTGTTCTTGGCATAGAAACGCATGTTGTCGGCGATCTGCGCCGCCAGTTCGCGCGTCGGCGACAGCACCAGCATCCGGCACGAGGCTGGCCTGCGGGCGCTTGTTCGCCTCGACCAGGCGGTGGATCGAGGGGAGCGCGAAGGCGGCGGTCTTGCCGGTGCCGGTCTGGGCGATGCCCAGCAGGTCGCGCCCTTCCATCAGGGCGGGGATCGCCTGCCGCTGGATCGGCGTCGGCTCTTCATAACCCTTGGAGGTGAGAGCGCGGGTAATAGGCTCGGCGAGGCCGAGATCCGAGAAATAGGACAAATGCAAATACTCACATGGAGCACGAATCCGCGTTGGTTGCGGACGTGCGGGGCCTTACGGCGACCCTTAGCGTGATCGGGAAGCTGCGGTGTGCACCCGCGGTTTGATCCACGGTTCATATGCGGGGCCAGATATCGCCATTTCGGACGGCGCGGCTCACGCGGGCATATGAAGGCGCCGGGTCATCCGGCACTGTCACGAGCGGCTAGATAGGGATCATTTGCGTAACGCGCAACGAAATTCGCACGCGCAGCAATTTGGCAAGCGATTTCAGACGGGCTGCGGGTTGTGCGGCACCAGGATCAGCGTGCCGTTCTCCACCCGCCAGCCTTCCAGCCGCGACAGGAAATTCATGCCCAGCACGTTGATGCCGTTCAGCCCCGGTGCGATCACCACGTCCAGGTCGCGGGCCAGGATATTGCCCGCGCGCAGTTCCTGCATGGTGGCGACACGCCCCGGCGATGCGCCGTTCGCGGTCTGCAGCGCGATGGTGCCGCGCATCGGATTCGCCTCTACCCGCCCGCGCTGGGCGGTATCGGGCGAGATCGCGGTGAGCGAGGCGCCGGTGTCGATCAGGAAGCGTTCGGGATGGCCGTTGACCGTGCCTTCCAGCCAGTAATGCCCGTCGCGCGACAGGGGCACCTGCGTCTCGCCCCCTTCGACGACCTGTTCGGGCATGCCGAGTTCGGCGACCGACAGGCTGCGCGCGAAATCGCTGCCGCCCGACAGGCGCGCGACATCGATGATGGTCAGCACCAGCACGACGGCGAGGCCGAAACTGCCCAGCCCGCGCATCAGCGAGCCGAGGCGCGGCATGGTGCGGATGATCGCGCCGCCCACGATCGAGATGCCAAGCGCAACCAGCGCCGCCATCAGCAGCGGGTTGCTGGCGAAAAGCTCTCCATAGGGAAGCTGGGACAGGCGTTCGAGATCCATTGGTCGCCTTGTTAGCACGATCAAGCTTGCGGGGGCATGACCGGCTGCGCGGTTGCACCAAAGGCTACATGCGCACCCTACATGCGCGCCTTGCCCACTTCCTCTACGAGTATGGCGCGGGTGCGTTCCTCGCCCGGAAATCCCTCGGCGATCCAGCGCCCTTCGATCGCGTGGAGCGTGCGGGCGATCAGCGGGCCTGCACCGATGCCCGCCTTGACGATGTCGCCGCCCGATACGGACATGCGGGGCACGGTCCAGTCGGTGATGGGCGCGGTGCTTTCGCCCAGCAGCAGCAGCCGGTCCTGCGCGGTTTCCATGCCGAGCCTGTAGGCCAGCGAGCGCGGGTTTTCAGCATCATGCGCCTGCCGGTCGGCGGCGAGGGCGATGCGTTTCTTCTGCGCGTTCGACAGGCGCAGGCGCGAGGCGACCTGCCGCGCCTGCTCGGCATCGGGCGGCAGCAGCGCGGCGAGGCGCCGGACGGGATGGGCGGGAATGGCTTCGCGCGCCTCCGCCGATTGCAGCGCGGCGAGGGTCGCGACGCCTTCGTCGTCCACCTCGGGCAGGATGACGCCCAGCACGCCCAGCTGCGCCATGCGTTCGAAGCTGGCGGCGGGATCGGGCAGGGCGAGGATGGCCAGCAGCTCGCCCGCGACGCGTTCGCGCGACAGGCCCTTCAGCGTGGAGGCAAGGTCGCGGCAGGCGGCTTCGGCTTTGCCGTCCACGTCGGATCCGAAGCGGGCCTGGAAGCGAAAATAGCGCAGGATGCGCAGATGATCCTCGCGGATGCGGGTTGCGGCATCGCCGATGAAGCGCACGACGCGCGCCTCCAGATCGTCCAGCCCGCCGAAATAGTCGGAAATCCGCAGCGTTTCGGGGTGGGCATAAAGCGCGTTGATGGTGAAGTCGCGGCGCGCGGCATCGTCGAACCAGTCGTCGGCAAAGGCGACAATGGCGTGGCGTCCGTCGGTGTCGACATCCTTGCGCAGCGTGGTGATCTCGACCGGGCCGTGCGGCAGGATCGCGGTGATTGTGCCATGATCGATGCCGGTGGGGACGCTGCGGATGCCGGCCTGTTTCAGCAGGTCCTGCGTAACCTCCGGCCGGTGGCGGGTGGCGATATCGACGTCGCTGGCTGGCACGCCCAGCAGCGCGTCGCGCACGCAGCCGCCGACATAGCGGCAATCCTCCGCCCCCAGCGCCGCGACCAGCGCGGGCAGATCGTCGCGAGTGGCCCATTCGGCGTGGGGCATGATCCGGTCGCTCACAGGCTTTTCTCGGTCACAGGCTTTTTTCAATCATAGCTTGGGCCCCCGCAGCAGGCGGCGGCGCAGATTGTCGAGGATGGCCGCGGTGACGCCCCAGATACGGTATTCCCGGTAATGCATTTCGATATAGCGCCGTTTCTTGCCGTTCAGTTCGCCCGTGCCGTGGCGGACATTGCCGGTGTCCAGGAGAAAGGAGAGCGGCGCCTCGAACCAGCTGTCGACCTCGGCCGGATTGGCGTTCAGCGGCAGGTCGGGCGGCACGGTCGCCAGCACGGGGGTGATGTCGAAACCGCTGCCGGTGCGATAGCGGTCGCTCTCGCCGATGATCTTGACGCGGGTGGGGGGCAGGGCGATCTCCTCCTCCGCCTCGCGCAGGGCGGCCTGAATCGGGGTTTCGCCGGGATCGATGCCGCCGCCGGGAAAGGCGACCTGTCCCGGATGGCGGCGCATGCGGGTGGGGCGCTGGATGAAGAGGATGCCGGGGCCGGGGCTGGCGGGATCGTCATCGGGCAGCGGGCGGTCGGTGATCGCGACCAGCACGGCGGCGCGGCGCGGGCGTTCGCCCTCGGGCAGCCATTCGCCGTCGTCGCGCAGACCGGCGACCGTGCGGCGATGACCCGCACGGTAGAGCGAGGCGAGGCGGTCGTGCAGTTCGCTCAACGCGGCACCAGCGGAAAGGTGGCGCCCCGGCTTTCGACGGCGAGCGTATCGGCATCGCGGGCGATCGCGATCTCGGCCAGCTGGGCATAGGTTAAGCGGTCGAGCCGCGCGTCCAGCCCGCCGCGCACGCGAACATAGATCGCGGGCGTGTCGGCATCGCCGCGCGCCGTGATCGGGTGTTCGGCATCGGCGGTGACGAACTCGTCGGTGTTGAGGCGGAAAATCAGCACTGGCGCGCCGCCTTCCTCGTCCTGCTTGACGTCGACTGCCACGAAGGGCGCATCCTCCACCGCGATGCTCTGCTTCTGGTAAGGCAGGACCAGCCAGAAGCCGTCCTCGTCCCGGCGCAGCAGCGAGGAGAACGCGCGGACCATGCCGGGGCGGCGGATCTCGCTGCCGCCGTGAAACCAGCGGCCATCGGCGCGGATTTCCATACCGCTGTCGGCGGCGGCGTCGGGCTGCCACTCGTCCACCGGGGGCAGGCGGCGGGCGGCGACCGCTTCGGCTATCTCGGCCAGGCTCAGGCCGGCGAGGTCGGGGGGAATCTCGTAAGGCATCGCAGCGTCAGGCGATGCCAGATCGGGTCAGCCGCGCCAAGGCCCCAGCGCGCCCAGCCGCGGCAATACGGACGGGTTTTCGGCCCGCACCAGCAGCCGCGCCGGGTCATAGGGGCCGGGCAGGGTCCAGCCCTGCGTCGGTTCGGCCACGAAACCGAAGAAGCGGCCGTAATAATCCGCATCGCCGATCAGCACCTGCGGCAGCGGCACGCCGCCGCCTGCCTGCAGCGCGGCGATGGTCGCCAGCATCAGCGCCTTGCCATAGCCCTCGTTCTGCAGTTCGGGCACGACCGCGACCGGGCCGACCATGATCATCGGGTGGGGCCGCCCTTCGGGATCGGTCAGCGCGACCGGCCAGCACTGGATCGATCCCGCCAGCCATTCATCGTCGTCCAGCGCGGCGAACGACAATCCGCCCAGCGCCTCGGTCCCCTCGCGTACGCTGTATGCGGTGCGGCCATGGCGGTCCGGCCCGAATGCGCGGTCGAGCAGTTCCTCGACCATGGCGGGGTCGACCTGGTCGAGCGGGATGATGGTGGGCATGGAGAAACAAACTCTGCGGTAACGAAAGCGCCGCGCGCATAGGAAGTCCGCGCGGCGCTGTCGATGCCAATTCGGCTTGTCGCCCGATATCGGGCCGGGGATCAGCCGCCGGGAGTCAGGCGCCAGAGCGTCGCCTCGGGCCCGTCCTCGGCCACCCAGACCGAACCGTCGGGCGCTTCGGCCACGGCGCGCAGGCGTTCGCCGAAATCGTAGCGCGCGGTTTCCCGGGCGTTCTTGCCGTCCATCTTCACCAGCACCAGGCCCTGACTGACCAGCCCGGCGATCAGCGCATTGCCCTGCCATTCGGGGAACAGCGCGCCCGAATAGAAGATCATGCCGCCCGGGCCGATCACCGGGTCCCACCATTCGACCGGCGCGACATAGGGGTCGCCCGGCGCATGGTCGGGGATCGGCCGCCCGTCGTAATGGATGCCGTTCGACACGTTCGGCCAGCCATAGTTTGCGCCGCGCTGGACCAGGTTCAGCTCGTCACCGCCCTGCGGCCCGTGTTCCAGGTCCCACAACTGCCCGCGCGGATCGAAGGCGAGGCCGAGGATGTTGCGGTGGCCGTATGACCAGATCTCCTCACTGGCGTTAGCCTCGCCCGCAAAGGGGTTGCCGGGAGCGGGGCTGCCATCGGGCAGCAGGCGCACGATGGAGCCGAGGTTGTTCGACAGATCCTGCGCGGGATCGCCCTTCTGCCGCTCGCCCGAGGCGATGTACATGAAGTCGCCATCGGGCGAAAAGGCGATGCGGTGCGAGAAATGGCCACGGCCCGTCACCTTCGGATCCTGCCGCCAGACCACCCGCGGGTCGCGCAGGGTGCAGGCGTCGCCAGACCCGCATTGCAGCGTGGCGCGCGCCACCACCGCACCCCGGGTGTCGCCCGGCCCCGCCTCTACATAGCTGAGGTAGATCGCATGGCTGCTGGCGTAATCGGGCGCAAAGGCGATATCGCCCAGACCGCCCTGGCCGCCGTAATCGACCTCGGGCACATTGCTGACGCTGCCCACCGTGCCGTCCGCCTTGCGGAACTTGAGCGTGCCGGCCTTTTCGGTGATGAACAGCGTGCCGGTGCCCGGCTCGAACGCCATGGCCCATGGCTCGTCGAAGGTGCCCATGTCTTGCCGCGCGAAATCGACGCTGGCGGCATTATCCGCAGCCCGATTATCCCCGTCCTGTCCACCGGTGGTGGGGGTCGCGGCCTGCTGGCAGCTTGCAACCGCGGTCAGGGCAAGCGAAACAAGGGTGATGCTGGCAAGACGCACTGATATGAGCTCCATGAATCGTCCAACTTGCTGCTGCGGCACGCGCGCCGGATCGGACCCCGCCCGTGATCGTGGGCGTGGACGAGGCCGGGCGCGGACCGCTGGCGGGGCCGGTTGTGGCCGCTGCGGTGCTGCTGTGCAAGCCGCGACCTGCGGGGCTGGGCGATTCCAAGGTGCTGAGCCGCGAGAAACGCGCCGCGCTGGAGGACACGATCAAGCGCCGCTGCGCCTGGGGCGTCGGCGTGGTGGAGGTCGAGGAGATCGACCGGCTCAACATCTTTGGCGCGACCATGCTGGCGATGACGCTGGCGGTTCAGGACGTGTGCGCCAAGCTGGGCTGCGATCCGCTGGAGGTGCTGGTGGACGGAAACCTGACGCCCGCGGGCCGCCGCCCCGAATGGCGCTGGCCCGCGCGCGCCATCGTCAAGGGCGACGCGAAGGAGCCTTGCATCTCGGCCGCGTCGATCATCGCCAAGGAACACCGCGACAGCCTGATGCGCGAGGCGGCGGCGCGGCATCCGCATTACGGCTGGGACCGGAACGCGGGATACGGCACGCCCGAACATCTGGAGGCGCTGCGCATGCACGGCCCGACCCCGCTGCACCGCCGCAGCTTTGCGCCGGTCGCGCAGATGGAGATGCGGCTGTGAGCGATTTCACCGGGGCCGACCTGACCGACCAGTCGGGCAAGTGCTTCGTGGTGACCGGCGCGAATGCCGGGATCGGGTTCGCCATCGCGCAAGCGCTGGCCGCGAAGAATGCGCGGGTGGTGATGGCCTGCCGCAGCGAGGAGCGGGCGCGCGCCGCGATGGCGCGGATCCGGCGTGGCCATCCCGGTGCCGATCTGGCGTTCCTGCCGCTGGATCAGGCCGATCTGGCGTCGGTGCGCAGGGCCGCCGACCTCGCCGCTGCGGAGCCGCGCATCGATGCGCTGATCAACAATGCGGGCGTGATGGTGCCGCCGCTGTCCTTCACCAAGGACGGGTTCGAGATGCAGTTCGGGGTCAATCACCTCGGCACGTTCGCGCTGACCGCGCTGATGCTGCCGCTGCTGGAGAAGACCGCCGCCGATCATGGCGAGGCGCGGGTGGTCGTGACCGCCAGCATCGCCCACAAGAAGGGGCGGATCGACTTCGCCAATCTGGACGGGTCGCAGGGCTATGCGCGCATGCCTTTCTATCAGCAGTCGAAGCTGGCCAACCTGCTGTTCGCGGCGGAACTCGACCGGCGACTGCGGGCGCAACAGAGCCGGGTGAAGGCCATCGCCTGCCATCCCGGCGTCGCGCAGAGCGAGCTGACGCGGCATATCCCGCTGCGCCGTTTCTTCACGCCGCTGGCGGGGCTGGTGCTCAACACTTCATGGCAGGGCGCGTGGGCCGCGCTGCAGGCGGCCTGCGATCCGGCGCTGGAGGGCGGCGAATATGTCGGTTCCCGCGGCTTGTTCGAGGCGCGCGGTCCGTCCGGCCCCGCGTTCCGGAGCAAGGAGGCGCGCGATCCGCAGCTGGCGCGGCGGCTGTGGGATGTGTCGGTGCAGATGACCGGCACCGATCCCGGCCTGATCCGCCGGCCTGATCCGCCAGCCTGATCCGGGGCTAGCCGAACGCCTTGGCTCGCATCGCGTCGATATAGGCGCGGCCCCATTGTTCCAGCACCTGCGGATCGGCGGGCAGGCCGCCTGCCTCGTCATTGGCGCTGCCCAGCTCGTCGCGGCTGTTGACGCGGGGGAAGGGGGCACCTGGCACCGGCACGCCCAGGAAAGCGCATAGCGGTTCCCAGCCTTCCCTGGGATGGAACACCAGCAGCCGTTCGGGCGGCAGGCTGGCGATGACTTCCTCGTTCCGGCGGCGGTACCAGCCGGTCATGAAGGCGCGGTCGGCCATCGATCCGTCCTTGAACGCGTCATAGATCGCGCCCTGCATCATGCGTCTCGACCGGCGTGCCCGCCAGGCCGGACAGCATGCGCGGGCTGAAGATCGTCTCGCTGACCGAATCGAACCAGCTGTCGGGATCGCGGGTGGTCAGCACGATCTTCGCGTCCGGGTAATGACCCGCCAGTTCGCGCCAGTAGGTGCAGGCCGGATAATCGGTGGTGGAGCGGAAGCCTGCGAACACCGCGTCCCAGTCAGGCCTGCCGTCGACGACATCCAGCCACAGCGGCAGGCGGCGGCGGACGTCGGCGAACAGCTCCGCCATGTGGAAGCACGGGCCGAAACCAAGCTTCTCGAGCGCGAATTTCAGCGTGAAGGTCGCATTGCGGCCCAGCCCTGCGCCGATGACTTCCAGTGCCATGACGGCATCCCCCCGTTTCAGGACGCGACCCCGATACCGCCCAGCATGGTCCGGCCCGGCCCGCGCTGCAATCCTGTTTCGCGCGCAGAGCGAGTCCTGAAGGACACAGCCCCAACATGCTGAGTCCGCCGATGGAAGCCGGAACTCAACATGTTGCGCCTGCCCGCGAACGGCTGTTGCGGCGGGGACTCACCTGGCGGCGCGAAGCGGATCATCCGGGCCGATCCGCGCTTGACGGCGAGTCCGCGTGGATTCACTAAGGGGACTTATCCACAGGGGGCGGGCCTTCAAGAAGGCCCTGTAAGGGACGGCATGGCCACGATTTTGAAGACCCGCACGGTGCAGCGCACCACGCTTATCCAGCCGCGAGAGCAGCCGCGCCAGATGAGCGTGGAACTGCCGCTGGGGCAGATCCTGGACGGCGATTGCGTGGAAGCGATGCGCAGCATCCCGTCGGGCACGATCGACATGATCTTTGCCGATCCGCCCTACAACCTGCAGCTGGGCGGCGATCTCGACCGGCCCGACGGCAGCCGGGTCGATGCGGTGGACGACGAGTGGGACAAGTTCGCCAGCTTTGCCACCTATGACGATTTCACGCGGGAATGGCTGGGCGAGGCGCGGCGCATCCTGAAGCAGAACGGTTCGATCTGGGTGATCGGAAGCTATCACAATATCTTCCGCGTCGGCACGGCGATGCAGGACGCGGGGTTCTGGATCCTGAACGATGTCGTGTGGCGCAAGTCGAACCCGATGCCCAATTTCAAGGGCACGCGTTTCACCAACGCGCATGAGACGCTGATCTGGGCGTCGATGGGCGAAAAGGCGAAATACACCTTCAACTACCGCGCGATGAAGACGCTGAACGACGAGCTTCAGATGCGCAGCGACTGGGTGCTGCCGATCTGCGGCGGGCAGGAGCGGCTGAAGAAGGGCGGCACCAAGGTCCACCCGACGCAAAAGCCCGAGGCGCTGCTGTACCGGGTGATGCTGGCGACCACCAATCCGGGCGATGTCGTGCTGGACCCGTTCTTTGGCACCGGCACCACCGGCGCGGTCGCCAAGCGGCTGGGCCGCCAGTGGATCGGCTGCGAGCGCGAGGGCAATTACCGCGAGGCCGCGCTGGAACGCATCGAAAGCGCGCTGCCGCTGGACGAAAGCGCGCTGAAGGTGATGCAGTCGAAACGCTCCGCCCCGCGCGTGGCGTTCGGCGCGCTGGTCGAGGCAGGCTATGTCCCCGCAGGCGCGATGCTCACCGACAAGAAGCGCCGCTTCAGCGCCACCGTGCGTGCCGATGGGTCGCTGGTGTCGGGCAAGGAAAGCGGGTCGATCCATGGCCTCGGCGCAGCGCTGCAGGGCGCGCCTTCGTGCAATGGCTGGACCTTCTGGCACATGGAGAGCGAGAAGGGGCTGCAGCCGATCGACGATGCGCGGCAGCTTTACCTGTTGGCCACCGAGGACTGATCCGTTAGCCAGCGGCGCATGAGCAAGCTCTATCTTCTGCCGCTGGGCTTCGCGCCTTCTCCGCAGGCCTTCGACGAGGGCGGGGATGCCCCCGATGTGATCCGGCTGGCGGGCACGATGTGCTATGTCTCGCAGATCGCGCTGATTGTTCGTGAAGGCGCGCGGGTGACGCGGCGGCAGGTGCTGCGCCCGTCGGAAATCGCGCCGGTGCTGGCATCGCTGCCCGACGAGCTGGCCGCCGATGGCGAGGAGCAATATGCCAGCCTGCGCACGGCGCATCCGCCGCTGCAGCTGGGCGAGCGGACGATCCGGCTGGACCAGCCGCAGGTGATGGGCATCCTGAACGTCACGCCCGACAGCTTTTCAGATGGCGGCACGCATGACGATCTGGCGGCTGCGGTCGGCCACGGGGTCGACATGCTGGAAGCGGGCGCGGCGATCATCGACGTGGGCGGCGAAAGCACGCGTCCCGGCGCGGCGGCCGTGTGGGAAGGCGATGAGATCAAGCGCGTTGTTCCCGTGGTCGAGCGGCTGGCGCGCGGCGGGGCGGCGGTCTCGGTCGACACGCGCAACGGCGCGACCATGCGCGAGGCCTTGGCGGCGGGGGCGGCGATGATCAACGACGTGTCCGCGCTTCGCCACGATCCGCGCAGCGCGGAGATCGTGGCCCGGGCGGGTGCGGCGGTGGTGCTGATGCATGCGCCGGGCAAGGGCGCCGATCTTCATGCCGACGCGAGATACGATCATGTCGTGTTCGACGTGTTCGACCATCTGCGCGCGCGGCGCGACGCAGCCATGGCCGCGGGGATCGAGCGCGGCAGGATCGTGCTCGATCCGGGCATCGGATTTGGCAAGACACTGGCGGAGAACCTTGCGCTGATCGACGCGTTGCCGCTGTTCCACGCACTGGGCCAGCCGCTGCTGTTCGCGGCCAGCCGCAAGCGTTTCATCGGCGCGCTGTCGATTGAGGCACCGGCGGACCGGCGGCTAGGCGGATCGCTGGCGGCGGCGATGAAGGCGATGGATGCGGGCGCGCAGATGATTCGCGTTCACGATGCGGCAGAAACGGTGCAGGCGATGCATGTATGGCGCGGCATGCGCGACGCGGCGCTGACGGATTTCTCCCAGCTTCCGCAATGAACGCTGCCGATGGCGCGGCGCGCATCGCGGCATGGGCGGTCGCGGCGGCGCTGGATTTCCGCCACGACGAAGCCACCGGCCACGGCGCGGTGTTCAGCCGCTGCGGGCGCTATCGCTATCTGCTGTGGCGCGATGCTTCGCCCGTGCGCACGATGATGGCGATCGCCATGCTGAACCCGTCGAAGGCCGATCACCTGGCGAACGATCCGACCATCGCGCGCTGCCATTCACGCGCGCTGAATGCGGGGGCATCGCTATTGGTTTGGAACCTGTTCGCGCTGCGCGAGACCGATCCGTTGCGGCTCAAGAAGCGCAGAGGGCCGGTGGGCAGCCACAACGACGACGCGATCCGGCTGGCGCTGGAACTGGCGCCGCGCACGATCGCCGCGTGGGGTGTGCATGGCGCGCATCGCGGGCGCGACCGGCAGGTCTTGCGCCTGTGCGGTGACGGCGCGCTGCATTGCTATGGCACGACAAAGGCGGGGTTGCCGCGCCATCCGCTGTACCTGCGGGGGGACGTGGGCGCGGTGCCTTACAGCGTGTAGCCCCCGTCGCTGGACAGCACGGCGCCGGTAATCGTCGCGGCCATGCCCGACAGCAGGAAGCCGATCTGGCCAGCGATCTCCTCTGCGCTGGCATAACGGCCGAGCGGCGTCGCCATCTGTCCCATCGCCGCAATGGCGGCGTCGCGGCTGCCGGTGTCGCGGGTCAGCTTTGCGAAGAAATCCATTCCATCCCAGATCGGCGTGTCGACCCCGCCCGGCGCGATGGCATTGACCCGGACGCCCGACGACGCCCCTTCCTTCGCGGCGACCTTCGCCAGCTGGACCAGCGCGGCCTTGGACGCGGCATAGGCAGCGGTGGTGGGTTCCGCCTTGATCGCGGCGGCAGAGGCGGTGACGACGATGCTGCCGCCGCCCGCCCGCTGCATCGCGCCCAGCGTCGCCGCCAACGTCAGGAACGCGCCGTCGAGATTGACCGCCATCACCCGCCGCCAGCGCGCGAAATCGGCATCGGCGATGGGGAAAGCGTCGCCGATGCCCGCATTCGCCACCACGTGGTCGAAGGCCGGGCGGTTCGCGAAGCCGGTCCAGAAATCAGGGTCGGACACATCGCCCGCGATGCGCTCGACCTTGCAGCCAAGGTCCAGCGCTGCCAGCCCGTCCACGTCCAGGTCCACCAGCACCAGCCGCGCGATGCCGTGAGCGTCCAGCCAGTGCGCGGTCGCCGCGCCGATGCCCGATGCAGCGCCGGTGATCAGCGCACTGCGCCCTGAAAAGTCGAGATCTGCTGCCATGCGGGGCAGGGTGGCGCGATCAGGCCGCGTTGTCGATGCCCAGATCCGAAAGCTTGCGATAGAGCGTCGAGCGTCCGATGCCGAGGCGGCGAGCCACTTCGCTCATCCTTCCGCGATAATGGCCGATGGCGAGGCGGATCACGTCGGCCTCGATCTCTTCCAGCGAGCGCAGGTGGCCATCGGGCCCGAACAGGGTCACGCCCCCTGCGGCAGCGGCGGTGCGCGGGCCGATGTCGCCCACGATATTGGCCAGCTGCGGGAAATCCGCCTCGGTCAGCGCGTCGCGGTCGCAGAACACCACCGCGCGGAACAGCACCGCCTGAAGCTGACGAAGATTGCCCGGCCAGCCATAGCCTTCCAGCAGGGCCAGCGCATCGTCGGTGATGCCCAGGTGCCTCAGGCCCGGCTGCTCGCCGATCAGCTTGAGGAAATGGCGCGTCAGCGGGGCGACGTCGCATGTCCGGTCGCGCAGCGCGGGCAGGGCGATGGAATGGGCGTTGAAGGAATCGGCCAGCACCGGCTCAAGCACGCCCTGCTGCGCCAGCGTCTGCGCATCGTGTCCCGCGGTGGCGATGATGCGCACATCGACGCGGAAGCTGTGCGCCGCGCCCAGCGGCTTGGCGATGCCGGTCATGATGGTGTCGGCCAGCCGGTGCTGCAGCGCGGGTGGCAGGCGTTCGATGTCGTCGATCATCAGCGTTCCGCCATCGGCGTCCTGCAGCGCACCGGCGCGTTGTTCGAACGCGCCCGGAAAGGCGCCGCGTTCGTGCCCGTAGAGCGCCGATTCGATCGCGGCGGGCGCCATGCCGGTGGTGTGCAGGATTTTCAGCGGCCCGCGCGAGCGCGGGCTGGCCGAATGGATCGCGCGCGACAGCAGTTCCTTGCCCGTGCCCGGCTCGCCCGCGATCAGCAGCGGCGAATGGCCGCGCGCCGCCTTGGCCGCGCGGGCCAGAGCGGTGCGGAAATTGGGCGAGGAGCCGATCATCAGGTCGAAGTCGAGCGTCGCCTCGATCTTTTCGGTCAGGGGGGCAAGCTCGTCGCTGGCCAGCGCGTGCTGCACGCTGCTTTCCAGCGCATAGATCAGCCGTTCGGACGCGATCGGCTTCATCAGATAATCGGTCGCGCCCGCGCGCATCGCCTCGACCGCCAGCAGGGGCGAGGCATTGCCGGTCAGGAACAGCAGCGGCATTTCGGGTGCCGCGGCGCGGAACCGCCCGATCAGGCGGCACGATTCGTCGCCCGCGACCCAGCTGTCGAGCATGAGCGCCTGCGGCTTCTCGTCGCTGGTGTCGCCCAGCATGCGCAGCGCCGTCTCTCCGTCAGGGACGGTGCGGATGCGCCAGCCGGCGCGACCTGCCAAGGCGTTTATCTGCCTGATCTGGCCGGCATCGTCGGCCACCAGAAGCATCAGGCGCGGTTCGTCATCCAACATATCTGCCCCGTTGCAGGAGACGGAAACCCGTTGCCGCCCCCCGGCGACTGATAACGGGATATCATGAATAAGCTGTTTATCCTGTTAAGGGACAGGCCGCCAGCAATGTGATGGAGCGTTAACGCGCATGCCGGGTGCCAGGTTCCGGTTCCGGCAGGCCGGACTGACGGGCGGGCGCAAGGCGTCTTGTCCAGCGCGGCGAGGCGCATTAGAGGCGGTGGCCAGCATGCGGCCCGCAGTCACCCCGGGGGCCGGACACGGTGATTGGCATCATTCAGGAAGGAACTGCACGGCCATGGCAAAACACGAACCCATCGAAAAGGCGCGGTCGACCTATGCGAACTTCGTCTCGTGGTTCAAATGGGGCGCGATCATCGTGGCCATCGCGGCCGCCATCGTGGTGCTGATCATCGCCTGATCCGCCGCGCCGGAAGCCGGTGCGGCCTGCCGCCGCGAAAAGCCGCTTTCCGGGGATATCAACCGCACATACATGTATCGAAGGCCACGCAGCCGGTTGGCATGCGGGGCCTTTTTGCGTAGGCAGGTGCGGGACTGCGATAATTTGAGGGACCCTGACTGTTGCGAAAACTGGGCCTGATCGGGGGAATGAGCTGGGTCTCTACCCGCGCCTATTACGAAGACATCAACCAGATCGTCCAGCGCCGCGTCAGCCCCACGGCCAGTGCGCCTTTGCTGATCGAGAGCATCGATTTCTCGCTGCTGTACCGCACCAAGGGGGCCGACCAGTGGGACCATGCGGCGCAGGTGCTGATCGAATCGGCCCGCCGGCTGGAAAGCGCCGGTGCGGGCGCGCTGGTGATCGCGGCCAATTCGATGCATGCGGTCTATGACCGGGTCGCCGGCGCGATCGGCATTCCCGTCATCCATATCGCCGACTGCGTCGCGGCTCGCATGTCCGAAAAGGGCATCAGGCGCGCCGCCCTGCTGGGCACCAGCAACGTGATGATGGAGGATTTCTACCGCGAGCGGCTGGTGGTCGAGGATATCGAACTGCTGCCCCCCAACATGGAGATCGTCGAGACGCTCGACACGATCATCTATGACGAGCTGATGCACGGCAAGGTCCGCCGCGACAGCGAGCGCGAGCTGCGCACCATGATCACCAATCTGGAAAAGGCCGGGGCCGAGGCGGTCGTCATGGCCTGTACCGAACTGGACCTGCTGATCGACACGGGCGCGAACGTGCTGCCGATCTTCGATTCCGGGCATATCCATGCGGCGGCGGCGGCGGACTGGATCATCGGCGAGGATGCGCCCGTCGCCTGACGGCCGCGCTTTCTCGCCGATTTGCGATGATATGCGTGCTGCGTTCCGGTTTTGATCCCGTTTGCCTGCGCGGCGCGATCTGCCATCGGGTGCTGTGATGGATGACGTTATCGCACCGGCCTGGGCTGATCCCGCGCCTTCGGGCAGTCCGCGCGCCCGCTATGCCGCCGATCCTGCGCGGACGCGCGGGCGCGAATTCGGGGAGGTCGAGGGCGGAGTAAGGGGTCCTCGCAGCGCATACCAGCGCGACCGCGACCGGATCATCCATTCCATCGCCTTTCGGCGGCTGAAGCACAAGGCGCAGGTCTTCGTCGCACCTTATGGCGACCATTACCGCACGCGGCTGACCCACAGCCTTGAAGTCGCGCAAGTCGGCCGGGTGATCGCCCGCGCGCTGGGGCTGGACGAGGATCTGACCGAGGCGCTTTGCCTGGCGCATGACATCGGCCATGGCCCGTTCGGCCATGCCGGGGAGCGCGCCTTGCAGCGGGCGCTTGCCGCAGAGGATGCGCCGGAGCATGCCGGGTTCGACCACAACGCGCATACGCTGCGCGTGCTGATGCGGCTGGAAAGTCCCTATTGCACGCATGAAGGGCTGAACCTGTCGTGGGAAACGCTGGAGGGGCTGGCCAAGCACAACGGACCCAAGCATAATGGGCCGATGCGGGCAGGAAGCCGATGCCGTGGGCCTTGCGCGAACTCGACCGGGCGTTCCCGCTGGACCTGGGCGGGTGGCCCAGCCTGGAGGCGCAGGTGGCGGCGCTGGCGGACGACATCGCCTATGACAATCACGATATCGAGGACGGCATCCGCGCCGGTTTCCTCTCGCTCGACCAGATATTGTCCATGCCTTTCGTCGCGGACCAGTGGGAGGCGATCAATCGCAAGTTCCCCGGCGTTGCGAAGGACCGGCTGCAACGCGAACTCATCCGTTCGCAGATCGGCTGGATGGTCACCGACGTGATCGCCGAGACGAAGGGGCCGCATCGCGCAGGCCGGGATCGAGACCGCGCAGGACGTGCGCGAGGCGGGGGTGCAGCTGGCGGGTTTTTCCATCGGCGTGGCCGAGGCGGAGCGGACGCTGAAGAGCTTCATGTACGACAAGCTCTATTATCACCCCGCGCAGAAACGCACCGCCGAACTGGCCGACGCGCTGATCGCGGGGCTGTTCGCCGCCTATGCGCAGGATCCGTCGCTGATGCCCGGCGACTGGCGTGCCGCCCTGCCCGAAGGCGAGCCGCATCGCAGCCGCCATATCGCCGATTTCATCGCGGGCATGACCGACCGCTATGCGATTCGCGCCCATGCCGACATCTTCGGCCATGCGCCGCGAGGAGCTGAGCAATGTCTGAGCGGAGGCGGCATGGGGGGCGGTGCGGTCCACATGGTGCTGGTCGGGGCGACCGGGCTGGTGGGGCGCGAGATCATGGCGCGCAGCGGCGATCATCCGGTGTCCGCCTGACCGCCATCGCCCGGCGCGAGGTGCCGCTGCCCGAAGGCGCGCGGATGGAGATGATCATCGCCG
Source organism: uncultured Alphaproteobacteria bacterium (assembly GCA_963752785.1). Lineage (GTDB taxonomy): Bacteria > Pseudomonadota > Alphaproteobacteria > Sphingomonadales > Sphingomonadaceae > Croceicoccus. Next base: position 169,517 of record CAVVZE010000009.1, read on the forward strand.
ATCCGGCCGACTGGGGCCAGGTGATCGCGCAGCTTGCACCCGACGTGCTGGCCTGCTGCGCTGGGCACCACCTTTCGCAAGGCGGGCCGCGACGAGGCGGCGTTCCAGGCGGTCGATCTCGACCTGGTGCTGCGCTGCGCCGAGGGCGCGTCGCAGGCGCGGGTGCGGCAGTTCATCGGCATCTCCTCGGTCGGGGCGGACCGGTTTTCCAGAAACCTCTACCTGCGGACGAAGGGCGAGATGGAGCACGCGGTCAAGAAGCTGGCCTTCGCCCGCGTCGACATGCTGCGCCCCGGCCTGCTGAAGGGCAGGCGCGAGGAGGATCCGCGGGGCAAGGAGCGGCTGGCCGCCATGCTGTCGCCGGTGACGGATCTGTTCATGAACGGATCGCTGCGGCAGTATCGGTCGATCCCGGCGGGCGTGGTGGCCGATGCGATGCTGGCGATGACCCAGATGCGCGCCGATGGCCGTTTCGTGCACGACAATGACGCAATCCGCGCTGCGCCGCTGCGCCAGTCGGTGAAAAAGCCGGCGCTGGCCGGGCGAGTAACAGCGCTTTGCGCGCCTAAATGCAGCGCCCCAGATTGACTTTGCAGGCGCAGCATAGGAATTTGCCGCCACATCGCTGACCCGTGTGGGAGAGAGCGTGCGATTCGCCGGTTCGGCGGAGGTGCATGCCGCCGAAGGAGCAACCGCCCCGGAAACTCTCAGGCATCAGGGACCATGTGGGTCGATAGCGATGCTCTGGAAAGTGCCGCGGCATAAGCGCCAAGGCCACCGAAGGGGTATTCCGGCGTGCTTGACGACGGCACCGGCGAAGCTCTCAGGTTTCCGCGACAGAGGGGGTCTTGCGCGTATCCGCCTGCCGGACGCGCAGGCCTGCCTATTCACGGAGCCGAGTTTTGACCGAGAGCATTTCCGAAGATCACATCGAAGAGCAGGCCGCTCCCGAAATGCTGCCGCTGGATGCGTGGCATCGCGCCCACGGCGCGCGCATGGTGCCGTTCGCCGGCTATCTCATGCCCATCCAGTACGAGGGGCATCATCGCCGAGCACGAATGGACCCGCACCAATGCGGGCCTGTTCGACGTCAGCCACATGGGCCAGCTGATCGTATCGGGCGAAGGCGCCGCGCGAGGCGCTGGAGACGCTGCTGCCGGGCGACATCTCGGCGTTGAAGCCGGGGCGCGTGCGCTATTCGCTGCTGCTGAACGAGGATGGCGGCATCCTCGACGACCTGATGGTGACCAATGTCACGCAGGAGGGCGAGCGAGCCGACCTATTACCTGGTCGTCAACGGCGCGACCAAGTGGGACGACATCGGTCATTGCGCGAATTCCTGCCCGACGAGATTGCGCTCAACTATCTGGACGATCGCGCGCTGCTGGCGCTGCAGGGGCCGCGCGCGGCCGAGGCGCTGGAGCAGGTCCTTCCCGGCGATCGCCGACCAGCTGAGCTTCATGCAGGCGGGCAATGCGAAATGGCACGGCGTCGACGTGGGCGTCGGACGCTCGGGCTATACGGGCGAGGACGGGTTCGAACTGTCGGTTCCCGCCGAACAGGTCGAGGCGCTGGCCGAGGCGCTGTGCGCGCAGGACATGGTAAAGCCGGTCGGGTCTGGGCGCGCGCGATTCGCTGCGGCTGGAGGCGGGGCTGCCGCTATACGGCCACGACCTTGACGAGGAGACCGATCCGGTCACTGCCGACCTCGCTTTCGCGCTGTCGAAGAAGCGGCGCGAGAGCGGCGGCTTTCCTGGCGCGGACAAGATCCTGCACCTGCTGGACCACGGACCCAGCGCGAAGCGGGTCGGCCTCTTGATCGAAGGCCGCATGGCCGCGCGCGAGGGCGCCGCCATCCACGCAGGCAATGCGCGGATCGGCACCGTCACCAGCGGCGGCTTCGCGCCCAGCGTGGGCCAGCCCATCGCCATGGGCTATGTCGAGGCGGGCCACGCCCTGTCCGGCACCAGGCTGACCATCGAGATGCGCGGCAAGCAGATCGCGGCCACCGTCACCGACATGCCCTTTGTGCCGCATCGCTATTTCCGCCGAAACGCACAAACGGCCCAATCCTGAACCTTACCTTCCCGAGGATCACCACGTCATGACCATCTATTTCACCGAAGACCACGAATGGATTGCCGTCGAAGGCAAGACCGGTACCGTGGGCATCACCGACCACGCGCAGGAACAGCTGGGCGACATCACCTTTGTCGAACTACCCGAAAAGGACAGCGATTTCGGCAAGGGCGACAGCGCCGCCGTGGTCGAATTCGGTCAAGGCGCGCCAGCGACGTCTATACTCCCGTCTCCGGGACGATCACCGAGGTGAACGGCGCGCTGGAGGACGAGCCCGAACTGGTCAACAGCGACGCCGAGGGCGATGGCTGGCTGTTCAAGGTCGCCCTGTCCGATCCTTCCGAGCTGGAAGGGTTGATGGACGAGGACGCCTACAAGAAATTCCTCGAGAGCCTGTGATGGGCGGATCCCGTAAGGATTTTACCTGATGCGTTACCTTCCGCTGACCCCCGGCGACCGATCCGCCATGCTGGCGACCATCGGCGCGGACGATGTCGATGCGCTGTTCGCCGACGTTCCGGCAGAGGCGCTGCTGAAAGACCCCGTTTCGGGCCTGCCGATGCATGCCAGCGAAATGGCGGTCGAGCGGCACATGAAGAAGCTGGCCGCGCAGAACCTGTCGGCGGCGGATGCACCGTTCTTCCTGGGGCCGGGGCCTATCGCCACCATATCCCCGCGACGGTCGATCATCTGATCCAGCGCGGCGAATTCCTGACCGCCTATACGCCGTATCAGCCCGAAATCGCGCAGGGCACGCTGCAGGTATTGTTCGAGTTCCAGACGCAGGTCGCGCGCATGTTCGGCACCGACATCGCCAATGCGTCGATGTATGACGGCTCGACCGCCTGCTGGGAAGCGATCGCGATGGCGGGCCGCATCACCCGGAAGGAACGCGCCGTGATCGGCCCGATCTCACCCGCATTACCTGTCTTCTGCCCAGACGATGGCCCGCTTCACCGGCGACGAGCTGGTGAGCGTGGGGCCGCAATTGTCCGCCGAGGCGGGCGAGGATGCGGTGATTGCCGAGATCGACGACAAGACCTCGGCCGTGGTGGTGCAATATCCCGACATTCTGGGCCGCGTTCCCGATCTGGCCAGCGATCGCCGATGCCGCGCATGCCAAGGGCGCGCTGCTGATCGCGGTGGTGACCGAGCCGGTGGCCTTGGGGCTGCTGGAAAGCCCCGGATCGCTCGGCGCCGATATCGTGGTGGGCGAGGGGCAGTCGCTGGGCGTCGGCCTGAATTTCGGCGGACCCTATCTGGGCCTGTTCGGCGCGCGCGAGAAATTCATGCGCCAGATGCCCGGACGGCTGTGCGGCGAGACGGTGGACGCGGACGGCAAGCGCGGCTTCGTGCTGACGCTCTCGACGCGCGAGCAGCATATCCGGCGCGAGAAGGCGACCAGCAATATCTGCACCAATTCGGGCCTGTGCGCGCTGGCGTTCTCGATCCACATGACGCTGCTGGGCGGCGACGGGCTGGGCAGGCTGGCGCGCATCAACCATGCCCGGGCGCTGCAGGCGGCGGAGCGGCTGGGCGCGATCCCCGGCGTCGAAATCGTCAACGAGGGCAATTTCTTCAACGAGTTCACGGTGCGGCTGGCCGGCAAGGACGCGCGCGAGGTCGCCTATGCGCTGACCAGGCGCGAGATACTGGGCGGCGTTTCCATGGGCCGCCTGTTTCCCGACAGGCCCGACATGGCCGAGGGGCTGCTGGTCGCCGTCACCGAAACGGTCAGCGACGAGGACATCGACTATCTGGCCGGCGCGCTCCGGGAGGAAGCTGGCATGAACAGCATCAATCGCAGCGGCTGGAAGCCGGAAATGGGCGCGGTCGACGTGCACGCGCCCGAAGCCTCGCCCACGGCGAGCGGCGACCGCGCGCTGAACCTGGAAGAACCGCTGATCTTCGAGCTTCGGTCGCAAAGGCAAGTGCGGCGTCGATTTCGACGATGTGCCCGATGCGCTTTCGCCCGCGCTGGCGAAATTCGCTCGCAAGGCACCGGTCGACCTGCCCGGGCTGGCAGAGCCGGAGACGGTGCGACACTATACCCGCCTGTCGCGGCAGAACTATGCCATCGACCTGGGTCCGTTCCCGCTGGGCTCGTGCACGATGAAGCACAACCCGCGCCTGAACGAGGCGGTGGCGCGCATGCCCGGTTTCGCCGACATCCACCCGCTGCAGCCGATGGACACGGTGCAGGGCGCCTATGCGGTGATCGAGCAGCTGGCCGACTGGCTGATGAAGCTGACGAACATGAGCGCGGTGGCGATGAGCCCCAAGGCGGGCGCGCATGGCGAGCTGTGCGGCATGCTCTGCATCCGCGCCGCGCTGGAAGCGCGCGGCGATGCGCGCGAGGTGATCCTGGTCCCCGAAAGCGCGCATGGCACCAATCCGGCGACCGCCGCCTTCGCCGGCTATCGCGTCGAGAATATCCCCGCGACAACGGAGGGACGCGTCGATCTGAAGGCGCTCAAGGCGCGGCTGGGGCCGGACGTGGCCGGCGTGATGATCACCAATCCCAACACCTGCGGCCTGTTCGAGCGCGACATGAAGGCGATCTCGGACGCGGTGCATGCGGCGGGCGGGCTGGTCTATTGCGACGGGGCGAATTTCAATGCCATCGTCGGCAAGGTGCGGCCCGGCGACCTTGGCATCGATGCGATGCACATCAACCTGCACAAGACCTTCTCCACCCCGCATGGCGGCGGCGGGCCGGGCAGCGGGCCGGTGGTGCTGTCCGCCGCGCTCGCGCCGTTCGCGCCGATCCCCTTCGTCCGGCGCGACGACAAGGGGCGGCTGCGCATGGTCGAGGAACGGCAGCAGCCGCGACCGCGCCCCGCAAAGCTTTGGCCGCATGGCCGCGTTCCACGGGCAGATGGGCATGTTCACCCGCGCGCTGACCTACATGCTCTCGCCACGGGGCGGACGGTCTGCGGCAGGTGGCGGAGGATGCGGTGCTGAACGCCAATTACATCCTGCGCAGCCTTGAGGACGTTCTGGACGCGCCCTTTGCCGATGCGGGGCCGTGCATGCACGAAGCGCTGTTCAGCGACGACAGACCTGCCCGAGGGCATGACCACGCTCGACATTGCCAAGGGGCTGATCGACGAGGGGTTCCACCCGATGACGGTCTATTTCCCGCTGGTCGTCCACGGCGCGATGCTGGTCGAGCCGACCGAGACCGAGAGCAAGATGGGTCTCGACCGGCTGATCAAGTCGCTGCGCAGCCTGGCCCTGCGGGCGAAGGCGGGGGACGAGACGCTGAAATCCGCGCCGCATTTCGCGCCGCGCCGCCGGATGGACGAGACGCAGGCCGCGCGCAAGCCGGTGCTGACGTGGAAGGCGCCACCGGGTCCGGCTGGCGAACCGGCGCTGTGCGAACTGGGCGGTAGCTGAAGGCGATGAGCGGCGGCGGGGAAACGAGCGCAGGCGTCCG
>CAVVZE010000010.1:0-225610 GCA_963752785.1 uncultured Alphaproteobacteria bacterium
CCGCAAATGCCCGTAATCCAGCGCCAGCATCGCCCCGCCCTGCTTCGCCAGCCGGCTGGCCAGTTCGTGCATGATCGCGCTGGCGGCGGGGCAGACCTCGATCAGCGTGTCCTCGGCCGCGTCGGCGCGCGCTGCGGGAAGCGCCGCGTCCATCGGGCGGTGGCCCGGCATGGGCCGAAGCGAGCGTCCATCTCCTCCGCCCGGCAGACCACGACCATTTCGCGCCAGCCCTGCGCGGTGCGGACCAGTTGCCGGATCGGCAGCGCGTCGAAGAATTCGTTGGCGACGATCAGCAGGGGCCGGTCCTCGGGCAGGCTGGCCGCGCTCTCGTGGAACACGGGGGCATGCCCCGCCAGCAGGCTGCGCTGCGCCTCGCGCAGGACGGGCGAGCCTTCGACCAGGTGCACCTGCGGTGTCAGCCCCGCGCCGCGTCATCACCCGCAGCGCGTCGCGCGCCAGCGTGCCGCGTCCGGGGCCCAGTTCGACATAGCAGGGCTCGTTCGCGCCCGCGCGGACCGCCATGTCCGCCAGCCAGCCGCCCAGCATTTCGCCGAACATCTGGCTGATCTCGGGCGCGGTGACGAAATCGCCCGCCGCGCCCAGCGGATCGCGGTGCGCGTAATACCGCGCGTTCGCCTCGGCCATGTATTCCGCCAGCGGGATCGGACCCAGATGGGCGATCGTGCGCGCCAGGCGCTGGGTCAGCGTATCGCCGGGACCGTTCACGCGCCTAGACGGAAGGAGCGGGCTCGCCGGCGCGCGCTGCCGCGCCCTGCGGCGGGCGGATCATCGCCATGGCGATCAGCGCCAGTCCCAGCGCGATCATCGGCATCGTCAGCCACTGGCCCATCGAAAAGCCGGTCTGCACCGCGAAGTCGGCGAGCTGCTGGTCCGGCTCGCGGAAATATTCGACAGTGAAGCGCGACAATGCCGTAGCCGAGCGGTGAACACGCCCACCAGCAGTCCGGTGCGCCAGCGCGCCAACGTCAGCCAGAACAGGCACAGCAGCACCACGCCCAGCACCAGCCCTTCAAGCCCCGCTTCGTAAAGCTGGCTGGGATGGCGCGCGACGGGACCGCCATGGGGGAACACCATCGCCCAGGGCACGTCCGGCCCGGCGGCGCGGCCCCACAGCTCTCCGTTCACGAAATTGGCGAGCCGTCCGAAAAACAGGCCGAAGGGCACGTTCACCGCGATATAGTCGGCCACGCGAATGAAGTTCAGGCCGCCGCGCCACGACACCCAGGCGATCGCGAGCACCGTGCCGATCAGCCCGCCGTGAAAGCTCATCCCGCCGTTCCACACCGACAGCAGCGCCCACGGATCGGACCACAGCGAAGGTTCGTAGAACGTCGCATAGCCCAGCCGCCCGCCAAAGATGATGCCCAGCGTACACCAGAAGAACAGATCCTCCGCATGACGATGCGCCAGCGGCGCGCCGGGCGAGCGGATCATGCGCGTGAGGTGCCAGTATCCCAGCGCGATGCCCGCCAGATAGGCCAGCGAATACCAGCGCAGCGTGAAGAAGCCGAGGTCGATACCCGGGCGCAGGCCCAGGTTTTCCCAGTAGATCGGCGCATTCGCCGCCGCAGCGGCCAGTTCGAGCGGCACTCGCAATTCTCCTTCGGGGCGCGGCGGCGGCTTGGGCGCTCCCGCGCGGCGCGCCGCTCTTTGGCACAGCGCGCGGCGCGATGAAAGAGAGCGCACAACGCGGCCAGCCAGATTGGCCGTGCCTTGGAAAAGCGGCTATCGGGGACAATATAGGAAGTACCGGGCCGCAGCGGCCCCGTTCAAGGAATTGCATGAGCCAGCCCCGCATCCCCAACCAGCGCGCCATCATCAACCGGCGGAAACTGTCCGCCAAGGTGGACGCGGCGGTTGCGGCGGCAGACGGCAAGGTCAAGCGCCAGAAGATCGTCGCCATACTGAAGGACGCGCTGGCGTCGGGCCGCAAGGAAATCGCCGCGCGGCTGGAGGCGGAGCCGTCCGCCGGGCACAAGGTCGCCGCGGCGCAGAGCTTCCTGATCGACCAGCTGATCCGCGTGATCCACGACCATGTCATCACCCATGTCTATCCCGCCGCCAATCGCAGCGCGGGCGAGCGGCTGACGCTGGTTGCGGTGGGTGGCTACGGGCGCGGCGAGATGGCGCCCCAGTCCGACGTGGACATCGCCTTCATCACCCCGATGAAGAACACGCCGTGGTGCGAGCAGGTGATCGAGGCGATGCTCTATTTCCTGTGGGATTTGGGGCTGAAGGTCGGCCATTCCAGCCGCAGCATCGACGACATGGTCAAGATGGCCAGGCAGGACCTGACCATCCGCACCGCTTTGCTGGAAGGGCGGTTCCTGTGGGGCGACCAGCCCCTGTTCGAGAAGGCGAGCGAGCGGTTCTGGGCCGATGTCGTCGCAGGATCGGAAAAGCAGTTCGTCGCCGAAAAACTGCTTGAGCGCGAGGAGCGGCACAAGCGCATGGGCGATTCGCGCTATGTCGTCGAACCCAATGTTAAAGAGGGCAAGGGCGGCCTGCGCGACCTGCACACGCTCTACTGGATCGGCAAATATATCCACAAGGTCCGCACCGCGTCCGAACTGGTCGATGCCGGCCTGCTGACCCGCACCGAATATCGCGCGTTTCGCCGGGCCGAGAACTTCTTCTGGGCGGTGCGCTGCCATCTGCACACCATTACCGGGCGCGAGGAGGACCGGCTGACCTTCGACCTGCAGCGCGATGTGTCCGCGCGCATGAATTTCGTCGACCGACCCGGCAAGAGCGCGGTCGAGCGCTTCATGCGCTTCTATTTCCTGCAGGTGAAGCGGGTGGGCAGCCTGACCGGCGTGTTCCTGTCGCAGCTGGACGAGCAGTTCGCCCGGTCCAAGAAGCCCAGCCTGATGACCCGCTTTCGCGACCGCAAGCGCGTGGTGGAAGGGTTCGAGATTTCGGCGGGCCGCATCGACGTGCCCAGCGACGATTTCTTCCGGCAGGACCCGGTGCGGCTGGTCGAGATCTTCGCCCTCGCCAATGCCGAGGGCGTGGAGGTGCATCCCAATGCCATGCGGCTGGCCGATCGCGATTCGGGGCTGATCGACAACAAGATCCGCCGCGACAAGCGCGCCAATCGCCTGTTCCTCGACCTTCTGACCAGCCGCGACAATCCCGAAGCTGGCGCTGCGCTGGATGAACGAGGCCAGCGTCTTCGGGCGCATCATGCCCGAATTCGGCCGCGTCGTGGCGCAGATGCAGTTCGACATGTACCACCATTACACGGTGGACGAGCACACGATCCGCGCCATCGGCGCGCTGGCCCAGATCGAATCGGGCGAAAGCGCCGAGACGCATCCCACCGCGAGCGGCATCATCGGCAAGATCAAATATCGCCGCGCGCTCTATGTCGCGGTGCTGATGCACGACATCGCCAAGGGCCGCGGCGGCGATCACTCGATCCTGGGCGCGGAAGACGCGCTGAAAGTCGGCCCGCGTCTGGGACTGGACGAGACGGAGACCGAGCTGGTGTCCTGGCTGGTCAGGCAGCACCTGCTGATGAGCGCGACCGCCTTCAAGCGCGACCTCGCCGATCCCAAGACCATCGCCGACTTCGTGGCCGAGGTGCAATCGCTGGAGCGGCTGCGGCAATTGCTGGTGCTGACCGTCGTCGACATCGGCGCGGTCGGTCCCGGCGTGTGGAACAGCTGGAAGAGCCAGCTTCTCACCGACCTGTTCCACGCCGCCGAGGAACGCATCCGGCTGGGGCACAAGAGCGTGGGCCGCGAAAAGGGCGTCGAGATCAAAAAGGCGCAGGTCGCCGAACTGCTGGGCGATGACGCCTCCCTGATCGAAAGCGCGGGCGGCGCGATGCAATCGTCCTACTGGATTGCCGAGGCGCCCGAGGTGATCGTCCCCAACCTGCGCCAGATCGACGCCATGCATGGCGAACGCAAGCTGTCGATCGCGGGCCATTATTCGGAAAACCGCGGCGCGACGCTGGTCACGGTGATCGTGGGCGACCACCCCGGCCTGTTCAGCCGCATCGCGGGCGGCATCCACCTGGCCGGCGGCAACATCATCGACGCGCGCTTCCACACCAGCCGCAACGGCGTGGCGGTCGACAATCTGCTGGTGCAGGACCCGCTGGGCCGCCCGTTCCACGAGCAGCACCAGATCGAGCGGCTGAAGCAGGCGATCGAGGATTCGCTGGCGCACCGGAACGAGCTCGTGCCCGAACTGGCCGCCCGCCCGATGCCGCGCCCGCGCGCCCATGCGTTCGAGGTGAAGCCCCGGATCGAGTTCGACAATGACGCGTCCAACCGCTTCACCGTGATCGAGGTGAGCGCCCGCGACCGCCCCGCCCTGCTCAACCGCCTCGCTCGTGCCTTGTTCGAGGAGCGGTTGATGATACAATCGGCGCATGTGACGAATTATGGCGAACGCGCGGCGGACACGTTCTATGTGACCGATCTGCTGGGCGACAAGATCACCTCGGAAAGCCGGATGAAGGCGATCGAGGCGAAATTGCTGGACGCCGTGCGCGCGACCGAGGAAGCTGCGGCCTGAACGGGGCGCTGACCGACAGGTGCGCTGAAGACCAGTTTCGAATGACGGCGGGGCACAAAGCCGCGCCGGGTGAGTTAATTCCCGGTTTAGATGGCCCTGCTACCGCATGTGGCGCTCCGCATTGGCGGGCGCTTGCGGGGACGGGACGGCCTCTGGCGGGTCGTATCAGGTGAGGTGGAATGGTAATTACGGGTCTGGCGGCAGCGATCGCCATGGGCGGCGCTGGCGTCTCTGACGATGCGGGTTTTGCGCGCAGGTTACATGAAGGCGGCACGTCCCGCGCGGCCGTGGCGATGGCAACCCCATTGCCCGCCGAACTGGTGGAGGCGCTGGAACGCAAGCGCATCGACATGCAGCCGTCGTTCGCGCTGGTGCAGGACGATCCCGGCCCCGCGCCGGTGCCGGGCCAGCCCGAAACCGCGCCCGCGACGACCAGCGAGCAGGACGCGCCGCCCCCCGCCGACGGCGGCGAGATCATCGTACAGGGCGAGGTCGGCGCACCCAAGGGCGATCCCGCGGAACGCGTCAACGCGCTCAGCTACGAGGTGGTCGATGCCGTCGATACGGCGGTGGTCGAACCCATCGCCACGGCCTATGGCAGCTCGATCCCCGAGCCGGTTCGCGACGGGGTGGACAATTTCCTGTCCAATCTGGGCGAGCCGGTCAGTGCGCTGCATTACCTGCTGCAGCTGAAGCCGGGCAAGGCGCTGGAGACGCTGGGCCGCTTTGCGATCAACACCACGATGGGCATCGGCGGGCTGTTCGATGTGGCCGCGAAGGAACCGTTCTACCTCGAGCACCAGCCCAACGGCCTCGCCAACACGCTGGGCTATTATGGCGTCGGCCCCGGACCTTACCTCTACCTGCCGCTGATCGGATCGACCACGGTGCGTGACCTGATCGGGCGCACGGTTGATCTGGCGGTGCTGCCGACGGTGGTCGGCAAGCCGTTCAACAGCCCCTATTACGTCATTCCCGCGGGCACGCTCAATTCGCTGAACGACCGCATCGACAAGGATGCGCAGATCGCTTCCGTACGCGAGAAGTGCGGCGATCCCTATGCGGCCGAACGCGACCTCTATCTCGTGCAGCGCGAGGCGGAGATCGAGGCGCTGAAGGGCAATCCCAATCCCGACCTAGGCGAAATCGGCGAACGGCTGCAGTTCAATTGCGACATCGAGATCAGCGACACGCCGACGGGCGTGACCCAGCAGACCGATTTCGTGCGCCAGAGCACCACGCTGATCGACGGTTCGGCAGGCGCCGAGGCCGCTGCCGAGGGCGAGTTCGACGCGCCCGAGGCGGAACCGGCAGCGCCCGATGCGGCGCCTGCGGATCCGGCTGCCCGGCCGAAGCGGCCGCACCAGCGCCCCGACCGGCGGAACAGCCGCAGCCGGCACAGCAGCCGCAGCCGGTGATGCAGTCGCGCCCGGTCGTGCAGCCCGTTCCCGCCGGCGACTGATCCGCCTCAGCCAGCGGGCGACGATCCTGCGGCGCGCAGCCGCTGGACCGCTCGCTCCGCCCCGATCAGCGGCAGCAGGGCGGCCATGTCCGGTCCGTGATCGCGCCCGTCAGCGCCTGCCGCAGCGGCAGGAACAGCGCCTTGCCCTTGCGGCCGGTCTGCTGCTTGAGCGCGCCGGTCAGCGCGTGCCAGGGATCGTCCGCGTTCCAGTCCAGCGCTTCAGCCGCGTCGGCGGCCTGCGCGAGGAAGGCGCGCGTCCTCGTCCGCACAGTTCGGGCCTGTCGACCGGACCGGTGACCACTTGCCACCATTCGCCCGCCTCGCTGCACATGCGCCAGGTTCGGGCCGGATCGCGTCCCAGGCCGCCTCGTCCATGCCCTCGGGCAGGCGGGCGCGCGACCTCGGCATAGGGCAGCGAGTGGACAAGCCGCGCGTTGAGCCGCTGCAGTTCCGCCTCGTCGAAGCGCGCCGGCGCGCGGCCGAAGTGCGACAGGTCGAACCCGTCCGCCAGCGCTGCCAGCTCGCGCTGCGGCTCGACCGGCTCGCGAGGTGCCGAGCCGCGCCAGCAGCGACGATCAGCGCCTCGGCTCGATCCCCTGCGCGCGGAAATCGGCGACCCCGAGCGAACCGAGCCGCTTCGACAGCTTGCCTTCTGCGCCGACCAGCAGCGCCTCATGCGCGAAGCGCGGCGGCGGCGGCGCCCAGCGCGGCGAACATCTGGATCTGCGACGGCGGTGTTGGAGACGTGGTCCTCGCCGCGCAGCACGTCGGTGACGCCCATGGCGATGTCGTCGATCACGCTGGGCAGCATGTAGAGCCACGAGCCGTCGGCGCGCCGGACGACCGGATCGGACAGCTGCGCGGGATCGAAATGCTGCGGCCCGCGAATGCCGTCCTCCCACGCGATCGGCTCGCCGTGGTCGAGCCGGAAGCGCCAGTGCGGCGTCGCCTGCCGCCTCCTTCGCGGCCGCGCTCCGCGTCGGTCAGCTCCAGCGCGGCGCGGTCGTAGATCGGCGGCAGCCCGCGGCCCAGCAGGATCTTGCGCTTGAGTTCGAGTTCCTGCGCGGTTTCATAGCAGGGATAGACGCGGCCCGCTGCCTTCAGCCGCTCGAACGCCGCTCGTAGAGCGTCGAGCCGCGCCGACTGCCGCTCCTCGCCGTCGGGCGTCGAGGCCGAGCCAGGCGAGATCGGCGCGGATCGCCTCGACATATTCCTCGCGGCTGCGCTCGGCATCGGTATCGTCGATGCGCAGCAGGAAGCGCCCGCCCGCCTTGCTTGCGCCAGCAGCCAGTTATGCAGCGCGGTGCGGATATTGCCGACGTGAAGCTGGCCGGTGGGCGACGGCGCGAAGCGGGTGACGGTCATGCGCAGCCCTATAAGCGCTTTTACAGGCGAGGAAACCGCCTGTGTGCCGCGGCTATTGCGAGAACAGCATCACCGAATGGCCCCCGCCCGACAGTTCCACGCCGTTCTGGGGCGTGCGAACGACCGTGTCGGCGGCATCCAGCGCCTGCATCACGCGGTTGACAGCAGGCGGCACGCCAATCGTGCACAGCGCTGCGGTGGACGCGGCAGCCCCTGTCGCGGGCGGCGGGCGCGGGCGGTTCCAGCGTGATCGCCGTCCCTTCGATCCGGTAGAGGCGCACGAGCCCGGCGCATTGCGGCTCCCACCAGATCCTCTCGCGCGTTGGCGGAAAGGGCTGATGCCGTAATCCTCGTCCAGGTTTTCGCCATCGATCCCGGCGACCCGCCATGCGCCCGCCAGCGTGTCGACGGGTCCGGGCTCCACGGCGGCCGCTGCGGCTGCGGACGCCGGAGAAGCTGAGGGCGCAGGAGAAGCTGCGGGCGCGGGGCACCGCGCGGCCGCCTGCTCACCTGTAGCTTCGCGCGGCTCCGGAGCCTCTCTGCCGCCCGCCGCAAGCGCCAATGCCAGTGCCAGCGCCGCCAAGGGGAACAGCCGCCGCATCAGCGCCGACCGGAAGGCGTGAGTGATCGGATAGCGCCGGTCGCGGCCGAAATTGCGCGCTGCCCAGCTTCACGCCCGGCGGGGCCTGCCGGCGCTTGTATTCGGCAAGGTGCAGCAGCCGCTCGATGCGCGCACCACGGTCTCGCGCTCGAACCCTTCGGCGACCAGCTGCTCGACGCTCTTTTCATGCTCGACCAGGCCCGAGCAGGATCGCGATCGAGCACGTCGTAGGGCGGCAGCGAATCCTCGTCCTTCTGGTCCTCGCGCAGTTCCGCGCTCGGCGGCTTGGTGATGATGCTCTGCGGGGATCACGTCGCCCTGCGGGCCCAGGCCGATCCGCGGGCGCGCTCGCGTTGCGCCATTGCGGCAGACGTCGAACACCGTCGATCTTGTAGGCGTCCTTGAGCGGATTGTAGCCGCCCGCCATGTCGCCATAGATCGTCGCGTAGCCGACGCTCATCTCGCTCTTGTTGCCGGTGGTCACCAGCATCGGGCCGAACTTGTTGGACAGCGCCATCAGCGTCACGCCGCGAATGCGCGACTGCAGGTTCTCCTCGGTCAGGTCGACCTCGCGTATCGGCGAAGTCGTCCGCCAGCATCGCGTCGAAGCCGTCGACGGCCGGCTGGATCGGGATCGTCGTGTAGCGGCAGCCCAGCGCCTTGGCGCAGGCCTTCGCATCGTCGAGGCTTCGCCTGGCTGGTGAAGCGGCTGGGCAGCATCACGCACCACACCCGGTCCGCGCCCAGCGCATCGACCGCGATCGCGGCGCAAGCGGCACTGTCGATCCCGCCCGAAAGGCCCAGCACGACACCGGGGAAACCGTTGCGATCGACATAGTCGCGCAGGGCCAGCACCATCGCGCAATAGATGTCCTCCGGATGGTCGGCCAGCGCGTGAAGCTCGCCCCGGTCGCAGCGCCAGCCCTGCGCGGTCTTGGTCCAGCTGGTGTCGACTTCCTGCTCTTCCCAGTCGCGCATCTGCACCGCCAGCGCTGCCGTCGCCGTTGACCACGAAGCTGGCGCCGTCGAACACCAGCTCGTCCTGTCCGCCGACGCGGTTGAGATAGGCAAGCGGCAGGCCGGTATCGACCGCGCGGCGCTTGGCGACGCCTTCGATCCGCAGCGCATCCTTGTCGATCTCGTACGGGCTGCCGTTGATGCAGATGAAGATCTCGGCGCCGAAATCGGCGAGATGGCGGCAGACGTCGGGCTGCCAGATGTCCTCGCAGATCGGCAGCGCCGATCATCGCGCCCGCGAAACAGCACCGGCTCGGGCAGGGGCCCGGGCTGGAACAGGCGCTTCTCGTCAAACGTGCCGTAATTGGGCAGCTCGTGCTTGAAGCGCGTCGCGGCGATGCTTGCCGCCGTCGAGCAGCGCCACGCCGTTGTGCAGCGCCCCGTCGCGCACGAACACGCTGCCGACCAGCATGCGCCGGCCCGTCCTCGCCCGTCGCCTTGGCCAGCCGGTCCAGCTCGGCCGCGGCGCGTTCGATCAGCGCGGGCTTGAGGATCAGATCCTCGGGCGGATAGCCGATCAGGTGCAGTTCGGGAAACACGATCAGGTCCGCGCCTGCCGCCTTGGCGCGGTCGCGCGCGGCGAGCATCGCATCGGCATTGCCGGCAAGATCGCCGACACGACTGGTTGATGCTGGGCAAGGGTGATCGTGAGCGTATCGGCCATGTCCATCGTCTAGGAAGCGGGCGCGGAACCGACAACTGCAAACTCGCGCGATTTCCCCCGCTGCGTGCGGGGCGGCGCGGGGCGGCGCCTCATCGGGCGCCGGGGCGTGCAGTCACGCGGCGCTCTGGGCCTCGGCCGCGCCGGACCGGGCCGGGTTTTCCCCTGCCGCGCCAGGCAGATGCCGGACCGCGCTGCGCCATTGCTCGCGCCGGCTGTCCAGCGGGCTGACGTCGGTCAGCTCCTCGATGTTGAAGGGGTACGAAATGTAATAGCCCTGCACCTCGGTGCAGCCCGCCTCGCGCAGCCAGTCGAGCTGCTCCTGCCGCTCCACCCCCTCGGCCACCGTGTCCATGCCCAGCGTGCCGGCCAGCGAGGTGACGGCGCGAATGATCGCCTGGCAGTCCTCGCGATCCTCCAGGTCCGTGACGAAGCACTTGTCGATCTTGATCTTGTCGAAGGGGAAGCTGCGCAGATAATTGAGCGAGGAATAGCCCGTGCCGAAATCGTCCAGCGAGATCCGCACGCCCAGCTCGCGCAACTTGTGCAGCAGTGCGACATTTGCCTCTGAATTCCTGAAGCAGCACGTTCTCGGTGATTTCCAGCTCGATCCGGTTCGGGTCGATGCCGGTATGCGCGATCGCGGTGACCAGCTGCGCCATCAGCCGCGGACTGCGCAGCTGGATCGGCGACAGGTTGATCGCCACGCGCAGCCCGTCGCGCCAGCTCGCCGCCTGCATGATCGCATTGCGCAGGATCCATTCGCCCAGCGGCACGATCAGGCCGGTATCCTCGGCGATGGGGATGAATTCGCCGGGCATCACCACGCCCAGCGTCGGATGGTCCCAGCGCACCAGCGCCTCGAACCCCGCCACCTCGCCGGTGTCGATCGTGACGAGCGGCTGGAAATGCAGCGCGAACTGCCCTTCCTTGATCGCGGAGCGCAGGTCCGCCTCCAGCGCGGCGCGCTCGCGCTCACGGTCCTCCATCCACGGCTCGAACGGCGCAAAACAGCCGCGCCCGCGCGCCTTGGCGGCATAAAGGGCAAGGTCGGCCTGGCGCAGCAGGTCGTCCGAATTGCCGCCCGTACCGCTGAAGAATGCGACGCCCACGCTGGTCGAGATGTTCAGCTTCTGCCCCTCGATCCGGAAGGGTTCGCCAAGCGCGGCGACGATGCGGTCGGCCACGGCCAGCGCTTCCTCGGTATCGCGAAAGCGCGTCAGCAGCACGGCGAACTCGTCGCCCCCCAGCCGCGAGACGAGATCGTGGCCCTTCACCTTGCTGGTGATGCGCCGCGCCGCTTCGGTCAGCAGCAGGTCGCCGCAGCTGTGGCCAAGCGTGTCGTTGATCGCCTTGAAATGATCGAGGTCGAGATAGAGCAGCGCGCATTGGTCGGTCCGCCGCTGGCGGGCGAGCTGTCCGGCCAGCGTCTCGCCGAACAGGAATCGATTGGCCAGGCCCGTCAGCCCGTCGTGATGCGCCATGTAGGCGACGCGCTGCTCGGTCCGGCGGGTCGCGGTGACGTCGCGCGCGACGCCGCGGATCGTGCCGTCCTCACGCGGGGAGGCGGACAGCATCCACCAGCGGCCGCCCACTGTTTCTTCCGCATTGTCGGCCAGCTCGATGGCAAGGTCGCGAAACGGTTCGCGCCGCAGCAGCCGGTGTGAGAGATGCTCGCGCGCGGGGCCCGGCTTGAACAGGCTGACCAGCTCCTTGCCCTCAAGCTCGGGCGGGGGCAGCGCGGCGGCTTCGCCGAACCGGACGCACACGCCGACCAGGCAACCCGCGTGATCGACGCGCCACAGCCAGTCCGCGCTCTGCGCTTCGTAATCGTGCAGGAGCAGCCGGATCGTCTCCGCGCTTTCGGTCACCTCGAACTCGGCATGAAAGCGCGCCTGATAGGCGGCGGCATCGGCGCGAAAGCAATGCAGCACCACCGCTGCATAGACCGCCATGATGGGGATGTTGATGTAATCGCCGGCCCGGCCGCCGAGCACTGTCGCGAGCAGGCCGCCCGCGACGAAGGCAAGGGTCAGCGAGATGCCGACGCGCGGCATGGATCGCAGCGTGATGGCGGATGTCGTCAGCATGCCGATCAGCAGGATGCACACCGTGACGCGCGCCGGATAATCCAGCATCGATCCGATGAGTGCGAGGCAGCCCGTCCAGCACAGCGCATCGAGATAGGCGAGCCATTCGGCCTGTTGTGCCTGCCGGCTGATATAACCGAAGTCGATGGTCAGCGCCTCGATCCGCCTGGCCTGCCAGATCCGGGCAAAGCCGGTACCCCCCACGACCAGCAGCCAGAGCGCCCCCAGCAGGTTCCACGCCCCCAGCGAGCCTTCGGGAACCAGCAGCCACACGATCATCGCGGACAAGGCGCTGAGCAGCACGGCAACGGGGGCGCGTTCGGCGTAATCGGCCAGTCGCCGCGCCAGCAGCAATTCGTCACGGCTCAGAACCGCTGCCTGCGTTGCGTGCATTGCCCCTGCCTTCAGCCCCGATCTCGTGCAACCGCAGGGCTAGAGGCGAGAAGTTAATATCCGCGTAAACAGTGCCCTGTACTTTTATTCGCGGCGCGGCAGGCAGCGGGCAAGGAAAAGCCCCGGGCAAGCGTGGCAATGGGCCGCGCTCGCACCGGGGCTGATCCTCGGGCGGCAGGACCCGGTCCTGCCAATCCTTTCAGCGATCAGGCGTTCTCGTCGCCTTCCGCCTCGTCTTCGTCGGTTCCATCTTCGTCGGCCCCGTCAACAGCCACCTCGTCGCCGTCGATGATCTCCACGTCGCCGTCCGCGGCTTCGGGGTTCAGGTAATCGCCCGCATCCGCGTCGGTGCCGTGGGTCTCGCCTTCGACCACTGCCAGCGGATCGTCGCCAATCGCCGCTTCCGGACCCTGGGCCAGTTCGGCCTCGTGCTCTTCCGCGGCGGTGTCGGCCGCGATCAGCGCTTCCTGCATCTTGCGATACTGGGCGCGCAGGGCGGCATCGCGGCTGGTGGCGGCGACGCGCACGCGGTTCATGCCCGCGCCGGTACCGGCGGGGATGAGGCGGCCCACGATCACGTTCTCCTTCAGACCGATCAGCGAGTCCTTCTTGCCTTCGACCGCCGCCTGCGTCAGCACGCGGGTGGTTTCCTGGAACGAGGCGGCCGAGATGAAGCTGCGGGTCTGCAGCGACGCCTTGGTGATGCCGAGCAGGACCGGCTTGCCTTCCGCCGGCTTCTTGCCCTTGCCCAGCTTGGCGTTGTACTCCAGCATCTCTTCCAGATCGACCTGCTCGCCCGGCAGCAGGGTGGTGTCGCCGCCATCGGTGATCTCGACCTTCTGCAGCATCTGGCGAACGATCACCTCGATGTGCTTGTCGTTGATCTTCACGCCCTGCAAGCGATAGACTTCCTGGATCTCGTTGACGAGATATTCGGCCAGCGCCTCGATCGCCCAGCACTTCGAGGATGTCGTGCGGATCGGGCGAGCCCGAGATCAGGTTGTCGCCCTTCTTGACGAAGTCGCCTTCCTGCACGTCGATCACCTTGGACTTGGGGATCAGGTACTCGACCGGATCGCCTTCTTCCGGGATGATCGCGATCTTGCGCTTCGCCTTGTAGTCGCGGACGAATTCGATCCGGCCGGAGATCTTGGCGATGATCGCGTTGTCCTTCGGCTTGCGCGCCTCGAACAGTTCGGCGACGCGCGGCAGACCGCCGGTGATGTCGCGGGTCTTGGCGGCTTCCGCGGCTGGCACGGGCCAGAATGTCGCCGGCCTGCACTTGCTGGCCGTCCTCGACCGACAGCGTCGTGCCCGGAGCGAGCATGTAGCGCGCCGCTTCGGTCTCGTCCGCCGGCCTCGTTCAGCAGGGTGAGGCGCGGACGCAGGTCTTCCTTCTTCTTGGACGGCCCGCGGCACGGTACTTCGGTGACGACGCGCTGGGCGATGCCCGTCGCTTCGTCGACCTGTTCGGTCATCGTCTTGCCGTCGATCAGGTCCTGGTACTTCACCACGCCCGATGTCTCGGTGATGATCGGCAGGGTGAACGGATCCCATTCGGCAATCCGGTCGCCTTGCTTCACCTGCGCGCCGTCCGTCGAACAGGATGACGGTACCGTAAGGCACCTTGTGGATTTCGCGCTCGCGCCCTTCGGCGTCGATCACCACGATCTCGCCGTTGCGGGCAAGCGACAGACGCCGGCCGCGCTTGTCGGTGATGGTCGGCATGTCGCGATAGTACGAGCTTGCCGTCCGACATCGCCTCGAGGTGGCTGGTTTCGTTGAGCTGCGCCGCGCCGCCGATGTGGAAGGTCCGCATCGTCAGCTGGGTGCCCGGCTCGCCGATCGACTGCGCGGCGATAACGCCGACAGCTTCGCCGATGTTGACCGGCGTACCGCGCGCGAGATCGCGCCCGTAGCACTTGCCGCACACGCCCTGCTCGCGCTTCGCAGACCAGCGGCGAGCGGATCTTGCGCGGACTGCATCTCGGCTTCCTCGATCGCCTTGACCGTCGGCTTCGTCGAGCAGCGTGCCCTTGGCTGACGATGACTTCGCCGGTCTTGGCGTCGACGATGTCCTCGGCCAGGCGTGCGGCCGAGGATACGCTCGCCCAGCGAGGCGATGATCGAACCGCCCTGAACGATCGCGCGCATTTCCAGCGCCTTCTCGGTCCCGCAGTCTTCGTCCACGATCGACGCAATCCTGCGACACGTCGACCAGACGGCGGGTCAGGTAACCCGAGTTCGCCGTCTTGAGCGCGGTGTCCGCGAGACCCTTGCGGGCGCCGTGGGTGGAGTTGAAGTATTCAAGGACGGTCAGGCCTTCCTTGAAGTTCGAGATGATCGGCGTCTCGATGATCTCGCCCGAAGGCTTGGCCATCAGGCCGCGCATGCCGGCAAGCTGCTTCATCTGCGCCGGCGAACCACGCGCACCCGAGTGGCTCATCATGTAGATCGAGTTGATCTGGGCTTCGCGGCCGTTCTCGTCCTTGGGCGGTCGCCTTGATCTCGTCCATCATGGCGTCGGCGACCTGGTCGCCGCAACGGCTCCAGGCGTCGATCACCTTGTTGTACTTTTCCTGCTGGGTGATCAGGCCGTCCTGGTACTGCTGCTCGTAATCGGCCACCAGCGCCTTGGTCTCCTCGACCAGCGCGTTCCTTGGCATCCGGGATGATCATGTCGTCCTTGCCGAAGCGAGATGCCCGCCTTGAACGCGTGGCGGAAGCCCAGCGCCATGATCGCGTCGGCGAACAGCACCGTGTCCTTCTGGCCGGTGTGGCGATAGACCTGGTCGATCACGTCGCCGATTTCCTTCTTGGTCAGCAGGCGGTTGACGATGTCGAACGGCACCTTGTGGTTCTTGGGCAGGCATTCGCCGATCAGCATGCGGCCCGGCGTGGTTTCGAACGCGCTTCAGATACGGTCTTGCCGTCCTCGTCGGCCTGCGGAACGCGGGTGGTGATCTTCGAGTGGAGCGTCACCGCACCCGACTTCCAGCGCCTGGTGCACTTCGGCCATGTCGCGCCAGCATCATGCCTTCGCCCGGCTCGCCCTCGCGGTCCATCGAGAGGTAGTAGATGCCCAGCACCATGTCCTGCGAAGGCACGATGATCGGCTTGCCGTTGGCGGGCGAGAGGATGTTGTTGGTCGACATCATCAGCACGCGCGCTTCCAGCTGGGCTTCCAGCGAGAGCGGCACGTGGACGGCCATCTGGTCACCGTCGAAGTCGGCGTTGAAGGCCGAGCAGACCAGCGGGTGCAGCTGGATCGCCTTGCCTTCGATCAGCACGGGCTCGAACGCCTGGATGCCCAGACGGTGAAGCGTCGGCGCGCGGTTGAGCAGCACCGGATGTTCGCGGATCACTTCGTCGAGGATGTCCCAGACTTCCTTGCGCTCCTTCTCGACCCACTTCTTGGCCTGCTTCAGGGTCATCGACAGACCCTTGGCGTCGAGGCGGGCGTAGATGAACGGCTTGAACAGTTCGAGCGCCATCTTCTTGGGCAGGCCGCACTGGTGCAGCTTGAGTTCCGGCCCGGTCACGATGACCGAACGACCCGAATAGTCGACGCGCTTGCCGAGCAGGTTCTGGCGGAAGCGGCCCTGCTTGCCCTTGAGCATGTCGGACAGCGACTTCAGCGGACGCTTGTTGGCGCCGGTGATGACGCGGCCGCGGCGGCCGTTGTCGAACAGCGCGTCGACCGCTTCCTGCAGCATGCGCTTTTCGTTGCGGACGATGATGTCCGGCGCGCGCAGTTCGATCAGGCGCTTCAGGCGGTTGTTGCGGTTGATGACGCGGCGATAGAGATCGTTGAGATCGGACGTCGCGAAGCGGCCGCCGTCCAGCGGCACCAGCGGGCGCAGTTCGGGCGGGATGACCGGCACGACTTCGAGGATCATCCATTCGGGGCGGTTGCCCGAATCGATGAAGCTTTCGACGACCTTCAGGCGCTTGATGATCTTCTTGGGCTTGAGCGTCGACTTGGTGGTCGCCAGCTCTTCCATCAGGTCGTCGCGTTCCTGCTCGAGGTCGAGATCCATCAGCATGGTCTTGACCGCCTCGGCGCCGATACCGGCGGTGAAGGCGTCTTCGCCATATTCGTCCTGCGCTTCGAGCAGTTCGTCTTCGGTCAGCAGCTGGAACTTCTCGAGCGGGGTCAGGCCCGGCTCGGTGACGATGTAGCTTTCGAAATACAGCACGCGCTCAAGCTGCTTGAGCTGCATGTCGAGCAGCAGGCCGATGCGCGACGGCAGCGACTTCAGGAACCAGATATGCGCAACCGGCGCGGCCAGTTCGATGTGGCCCATGCGCTCGCGGCGGACCTTGGTCACGGTGACTTCGACGCCGCACTTTTCGCAGACGACGCCCTTGTACTTCATGCGCTTGTACTTGCCGCACAGGCACTCGTAGTCCTTCACCGGACCGAAGATGCGCGCGCAGAACAGGCCGTCACGTTCGGGCTTGAACGTGCGGTAGTTGATGGTTTCCGGCTTCTTGATCTCGCCGAAGGACCACGAGCGGATGCGCTCGGGCGACGCGATGCCGATCTGGATCTGGTCGAAGGTTTCGGGCTTGGCCAGCTGGTTGGTGAATTTCGTCAGTTCGTTCATTTTTCATTCCCTATGAGGGGAAAACCTTGCGTGGCAGGCGGAAGGGGGCGGCTGTCCGGGCGGAAGCCGCCCCGCCTCGCCTATTCCGCCGCCATCGTGCAGCCGGTCGCCGTCCTCGTCGTCTCGTCCTCGGTCGAGCGAGGACAATTCGACGTTGAGACCCAGCGAGCGCATTTCCTTGACGAGCACGTTGAAGCTCTCGGGAATGCCGGCCTCGAAGGTGTCGTCACCCTTGACGATCGCTTCGTAGACCTTGGTGCGGCCGACCACGTCATCGGACTTCACCGTCAGCATTTCCTGCAAGGTGTAGGCCGCGCCGTAGGCCTGCAGCGCCCAGACCTCCATTTCGCCGAAGCGCTGGCCGCCGAACTGCGCCTTGCCGCCCAGCGGCTGCTGGGTGACGAGGCAGTAGGGCCCGATCGAACGCGCGTGGATCTTGTCGTCGACCAGGTGGTGCAGCTTCAGCATGTAGATGATAGCCCACGGTCACCTTGCGGTCGAACGCCTCGCCGGTGCGGCCGTCGAACAGCGTCGACCTGGCCCGAACCGGGTCAGACCCGGCCTTCTCCAGCATCGCCGTCACGTCGCTCTCACGCGCGCCGTCGAACACCGGGGTGCCCATCGGCACGCCGTTCTTCGAGGTTGCCCGCCAGTTCGACGATCTCGGCCGTGGAGCGGCCTTCGATGTCCTCGTGGTACTGCTCGCCGTAGACGTCCTTCAGCTTCTCGACCACCGCGTCGGCGGCGCCGCCGCTTCCGGATCGGGATTGGCCTCGCGCCATTCTTCCAGCGCCGCGGTGACCTGCTGGCCCAGACCGCGCGCGGCCATGCCAAGGTGGGTTTCGAAGATCTGCCCGACGTTCATGCGCGACGGCACGCCCAGCGGGTTGAGCACCAGGTCGACCGGCGTGCCGTCTTCGAGGAACGGCATGTCCTCGGCAGGCAGGATGCGGCTGATCACGCCCTTGTTGCCGTGGCGGCCGGCCATCTTGTCGCCCGGCTGCAGCTTGCGCTTCACCGCGACGAAGACCTTGACCATCTTGAGCACGCCCGGAGCGAGCTCGTCGCCGCGTTCCAGCTTTTCCTTGCGGTCCTCGAACTTGGCGTCGATCGCCTTGACGGCTCTCGTCATACTGGGTCTTCACCGCTTCGATCTGCGTCTGACGGTCGTCGTCGGCGACCGCGAACTTGAACCATTCGTAACGCTCGAGCTCGTCGAGCAGCTCGTCGGTGATCTCGACGCCCTTCTTGACGCCCTTGGGCGCTGCCGAAGCGGTCTGGCCGATCAGCATGTCGCGCAGGCGGTTGTAGGTCGCCCGGTTGAGGATGGCGCGTTCGTCCTCGCGGTCCTTGGCGAGGCGTTCGATTTCCTCGTTCTGGATCGCGCGGGTACGGTCGTCGATCTCGATGCCGTGGCGGTTGAACACGCGCACTTCGACGATGGTGCCCGCAACGCCCGGCGGCAGGCGCAGCGAGGTGTCGCGCACGTCGCTGGCCTTTTCGCCGAAGATCGCGCGCAGCAGCTTTTCTTCCGGCGTCATCGGGCTTTCGCCCTTGGGCGTGATCTTGCCGACCAGGATGTCGCCCGGATGCACTTCGGCGCCGATATAGACGATGCCCGCCTCGTCGAGGTTGCGCAGCGCTTCCTCGCCGACGTTGGGAATGTCGCGGGTGATGTCTTCCGGCCCCAGCTTGGTGTCGCGGGCCATCACCTCGAACTCCTCGATGTGGATCGAGGTGAACACGTCGTCCTTCACGATGCGTTCGCTGATCAGGATCGAGTCCTCGTAGTTGTAGCCGTTCCACGGCATGAACGCGACGAGGCTGTTGCGGCCCAGCGCCAGTTCGCCCAGATCGGTCGAGGGACCGTCGGCGATGATGTCGCCGGTCTCGATCACGTCGCCCACCTTCACCAGCGGACGCTGGTTGATGCAGGTGTTCTGGTTCGAACGCTGGAACTTCTGCAGCGTGTAGATGTCGACGCCCGACTGGCCGGGTTCGACATCGCCCTGCGCGCGGATCACGATGCGGGTCGCGTCGACCTGGTCGACGATGCCGCCACGCTTGGCGCTGATCGCAGCGCCCGAATCGCGCGCCACGGTTTCTTCCATGCCGGTGCCGACGAACGGCGCTTCGGCCTTCACCAGCGGCACGGCCTGGCGCTGCATGTTCGAACCCATCAGCGCGCGGTTGGCGTCATCGTTTTCCAGGAACGGAATCAGCGATGCCGCGACCGAAACGAGCTGCTTGGGCGAAACGTCCATCAGCGTGACCTGCTCGCGACGGGCCATCACGAATTCGCCGTTCTGGCGGGCCGAGACGAGTTCTTCGACGAACTTGCCGTCGCCGTCGAGTTCGGCCGAAGCCTGCGCGACGGTGTGCTTCTGCTCTTCCATCGCCGAAAGATACTGGACGTCGCCGGTCACCTTGCCGTCCATCACCTTGCGGTACGGCGTTTCGATGAAGCCGTACTTGTTGACGCGCGCAAAGGTCGACAGCGAGTTGATCAGGCCGATGTTCGGGCCTTCCGGCGTCTCGATCGGGCAGATGCGGCCATAGTGGGTCGGGTGAACGTCGCGGACTTCGAAGCCCGCGCGCTCACGCGTCAGACCGCCGGGCCCGAGCGCCGAAACGCGGCGCTTGTGCGTCACTTCGGACAGCGGGTTGGTCTGGTCCATGAACTGCGACAGCTGCGAGGAGCCGAAGAACTCGCGCACCGCGGCCACGGCGGGCTTCGCGTTGATCAGGTCGTTCGGCATCACGGTCGACACATCGACGCTGCTCATGCGCTCCTTCACCGCGCGTTCCATGCGCAGCAGGCCGACGCGGTACTGGTTTTCCAGCAGCTCGCCCACCGAACGCACGCGGCGGTTGCCGAGGTTGTCGATGTCGTCGACTTCGCCCTTGCCGTCCTTGAGGTCGACCAGTTCCTTGACCACGGCAAGGATATCCTCGCGGCGCAGCGTGGTGACCGTGTCCTCGGCGTCGAGGCCGAGGCGCATGTTCAGCTTGACGCGGCCCACGGCCGACAGGTCATAGCGCTCGCCATCGAAGAACAGGCCTTCGAACAGGGCTTCGGCGGTTTCCTTCGTCGGCGGCTCGCCGGGACGCATCACCTTGTAGATCGCTTCCAGGCCCATCTCGCGGTTCTCGGCCTTGTCGGCCTGCAGCGTGTTGCGGATCCACGGACCGGTGTTGACGTGGTCGATATCCAGCAGTTCCAGACGGTCGACGCCGGCATTGTCGAGCGCTTCCAGGTTTTCGGGCGAAACTTCGTCGCCCGCCTCGATCTAGATGCGGCCGGTCTATTCGTCGATCATGTCCTTGGCGGCATAGCGGCCGAAGATTTCCTCGGTCGGGATCAGCAGTTCGGTCAGGCCGTCCTTCTGCGCCTTGTTGGCGCCGCGCGGGCTGATCTTGGTACCGGCGGGGAACACGACTTCGCCCGAGTTCGCATCGACGATGTCGAACGCGGGCTTCTGGCCGCGCCATGCCTCGGGCGTGAACGGGATCTTCCAGCCGTTCTCGGCGCGCTGCCACACGACGATGTTGTAGAAATGCTCGAGGATTTCCTCGCTATCGAGGCCCAGCGCATAGAGCAGCGCCGTGACCGGCAGCTTGCGCTTGCGGTCGATGCGGACGTTGACGATGTCCTTGGCGTCGAATTCGAAATCGAGCCACGAACCGCGATAGGGAATGACGCGCGCGGCGAACAGATACTTGCCGCTGGAGTGGGTCTTGCCGCGGTCGTGGTCGAACAGCACGCCCGGCGAACGGTGCATCTGCGACACGATCACGCGCTCGGTGCCGTTGACGATGAACGTGCCGTTCCCGGTCATGAGCGGCATGTCGCCCATGTACACGTCCTGCTCCTTGATATCGAGCACGCTGCGCGCCTCGGTATCGGGATCGATCTCGAACACGATCAGGCGCAGCGTCACCTTCATCGGGGCCGCATAGGTGATGCCGCGCTGGCGGCATTCGGTCGTGTCGTACTTGGGCTCTTCCAGCTCGTAATGCACGAAGTCCAGCTCGCTGGTGCCGGCGAAATCGCGGATCGGGAACACCGAGCGCAGCGTCTTTTCCAGGCCCGAGACATAGCCGGTCGCCGGGTCGGAGCGCAGGAACTGCTCGTAGCTTTCGCGCTGCACCTCGATCAGGTTCGGCATCTGCACGACTTCGTGGATGTCGCCGAAGATCTTGCGGATGCGCTTCTTCTTGGTGCCGACGCCCCGGCTGTTGTCGGAGCTGTTTGCGGTGTCGTCGAGCTGGGTAGCCATAAGAGAGGGAGCCTCTTTCGCCTTTGGAGTTCGTCTCGGTCGGGGCGGGTGCGGCAGCGAGTCGCTGATGCAATTCGCCGCCGCATGGCCGCCCGTAAATCTCGGTGCACGAGTGAGTATCCAGAAACGACGAAAGGCCGCCGGGCACACGATATCCCGCCCATATCGGCGAGTCGTGGCCTGCAGCCGCCGCGTCGTTTGCTGATGCCCCGCTTCCTTCCCGGATGGCCTTACGCGCAAAGGCCGTCTTGCTCGAAGCTGTCGGACGAGGCTGCATATAGGAGCAGACCCCCGCGCTGTCAAAGGGCGTGGTGCAGGGAATTGGCGTCACCGCCGCCGACGGACCGCGCTCTACCGCGTTCCCCGCCGCGGTTTTCTCGCAAAACAATCAGGCGCATTATCGTTTTTCGATATTTATCGATTGACGATAAGTTTGCACCGGCATATATCGTTTTTCAATAACTCGTTTCATGGAGATCGATAATGCAGCGCCCCGCCCATAACATCATGTCCGCCGTCGCGGCCCTTTTCATCGTCGTCGCCAGCGTGTCGGCCGTCGTCACCGTGCCCGCACCTTCCGCGCAGGCCGCCACGATTTCCGCCCCGATCATGGCGTAAGGGGAATGGCCATGTCCGTCATGCCCCGCGACCCCCTGCTCACTGCGCTGCGCGCGATCATCTGGTTCGCGATCGGTGTATTGTGCTTTGCCGCCTTCGTCCTGATCGCCGCGTCCCCCCTGGCGCTCATCTTCCAGAGCGAGATCGTCGGCGAGCTGGTGAAGGAGGGCAAGAGCGCGCCTCCCGGGTTCTTCGCCGTGCTGGTGGTCCTGCTGCTGGGCGTCGCCGCGCTGATCATCATGGGGATCTATTTCTTCTGGCACCTGCTGGCCATCACCGACACGGTGCGCGACGGCGATCCGTTCATTCCCGAAAACGCGGTGCGCCTGACGCGGATGGGCTGGCTGGTCGTCGCGATCTATGTCGGCGGCTTTATCGTGGCGATCCCCGGCGCATGGCTAGCCAACATCGCAGCCGACGCCGGAGACGCCAATTTCGAAGTCGGCGGAGACGGCAGCGGCATCATACTCGTGCTCGTCCTGTTCGTCCTCGCCCGCGTGTTCCGCAAGGGAACCGAGATGCGCGAAGAGCTGGAAGGAACGGTCTGATGCCCCCCAGATCCGAGAACAGCGAGGAAGGAACCCGCATCGTGGTGAAACTCGACGACCTGCTCTACGAACGCCGCATGACGCTGACCGAACTGGCCGAACGCGTGGGGCTGACGCTGGCCAACCTGTCGATCCTCAAGACCGGCAAGGCCAAGGCGATCCGCTTCTCCACGCTCGAGGCGATCTGCCGCGAGCTGGAATGCCAGCCGGGCGACCTGCTGGGATACGAGGCGCCGTGAGAGTGGCTCACGCTTTCGGCTTGACTCTCGCGCCCAATAGGTAGAGGCCCGCCACTGACCGGCGGGCCTCTGGCCTTGCCGGTCATCCGTCCGAGACAGTTGGTGACCGGAATATGCCGGTCTTAATTTCCAGCCTAGACGGGGAAACGAGATTTACGCGGCCCGCTCATGCCCCGTGCAGCGGGCCGCAGACCGCGTCATTTCGGCGCACTCCTTCCCTGATCGACGGACTCGACCGCGCGCCGGCGCCGCAAGGCAGGCGTGCGCGGACACAATGAGCCGATCGTCTGGCCTCCGGGCGGGCGGTCATACGTGAAGGAGTAAGCATGGATCGTTCGCAGAAAGCCGACGCGGTCGCACAGCTGAACGCAGTCTTCCAACGAGGTTGGCGTGGTGGTCGTCACCCGCAACCTCGGCCTTTCGGTCGCCCAGTCGACCGACCTGCGCCAGAAGATGCGTGACGCCGGTGCGTCCTACAAGGTTGCGAAGAACCGTCTTGCCAATGCGGGCCCTCGAAGACACCGACTTATACGGGTATCGAAGAGTATGCTCACCGGCCCCACCGCGATCGCGACTTCGGTCGATCCGGTGGCCGCCGCGAAGGTCGACCGTCGATTTCGCCAAGAGCAACGACAAGCTCGAAATCGTCGGCGGTTCGATGGGTCGGCCAGCTGCTCGACGCCGAAGGGATCAAGGCGCTCGCCTCGATGCCGTCGCTCGACGAGCTGCGCGCCAAGCTGGTGGGGCTGGTCAATGCCCCGGCGACGAAGATCGCCCAGCTGTCGACGGCTCCCGCAGCCAAGCTGGCCCGCGTGTTCGGCGCCTATGCAGCCAAGGACGCTGCATAAGCGACGCATCTCGCAGACAGGACAAACGTTCTTTCGACCGATTTGCGGGCCGCCTGAAGCAGGTCGCCCGACACGAAATGGAGTGAATTGAAATGGCCGATATCCAGAAGATTGTTGAAGAGCTGTCGCAGCTGACCGTTCTCGAAGCCGCTGAACTTGCCAACCGCGCTTGAAGAAGCATGGGGCGTTTCGGCTGCTGCTGCCGTTGCGGTTGCCGGCCCGGCTGCTGCCGCCGAAGGTCCGGCTGCCGAAGAGCAGACCGAATTCGACGTCATCCTGACCGGCGACGGTGGCAAGAAGATCCAGGTGATCAAGGAAGTCCGTGCGATCACCGGTCTGGGCCTCGCCGACGCGAAGGCTCTGGTCGAAGGCGCGCCCAAGGCCGTCAAGGAAGGCGTGAACAAGACGGAAGCCGAAGAGATCAAGAAGAAGATCGAGGAAGCCGGCGGCACCGTCGAGCTCAAGTAAGAAAGCAGGGTCCGATCGACCCGACTTTCACAGCCTCGAAACTCTTCGAAGCTCTCTGGGGCGGCGTCCGCAAAGACGCCGCCCCAGTTCTTTTGCCTGCAAGAGATTCGAGAATACCCATGTCCACCCTGCCAAGCGCCGCACCGCAGACAGCACCGCCCTCCGGCGGCAGCCACGATGCGCGTCCGCTGCGCACCGAATTCATCGCGACCGCGCGGCTGGCGATGCCGCTGGCGGCGGCGAACCTGCTGCAGATGGCGGTCTATGCGATCGACGTGATCTTCGTGGCGCAGCTGGGCACGCAGCCGCTGGCCGCGATCACGCTTGCCACTTCGGTCTATGGCATCTCGCTGTGGTGTTCGCTGGGGCTGATCGGCGCGGTCGCCCCGATGGCCGCGACGGCGCTGGGCCGCGGGCGGCATGCGCTGCGCGAGATGCGCCGCTCGTTCCGCATGGGCCTGTGGATGAGCCTGTTCGCGGGCGTGTTCGTCATGGCGGTCGCGCTGGGCGGAGAGCCGCTGATGCATGCCACCGGGCAGGACCCGGTCGTCGCGCGCATGGCGGGCGAATATCTCGTCGGTCCTGTCCTTTGCCGCGATTCCCGTGGTCGCGGCCAATGTGCTGCGCATCTTCGTGTCGACCATGGACCGCGCGGTGATCGCGACCTGGATCACCGTGCTGGCGCTGCTGGTCAACACCACGGGCAACTGGATCCTGATCTTCGGCAATCTGGGCGCGCCCGCGCTGGGCCTTCGCGGTGCGGCGCTCGCCAGCGTCATCACCGCGGTGGCGGTGCTGGCGGCCTATGTCGGCGATCATCCAGTCCGACCGGCGGATGCGGCGGCATTACCTGTTCGGACGGCTGTGGCGGCCCGACTGGCAGCGGCTGGGCGACATCTGGCGGATCGGCCTGCCCATCGCCGCGATCACCCTGGCCGAGGGCGGGCTGTTCGGCGCCGCCGCCTTCCTGACCGGCGCGCTGGGCGGGCTGCAGCTGGCCGCGCATACGGTGGCGCTGCAGCTGGCGGCGCTATGCTTTCAGGTGCCCTACGGCATTTCGCAGGCCGCGACGATCCGCGTCGGCATCCACAATGGCGCGGGTTCGCGCGCGGGCGTCGCACCGCGCGGGGCTTGCGGTGCTGGCGCTGACCGGCGGGATGGCGGTGATCTTCGCCGGCGCTGATGCTGGTGGCGCCCCGGCTGCTGCTGTCGATCTATATCGACGTGGACGATCCGGCAAACGCGTCGCTGCTGGCGCTCGCCATGGCATTCCTGCTGATCGCGGCGGGCTTCCAGCTGTTCGACGGCGCGCAGGCGGTGCTGGCGGGCCTGCTTCGCGGGCTGGCCGATACGCGCGTGCCTTTCGTGATGGCGGTGATCGGCTATTGGGTGTTCGGCTTTGCCGCCGCCTGGCTGCTGGGCTTCCACACCCCGCTGGCGGGCAAGGGCGTGTGGCTGGGCCTGGCGCTGGGCCTGCTGGTGACGTCGATCCTGCTGTTCTGGCGCTGGCACCGGCGCGAACGTCTCGGCCTTGTCATGGAGGCCGACTAGTCAAGCGGGGGCGGCCTGGAAACGGGTCGCCCCTTTTTGGTCGGCGCAGGGCATGCGCATTTCGTCGGCGCGAAAAAATCTCGCGAAAAATTTGCACGCGCCATTCTTGACGCCTGCCCCGCGCCGGACCATATCCGCGGCGCTGGCACTCTCACCCAGAGAGTGCCAAAGCACATCCAACCCAGGCGGTACGGGGACATTTAGCAACCCCGCCCGCCATATCAACTGGAAGAGGTCATCATCATGGCATTCCGTCCGCTGCACGACCGCGTTCTGGTCCGTCGCATCGAAGCCGAGGAAAAGACCGCCGGCGGCATCATCATCCCCGACAGCGCCAAGGAAAAGCCGAGCGAAGGCGAAATCGTCTCCGTCGGTTCGGGCGCCCGTTCGAAGACGGCACCGTCACCCCGCTGGACGTCAAGGCGGGCGACCGCGTGCTGTTCGGCAAGTGGTCCGGCACCGAGGTCAAGGTCGACGGCGAAGACCTGCTCATCATGAAGGAAAGCGACCTGCTCGGCATCATCGCCTGAGCATCCGGGTCTTTTCCTGAACATCTGAATTCCCAAGAGGAGAGAAAACAATGGCTGCCAAGGACGTGAAGTTTTCGCGTGACGCACGCGAACGCATCCTGAAGGGTGTCGACACCCTCGCCAATGCCGTCAAGGTCACGCTGGGCCCCAAGGGCCGCAACGTCGTGATCGACAAGAGCTTCGGCGCACCCCGCATCACCAAGGACGGCGTCACCGTCGCCAAGGAAATCGAACTCAAGGACAAGTTCGAGAACATGGGCGCCCAGATGCTGCGCGAAGTCGCATCGAAGGCGAACGACGCTGCCGGTGACGGCACCACCACCGCCACCGTGCTGGCCCAGGCCATCGTGCGCGAAGGCATGAAGTCGGTCGCAGCCGGCATGAACCCGATGGATCTCAAGCGCGGCATCGATCTTGCCGTCGCCAAGGTCGTCGAGAACCTGAAGGCCCGTTCGAAGGACGTGTCGGGCACCTCGGAAATCGCGCAGGTCGGCGTGATCTCGGCCAATGGCGACAAGGAAGTCGGCGAGAAGATCGCCGAAGCCATGGAAAAGGTCGGCAAGGAAGGCGTGATCACCGTCGAAGAGGCCAAGGGTCTCGAATTCGAGCTCGACGTCGTCGAGGGCATGCAGTTCGACCGCGGCTATCTGTCGCCCTATTTCGTGACCAATCCGGAAAAGATGACCGTCGAACTCGACGATCCCTACATCCTGATCCACGAGAAGAAGCTCTCGAACCTGCAGTCGATGCTGCCGATCCTCGAAGCCGTGGTGCAGTCGGGCCGTCCCCTGCTGATCATCGCCGAGGACATCGAGGGTGAGGCTCTGGCCACGCTCGTCGTCAACAAGCTGCGCGGCGGCCTCAAGATCGCGGCCGTCAAGGCTCCCGGCTTCGGCGATCGCCGCAAGGCGATGCTGCAGGACATCTCGATCCTCACCAATGGCGAGATGATCAGCGAAGACCTGGGCATCAAGCTCGAGAACGTGACCCTGAACATGCTGGGCCAGGCCAAGAAGGTCAGCATCGACAAGGACAACACCACGATCGTCGACGGCGCCGGCGATGCCGACGGCATCAAGGCCCGTGTCGAGCAGATCCGCGCGCAGATCGAGACCACCACCTCGGACTACGACCGGGAAAAGCTGCAGGAACGTCTGGCGAAGCTCGCCGGCGGTGTTGCGGTGATCAAGGTCGGCGGCGCTTCGGAAGTCGAAGTGAAGGAACGCAAGGACCGCGTCGACGACGCGCTGCACGCCACCCGCGCAGCTGTCGAAGAAGGCATCGTCCCCGGCGGCGGCACGGCGCTGCTGTACGCCACCAAGGCTCTCGAAGGGCTCAAGGGCGACAACGACGACCAGACCCGCGGCGTGGACATCATCCGTCAGGCCATTCTGGCCCCGGTTCGCCAGATCGCGACCAATGCCGGCTTCGACGGTGCGGTCGTCTCGGGCAACCTGCTGCGCGAAGGTGACGAGACGCAGGGCTTCAACGCTGCGACCGACGTGTACGAGAACCTCGTGGCCGCCGGCGTGATCGACCCGACCAAGGTCGTTCGCACGGCGCTGCAGGACGCGGCCTCGGTCGCCGGCCTGCTGATCACCACCGAAGCGGCGATCAGCGAGTTCCCGGAAGACAAGTCCTCCCCCGCGATGCCCGACATGGGCGGAATGGGCGGCATGGGTGGAATGGGCGGCTTCTAAGCCTCCCGTCCCTCCAACGGACCTTGGAAAGGGGCGCCCTTCGCGGGGCGCCCCTTTTTCTATGCGGCGGCTTTCCCCTTGCCCGGTTTTTCCTTGAGCAGGTGGAACTTAGCGGCGGCAAATTCCCGGATCGCGGGCACAAATCGGCGAGTGGCTCGTTGGACGTTCAGGCACGAATTCCCGGGAGATTTTCTATGCGACTGCCCCACAAGGCTCATCTGGCAATCGTCGATGGCGAGCGTTTCATGCTCATGATCAACGACGGATCGCCCGACGAACCTTCGCTGCGCGAAGTCGCGAGCCCCGATCTCGACGGGCAGAACTACAGCGCCGGCGTGCGCCACCAGGACGAGGTCGGGCAGCGTCACGGGCGCACCGACCTGGAAGAGTTGGCCCATGCCGCCG
This sequence comes from uncultured Alphaproteobacteria bacterium, assembly GCA_963752785.1. GTDB lineage: Bacteria > Pseudomonadota > Alphaproteobacteria > Sphingomonadales > Sphingomonadaceae > Croceicoccus. Next base: position 27,938 of record CAVVZE010000010.1, read on the forward strand.
CGGCCGCCGAATGGCTGAACCGCGCGGCGCTGGACAAGACATTCGACCGCCTCGCCATCGTCGCGGATCCCAAGACGCTGGGCGAGATGCGGCGCCATTACCACAAGGCACTCGAAGATGTGCTGATCGCGGAAGAAGCCAAGACCGTGGGCGGAGAGTCCCTGTCGCGGATCGAATCCAAGCTACTGTCTGCCTGATGTGACGAAGCCGCGACCCATGCTGACTGCCCATCATCCTCCCAACCCCCGTCCCGGCTCCTCCCCCGCCGGGGAGGATGACGACGGCTCCGCCATAAGGCGCCCCGCCCGGCTGGAATTGCGCGACCGCACGCGCAAGCAGCACGAGGCGACCGAGGAGGCGTTCGCCGCCTACGATCTGTCCAACCGCGACCATTACCGCGCCTTCCTCACCGCCCACGCGATCGCATTGCCGGGCCTGGAGATTGCCGTGACAGGGCGCGGGTGGAAGGGGTTCCAGCCCCGCCTGCCGCTGCTGGCCGACGATCTCGCCGCGCTGGGAACCTGGCTGCCCACCCCGATGATCGCCAGCGACACCAGCGACGCGGGCGCATGGGGCGTGCAATATGTGCTGGAAGGCTCGAAACTGGGCGGCAGATTGCTGGCGCGCGGGCTTACGGCGGACGTGCCGTGCAACTACCTGTGCCCCGCAGCGACCATGAGCGCCGACTGGCAGGCATTCTGCGCCGCCTTCGACGAAGCGGCGATCATGCAGGACAGCGCGTGGCTTGATGAAGCCACGGACGCGGCAATCGAATCTTTCCAGTTTTTCAGGCGCGCCGCCAAGTGCATCGCGGAGGATCTTGTTTGAACTACCATGAGCGCGACGCGGGCGCTGTCGATCTTACCAATTGCGACCGGGAACCCATCCATATTCCCGGCGCGATACAGCCCTTCGGATTCCTGCTGGCGCTGACGCCCGGCTGGATGATCGAGCGTGCCGCGAATACCGAGCCCTATATCGGGACCTCGGCGCGCGGAGTGATCGGCACGTCCGCGGCGGACATCTTCCAGCCCGCGGCGATCCGCCTGCTGCGCGAACGCATCGCGTCGCTGCGCGGCGACGATTCGGTGGAGCGCCTGTTCTCCGTCCGCCTCATCGCCGACCGGCAGCTGTTCGACGTCGCGGTGCACATGTCCGACCGGCTGATCGTGCTGGAATGCGAACCCGCCAAGGGCGACGAGATCGAGGTGTCCTCGATGGTGCGCGGCATGGTCGCGCGGCTGGGCGCGACCGAGCAGGTCGGCTCGATCCTGCGCGAGGGCGCGCGCCAGTTGCGCATGCTGACCGGCTTCGACCGGGTGATGGTCTATCGCTTCGACCCCGACGGCAGCGGCGAGGTGGTGGCAGAGGCGCTGGAGCCCGGCGTCGACAGCTTTCTCGGCCTGCATTTCCCGGCGACCGACATCCCGCAGCAGGCCCGCGCTTTATACGTGCGCAATTTCTTCCGCATCATCGCCGACATTGACGACACGCCCTGCCCGATCGAGCCGGTGGAAGCCACGCCGCCGCTCGACCTGTCGATGTCGCTGTTCCGCGCAGTGTCGCCGATCCACATCGAATATCTGCGCAACATGGGCGTGCGCGCATCGCTGTCGGTCTCGATCGTGGTCGACGGCAAGTTCTGGGGCCTGTTCGCCTGCCACCACTACGCGCCCCGCCTGCCCAGCTTTGCCGAGCGCAGCGCGAGCGAATTGTTCGGGCAGATGTTCTCGCTGCTGCTGGGCAATGCCCTGCGCGAGGAGACCGCCGCCTACGAGGATCGCGCACGCAGGATCTCCGACCGGCTGATGGCCGCCGCCGCGCAGGATGTCGAACGGCTGAACGATGCGGAGTGGATCGGCGACCTCGTGCTCGAGGCAATTCCCGCCGACGGCGTGGGCGTGTGCATCGACGGCCACGGCTCGCTGTCTGCCCTCACTCCCGGCGAGGAGGATTTCGACCGGATCATCGGCGAGCTGAAGGCGCGCGAGGTCACGCAGGTGTTCACCACCCCGCGCATCGCCGACCTCGTGCCCAATGCGGAAGGCTTCGCGCACAAGTCGGCGGGCCTGCTGGCCATCCCCATCTCGCGCCGTCCGCGCGACTATGTCGTGCTCTTCCGCGCCGAGCAGCTGCGCTCGGTCCGCTGGGCGGGCGATCAGGCCAAGAACGTCGAATACGGCCCCAACGGCCCCCGCCTCACCCCGCGGCAGAGCTTCGAGGAATGGTCGAACCTGGTCCGCGGCGAAGCGAAGCCGTTCGAACATCACGAAATCCGCGTGGCCGAGGCGCTGCGCACCAGCCTGCTGGAAGTCGTGCTGCGCCTGACCGAAGCGGCGAGCGAGGAACGCCGCCGCGCGGGCGAGCAGCAGAAACTGCTCATCGCCGAGCTGAACCACCGCGTGCGCAACATCCTCGCGCTGATCCGCGCGCTGATCGGGCAGACCAACCGCGAGGCGGTGAGCGTGATGGATTTCGTCGGCACGCTCGACAGCCGGGTCCAGTCGCTGGCCCGCGCGCATGACCAGCTGACGGCGGAACAATGGGGTCCGGGGCACCTGAAGGACCTGCTTGCCACCGAGGCGTCCGCCTATCTCAGCGGCGAGGCGCAGCGGCTGATCATCGACGGGCCGGACGTATGCATCGTGCCCAATGCCTTTACCGTGATGGCGCTGGTGTTCCACGAGCTTGTCACCAATGCCGCCAAATATGGCGCGCTCAGCGACAGCGGGACGGTGCATGTCTCATGGTCGCTGGAAGAGGATGGCAGCCTGGCGATCGAATGGGAGGAAAGCGGCGGCCCCGCGGTCCTGCCGCCCGAGCGGCGCGGGTTCGGCACCACGATCATCCACGAATCCATTCCGCACGAACTGGGCGGCGAAGCCCGGATCGAATATCGCACCGCGGGCCTGCGCGTCCGTTTCGTGCTGCCGGCCCGCCATGTCGCGGGCGTTGCAGAGGGGAGTAGCCATCGCACCGAAAATGTCGCGCCGCCCACGGGAGACGGCGCAGTGATCGCCGGCCGCCACGTGCTGCTGCTGGAAGACAGCGCGCTGATCGCGCTGGACGCCGAGGACAAGCTGCGCGAGCTGGGCGCGGCTGACGTCACGCTTGCCTCCACCAATGCAGGTGCGGGGGCGGCGCTGGACGGCGGCAAGATCGAGCTGGCCATGCTCGACTTCAACCTTGGCAAGGAAAACTCGCTGCCGACCGCGACACGCCTGATGGAAGAGGGGATCCCCTTTGTCTTCGCGTCGGGCTATGGCGGGGACGACACGATTCCCAGCCAGTTCGACGACATCCCGGTCATCCTCAAACCCTATGCCAGCCAGCAGATCGCACAGGCCATTGCAAAGCTCGATCCCGAAAATCCGCCGACTGGCGAATAGCCGCGCGCTCGCCCTGCTGCTTGCCCTGGCGGCGGCGCTTGCCGCGCTCCCCGCCTGGGCCAGCGTCACGGTCCATTTCCAGAGCTTCAACGGCTCGGTGCTGTTCGGGCGCTATCCGCATGCCTTCGTCGTGCTGCAGGGCACGCTGGACGCGACGGGGCAGGCGATCGACGAGAATTACGGTTTTACCGCCAGGCGCGTGACGCCCGCGATCCTGTCCGGCCCGGTCGAGCACGAGATCCTGGTCGAGGAGCCGAAATATATCGAATTCGACCAATCGCCATTTCAGCGTGACCGTCCCCGACGAATCCTACTGGCGCATCCGCGAGGAAGTCGAGAATTGGCGCAACCTGCCCGGCAAGGGCTATGACCTCGACAAGCGCAACTGCATCCACTTCGTCGGCGCGATCGCGCGGATCGTCGGGCTGGACATCATCTATCCGGACAAGTTGATGCGGCGCCCAAAATCATGGCTGAACCTGATGGCAACGCGCAATCCCTGGCTGCACGCTCCGCAAGTCGACTAGCGCGAGGCAGTCGCGGCCGTCAGTCCTGCGCCGCGGGCATCTGCTGGCTGGCGCAGTGAAAGCCGCCCCCGCCCGCCAGCACCGCATCGGCGGGCAGGCCGATCACCTGCCGCCCCGGAAACATCGCCTTCACCGCCGCCACCGCTTCCTCGTCGTGCACGCTCCCGAACACGGGTACCGCGACCAGATGCGTGGTGATGGTAAAGTTCATGTAGCTCGCAGGCTCGGCGAAATCGCCCGCGCTGATCAGGCCGGGCGAGGGCATCTCCACCACCTCAAGCCCCGCCTCTTCGGCTCGGTCGCGGGCATCGTCATAGATCGCGCGGTTGGGATCGCCGGGCGTGCTGGCGCGCGGGAGCGCGATCCGCCCCGGCCCCACGAAGCGCGCCAGATTGTCGACATGCCCGTCGGTGTGATCGTTCAGCAGCCCGTCGCCCAGCCAGACGACGCGGGTAAAGCCCAGGTCCCGCCGCAGCCGGTCCTCGATCTGCTCGCGCGACAACGCGGGATTGCGATTGGCATTCAGCAGGCACTGTTCGGTGGTGACGACGGTCCCGGTGCCGTCGCTGTCGATCGCCCCGCCCTCCAGGATCCAGTCCGCGATCCCGACTTCCAGCCCGGCATCGCGTGCGATCTCGGCGCCGATGGTCTGGTCGCCCTCCATCTCGAACTTGCCGCCCCAGCCGTTGAAGCCAAAGCGCATCGCGCGCCGCGCTCCCGCACCGCCGCGCACCACCAGCGGGCCGGTATCGCGCAGCCACACGTCGCCATAGACCCGCCGCTCCAGCCGTACCGCCCCGGTGGTCAGCTGGCGCGCCCGCGCCTCGTTCGCGGCATCGCGGACCAGCAGGCGGACTTCCTGTCCGCTCTCCGCCACTGCATTGGCGAAGGCGGCGATCTGCTCCTGCGCACGGGGCAGCGCCTCGGGCCATTCGACCGGGTCGTGCGGAAATCCGATCCACAGCCAATCCTGCTTCGCCCATTCGGGCGGCATCTGCCAGCCTGTTGCCATGCCTTGGTCCCTGTCTGCTGCGCCAGGCGGCGCGGTGCGGCGCGGCGGGCTGCTCGCCCGAATGCCTGCTCGCGTGATAGATGACGCGCTGCTAGAACAATGACCATGATTGCGAAAGCCCCCCGCACCGCGCGGCTTGCCCTGCTGGCGCCGCTGGCCCTGCTCGCCGCCTGCGCGCAGCCCGCCGGCGAGCAGGCCGGCCAAGCCGTCGACGCGAAAGCCGACATGAAGGCGCGCAATGGCGGATCGGAACCGGTCATCCCTGCCGAGTTCAAGGCGCTGGGCACCGAACCGTTCTGGGCGCTGACCGCGACCGGATCCGGCACGCCCCGGACGCTGCGCTATTCCACGCCCGACAATATCGACGGCACCCCGGTGACGATCGAGGACGAGGCGGCCGACGGCAGCAGCCGCCGCATCGGTGGCACGCTGGACGGTAAAGCCTTCGCGCTCCTCCTGACGGTCGAGCAATGTTCCGACGGGATGAGCGACCGCATCTATCCGTTCGCCGCGCAAGTGGTGCTGGGCGAACAGACCCTTCGCGGCTGCGCACGCCCGACGGACAGTTGATGCTGCAACGCAGCATGTTCGCGCCGGGAAGCTTATATTCGAATTGGAATTCGCGTCCGGTACACGCCAGAAGAGCCACGACACCTAGGCTTTTCAAGCCAGTTGCATGATACGCAACTTACATCGCTCTTTTCGCATTTGCGCAATGGCCGCGCCTGACATACTTCGGAGGGGCCTTATAGGCATCCTCTCCCAAAACTTTCAGGCCCGGTCGGCAACGACCGGGCCTTTTTTTTCGCCCTGCATCCGGCGCGCTCCCTTCGCGCGAGCGGACCTCTCGCGCGCCGTTCGGCACGCCGCGATTCTTTCGCGCCGCAACCCTTTGCAACCGGGGCGCCCAGTCCCCATGTCGGCCTTTCCCGGCGCTCGGCGCCGCGGACCATTTGACAAGACCGAACTAGGGAATCTTCAATGGCGGATGCGGATGCGGCGGTGAATGCACGCGAGGTTAAATTGCAGGTGGCGGCGGCCCGGCAGGAGGAATCGGGCCACGGCATCGCCCGCATCCCGCGCGAGGCCATGGCCAGGATCGGCATCACCGAAGGCGACATCATCGAGGTGGAGGGCAAGCGCCTCACCCCGGCCCGCGCGCTGCTGCCCTATGCCGAGGACGAGGGGCTGGACGTGATCCGGCTCGACGGGCTCGAGCGCGGCAATGCCGAAGTCGGATCGGGCGAGCATGTCATGGTGCGCAAGGCCGAATCGCGCCCCGCCACCCGCGTCGTCTTCGCCCCCGCCCAGCGCGAGATGCGGCTGCAGGGCCCGCCGCAGGCGCTCAAGCGCAATTTCTTCGGTCGTCCGCTGACGCAGGGCGACCTGGTCGCCACCCGCGGCCAGCAGCGCGTGCAGGACATGCCGCCCGAGGTTGCGCGCATGTTCAACGCCCCCGCCTTTGCGCTGACCCAGATCCGCCTGTCGGTCGTGTCGACCAGCCCCAAGGGCATCGTCCACATCGACGAGAATACCGAGGTCGAGCTGAAGGCCGAGTTCGAGGAACCGCGCGACGCGCGCGCCAGCGTCAATTACGACGACGTCGGCGGCATGGAGGAGACCATCAAGCAATTGCGCGAGATGGTCGAACTGCCGCTGCGTTACCCCGAGCTGTTCACGCGCCTCGGCGTCGATCCGCCCAAGGGCGTGCTGCTGCACGGCCCGCCGGGAACCGGCAAGACGCGGCTGGCGCAGGCGGTGGCGAACGAATCCGATGCCAATTTCTTCCTGATCAACGGGCCGGAGATCATGGGATCCGCCTATGGCGAATCGGAAAAGCGCCTGCGCGAGGTGTTCGAGGAAGCCGAGAAGGCCTCCCCCGCCATCGTCTTCATCGACGAGATCGATTCGATCGCGCCCAAGCGCCAGAACGTGCAGGGCGAGGCGGAAAAGCGCCTCGTCGCCCAGCTGCTCACGCTGATGGACGGGCTGCATTCGCGCGCCAACCTGATCGTGATCGCGGCCACCAATCGCCCCGACGCGATTGACGAGGCGCTGCGCCGTCCGGGCCGCTTCGACCGCGAGATTATCGTGGGCGTGCCCGATGAAAAGGGCCGCCGCGAGATATTGGCGATCCACACCCGCGGCATGCCGCTGGGCGAGGATGTCGAGCTGAAGGAACTGGCCAGCACCACCCATGGCTTCGTGGGCGCCGACCTCGCCGCGCTCTGCCGCGAGGCCGCGATCGAGGCGGTGCGCAAGATCATGCCGAGGCTCGACCTCGACGCGCGGACGATCCCGCCCGAAGTGCTCGACGAGCTGTGCGTGACGCGCAAGGATTTCATGGATGCGCTGAAAGGCATCCAGCCCTCCGCCATGCGCGAGGTGATGGTGCAGGCGCCCACCGTCGGCTGGGAAGACCTGGGCGGTCTCGACAAGGCGGTGGAGATGCTGCGCGAAGGTGTGGAATTGCCGCTGAAGAACCCCGAGGCGTTCAAGCGGCTGGGCATAAGGCCCGCCAAGGGCTTCCTGCTCTATGGCCCGCCCGGCACCGGCAAGACGCTGCTGGCCAAGGCGGTCGCCAAGGAAGCCGAGGCGAACTTCATCTCGATGAAATCGTCCGATCTGCTGTCCAAATGGTATGGCGAGAGCGAGCAGCAGATCTCGCGCCTGTTCGCCCGTGCGCGGCAGGTGGCGCCCTGCGTCGTCTTCATCGACGAGATCGACAGCCTTGTTCCCGCCCGCGGCAGCGGTGCGGGCGAGCCGCAGGTCACGGCACGCGTCGTCAACACCATCCTGGCCGAGATGGACGGGCTGGAGGAACTGCAATCGACCGTGGTGATCGGCGCGACCAACCGGCCCACGCTGGTCGATCCCGCGCTGCTGCGCCCCGGCCGTTTCGACGAGCTGGTCTATGTCGGCGCGCCGGACGAGCCGGGCCGGCTGCACATCCTCAAGATTCATACGTCCAGGATGCCGCTGGCCAGCGATGTCGACCTGTCCGCCATCGCCGCGAAAACCGAGCGTTTTACCGGCGCGGATCTGGAGGACGTGGTGCGCCGCGCAGGTCTCAACGCGATCCGGCGGCAGGGGTCCGAGGTCACCGGCGTCAGCGCCGCCGACTTCACCGAGGCGCTGGAGGATTCGCGCGCGACCGTCACCGCCAAGATGGAGCAGGAGTACGAGCAGATGCGCGGCGAGCTGAAACGCCGGGCGGCCGAATCCAACCCCATCGGCTTCATCGCGCCGGGCATGCTGACCAGCACCCGCGACAGCAAGCACGAGGGAAGTTGATCGAAACGGCGGCGGGGCTTCCGGCCCCGCCGCCGCCTAGCTCGTTGCCTGCGCGCCCGGAGTGCCGGGTTCGCCGCCCCCGCCTTCGATCCGCAGCGGCTCGGGTGACAGGATGCGCTGGCGCACCAGCGCCTCGGGCATTTCGGCGCCGATCCACTGGATCAGCGCCTCGCGCACGTCGCAGCGCAGGTCGAACAGGGTGGGCGCATCCTTGGCGGTCATCAGCAGCCGCACCTCGACCGCGTCGCGGGTCAGGTCGGTCACCTGCATGTGCTTCACCCGCCCGTCCCAGCGCGTGTTGCTTTCGACCAGCGCCATGAACTTGTCGCGGATCGGGTCCAGCCTGGCCTGCGGATCGACATAGAGCATCACCGTGCCCAGCAGCTCCGACGTCGTCTTGGTCCAGTTCTGGAAGATCTCGTCCAGGAACTTGGACGTCGGCACCACCAGCCGCCGCTCGTCCCAGACCTTCACGACGACATAGGTCATGCGGATTTCCTCGACATAACCCCACTCGCCGCCGATGATGACGGCATCGCCGATGCTGATCGGCTCGGTCAGCGCCAGCTGGAACCCGCCGATCAGCGATTTCAGCGCCGGCTGCGCCGCAGCGCCGACCGCCAGACCCGCCAGACCCGCCGAGGCCATCAGCGTGATCCCGATGTCGCGCACCCCCGGAATGGACAGCAGCATCAGCGAGATCACGATGAAGACGATGATGAAGGTGCCGATGCGCGAGAAGATCGTCAGCCGCGTGCGCCGGCGCCGCGCTTCCAGATTGTCCTCGACCGAGATGTCGGCCCGCATGATCATCGTGTTGATCAGCGCGTGAAACAGCGAGATCGCGATCCAGCCGATCAAAGCGGGCATGACGAAACCGGCCAGCCGCTCCCACACGTCCTGCAGCGCTTCGATCTCGCGCGCGGCCAGCACCAGCGCCAGCGCGACCAGCGCATAGCGCGTGGGCCGCGCAATCCGGCGCAGCACCATGTCGTCCGCGCGGCTGCCGCTGGCATGGGCCAGCCGCCGCATCACGTGGAAGGCGATCTGGTGGACGATCAGGGCAAGGGCGACCGCCAGGGCCGCCACGATCAGGGCGATGATCCATTCGGTGGCGCCGTTGCTGCCGACCTGAGCCTGAATCCAGTTGCGCATGGTATCGGTGCTCATGCCGCCAAGCTAACCGCCGTCATGCTGCAACGCAACACCGGCGGCGGCGTGCCCCCGATCACCCGGCTCGGGGGATGCGCATCTCCACCACCATGCGCCCGTCGCCGAAATGACGCTCGATCTCGCCGCCCAGCTGCCGCGCCGCGCTGCGCATCAGCATCGAACCGAAGCCTTCGTGGCCGTCGGGCGCCTTGATCGAGGCGCGCGTTTCTGTCCAGCGCAGCACCACGTCGTTCCCTTGGGGCTGCCAGTGAATCGCGATCCGCCCCTTCTCCCCTTCGCCATCGCTCTCCCATGCGCCATATTTGACCGCATTCGTGGCCAGCTCGTGCAGCACCAGCCCGATCGGCGTCGCCTGGCTGCCCGACAGGGTCACGGGATCGCCGCCGATCTCGGCTTCGTTGCCACCGCTGCGATAGGGGGCCAGGACCTTCTCGACCAATATGCCCATGTCGGCCCCCGCTCCGTCAGTGCCCTCGCCGCCTGCGCCGTCGGGGCCCTGCGTCACGTTATGCGCTTCCAGCAGGGCGTGGATGCGGGCCGCGATATTGTCCACCACCGGCGCCGCCTCGGGCTTGCCGCGCGCGCTCATCCGCACGATGGCCAGGATCACCGCGAACAGGTTCTTCACCCGGTGGTTCAGCTCGCGCGCCAGCAGGTCGGCCCGGTCGCGCGCTTCCTCCAGCTCGGCCGCGCGGCCCGCGGCGATCTCGGCGCGGGCGGCGCGCATGGCGAGGACAAAGCCGAAACCCAGCACCGCCGCCATCAGCGCCAGCACCAGCACCAGCAGCGGCAGCACGCGCCGTTCCGCGTCGAACGCCTGGGCCGATGCGCGGTCCTGCAGCTCGCGCTCCACCGTTTCCAGCCGGGTCAGCGCCTCGCCCAGACGCTCCATGTAGAGCCGCCCGTCGTTGCTCAGGATGCGCTGCTGCGCGTCGGCGATCCGCCCCGCCTCGATCAGCTCGACGGTTCCGGCCAGCTCCTCCAGCTTGGCGTCGCCCGCTTCCTCGACATCGGCCACCAGCGCGTCGATCCGCGGATCGTCGCTGACGCGCGACAGGCTCTCCAGCCGCGCGATGGCGCGGGGATAGAGGTCGCGCCCGAACTGGTAGGACGCCAGATAGCGCCGGTCGAGCGTGATGAAATAGCCGCGCTGCCCCGTTTCGGCATTCAGCGCGGCGCGGTTGATGTCGCGCAGCGCCGACACGACCTCGGCATAGCGGGCGGTCTGCAGCCGCTCGGCGCGTTCCTTGGACAGGGTCGACCACACCAGCAGCACCGACAGCAGGATGCCCAGCGCCATCGCGCCCAGCACGAGCAGCGCGGACAGCAGGCGGCGGCGCTTGCCCGGCAAGCGGGGCGTCGTGGCGGTTTCGATGTTCAAGCAGTCCTCCAGAAGGCGGGCGCGCCGTATATCGCATTACCGGCCCGCGCCCTTGCCGCCTCCCTATGTTAATGGCGATTGTACCAAAGCCAAGTCCCGCCACGCGCCCTGCCCGCCCTGGCGCTCACCCTCGAAGCCTTCTCCCCCCTCTTTCCAGCCGCGATGTGCGCTTGACCGGCGGGCGCGGATCGCGGCAAGCAGGCGGCTGGCGACAACATGGCGCGGCAGGACAGGTATGGCGACACGCATGGCGGACGACACGCAGAACGAAACCGGCAGCATCTTCATCGGCCTTGGCGCCAATGGCGAGGGGCAATGGCTGAACCTGAAACGCGCCAATCGCCACGGGCTGATCGCGGGCGCGACGGGCACGGGCAAGACGGTGACGCTGCAGGGGCTGGCCGAGAGCTTCTCCGCGCGCGGCGTGCCGGTGTTCCTCGCCGACGTAAAGGGCGACCTGTCGGGCATCGCCATGCCGGGCTCCGCGAGTTTCAAGCATGCTGCAAAGCTGGAAAGCCGCGCGCGCGAACTGGGCATGGACGACTATGCCTATTCCGACAATCCGGCGGTGTTCTGGGACCTGTTCGGCGAGCAGGGCCACCCGATCCGCACCACGATTTCGGAGATGGGGCCGCTGCTGCTGGCGCGGCTGCTGGACCTCAACGACACTCAGGAGGGCGTGCTCAACATCGCGTTCCATTACGCGGACGAACAGGGCCTGCTGCTGCTCGACCTCGACGATCTTCAGGCGATGCTGGTCCACTGCGCCGAAAACGCGTCGGAGCTGTCGGCCAAATACGGCAATGTGTCGAAAGCCAGCGTCGGCGCGATCCAGCGGAGCCTGCTGTCGCTGCGCACGCAGGGCGGCGACATGTTCTTCGGCGAACCCGCGCTGGAGATCGACGATTTCTTGGGCCTGGACGAACAGGGCCGCGGCACGATCAACGTGCTGGCCGCCGACCGGCTGATGCGCAGCCCCAAGCTCTATGCCACCTTCCTGCTGTGGCTGCTGTCCGAACTGTTCGAGACGCTGCCCGAAGTCGGCGATCCGGAAAAGCCCACGCTGGTCTTCTTCTTCGATGAGGCGCATCTGCTGTTCGAGGATGCGCCCAAGGCGCTGGAGGACAAGATCGAGCAGGTCGTGCGCCTGATCCGGTCCAAGGGCGTGGGCGTCTATTTCGTGACGCAGAACCCGATCGACATTCCCGAGGAGATCGCGGGCCAGCTGGGCAACCGGGTGCAGCACGCATTGCGCGCCTTCACCCCGCGCGACCAGCGGGCGATCCGGGCCGCGGCGGAAACCTTCCGCATCAATCCCGACCTCGACGTCGCGGCGGCGATCACCGAGCTGAAGACCGGCGAGGCGCTGGTCTCGACCTTGCTGGAGGACGGCGCGCCTTCGGTCGTCCAGCGCACGCTGGTCAAGCCGCCGCGCTCGCGCCTCGGCCCGATCACGCCCAAGGAGCGCGCGATCATCCAGTCGGTCAGCCCGGTCGAGGGCAAGTACGACACCGCCGTCGACCGCGAAAGCGCCGAGGAAGTTCTGCTGGCCAAGGCCGCCGACGCCGCCGCCACGGCGGAGGAAGTCGAGGAAAAGGGCAGGGAAGAAGTCCGTAACCGCGCGCGCAGGACCACCAGCCTGTGGGAACGCGCGGGCAAGGCCGCGGCGGGCGCCGCCGCCAGCAGCGCCGCCGCCGTCATCGCCGCCAAGGTCCGCGGCCGCAAGAGCAGCGCCAGCGCCACCCGCAGCGCCGCCAGCGCCGCCGCCGGCACCATCGCCACCAGCTTGGGCGGCGCGGTCGCGGGGCGCTTCGTGCGCAATCTGATCGGCGGGTTGATGCGGTAAACCCAGACGCCGTGCCGGGCCGCAGCGGGGAGAGTTTTTTGTCTGGACGCTCAAACGCCGCGCGGCGGGCATCCGCCCGCCTTGGCTTCGCGCCAATAAGGCGCGGCGGCCCTTCGGCCTTGCGGGTGTCGCTACGCGCGCGATTAGTGGTTTGAGGCCCTCAGACGCCGGGCGCGGGCCATCCGGCCCGCTTGGCTTCGCGCCAATGAGGCGCGGCGGCCGTTCGGCCTTGCGGGAGCCGCTGCGCGCCCCGTTACAGCGCTGAACTCCTACGATCCTGCAGTGTCCTGTCGTGCCGGGCCTCCGGGCGCGCAGCGACACCGGCAAGCGCGAACGCGCGCCCGAGCTTATGCGAGGGAGCCAAGCGGGCCGGATGGCCCGCGCCCGGCGCCTGAGGGCCCTATCAAACAGGCAGCGCCAGTTCCGCGACGATCCCGCTCTTCCCGTCCGTTCTGTTGGTGATGCTCAGCGTGCCGCCGTGCTGTTCGGCGATGGCGCGCGCCAGTGTCAGGCCCAGCCCCGCGCCGCCGGTGCCGCGATTGCGCGACGGATCGCCGCGGCGGAACGGTTCCATCATGAAGGCGATCTCGTCGTCGGGGATGCCGGGCCCCTCGTCCTCGACCCGCACGATGGCCTGCCCGCCGCGTTTCGCGACGCAGACTTCGCAGCCGCCTGCATAGCGCAGAGCATTGCCGACCAGGTTGCGCAGCGCGCGCCGCAGCCATGTCGCGCGCAGCGGCAGCACCACGCGGCTGGTGTCGCCCAGCACGACATTCTCGCCCATGTCCTCGTATTCCTCGACCACGCTGGCGACCAGCGCGGACAGCTCGGTCACTTCCAGCGGGTCGGACGGGCGGCCCACGCGGGCCAGCGAGAGGATGTCGTCGAGGCTGTCGGAAATATCCTTGATCGTGGCGGCCAGCGCGGCACGCTCGGCATCGTCCTCGACGCATTCGATGCGGACACGCAGCGCCGCCAGCGGCGTCTTCAAATCGTGGCCGATGGCGCCCAGCATCACGTCCTTTTCATCCAGCAGCGCGCCGATCCGCGCCTCCATCCGGTTATGCGCCGCGATCAGCCGCCGTGTATCGCGCGGCCCCTGCGGATCGACCTGCCCGCCGGGCGGCGCCACCGGATTGTCGGCGAATGCCTCCACCCGCCGCGTCAGCGCATCCAGCGGCCCGGTGATGCGCCGCAGCACCAGCGCGACCACGCCGACCAGCATCAGGTAGATCAGCAAGGTCTGCGCGATCAGCGGCCAGCCCAGCCCGCGCGAGCGCGGCGGTTCGAACACCCGCGCCAGGATCAGCGGATCGCCCGGCGTCATGCGCACGGCGGCGATGGTCACGCGGGCGGGGCGCGGAATGTCGCGCATGCGCCGCTCCACGAAACCCGCCGCCCGCTCGTCCTTGTCGAGGCTGCGCGAGAACACCGCCAGCTGCGATGCGGCCATGCCCTGTTCGCGCAGGATCGCGTCCAGCCGGGCGGTCAGGTCGTCGTCGACCAGGTCGCCCTCGTGCCGGGGCAGCGCGCCCACCTGCTCCAGCCGCATCGGCCCGAACCCGCTGCGCGGGCCGCGATGGCCGCGCGGGCGACCGCGCCACCAAGGCCCCGCGCGCCGTTCGCCGCTGTCGGAAATAATGCGCCCGGCAATGATGCGGAACGCCAGCGCGTGCGCCGTTTCCGCCTCCGCCCGCTCCACCTGCGCGCGCCAGACCAGCACCGCGCCCACCGCCTGCGCCACCAGCAGCGCCGCCGCGATGGCCAGCAGCACCTGGCCCTGAAGGCTTTTCGGGCCGATCCGCCGCGGCAGGAGCATCACCCGCTGTCGCTGACGGGATCGTGCCGCGTAACGTCGGCGGCCAGCATGTAGCCGCCGCCCCGCACAGTCAGGATCAGCTGCGGATCGCCGCGGTCGGGCTCCACCTTGCGGCGGAGGCGGCTGATCGCATTGTCGACACTGCGGTCGAACAGATGCGCCTCGCGCCCCTGCACCATGTCGAGCAGCCGGTCGCGGTCGAGCACCTGCCGCGGATGGTCGAGGAAAGCCTTCAAGAGCCGGAATTCGGCCGAGGATATGGCGACCACCGCGCCTTCGGGATCGGTCAGCCGCCGCTTCAGCGGATCGAGCCGCCAGCCCTCGAACATGTAGTCGCGCTCGATCGCGGGCACCGCCTCGGCGCGCGCGGACCGGCGCAGCACCGACCGGATGCGCGCGACAAGCTCGCGCGGCTCGAACGGTTTGACCACGTAATCGTCGGCGCCGATTTCCAGCCCGACGATCCGGTCGGTCGCCTCGCCCCGCGCGGTCAGCAATATGACCGGCAGGCTGCGCGTCTCGACCAGATGGCGGCACAGCGACAGCCCGTCCTCGCCCGGCATCATGATGTCGAGCAGCACCAGGTCGGCCGGTTCGGCCTGCAGCATCGAGCGCGCCTTTGCAGCGCTCTCGGCCTCGCGCACGGTAAAACCCTGCTTGCCCAGATAGGCAGCCAGCGGTTCGCGCAGCGCCTTCTCGTCATCGACCAGCAGGATGCGGTCGGGCTGCGCAGGCACGTTTTGGGGCGCGGAAGCCATCAGCTTCCACGCCCCGCATTCAGTCCGGAATTCAGCGCTTTACCGCGCATCATCCGCGTCCCGGTCCATGGCCCGATCCATACCGTGCATCATGCCGCGCATCTTCTGGCGGGCGGCCTTGCGCTCCTCCGCCGTGACGGTGCCGTCGTTGTTGGCGTCCATCATGGTGAAATGCTGCATGTGCATCGCGTCGAACTCGGCCTTGTCGACCGCGCCGTCGCCATTCGCGTCGGCCATCTTCATCATGCCGCCGCGCATGCCGCCCATCCCGTGGTGTCCGCGATGCCCGCGCTCACCGTCGCCGCGGCCCATGCGCTCGCCGCGCGCCGCGAATTCCTCGGGGCTGAGCGCGCCGTCCTTGTTGGTGTCGAGCCGATCGAAACGCGCCTGCTGCCGCGCCTCGCGGTCGGCTTCGTCGATGCGGCCGTCGCCGTTCGCGTCCATACGGGCGAACATCGCGTCGGCCCGCGCATTGGCGTCGGCCATGGTCATGTCGGCGTTGCGGTCGGCCCGCCAGTCACCGGCTCCATTGCCAGATTGGGCCGCGAAGGCAGCGCCGCTCACCGCGATCAGGGCCGCGCTGGCGGCCAGGATAGTCTTGTTCATGATGATTGCCTCTCTCGTCTTTGCGCCGATCCGGGCGGCGTCTTGAAACGGGCGAAGCCGCGGAAAGAACCGTCGGGCTTGGGGGAGGGGGACATCAGGGACAAACCCGGTTGCGGCACCCCCGCGACTTCTGAAAACCGTTATACGCTTCCGATGTCGCAGGATTATCCCCGCGCCCGGCCAATTTGTCGCAATTGGTATCAGCCGGGCGCGGGCGTTCATTTGCGTGAAATCACTCCTGGCCCAGCGGCGCGGTCTGCGCCTCCAGCCACGCCAGATCATCGCCCGACAGCTGCGGCGCGACGATCTCGCGCACCCGGGCGTGATAGGCGTCCATCCACGCGGTCTCGGTCTGGGTCAGCAGGCTCACGTCGATCAGCGTGCGGTCGATCGGCACGAAAGTCAGCGTCTCGAACCCCAGCATGGCGTTCTCCGCGCCCTCGATGGCGCGTTCCTCGACCAGCACCAGGTTCTCGATCCGGATGCCGTATTCGCCCGCCTTGTAATAGGCCGGCTCGTTCGAACAGATCATGCCCGCGATCAGCGCCTGATCGACCGCGCGGGTCGAGATGTTCTGCGGCCCCTCGTGCACCGCAAGATAGCTGCCCACACCGTGCCCGGTACCATGCGCGTAATCGAGGCCCACTTCCCACAGATATTGCCGCGCCAGCACGTCGATCTGGTGGCCGGTGGTGCCTTCAGGGAACACCGCGCGGTCCAACGCGATATGGCCCTTCAGCACGCGGGTGAAACGCTCACGGATCTCCTGCGGCGGCAAGTCGGGGCCGACCCAGATCGTGCGGGTGATGTCGGTGGTGCCGTCGGGATACTGACCGCCCGAATCGACCAGATAGACGCTGTTGGGCTCAAGCCTGCGATTGCTCTGCTCGCTCACCCGGTAATGGGGGCTGGCGCCATTGGGGCCAGAGCCCGAAATCGTGTCGAACGACAGGTCGCGCAGCTGGCCCGTCTCTTCGCGAAACCCGCGCAGCTTTGCGGCGGCGGACAATTCGTCGACCTTGCCCTGCGGCGCATCGTTCGACAGCCAGTGCAGGAAACGCGACACCGCCGCCCCGTCGCGGCGCTGCGCGCCGCGATGCCCGGCCTTCTCCGCCTCGTTCTTGACCGCCTTGGGCAGCACGACCGGATCGGTCGCCTTGACGATTGTCGCGCCCGCTGCGGTCAGCGCGGCAAAGATCGCCTCCACCCCGCGCACCGGATCGACCGCGACGGTCTTGCCCGCATAGTCCGCCAGCGCGCCTTCGAAATCGAGGCGGGGGCGCAGCGCGACATGGTTGCCCAGATTCTGCTTCAGCTCGCCGTCCACCTTCTCGGGCGCGATGAACAGCTCTGCGCTGCCGTCGCGCTTCACCACGGCGAATGACAGCGCGACCGGCGTGCGGTCCACGTCCTTGCCGCGCAGGTTGAACAGCCACGCGATCGAATCGAGCGCGGTGATCACCACCGCATCGGCGTCGTTCTCTTCCAGCCAGGCGGCGACATCCTCGCGCTTGGCGCTGCTGGCCTTGCCCGCCAGATCGTCGGGATGCGGCACGGCGGCAGCGGCGGACGGCTCGGGCCGGTCCTGCCACACCGCGTCGATGGGATTGTCGGCCACCGCGACCAGCGTGGCACCCTTCTTCTCGACCGCCTTCTTCAATTGCTGCGCCTGACTATGCGCGTGCAGCCACGGGTCGAAGCCGATGCGCTGCCCCGCCTTCACGTTCCGGGCCAGCCAGTCGGCGGGCGAGGTTGCGGGCACGCCGATATAATCCCACAGCTTTCCGTCCACCTGCTCGCGCACCTGCAGCGTATAGCGGCCGTCGGTGAAGATGGCGGCGCCGTTCCCGTTTTCGCGCGACGTCAGCACGATGGCCGATCCCGCCGACCCGCCGAAACCGGTCAGCCATTCCAGCCGCTGCGCATAGGCGCCGACATATTCGCTCATGTGCTCGTCGCACAAAGGCACGACGAAACCGTCGAGGTCGCGGCGCTTCAGCTCGTCGCGCAGGGCGGCGAGTCGGGCTTCATGGGTCTGCATCAACATGGGAAATTCCTGAAACGATTGGGGGCGTGCCTTGCGGCTTGCATGCACCGAACATAGTTTCATGGTGCGATGACTTCCACCCGCAGACGCATGGCGCTCCTGCGGATTACCAGAATATCACAGCCGAACATCACAGAAAGCAGGCCGCCCCGTGACCGAGACCGCCAATACGATTGCTTCCCCGATTGCTCCTATGGCTCTGAAAAAGCCGCACAGCTTCACCCATCACGGCATCACGGTCGAGGATCCCTATGCATGGCTGCGCGACCCCGGCTATCCCAAGGTGGAGGACGAGGACGTCCTGAACCACCTCAAGGCCGAAAACGCCTGGTTCGAAAGCCGCATGGCCCCGCACGAAGCGCTGACCGAGAAACTGTTCGCCGAGATGCGCGCCCGCATCAAGGAAGACGACAGCTCGGTCCCGCAAAAGGACGGCGACTGGTACTACTGGGTCGAATATGAAAAGGGCGCGCAGTACAAGCAGTGGTGGAGGAAGCCCGCCGCAGGAGGCCGCGACGGGACCGAAGGCAAGCAGCTATTGCTCGACGAGGTCGCGTTGGCCGAAGGCAGGGATTACTTCAACCTCGGCAGCTTCTCGGTCTCCGCCGATGGCACCAAGCTGGCCTATTCCGCCGACACCGACGGCTCCGAACGGTTCGAGGCGCGGATCAAGGACCTCGCCACCGGCGAACTGCTGCCCGACACGATCCCCGGCACTTTGGGCAGCCTGATCTGGACCGCGAACGACAGCAAGATCGCCTATTCGCTGGCGAACGAGCAATGGCGCACCGACAATGTCCGCCTGCACACGCTGGGCACGCCGGTCGACCAGGACGTCGAGATCTTCCACGAGGACGACGAGGGCTTCCGCTGCGGCGCATCCCTCTCCGCCAACGAGCAATGGCTGCTGATCGGCACCTCGGACCATGAGACGAGCGAGGTCCGCATCGTCCCCGCCGCCGACCCCACCGGCGAGCAGCTATTGGTCAAGGCGCGGCAGAAGGGCGTCGAATACGAGGTCGACGTCCGGGGCGACACGGTGTTCGTGCTGACCAATGACGACCACGTCAATTTCCGCCTCGCCACCGCGCCCATGTCGAAGCCCGGCGAATGGACCACGCTGATCGCCGGATCGGACGAATTCTACATCACCGGTTTCGAGCTTTTCGAAAAGTTCTACGTGGTCGAAGGCCGCCGCGCGGGCCTCGACCAGATCGAGATCCGCGATTACGCCGACCCCGCGAAAATCACCCCGGTCGATTTCCCCGAGGAAAGCTATGTCGCCGCCATGGGCAATAATCCCGAATGGGACATGGACGTGCTGCGCATCGGCTACAATTCGATGGTCACGCCCTCGACCGTGTATGACTACGACGTGGCGAGCGGCGACCTTGCCGTGCTCAAGGTGCAGGAAATCCCCTCGGGCTATGATGCCGCGCGATATCGCACCGAACGCGTCGTCATCACCGCGCGCGACGGGACCGAAGTGCCCGTCTCGCTGATGATGCGCGCCGAAACGCCGATGGATGGAAGCGCGCCGCTGCACCTTTACGGCTATGGCGCATACGGCATCGCCATGCCGCCCTATTTCTCGACCGCGCGGCTGTCGCTGGTGGACCGCGGCTTCATCTACGCCATCGCGCATATCCGCGGGGGCGACGATCTGGGCCGCCAATGGTATCTCGACGGCAAGCTCGACAAGCGCACCAATGCGTTCAACGATTTCGTCGATGTCGCCAAGGGCCTGATCGAGCGCGGCTATACGGCAAAGGGCCGCGTCACCGCCTCGGGCGGATCGGCGGGTGGAGAGCTGATGGGGGCGATCCTCAATTCCGATCCCGACCTGTGGGGCGCGATCGTGGCGCATGTGCCGTTTGTCGACGTCCTCTCCACCATGCTCGACGCATCGCTGCCGCTCACCCCCGGCGAGTGGCCGGAATGGGGCAACCCGATCGAGGATGCCGCCGCCTTTGCCCTGATCCAGAGCTACAGCCCCTACGACCAGGTCCGCGCACAGGCCTATCCGCCGCTGCTGGTGACCGCCGGCCTCAACGATCCGCGCGTCACCTATTGGGAACCCGCCAAATGGGTCGCCAAATTGCGCGAGATGAAGACCGACGACAACGAGCTGCTGCTCAAGGTCAACATGGGCGCGGGCCACGGCGGCAAGTCAGGCCGCTTCGATTCGCTCAGGGAAACGGCGGAGGAATTTGCCTTCATGCTGTGGCAGATGGGCATGGCGGAGGCATGAACACGCCCGTCCCGAGCTGGCGCATGATGTTCACCGCCGGTCCGCAGCACATCGACATGATGGGCCATGTGAACAATGCGATCTGGCTCAACTGGGTGCAGGAGATCGCGACCGCGCACTGGGAAGCGGTCGCCCCGCGCGAGCATGTCGAGGCCTATCTGTGGGTCGTGATCCGGCACGAGATCGACTATCGCGGCAATATCGCCGAGGGGGAGAGCGTCATCGCCGAAACCCGCATCGAACAGGGACCCAGGGGCGCCCGCTTCGAACGTTTGGTCGACTTCTTCCGCGAGGAGGATGGCGAACCGGCGGGCAGGCCCATCGTCTCGGTCCGGTCGAACTGGGGCATGATCGACAGGGAGACGCGCCGCATCATGCGCATCCCGGCAGAGGTGGCCGCGCCCTTCGTGGCCTGACCGCGCGCGCCTGCCTTGCCATCCGTATCTACTCGGGCAAGGGCAACCCGTTCATCTCCGCGAAGGTCCGCACAAGCGCGTCGCAATCTTCTTTCGATGCCTCGCAAGGCACGTTCATCTCGATGCTCGATCCCGACCCCATATCGATCACCTGCCGTTTGACGACGGCCGGATAGGCCGGATACCCGGGCGGTGAAAACGACCAGACTGCCAGCGCGCCTTCGTCAATCGCGATGGTCCAGCCGTTCTCTTGGCGCCATTCGATGCCGTCCCTGGCCGCCAGCGCCTGCGCCGCAGCGGCGACGCTCCGATACTCGATGGTTCGCTGGTCGCTTTCCCGCAGCGGAGGCTCCGACATGGCCGGAACCGCAACGAGCAGCGCCGCGGCCGCACAGGAACACCGGTAACCGATCGACAATGTCACAAATCGCGCCCCCTCAAGCGAACTCTGCGCCGGCCGAGGCGTCATGGCGATCCGCCAGATCGGACAGCGCGCCTAACCCTGGACCCCTGCGGTCCGCCGCTCTCCCGCACGCCGGTCGCCCTTGCGCCGCCGGACGGGTGCGTCGAACAGCTGGATGCGCTCGCTCAGCATGCGGTTGCGGCCGCTGTTCTTGGCTTCGTACAGCAGGCGGTCCGCATGGGCATAGACCCGGCGCAGCGTCGTCGCCACGCCGGGCGTCGTATCCACCAGCCCCAGCGAGGCGGTGATCGGCGCCTCGATCCCGTCGATCTCGTTCACGATGCGGATCGAGATCGCGCGCCGCATCCGCTCGGCCCGCTCGACCACGTCGGGGCCGCGCATCAGCATCAGGAATTCCTCGCCGCCCAGGCGGAAGCTGATGGTGTCGGGATCGCTCGACAACGCGGCGGCGGTTTCCTGCAGCACCCGGTCGCCCGTCGCATGGCCGTACTGGTCGTTGACCTTCTTGAAATGGTCGAGGTCGATCACCGCCAGCGCGGTATAGCCCTCGGCGCGAAGATCGGGATAGCGCGCCTCCAGCGCCCGGCGGTTGAACATGCCGGTCAGCGCGTCGCGGTCCACCAGCGAAGCGAGCGAATCGATCCGCGCCTCCGCCTTGTCCCGCTCGCGGCGCAGCACGTCGAACCGGTCCACCACGCCCAGCGCGGCGACCCCGATCTCGAACGCCAGGGTGACATAGATGATCTGGTCGACCCATTCGGGCACGGCATAGAAGCCCAGCCCGCGCACGATCCGCTCCAGCCCCACCGCCAGGATGGGCGCCCAGCCATAGATCTGGAACCACACCGCCCGGCTGCGCCGCCTGGCCGCGTGCCCCATGCCGTACAGGAACATCGCGATCATCGGCACGAACGCCAACAGGTACAGCCGCGCGCCGAACGGCCGGATGGTCTCCAGCGGCAGGATCGCCCAGGTGCCGAACACCAGCAGGGCCACGCCGGTGCCGGTGATCCAGTCGCGCGTGCGGCGGGTCATCGCGCGCGGCTCGATGAAATTGACGCTGAACGCCGCGGCCGCCGCCACGCCCAACAGGAAGGTCAGCTGGCTGAGGAACCACAGCGTTCCCACGCCCACGAAGACGAAGCGGTGGATGATGCCGCTCGACAGGACCAGGAACGCGTTCATCGCCAGCACCATGGCGAAATGCCACAGGATGAACCGTTCGCGCAGCACCAGGTAGAACGCGGAATTATAGATCAGCGGCGCCAGCAGCAGGCCGACCAGCACCGCCAGCAGGATCATCATCTGCGGCGACCAGCCCAGCGAACCGTCGGGCCCGCTCGCGGTCTGCAGCGTCGCCTTGGCCAGCAGGGAACTGTGCCACGGCTGCTCGATCGCGACCAGCAGCGTAGTCGCCCCCTGCATGTCCGGCAGCGGAATGGCGAAATTCGGGCCGTTAACGAACAGCTCGATCTCGTCCATCGCAAGGCTCTTGCGCCGGATCACCCGCTCGCCATCCAGCGCGATCAGCGTGATGCGCTCGAACCGCGCGATGGCGGTGACGAAATGGGTCGGCGCGCCCGCGGCCCGCAGGTCTGCGCTCGAGAACTTCAGCCAGCCCTGCCGGATGGCCGTGCCGAAATCGCCATTGCCGCATTTCCAGGGAATCGCCGCCAGAGCCGCGGGCGAGGTGATGTCCTTCGCAGCAACCCCGTTGTTCGCATGGCAGCTTGCCCTTATGTCGGGCGGCGCGGCAGGCTCGTGCAGCCCATTCGCACAGGCAGAGACGAGCAGCGCGCAGGCTACCATCACCGATCTTGCTGCAGAATCTGCGAAAGCTGCCCCACATGCGATGCATCTTCGCATCCGCACTCCTACATTCCCGTTAACAATCCTAACGATCGGCAATTATCGGTCGCGCCCTCGCATCAAATGTCAGTTTGTTGCGTTCTGCCCGCCCCTCGGCCCGCCCCTCTGGCCAAGGGCGCGGCGCGTCGCTACCTCTCGTTTCATGCAATTCGACATGAAATCGATGGCCCCGGCCGATCGCTATCGCCTGCTGGTCAACACCGTCACCCCGCGCCCGATCGCCTGGGTGGTCAGCCGCAATGCGGACGGGCTGCTGAACGCCGCGCCCTACAGCTTCTTCAACGTGCTGGGCAGCGAACCGCCGCTGTGCGTGCTGGGCATCGGCCAGCGGGCCGAGGGCGATCCCAAGGACACCGCGCGCAATATCGTGGAATCGGGCGAGTTCACCGTGAACCTGGTGGGCGAGCATGACACCCGCATCATGGTCGACACCGCCGCCGAAGCACCCCGCGACGTCAGCGAGATCGACGTGCTGGGCATCACCACCCGCCCCGCCAGCCTCGTCTCCACCCCGCTGATCGCCAGCGCCCCCGCCGCGCTGGAATGCCGGCTGTGGAAAGAGGTCGAGACCGGCGGCAACTTCACCATCATCCTTGGCGAGATCCTCGCGCTGCACATCGGGGACGCGTTCCTGTCCGGCCCCGACAACCGCCCCCGCGTCGATACCGAGGCGATGGGCCTGGTCGGCCGCGCGTTCGGCGCGGGCGGCTATATCCGCAACCGGGACACCTTCGTCGAAGACCGCGTCGGCTGGCCAGTGCCGGAACGGGACTGACGCGCCGGGACTGATGGGCCGGGAGACTGGAGCCCGGCGCCGCGTCTGCCATATTGCCATGCGGTCGCACTGTGATAGCGTCAGCATCGATGAACCTCACACACCTGATCGCTCTGGCCTTTCTCCCGCTGGTCGCCGCCTGCGCGGGCGCGGCTCTGCCCGCGGGTTCAGCTCCTGGCGAACCGGTCGATCCTGCCATAGCAGCAGCCCGGAACCAGGCTCCACTGACCATGCCGTTCGACCCTCGATCGCACGAAGTCGCCGTGCAGGGTTCGGCGGGTGGCAGCGCGGCGACCTTCCTGATTGACACGGCAGTCGACCCGTCCGCGCTCGATCACGCGCTGGCCAGCGCGCATGGCCTTAGCCCGCTGGGCGAGGCCGAAGCGGTCGAGGGGGTGGGCAGCAATGCCGCGACAGCCTATCCCGCCACGCTCGACCGACTGGCGATCGGCGGCAGGGAATACGGGCCGCTCGACGTGGCCGTCATGGACATGTCGAAGCTGAGCGAACGTTATGGCGCTCCGCTGGCGGGCATCCTCGGCTACAGCCTGCTCAAGGATCACGCGGTCCTGATCGATTATCCGGCCCGGCTGATCACATTGTTCGACGGTGCAGCGCAGGAACCGCGCCAGTGCGCGGCAGCCTATCGTTTCCCGCTGCAATTCCTCTCACCGGAAGACCGGCTGATCATCGTCCCCGGATTTTCACTGGGCGGTGTCGAATTGCCCGCGTTCATCGACACGGGTTCTTCCAACGGGCTGCGCATCGACGTTAACGAACCGGCTGTCGCGCCCCTTCTCTCGTCATTACCCGAAGGTCAGCAAGGCAGCGCCGTCGGGGCGCGAGGCGAGGCAAGCCAGCGCACCGCGTCGCTCGACATGAGCGTGTCGCTTGGCGATCTCTCGCTGCGCGATCCGGACGTCGCGATGGTTCGCGGCGCATCGATGGCCGTCGGCATCGGCAACCGGTTCTTCGAGGCGCTCGGCGCCGCGCTGCTTGTGGACATACCCGGCGGCAGCGTCGCCATCTTTCAGGACTGTCGCTCCAGCCCGTCAGACCGCGCCCGGGCATCGCCGCAATAATGCTTGGCCACGCGGCCGGGACGAACTCTTCGCTGTCCTACACGGCCCGGCGTGAATAATACGGCCGGCTCGCCCCCACGGGCGCCCCGCGCTCTTTCACACCGTCCGATTTTCTCCACCCCCCATGGTGTCAACCAAAGGGCCGGAACGCCAGCTTTCTTGCGGGTCCGCGGCAGGTGACAGCGCCTGTAGGACGTGTCGCCTGTGTCAACCGGCAGGCACGCGCCACGGGGCGAGACCGCTACAGCGCCTGCCCGTCGCGGTCGCGATAGATCTCGCGCCGCCCGACATGGTTGGCAGGGCCAACCAGCCCGTCCTTTTCCATGCGCTCGATCCACTTGGACGCGGTGTTGTAACCGACGCCCATCTGGCGCTGGATCCAGCTGGCCGATGCCTTCTGGTTCTCGAACACCATCTGGCACACCTGCATGTACTTGCGGTCGTCCGGATTGTCCGCCGCCCCGTCCAGATCGTCGAAGGCGAAACCGCCGCCGTCCTCCGGCTCCTCGGTCACGCTGTCGACATAGGCCGGCTCGCCCTGACCGCGCCAGAATTCGGCCACGGCCTCCACTTCCTCGTCCGACACGAACGGGCCGTGGACGCGGGTGATCGGGCGGCTCGACGCCTTGAACAGCATGTCGCCCTTGCCCAGCAGCTGCTCTGCCCCCTGTTCGCCCAGGATGGTGCGGCTGTCGATCCGGCTGGTCACGTGAAAGCTGATACGCGTCGGCATGTTCGCCTTGATCACGCCGGTGATGACGTCGACCGACGGACGCTGCGTCGCCATGATCAGGTGAATGCCCGCCGCACGCGACTTCTGGCTCAGGCGCTGGATCAGCACCTCGATCTCCTTGCCGACCGTGATCATGAGGTCGGCCAGCTCGTCCACCACCAGCACGATCTGGGGCAGCACCTGGTAATCCAGCTGCTCTTCCTCGAACATCTCCTCGCCGGTCTCGGGATCGAAGCCGGTCTGGACGCGGCGGCCCAGCGGCTTGCCCTTGGCCGCGGCATTGCGCACCCGCTCGTTGAAACTGACCAGGTTGCGCGCCCCGATGCTCGACATCATGCGATAGCGGCGCTCCATCTCCTCGACCGCCCATTTCAGCGCGCGCACCGATTTCGGCGGCTCGGTCACCACCGGCGACAGCAGATGCGGAATGTCGTCATAGCTCTTGAGTTCGAGCACCTTGGGATCGATCAGGATCAGGCGCACTTCCTCGGGCGTGAAGTTATACAGCAGCGACAGCAGGATGCAGTTAAGGCCCACCGACTTGCCCGAACCGGTGGTGCCCGCGACCAGCAGGTGCGGCATGGCGGCAAGGTCCGCGACGATCGGCTCGCCCGCGATATCCTTGCCCAGGATGATCGGCAGCATGCCCTTGTGATGGACGAATGCCTCGCTGGTGATCAATTCGCGCAGCGCCACGGTCTGCCGGTCGGCATTGGGCAGTTCGATACCCATCACGGTCTTGCCCGGAATGGCCGACACGCGCGCCGAAATCGCGCTCATGTTGCGGGCGATGTCCTCGGCAAGGCCGATGACGCGGGCCGCCTTGATGCCGGGCGCGGGCTCCAGCTCGTACATGGTCACGACCGGGCCGGTGCGCACGGCGGTGATCTCGCCCTTGACGTTGAAGTCCTCCAGCACCGTTTCCAGCAGCCGGGCATTGGCTTCCAGCGCGGACTTGTCGATCACCTTGCCGGTCTGGTCCGGCACCTCGGCCAGCAGTTCGGCGCTCGGCAGCTGGAAATCCTGCCCGAACAATTCGCGCTGCTTGGGCGGCTTCGGCGCGGCGGCGGGCCTGGGCGCGGACGACGGGTCTGCGATCTCGGGCGCGCGGCGCGGCGCAGGCGCCGAGGGCGTGTCGAACGGCACGTCGTCGTCGAAACCGTCGCTGGCAGGAGCGCGCTCGGCCGCCGGTTTCGGCTGGCGCACCGGTCTGGGCTTAGCCTCGCCCTCTGCGGCAGGCTCTCTGCGCAAGGCGTGCGGCAGGGTCAGCAGACCTGCCCAGTCGATCGCGAACACGCGCCCGGCAAGGCCTGCACCTGCTGCCAGCGCAACGATCGCCAGCGCCAGCACCAGCCAGTCCGACCATGGCGCGGGCGCCAGCCCCGCCAGCGCCTGGATCGCCCTGGCCCCCAACAGGCCCGACAGCCCGCCAAGCCCCGCCGGCATGTCCCAGACCGGGCCGTCGACCAGCAGCGCCAGCACGCTGGACAGCAGCAGCATGGCGGCGACCAGCATCAGCAGAGGCCGGCCCCAGCGGCGCTTCCAGCCGATCTGCGTTTCGTCGTCCTCATGCTCGGCCATTTGCCAAAGCCTGCGGGCAAAGACGTAAAGCAGCGGCAGCAGCAGCACCGCCATGGCCCCGAACAGCATGAACAGCAGATCGGCAGCCACCGCGCCCGCCCCGCCCATCCAGTTCTGCGCCTGCCCGCCCGCTGCGGTCGAAAGCGATGGATCGGTCTGCGAATAGCTGGCCATGGCAAGAGCAAGAAACACCGCAAGCAGGATCAGCGCCACCGCGCCAACCAGCTCGGCGCTGCGGTTGAAGCTGGCCCGCATGGCCGCGCGCCAGTCCAGATTGCTGTTGGACAGGTTTCTTCCGGCAGGCGCCTGATTTGCGCGTGTCGCCATCGCGCCTTCCCTTCAGTCTGTGGCGGGTGAACAGTCGCTGATTATCGGCGCAGGGGAAATCCGGGTCAATCGCCGGGCGGGTTTCGCGGCGATCTGTGGATTACCTGTGCGGCATGCTGTGGAAAGTCCTGTGGACCAGCGGGAGTCAAGCTGCGGACAAACCATCGATGGCCGCCCATCCATGAACATGCGGCGCCCGGCGAAAAGCGAGGAAGCGGCCAGCATCCATTCCGCCCAGCAGGATTGCGGGGCAGCCCGCCCGCCGCGCCAGCAGCAAGGCCCGCACTGGTCCCAGCGATCGTGCCCCGGGATGCGAAGCGGTCGCGAAAACCGGCGAGACAAAAACCGCGTCGGCCAACGATCTTCGCGCCGCGGCAAGCTCCCGCAGCGAATGCACGGTAGCGAGCCGCAGTAGTCCTTCAGCGCCCGCGATCCGGCACGGCGCCCCGTAAACCGCATCCGCGCCCCAAGCCCTCGCCTGGCGGACCGGAGCGGACAGCGCCACGACATGCCCGCGGCCTTCCGCGATCGCGGCCAGCCGCCTGAAGCGCGCCTGCCGCTGGCCGGGTTCCAGGTGATAGTGCCGGTACACGAACCCGCTCCCCCGCGGCAGGCGGCGCAGGATCTGTTCGAGAGCGGCATCGTTACGCGCGTCGCTGAGCAGCCAGATCCTGGGCATGGTGCGATGCAGGGGGGGCTGGCGGATCATCACGGCGCCGCTATAGCAGCGCGCGATGACCTTGCCAGCGCTTCAGGAAACCCGCGACAGGATCGCCCACGCCGCCCGCATTGCTCGCCGCAGGCCGGAGGATGTGTCTTTGGTGGCCGTGTCCAAGACCCATCCGGCGGAGCGGATCCGCCCCCTTCTGGATGCGGGACAGCGCCTGTTCGGCGAAAATCGCGTACAGGAAGCGCAGGAAAAATGGCCCGCGCTGCGCGAGGCGTTTCCCGACGCGAAGCTGCATCTGGTCGGTCAGCTTCAGTCCAACAAGGCGGATGACGCCGTCGCGCTGTTCGATGCGATCCATTCGCTCGACCGCCCTAGCCTTGTGAAGGCATTGGCCAAGGCGATGGACAAGGCGGACCGCCGCGTGCCTTGCTTCGTGCAAGTCAACATCGGCGACGAGGAGCAGAAAGGCGGCTGCGCCATCGCCGACACGCCTGCCCTCCTGCTGCAGGCGCGCAATGCGGGGATCGAGATCGAGGGCCTGATGTGCGTGCCGCCGCTGGACGTTGAACCCGCGCCATTTTTCGCTCTCTTGGCGAAGATTGCGGCCGATCACGGTATAACCGGCCTTTCGATGGGTATGAGCGGTGATTTCGAAACCGCGGTAATGCTGGGCGCCACTCATGTTCGCGTCGGCTCGGCGCTGTTTGGAGCGCGCGAATAGCGAGACCGGAACGTCAGCATGGCTCCACCGTTGCTTTGGAAACAAGGAGCTATCATGGAAAACCTGAAAATATCGCGCCACGATGAGGAAACGAGCGGCGAATATCGCGCCGAGCCGGCAGGCAGTGATGCTGTCGGGCGCCTCACCTACCAGAAACGAGGCGAGTGCTTTGTCGCGGACCACACCCTCGTCCCGCCCGAGATCGGCGGGCGCGGTATTGCGGCGCGACTGGTAGAGGCGCTGGTGGACGATGCACGGAAGGAAGGGTTCAAAATCGTTCCGCAATGCTCTTACGTCGATGCGGCGTTCAAGCGGCACCCCGAATGGTCGGACCTGCGCGCCTGAAGTCGATAGTCTGCGCGGATTGATGCTCCCATAATGCGCTGTTCGCGGGCTGAACGGCGCGCCGCCATCATCCATAATCGATCGGTCCGGAATAATGATTCCGGACCGACTGACTCTGGACCCTGCGCAAACGGAAGCGACTTACTTCTTCGGACCTCCGCCGTTATTGCCGCCGCCCGCGTTTCCGTTCCCGTTCCCGTTCTCGTTCCGTTTCCGTTTCCGCCGCCAGGCGACGGCGAAGGAGTAGGGCTTGGGCTGGGTGACGGAGCAGGAGCAGGTGCCGGGGATGGCGAGGGCGAGGGCGAGGCGTTTCCTCCTCCTCCTCCCCCGCCGCCGCTGCCCTTTGTCGGTGCAACGAATGTTGGATCGAAATCGTTCACCTTGCCATTCATCGATGACCCGACATTCGCTCCCAGCGCAAGGCTGGCCGCTCCGACGCCAACACCGACGACGCAGAGGATCAGCGCATACTCTGACGAGCTTGCCGCCAGTTCATTCTTGCGAAAGCTGCGCAGGCGAGAGATGCCGTTCCGGACTTTCATCGATTGCCCCCGTATGCATGGCCGCATGCCACAGGACGCAGTTCCTACCCACCGGCCATTACGGACAGGTTAAGTCCCGGGCATCAGGTAGATGCAATTCGATTTAGGAAGGTGACGAGCAATGTCACCAAGCTAACGCCCGCTGCACGATATTCTGCCTCACGATGGCACAGCTATGGCGAAAATGGTGCTGCTGGGGAGGATTGAACTCCCGACCTCACCCTTACCAAGGGTGCGCTCTACCACTGAGCTACAGCAGCCCGGCGCGCGAGCATGGCAATGCATGTCGGCGTCTTGCGAGGGCGCGCTATTGGCGGTGCCCGGCCCGCTTGTCAAGCGAAGCTGCACATGCTTGCCACCACCACCGCTTGATGCGATGAAATGGCATGGCAAGCGATGGCAGGAACACTGCGGAACCGGCACCCATGACGCGTGAGGAGCGGCTCGCGGCACAGTTGCGCGCCAATCTGCGCCGCCGCAAGGCGCAGGCCCGGGCAATGACGCAAGGCGATGAACGAAATGCTCCGGACGGAGATCAGGACGCCGCATCGGACTGATATCGCATGCCTTCCACAAGCCGTTTCGAACGGCTTGAGCATTTGGACGGCTTCGTTCATCTTGCAACAATGGGAAATTTGCTAGGATCACGTGCATGAAGGGACTGTCATCGCACATGCTGCGCCAGGCTGGCGCCGTCATTCGCCGTTACGGAATGGGCTTTCTGGCCGCTTCGGCGCTGGGAGTCGCGCCTGCTGCACACGCGCAGTCGCAGCATCCTCAGGCTCAGACATTCGAGGAATTCCTCAATGGGCCCGAGGGAGCAATCCTCGATTCGCATCAGGCGAACGCCAATGTTGCGGACAATTTCCGCCGACAGCTTTTCGCAGTGGCCCCGCAGTCGCAGGGCCGCATCGGCGTCGCCGCGCTTGATCTGACGACCGGGCAGACAATCTCGATCCAGGGGGACGAACCCTTCCCGATGGCGAGTACGTCCAAGATCGCGATTGCCGCAACCTTCCTGGCAGGCGTGGACGCGGGCAAATACAGCCTGTTCGATCGCTACCCTCTGATGGTGCCGGTCGCTTCCGAGCCGTTCTCCAGCAAGGTCGCGCCTGTGCGCGCGGGTCAGACCATGACGGCGGAAACGCTGATCGAGAGGATGATTACCCGTTCGGACAACCAGGCCACCGACGCGCTTCTGGCGGTCGTGGGCGGCCCGCAGGCGGTGAATGCCTGGGCACGCAAGGCCGGATTGAACCGCTTTCGCATCGACCGGGACATCGCCACGCTTGTGCGTGACCGCTGGGAATTCGACCTTTCGAAGCATGTGGACGTGCGCGACAGCACTCCGCCCGAGGAGATGGTCGAGCTGATCGCCGGGATCCACCAGGGTAAATGGCTTTCGCCCGCCAGTCGCGGCCTGTTGATCGGCGCGATGACGCGGACCGTGACGGGCAGCTCGCGCATCAAGGCCGGCCTGCCGAGCGGCGCTGACTTCGGTCACAAGACCGGCACGCTGAACAAGACTGCCAGCGATGTGGGCTTCGTAACACTGCCCGATGGGCGGGTCGTGGTGATGGCGATCTATGTCACCGGGCAAAGCGGGCCGGCGGCCCGGAATGCCAAGATCGCGGAGATCACGCGCACCATCTACAACGGCTTTGCGACCGCTCCTTTGCGCCACGCGTCCAACGACAACAGCGTCTACGCAGCGAACTGAAGGCGCCATCCGACAAGAAAAAGGGCGCGAAAGGCAATGCCTTCCGCGCCCTTTTCTGTTGCGATCCGCTTCGGGACCGCAGGACTTCCATCAGTCAGCCTGCGCTTCGCCGACAGTCTCGTTCTGCACGTCGGCTTCGACTTCGGCAGCAGCGTCGTCGGTCGCTTCCATCGTGGAATCGGCAGCCATCTCGGCTTCGGCAGCAGCGTCTTCAGCAGTGGCTTCGACGGAGTCCATGTTGGCGTCGGCGTCGGCAGCCATCGAATCCATGGTGGCTTCGGCGTTGTCTTCAGTGCCTTCCGAGCAAGCGGCGAGCGAGAGAGCGGCGCCGGCAGCGGCGGCGGCGAGAATGATCTTGCGCATGAAATGCATCCTTATTCCAATTGAACGTGAAGATTGAATGTGTGGCTTCACGCGAAACCCGGCAGGCCGGGTCTCGTTGCGCACAGATACCCCCTCACGAACGGGGATGCAAGCAGCAACGCATAGTGCCGCAGCGTCTGCGTAAAACGCGAATATGGCCAAATCAGGGCGCAGCGAACAAATTTTCGTGGGAAGAGCGGCAATTCCCCTCCTTCACGTCGCAGTTGGGGCATGATTTCCCTGCCCCTCGCTGCTACCGCCTTCGGATCATGAGCGACGCAACCGATCTCGCCCCCGCAGCGGCCCCTGATGGTGCCGTGCGCAAGCCGCATCTCTATCTGGTCGATGGCTCGGCCTACATCTTCCGCGCCTATCACCGCCTGCCGCCGCTGACGAACCCGGCGGGGACGCCAGTCGGCGCAGTCTATGGTTATACAACCATGCTGTGGAAGCTGGCGCAGGACCTCGACGATGCCGAGGGGCCCAGCCATCTGGCGGTCATCCTCGACAAGGCGTCGCAGAGCTTTCGCCACGATCTCTATGCCGATTACAAGGCAAACCGCCCGCCCCCTCCCGAGGATCTGGTCCCGCAATTCCCGCTCATCCGCGAAGCGACCCGCGCGTTCTCGCTTCCCTGCATCGAGGAGGACATGCTGGAGGCCGACGACCTGATCGCCAGCTATGCCCGCACCGCCACGCGCAAGGGCTGGGACGTGACGATCGTGTCGTCGGACAAGGATCTGATGCAGCTGGTCGGCAAATGCGCGGAGCCGGACGAAGGCATCGATCTGTCGGATGGCGGCGGCTGCATCGACATGCTCGACACGATGAAGAACGCGCGCATCGGCGTGCCCGAGGTGATCGAAAAGTTCGGGGTTCCGCCTGAGAAGCTGGGCGACGTGCTCGCGCTGATGGGCGATTCGGTCGACAACGTGCCGGGCGTGCGCGGCATTGGGCCCAAGACCGCCGAAAAGCTGATCAATGAATATGGCGATCTCGAAAGCGTGCTGGCCGCAGCGCCGGAGATGAAGAAGTCCAAGATGCGCGAGAACCTGATCGAGCATGCGGACATGGCCCGCCTGTCGCGCGAGCTGGTGCAGCTGAAGGAAGACTGCCCGCTCCCGATGCCGCTCGACGACTTCGCGCTCAACGGCATTCCCAAGCAGCCACTGGCGGAGTTTCTTGCGGCGCATGGCTTTACCAGCCTGCTGAAGCGGCTGGGCGCAGGCGCGGGTAGCCCTTCGCGGCCCACCGATCTGAACCCTGCCAAGCCGGCGAATGCGGCCGCCGAAAGCGCCGCAGCTACGCGCCAGCCGCTGCCGGAATGGCCGGCGGTTGATCTCGACGCCTATGAATGCGTGACCACGCCGGACCGCCTGGAGGCCTGGATCGCGCGCGCCTTTGCCGCCCATGCGGTGGCGATCGATACAGAGACCAGCTCGCTCGATTCGATGCAGGCGGAACTGGCCGGGATCAGCCTGGCGCTGGGGCCGAACGATGCGTGCTATATCCCGCTTGCCCACGGCGGCGGCGACATGTTCGCCGAGAAGCCGCAGCAAGTGCCCATCGCCGACGCGCTCGCCCGGCTGAAGCCGCTACTGGAAAGCGACGCGGTGCTGAAGATCGGGCAGAACATAAAGTACGACCTGACCATACTGGCTCGCCACGGCATCACGGTTGCGCCCGTCGACGATACGATGATCCTGTCCTTTGACCTCGACGCGGGGCGCGGCGGCGGCGGCATCGGACAGGCGCATGGCATGGATTCGCTCAGCCAGACGCATCTTGGCCACACCACGCTGACCTTCAAGGACCTTTGCGGCACCGGCAAGAAGCAGATCCCCTTCAGCGCCGTGCCGCTGGACAAGGCAACGCGCTATGCCGCCGAGGATGCGGACGTCACCTGGCGCCTGCACCGCGTGCTGCGCCAGCGACTGGCGGATGAAGGCGGAACGCGCATCTACGAAAATGTCGACAGGCCGCTGATCCCGGTGGTGGCGATGATGGAACGTAATGGCATCAAGGTCGACCGCGAGCATCTGGCGCGGCTGTCGGGCGAGTTCGCCGAGCAGTGCAACTCGCTGGAGGGCGAGATCCACGAGATGGCGGGCGAAAGCTTTGCAATCGGCAGTCCTAAACAGCTTGGCGACATCCTGTTCGACAAAATGGGCCTGAAGGGCGGGCGCAAGGGCAAGAGCGGCCAGTTCTCGACCGACCAGACCGTGCTGGAAAAGCTGGCGGGCGAAGGCGTGCCGATGGCCAGCAAGGTGCTGGAATGGCGCGGCCTGTCGAAACTGCGCTCCACCTATACCGAGGCTTTGCAGCAGGCGATCAACCCGAAAACGGGCCGCGTGCACACCAGCTACAGCCTGGTCGGCGCGCAGACGGGGCGCTTGTCCTCCACCGATCCCAATCTGCAGAACATTCCGATCCGCACCGAAACAGGCCGCCAGATTCGCGAGGCTTTCGTGGCCGAGGAGGGCCACGTGCTGCTGGCTGCCGACTACTCACAGATCGAGCTGCGCCTTGCCGCGCACATGGCCGACGTGCCGCCGCTGAAGGAAGCATTCGCGAATGGTGAGGACATCCATGCCCGCACCGCCCGCGAGATGTATGGCGAAGTTACCCGCGACACCCGCGCTCAAGCCAAGACGATCAATTTCGCGATCCTATACGGCATCTCGCGCTGGGGCCTGGCGGGCCGGCTGGGCACCGACGCGGATGAGGCGCAGGCAGTCATTGACCGTTACTTCGAGCGATTCCCCGGCATTCAGCGCTATATCGTCCATACGCTGGAGCGGGTGCGCGAGACCGGCTATTCCGAAACCCTGTTCGGGCGGAAGACCCATTTCCGCAACATCAACGCCAAGAACCCCAACGAGCGGCAGGGCGCCGAGCGCGCCGCCATCAACGCGCCGATCCAGGGCACCAGCGCGGACATTATCAAGCGCGCAATGGTGCGAATGATGCCCGCGCTACGTGACGCAGGGCTGGGCGATGTGAAGATGCTGCTGCAGGTTCACGACGAACTGGTATTTGAATTGCCTGAAAGCGATGTCGCCGCCGCATCGCCGGTGATCGAACGCGTCATGGCCGAAGCCGCGCTGCCCTCGGTCAAGCTGTCGGTGCCGCTGGGCATCGAGATCGGCACCGGCCACAGCTGGGGGGCCGCGCATTGAGCATGAGCCAGCCCCAGCCGCTGCCCCCGCTTGCGCCCGACGCGATGCTGATCGAGACGATGGGATACGACCCGCAAAAGGGCGTGCCGATGATCGAGCTTCATCTGGAGCGGCTGAAGGAGAGCGCCGCTGAACTGGGTTTCGATTGCGATCGCCACGCCATAAGGAACGAGGTGCAGGCGGTCTGCTTCACTCACCGCGAACCGGCTCGGCTGAAGATCGAGTTGGAGCGTGACGGCAGGTTCGCCATTCGGCTGAAGCCGTTTCCGGGCCCGCTGGCAGAGCCCGTGCCCGTCGCGCTGGTGACGCTGGGCATAGCCGCCGACGATCCGCGCCTGCGCCACAAGACCAGCGAGCGGGACTTCTATGACGCAGCCTGCGCAGAAGCGAAAAGCAAGGGCGCAAAGGAAGCGATCCTCATCCGCAGCGACGGGCGTCTGACCGAGGGAAGCTTTACCAACGTCTTCGTCGAGCGCGGCGGCACGCTGCTGACCCCTGCGCTCTCGGCCGGACTGCTGCCTGGTGTCTTGCGCCGCTCCCTGATCGAGGAAGGCCGGGCGACAGAAGCGGAATTGCGGGCCGAGGACCTGCGCGAAGGGCTGTTGATCGGCAATTCGCTGCGCGGACTGATGCGCGCGCGCCTGATCGACTCCGCATGAGCCAGCCGCACCTGTCCCAGGCGCTGCAGCGGATCCAGCCGTCGCCGACCACGGCGATGACCGACCGCGCGACTGCTTTGCGCGAAGCGGGGCGCGACATCATCTCCCTCTCGGTCGGCGAGCCTGACCTTGCCACCCTGCCCCATGTGATCGAGGCGATGCAGCAGGCGCTGCAGGGCGGCCTCACCCGCTACACCCCTGTCGGCGGGACCAGCGCGATGAAGCGCGCCGCAGCCCTGCATTTCACACGGGACCTCGGCATCGCGGCGACGCCCGCCGATACTACGATCAGCGCAGGCGGCAAGCAGGCGATCTTCCACGCCCTGTGCGCCACGATCGATCCGGGCGACGAGGTGGTGATCCCCGCCCCCTGGTGGGTCAGCTACCCTGAGATCGCGCGCTTCGCTGGGGCGGCGGTCGTGCCGCTGCCGACCACGCCCGCCAGCGCGTTCCGCTTCTCGGCTGAAGCGCTGGAGGCAGCGATCACCCCGCGCACGCGCTGGCTGCTGCTGAACAGCCCCGGCAATCCGACCGGCGCGGTGTTTCCCGCGGACGAACTGCACGCCATCGCCGAAGTGCTGGACCGCCATCCGCATGTTCTGGTGTTGAGCGACGACATCTACGCGCCGCTGCGCTACACCGGCGGCAAGCACGCGACGCTGGCGGCGCTGCGCCCCGACCTCGCGGCCAATGGGGACGCAGGGCGCGTTCTGACCATATCGGGCGTGTCGAAGAGCCACGCGATGACCGGGCTGCGCATAGGTTTCGCCACAGGCCCCGAATGGCTGATCCGCGCGATGGAGCGGCTGCAATCGCATAGCAGTGGCAATCCCTGCTCGATCAGCCAGGCAGGCGCGGTCGCGGCGATGGAGGGGTCGCAGGCATTCCTCGCCGACTGGCGCGACATCTTCCGCGCGCGCCGCGATCTGGTGTGCGATGGGATCAATGCCATATCCGGCCTGTCGACGCCGGTGCCCGGTGGCGCCTTCTATTGCCTTGTCGATGCCGCGCCCCTGATTGGCAAAAAGATAGCGGATGACAGCGCACTGGCGCTGCATTTGCTCGAACACGGGGTCGCCGTGGTGCCCGCCTCCGCATTTGGCGGGGCGCATTGCGGGCTTGCCGGATTCCGCATCAGTTTCGCAGCAAGCGAAGACACATTGCGCGCAGCCCTGCAGCGCATTGAAACGGCAGTTAGGGAATTATGAAAGACATCGACATCCTGTTCGAGGACGGTGAAGCGCTTGTCATCGACAAGCCCGCTGGCCTGCCCATCGAACGCCCGCGCGCGGGCGGGCCAAGCCTGGAGGACCATCTCGCCACGCTGCGGCTCGGTTTCCAGCGCGATCCGGTGCCGGTCCACCGGCTCGACACCGACACCTCGGGCTGCCTGCTGCTGGCGCGCAATCCCAAGGCGCTCAAGCGCTTCAACGCCGCATTCGAGGCACGCGCGGTGACCAAGCATTACATCGGCCTCGTCGCTGGCGAGCTGGCGGAGGAAGAGGGCACGATCGCGCTGTCGTTGTCCAAGATCAGCAGCGCCGAAAAAGGCTGGCGCATGATCGCGGCAAAAAAGGGCAAGCTTTCGGTGACGCATTGGAAGAAGCTTGGCGTGAAAAATGGCGTCACCGCAGTTGCCTTCGCCCCGGAAACCGGCCGCACCCACCAGATCCGCATTCATGCGCTGGCGGGGCTGGGTTTCCCGCTGCTAGGCGATCCCGTCTATGGCGAAGGGAAAGGTGCGCCGCGCACCATGCTGCATGCCGCAGAACTGGTCGTGCAGCGCGAGGGCAAGGAGCCGATCAGTGCCACCGCTTCCCTGCCCGCCGATTTTGCGCGGCTATGCCCCGAACTTCCGGAAACGATCGAATGGCCGGTGGGTAAAGAATGGCCGGCGGAGGAATAATCGACCGCGCCCACGCCCTGGCCGAAGAGCGGTTCGTCACCGCTTCCGGCCCCGGCGGGCAGAACGTCAACAAGGTGGCGACCGCGGTGCAGCTGCGCGTCAATATCTATGCGCTGAACCTGCCGCAGCCGATCTTCCACCGCCTTCAGCGCATCGCGGGCAGCAAGCTCACCGCCAGCGGCGACCTGCTGCTCGAGGCGAAACGCTTCCGCACGCAGGACGCCAACCGCAGCGACGCGCGCGATCGTCTGACCGAATTGCTAGAACAGGCGATGATACAGCCGAAGAAGCGCGCCAAGACCCGCGTCAACCGCGTGGGCAAGGTGAAACGGCTGAAGTCGAAGAAGGAGCGCGGCGAGGTAAAGGCGAAGCGCGGCGCGGTGAAGAGTTGGGATTGAGTGGGGCAAGTTCGGGGCTTGGGCTAGAGCATTTTAAAGTCGGCTTTGTTGGGAAACGGACATTCACAGGCCCGGACTTGTCCGAACCCAGATTGTCGGAACACCTCGCTCACGCGCCCACTCTGTCGCTGCGGCGAGTGCCGCTTCCAGAGTAACATCGCTCTCTGCTGAGGAGGCGTAAAACACGCCCTCACCCGACGCCTTGAAACCGTAGCCGGAGCCAAAGAAGCGACCATCATTGCTTGCTTCGACGATAAGCAAAGCATCCTCGTCAGCTACTTCTGGCATTTGCTCATCGGACTGCAAATAGATGTATTTGACCATCGTGAAACTTGAACTCACGTCTTCGCAGATGAGCGCAATCGGTCGATTGCAGACGCGCCGCTGTCAAAGATCGGCCCTCTCAAACAGCCATCAGTCCCCGCCAACCCGCTCCACCTGAGCACCGACCAGCTGCAGCTTCTCCTCCAGCCGCTCGTACCCGCGGTCGAGGTGGTAGAGCCGGTGCACCGTCGTCTCGCCCTCGGCGGCCAGCCCCGCGATCACCAGCGACATCGACGCGCGCAGATCGGTTGCCATCACTTCCGCGCCGGTCAGCTTCTTCACGCCATGCACCACCGCCGTGCGGCCGTTGGTCTCGATATGCGCGCTCATGCGGTTCAGCTCGGGCACATGCATGTAGCGGTTCTCGAAAATCGTCTCATTCAGCACGCTGGTGCCCTCGGCCAGACACAGCAGCGCCATCATCTGCGCCTGCATGTCGGTGGCAAAGCCGGGAAACGGCGCGGTCGAGATATTGACGGCTTTCAGCGGACCGTTGGGCGAAATCTGGATGCCGTCCTTGCGCTCTTCCACCACGACGCCCGCGTTGCGCAGCGCATGGGTGGTAGCGCGCATGTCATGGGCATCGGCACCCTTCAGGAACACCTCGCCCCCGGTGATCGCGGCGGCGCAGGCATAGCTGCCCGCCTCAATCCGGTCGGCCATCACGCGATAGGTCGCGCCGTGCAGCCGGTCGACGCCGTGGATCGTCAGTTCGGATTCTCCGATTCCCTCGATCTCCGCGCCCATGGCCGACAGCAACCTGCAAAGGTCGACGATCTCCGGCTCGCGCGCAGCGTTTTCCAGACGCGTGGTCCCCTTGGCAAGCACCGCCGCCATCAGCGCATTCTCGGTCGCGCCGACGGAGACGACGGGGAAGGTGAAGTCACCCCCCGGCAGGCCCCCATCGGGCGCATGGGCGCGCACATAGCCCGCCGCCAGTTCAATCTCTGCGCCCATCGCTTCCAGTGCCTTCAGATGCAGGTCGATGGGCCGGTTGCCGATGGCGCAGCCGCCCGGCAACGACACGGTCGCCTCGCCCGCTCGGGCCAGCAGCGGGCCGAGCACGAGGATCGAGGCGCGCATCTTGCGCACGATGTCATAGGGCGCGACCGTGCTGGTCAGCCGCGTCGCCTGCAGCGTCATCACCCGTCCGAAATCCTGCGGGCGCGATCCGGCAATGGCTGTTGATACGCCGAAACCGTTCAGCAGATGCTGGAACTGATCGATATCGGCCAGCCGCGGCAGGTTGCGCAGCGTTACCGGTTCCTCGGTCAACAAGGCGCAAGGCAGGAGGGTCAGTGCGGCATTCTTCGCGCCCGAAATCGGCAGCGTACCCGAAAGGCGCTTGCCGCCTTGAATGACAATTTTATCCATCGGGCCGCTTTAGCCCGAAATAGACCAATCGCAAGCCGTATGGGAGCACCGATCCAGCGGACATGGTCTTGCAACCTTCATCGCCCAATGCCTAGAAAACACAAGATTTCGCTTTTGCAGCACAAAGGAACGATGGCACCCATGCCCGAAACCGCCCCCACGCCCGGTCGCAAGCCGATCCGCAAGGCCGTTTTCCCCGTCGCCGGTCTCGGCACGCGGTTCCTGCCCGCCACCAAGGCGATCCCCAAGGAACTGCTGCCCATCGTCGACCGCCCCCTGATCCAGTACGCGGTAGACGAGGCGCGCGAGGCGGGGATCGAGCAGATGATCTTCGTCACCGGCCGCGGCAAGACCGCGCTGGTCGAGAATTTCGACATCGCCTTCGAGCTGGAGGCGACCATGAAGGAGCGCGGCAAGGATCTGTCGGTGCTCGACCCCACGCGCTTCCAGCCCGGCGACCTCATCACCGTGCGCCAGCAGGAGCCGATGGGGCTGGGCCACGCAATCTGGTGCGCGCGCGCCATCGTGGGCGACGAACCTTTCGCCATCCTGCTTCCCGACGAGCTGATGTGGGGCAAGCCCGGCTGCATGAAGCAGATGGTCGAGGCCTATAACGAGGTTGGCGGCAATCTGGTGTCGGTGCTGGAAGTGCCGCACGACCAGGTCTCGTCCTATGGCGTGATCGATCCGGGCGCGGCAAGCGGCGCCTTGACCGAAGTGAAGGGGCTGGTCGAAAAGCCGCCCGTCGACCAGGCGCCGTCGAACAAGATCGTGTCGGGCCGCTACATCCTTCAGCCCGAGGTGATGAAGACGCTGGAAACGCAAGGCAAGGGGGCGGGCGGAGAGATCCAGCTGACCGACGCCATGGCCAAGATGATCGGCAACCAGCCGTTCCACGCCGTGACCTTCGAGGGAAAGCGTTATGACTGCGGGTCCAAGACCGGCTTTGTCGAGGCGACACTGGCGCTGGCGCTGGAGCGGGACGACATTGGCGCCGAAGTGCGCGCGATTGCCG
Organism: uncultured Alphaproteobacteria bacterium; assembly: GCA_963752785.1. GTDB lineage: Bacteria > Pseudomonadota > Alphaproteobacteria > Sphingomonadales > Sphingomonadaceae > Croceicoccus. Next base: position 68,464 of record CAVVZE010000010.1, read on the forward strand.
AGCGCCTGCTGGCCGGGTGAGCGGGGCCGACCGACCGGGCGACTGTCCCTGCACGGGAACTAGGGGCTTCCCCCTAGGCCTGCATTCGGATTGCCTTTGTTCGCCGTGTCCACAGCATGGCCGCGTGCCGCAATGAGCGGCTTGCGATACAAAGGCTTGTCGAACAATGACTACGCCGAACGGAACAGCCGGCGGGGTTTGCTTGAAGGGATCGGGTGCAGGCGCCCGGCATGCGGGTCGGGTGGTCCCTGGATGGCCGCGCATCGTGCAGACCAATCGCTATTGGCTGACCCTGGTGCTGATGGCGGCGACGGCGCTGGCCGCCGCCGCCATCTTCAATCAACCCGCTTTGCCGCCTGCGCTCCTCGCCTTTCCGCTCGCGACCCTGATATCCGTCATGGGCGGCCTGCGCCGCTCGATCGGGGCGGTCGCGATCATCGCGGGCATGGCCGTTTGCGACGTCCGCTTCGGCAGCGAGGCGGGCAGGACCGGCGCCTCTTCCGCATCGTTCTGCGCCATTCTTGCGGTCACGGCTCTGCCCCTGGCGGCGTGGGCCGATCGGGCCAGACGCGACCGCGCGGCCCTTGCGAATGCATGCGCCGAAAGCCAGCGGCTGCGCGACACGATCGACGAGGTAATCTTCGAAATCGACCGTGACGGACAATGGTCGTCACTGAACGCAGCATGGGAACGGATCACAGGCTTCAGCCGGGAGGAGAGCCTTGGCCGGCCCGTCGAAGATTTCCTGGACTCGCTGGATGGCGAGGCCGAACGCGAGAAGTTCAAACGCCTCATCAAGGGAGAGCGGGGGCTGATCACCTCGCTCCACACGATCCGGCGGCCCGACGGCGACACCCGCAATCTCGAGGTGCGGATGCGGGCCGCCTTCGACCTGCATGGCCGCCCGGTCGGGCTGGTCGGCCACATCCGCGACATCACGCAGGCCGCCCGCTATCGCCACGCGCTGGAGGATGCGGAGCGCCGCTTTTCCACGCTGGCAAATGCGGCACCAGTGGGAATCTGGCGCACCAATGCGCGCGGGGACACCCTCTTTGTCAATCACGCCTTCAAGCAGATGACCGGGCTGCGCGATGGCCAGTGGGAAGGGTCGCACTGGATCACCGCCATCCACCCCGACGATTTCGACGCGGTGGTCAGCAAATGGAAGGCAGTGCTGAAGGCCAAAGCCGCATTCCGCGGGGAGTGGCGCTGGCGCCGGACCGATGGCAGCATCGTATGGGTGGCGACCAGCGGCGCTCCGCAACTGGACGAGGAAGGGCGCGTCACCGGCTTCATCGGCATGAATGTCGATATTTCAGAGCAGCGCGGCGCCGAAGCGCAGCTTGCCGAGAATGAACACCGCATGCGCGCCGTGTTCGAAAGGATGGGCATGTCCGATGACCCAGCCGCCGATCAGGCGCAATGGGACGGGCTGGAGCGCCAGCTGCGGCAGATGGTCGGCCCGCGGGCATTTCGCGCGGCAGACCGCAAGATGCGCGCGGCTTGATCGCTCACGAAAAGGGCCCGGCAGATCCGATCCCCCGGGCCCCTTTTCAGCATTATTGCGAAGTCTTACTCGGGCCCACCCGCTCCGCTGGTCGAAGCCGAAGCGAAGGCCTCCATGAAGGTCTCGGCGTGGAGGTAGGGAGTCGGATCGACTGCCTCGCCCGCAATGCGCACTTCGTAATGGAGGTGCGGGCCGGTCGAACGACCGGTGCTGCCCACGAAACCGATCAGGTCGCCCTTCTTCACTTCCTGTCCGGGACGCACGTTCAGCTTGGAAAGATGGCCGTAGCGGGTTTCGAGGTCGCCGCCGTGCTCGATCTTGATGAAATTGCCATAGCCGCCGAACCATTGGGCCATGTCGATGGTGCCGTCGGCAGTCGCATAGATCGGCGTGCCGGAAGGCGCCGCCATGTCGATGCCCTTGTGCCCGGCGCGGCGGCCGGTCACCGGATGCGTGCGCATCCCGTAGTCGCTGGTGAAACGCGCAGTCGTCAGCGGCATGCGCGAGGGAATGTTGATCGCCTGGCGGCCCGCCACCGGAGCGGGGATTTCCTGAGCCACTTCCACCGATTTCCAGCGGGCGAACAGGTTGCGATAGCGCGGATCGGATTTTTCGGCACTGGTATCGGCCGTCTTCGCATCGACGGCAGCGACGTTCGACGCAACCTCGGTCGAGGCGGCGGCGGCCATTGTCGCGGTGCTGGCTCCCGGCTGGGCCAGCGCAGCCGTCGGGGTCATCGCCGCCGAGAGCGTCGCAATGGTCCCCAGCACGACGAAACGCGCGGTACCGGGAAGAAAGAAACGATTACTACCAAGCATATTGCCGAACCTCTGTTTCTCGGCATCGTGCCCCCAATTCCGTCCGGGCAGACGATGCCGGGTGATCCCTCCGGCACAGCCAAGGCGAGGCCCGGTCCCATCAAAGGGCACGCATCCGGATCACACGCAGTCAGACTGCTTCAAAAATTTCGAGAAGGTCGGAACCCCCCGCCGTTCTCATGCGTACTGGCTAGGGTAAAAAAGGTTAATCAGACAATACCGGCGCGGAAGCTGCGCGACAGACCGGCAAACTCCCGCGCTAAGTCGTTGAACGGTGGCTTAAGCGTTCCCCCAAAGCAGCTTTTCAGAAAAAATTGCCATTTCTCGACAGGGTCTTCGTCGCTGTCACGGCACAGCTGGACGAAATGGCTGGTGCCGACACGCACGTGGCGAATCTCGTCGTCAAGGATTCGCGACAGGATTCGCGCGCCGTTCTCATCGCCCTGCGCACGCACCCGGTCGCGTGTCGCGGGCGTGACGTCCAGGCCGCGCGCCTCCAGCACCATCGGCACGATCGCCAGCCGCGCCGCGACGTCGTGGCGCGTCGCCGCCGCCAATTCCCACAGGCCCCCATGTGCAGGCAGATCGCCGTACCCGCTCCCCAGACTCTTCAGCTTGCGGTCCAGCAGGGCGAAATGCATCGCCTCGTCCGCCGCGACAGACAGGAAATCGCCCACGAAGCCCCGGCCCATCTGCCCGCCGAACCGCCCCGCCATGTCGAGCGCGAGATCGATGGCGACGAATTCGATATGCGCCAGCGCATGCCACAGCGCGATCCGCGCCCGCTCGGACCCGCCGCGCCCCGCGCTTGGGCATGTGGCTGGGCGGCAGCAGTTCGGGACGGTCAGGCCGCGCCGGCTCATCGGGCATGGCGACATCGAACGCCGCCGACAGCCTTCCCAGCCGCCAGTCGCGGGCCACTTCGCGCGCGGCCATCGCCTTGGCGCGCGGCTCGCCCGTCAGCAGCGCGTCGCGGATGGCCTGCGCTACGCTGCGCATGCAGCCCAGCGCCTTCGCCGCCTCCAGCACTGCCTCGGCGTGGCCCTTGACCTTCACCTTGCGCCAGACCTGCGCGATGGTGCCATCGGCGTTCACCAGAAAGGTCGTGCGCTCCATCCCCATGTAAGTGCGGCCATACATGTTCTTTTCGGTCCAGATGCCCAGCGCCTCGGCCAGTCCGTCCCGGCCGCTGTCCGCCGCGGTATCGCTGGCGAGCGGCACCGTCAGCTCCTGCTTCTCGATGAATTTCAGATGGCTCTTGGGCGGATCCTTGCTGACGCCCAGCAGCGCGATGCCTGCCTTGTCGAACTCGGACTTCAGCGCGGAAAAATCCTTTGCCTCGTTGGTGCAGCCCGGCGTGTTGTCCTTGGGATAGAAGAACACGACCGCGGCCGGCCCGCGAAAATCGCCGATCGACAAGCTGCCGCCATCGGGCGTCTCCAATGCGAGAGCGGGAAAAGCATCGCCCGCATCGGGCCGTTCGGAATGCTCGCATTCATAGGTTAAAGCTCCAGTGTCTCGCCAAGGATCGTCGCCCAGGCCTCTGCCACCGCATGACGCGTCTTGTCGAGCGCGGCAAGCAGCGCAGTCCCAGTCGCCTTCCTCCAGGCAATCGGCGACCAGCACGCCGCGCGCGCCCTGCGGCGATTCCTTCGTATCCGGCGCGACCAGCCGCAGCGACGACGAGCAGCCGGCGTCAGCAGGTCATGTGCGTCCGCCAGATCGTCCGACAGCAGCCCAGCCGCGGCCAGCGCGGTCAGCGTCTTGCTGAGATGCGGGTCGAGGAACGCACCGTCAGGCCCGCCCCCTTCGCCCAGTTGCAGATAATGGGTGAGGAACTCCAGGTCGACCAAACCGCCGCGCAGCAGCTTGACATCGAGCGGCCCGGCCGCAGGCTTGTGCCGCGCCATCTCGGCCCGCATCTCCAGCACGGCGCCGCGCAGCGCCTCCGGATCGCGCTTCATCGCGACCAGATCGCGGACGAAGCCCGCCAGCAGATCGGCAGCGCCAGGCGGGCCGTGCAGCACGCGGGCCCGCATCAGCGCCATGTGTTCCCATGTCCACGCCTGCTCGCGCTGATAGCGGGCAAAGCTGTCGGTGCTGACCGCCAGCGACCCTTGCGAGCCGGAGGGACGCAGCCGCGTATCGACTTCGTACAGCGCGCCTTCCGCTGTCGGCACCGACAGGGCGGCGCTGACCCGCTGTGCCAGCCGGTTGAAATATTGCGTGGCACCCAGCGGCCTGCGCCCGTCCGATTCCGCCGTGTAGTCGCCGGTAAACAGATAGACGAGGTCAAGGTCGCTGGCATGGGTCAGCAGGCCGCCGCCAAGCCGTCCGAAGCCCAGCACGATCAGGTGGCTGCCCTCGATCCGGCCGTGATCCTCGGCGAAATCATCGGCAGCGGCGCGGGCCAGCACGTCGATGGCGGCCTCCGCCGTGCGCGACAGGCCCGCGGCGATCTCCAGCGGATCATGCGCATGGTCGATGAGTTGCACGCCCAGCGCGAAACGCCGCTCGCTGACTTCGCGGCGCACCCGGTCGAGCAGCAGCTCGTAGTCCGCGTGCATCGGCGTGATATTCCCGTCCAGTTCCTCGACCGAGGGCGGCAGGGCAAAGGCGGTGCGATCGATCAGCGTGTCGAGCAGGTCGCTGCGCCGAGCCAGCGCATCGGCCAGCGTGGGCGACAGCGCCAGCACGCGCGCCAGCGTGTCCAGCAGTCCGGGCCGCGCGGCCAGCAGCTTGAACAGGTTGAAGGCCGAGGGGAGACGCGCCAGCATCTGTTCCCAGCGGGTGATCGCGCGGCTCCGGCATCGGGCGCCCCAGCCAGCGCCGCCAGCAGCGCAGGCTCGATCTCGGCAAAGGCGGCCAGCGCGGCGTCGGAGCGCAGCGACTTCACCCGGCCGTCTTTCCACCCCGCGATCCGCGCGGCCAGCATGTCTGGATCGTCGAAACCCAGCTGCGCCAGGTTCGCCGGTGCGGAGGCCGCAGGCTGCGCCTTGCCGCCATGCATTTCCAGCAGATGATCGAAGCGCTCACCCACGCGCGAGGTCACGTCCTCCAGCTCGGCCACCAGCGCCGCGCCATCGGCCAGCCCGTCCAGCCGCGCGACATTGTCCATTTCCTCCTGCGTGCCGGGCAGAGCGTGGGTCTGCCGATCACGCACCATCTGCAGCCGGTGTTCGATGACGCGCAGCCGGTCGTAGCTGTCGCCCAGCTCCTGCGCATCGGCTGCACCGATAAGCCCCGCCTTTGCCAATGCTTCCAATGCCTGCCGCGTGCCGCGCACCCGCAATTCGGGGATGCGTCCGCCATGGATCAGCTGATGGGTCTGGGCGTAGAACTCTACCTCGCGGATCCCGCCCCGACCGCGCTTGAGGTCGTATCCCGGTCCGGGACGCGGCGGCCCGTCATAGCTTTCGCGGATCCGCCGCGACGAGGCGCGAAATTTCGTCGATCGCGCCGAAGTCCAGCGACTTGCGCCACACGAACGGCTTGATGGCTTGCAGGAACCGCTCGCCCGCCCGGACATCGCCCGACGCGCTGCGCGAACGGATGAACGCCGCACGCTCCCACGCCAGCGCAGAGCTTTCATAATGCGTCAGCGCCGCGTCATAGCTGATGGCCAGCGGGCTGACTTCGGAAGCGGGTCGCAGCCTGAGGTCGACGCGCAGCACATAGCCCTCCGCCGTGGTCGCACGCATGGTCTGAACCAGCCGCCGTGCTGCCATTTGTGCGCGCTTCGCCTGGCCCGTCGCGGTCCCGGCGCGGCAGGATCTCGCGGATCGTAGAGCAGGATCGGGTCGATATCGGACGAATAGTTCAGCTCCCCCGCCCCTTGTTTGCCGAGCGCAAGCGCCACCATGCCGATCGGCGCATCGCCCCACACGTCGTGATCGGGAACGCGGTGCCCGATCGCCTCGCGCATGGCGGTGTCGAGTGCGCGATCCGCGAAAGCGCTGAGCTCCGCCATTACGCGCGAAAGAGGAAAGAACCCCGCCAGATCGCCCACGCCCAGCACCAGCGCCAGGGCGCGCCGCTGCCGCCGCAGGCGCACGCCGACATCGGCATCGTCGCGGGACAGCGCCGATTGCAGTGCGCCCTCGCCCTCGCCGCGGGCGAGCAGCGCGGCCAGATCATCCTCGCGCTCCAGCAGGGCGGACAGGAATGACGAATGGGCACGCGCACGGTCCAGCGCACCGCCCCAGTCGGCGGAGAAGGTTTTTTCTGCCATGGCCCCGATGTGGCGCGCATGGCCGCGACAGGCAAGTCGCGGCTAGCCGCCGATGATCGTGATCCGGTCCGTTGCCGGCAGTTTCCTGCCGCCCTCGCCGTCGATCCAGGCCTCGAACCCGTCGAGGTCCACCGGCCCCACCGTCTTGTCGCCGGGCTGCGCAAAAACCGTGAAGTGGTCGCCGCCGCCCGCGAGAAAATTGTTCACCGTCACCCGGTAGCGGCCATCGGGATCAATCGGCTGGTCATTCAGCCGCATGTCCGACACGCGCTCGCCCACCGGCTTGGTCAGGGCGAGCGTGTAGGTGAAGCCATCGGACACCGACAATATTTCGGGCGAATCGGGAATGGTGAACTGCTGTTCCAGCGCGGCGGCGATCTGCCCGCCGGTCAGGTCCATCGTCATCAGCACATTGCCGAAGGGCTGCACGGCATAGATCTGCCCGAAGGTCACGGTGCCGTCGGGCGCGGCGGGAACCAGATCGTTACGCACGCCCCCCTCGTTCATGAAGGCGATCTGCGCCCCGTTCGCACGCGTCGCGGCGAGCTGCGCATCCGCGATCAGATTGCCCAGGGCATTTTCCCAGCCATCCTCTCTCGCCGGGCCCGAGATGCGCCCCGCGGGCCGTTCGGCCGCCCCACGCGATGCGTCTTCATATCGCGCGACATACGCGGCAATCTCGGGATCGGGCGCGAAACGGCGGTAGTTCGGGTCCTCGGACTGCACCAGCACCATCTCGGCCGCCTTTACCCGCACGTCATGCTGCGCGGGATCGACCGTCACCACCAGATCGGCGACCATGCCCGATCCATAACCCGTGCTGGTCACAAGGAAGTCGCGGGACGGATCGAACTGGCTGTATTCGCAGATGTAGAATCGATGCGTATGGCCCGATATGACGAGGTCGACCCGCGGATCAAGACGCTTCAGAATGTCATCGAGTGGTCCGATCGCACCGCCGCAATCATCGCCCGAATCGTAATAGCCGTCCTTCTCGAACCCCTGGTGGATGGCAACGATGATGGCATCGACACCCTGTTCCAGCAGCTGCGGCACCAGCGCATTGACCGCATCGGCCTCAGCCCCGAATGTCAGCCCTTCGATGCCCGAAGGTGATACCAGCGCGGGCACTCCGCGCAGCGGCAGGCCGATGACCGCGACCGACACCTCGCGCTCTCCCGAACCGAAGCGCTTGATGCCATAGGCGGGGAACAGGAGAGAGCCGTCCGCCCGGCGCACATTGGCGGCAAGGAACTGGAAATCCGCGCCCCTGAACGGGTTTTCAACCTGGCAGGGCTGGCGCAGGCCGAACTGCTCGCAGCCGCCGTTCTGCATGCGCAGAAGTTCCTTCCAGCCGCGATCCAGTTCGTGATTGCCGACCGCGTTGAAGTCCAGCCCGATGCGGTTCATCACCTCGATCGAAGGCTCGTCCAGGAACAGCGAGGATACCAGCGGACTGGCGCTGATCAGATCGCCGGCGGAAATCACCAGCGAATCGGTGTTCTGCGCCCGCAATTGCCGCACCGCGGTTGCCAGCATCGCCGCGCCGCCGACTGGCGACTGCAAAGCCTCGCCGTCAGGGGTGAGCGGCCCGGCATCGCTCTTGCGCTGGTGAGGCAGGAGGTTGCCGTGAAAATCGTTGATGCCGATGATCCGCACTGTGACGGGATCGGGCGGCGGCGCCACGCTGGCACAGGCGGAAACGGCGCAAGCAAGCAGGAGAGCAAAAAGGAGGCGAATCATGCCTCCTTCTCTAGCGGCACCGCGGCACGGCGCCATAGGCGATCAGCCGAGGCCCAAGATCCGCCGTATCCACGAAGGATGCGACCGGGCACGGCAGGTCGATACAGAAAATGTGCCCGGTTCAGGCGGATGCTCTGCCGATGCGGTGACGAGTGGTACCGCGTCACTTTCAAACGCCTTGACCAGCAGATCGGCGATAGCCACCCGCTTCCCATTTACGGGCCGATAGGACGGTTTGGAAACCGCATAGACGAGCGCCTGGCCATCCTCGCTCCAGATGCCGTCGAAGAAGAGCGCCTGTTCCTTGCGGCGGCGGCCCAGTAGCGATACCGGCCTGGCCCAATTGAGCATCGCAGTGCGGGCGCGTACCCGGTCGCTGGCCATGGCCAGCTTCATCCATTCCGCCCGCGCGATCCCCCCCGTGTTCCAGTGGAACGAGAGCGCAGCGGCAAGTTCATGCTCCTGCGGCTGATAGGTGCCGAATGCCGCTAGCACCGCGGGAAGATAGTTGCGGCGCAGCGCCCAGATGAACACGGCCAGGCAATGCGAAAGAGGCTGCGGATTATCCCGGTAGCGCCCGACCCTGTGCCCCGATGCATCGGTGAGCCCCACGCTCCAGGTCCAGACCCCCACGGAATCCAGATAGGCTTCGCAAACGACCCCCTCATGCGCGATCAACTCGGCGGCGATGCGGGGGGTGATGTCGGGTGCGGCAGGGTCGTAATGCTGGGACATGAAGGGCGGCTCCTTGCTGGAAGCCGCCCTGCTGCCCGGCTGCGGGCCGGTAGGAAAATAAAAGCTGGCGGATCAGGCCGTGACGGGAGTCTTCAGCGCCGCCTTCAGCTCCTCGACCAGGTCGGTCTGCTCCCAAGGGAACATGCCGTCTGCCGCCGTCCGTCCGAAATGGCCATAGGCCGCCGAGGAGCGGTAGATTGGGCGATTGAGCTGGAGCCGCGTGCGAATACCCCGCGGCGTCAGCCCGCCCAGCGACTCGATGCCGCGGATTGCGTCTTCCAGCGCGGCATCGCTGACACCCTCGGCGCAGGTCCCGTGCGTATCGACGTAGATCGACAGCGGATGCGCGACGCCGATCGCATAGGACAGCTGCATCGTGCAGCGCTTCGCCAGGCCGGCCGCGACGATGTTCTTGGCCAGATAGCGCGCGATATAGGCCGCGGAACGGTCCACCTTGGTCGGATCCTTGCCCGAAAAAGCACCGCCGCCGTGCGGAGCCGCACCGCCATAAGTGTCGACGATGATCTTGCGGCCTGTCAGCCCCGCGTCGCCGTCCGGGCCGCCGATCTCGAACGCGCCGGTCGGATTGATGTGATAGACCGTCTCGTCCGACAGCAGGTTATGGGGCAGGATCTCGGCCACCACCTTCTTCACATAGGCCTTGAGCTCGGCCTCCTTGTCGCCGGTATGATAGCCTGGCTTGTGCTGGGTCGACACCACGATTGCCGTGCATGCGGCCGGCTTGCCGTCCTCGAAACGCAGTGTCACCTGGCTCTTGGCGTCGGGCTCCAAAAAGGGGGCCGCGCCCGACTTGCGATCGTCGGCCAGCCGCTGCAGGATCTTGTGGCTGTAATCCAGCGTCGCCGGCATGAGGTCCGGCGTCTCGTCGCAGGCGAAACCGAACATGATGCCCTGGTCGCCCGCGCCCTCGTCCTTGTTGGTCGCATCGTCGGCATCCACGCCCTGCGCGATTTCGGCGGACTGGCCGTGCAGGTGATTTTCGAACGTCAGCGTTTCCCAGTGGAAGCCGGTCTGTTCGTAGCCGATCTCCTTGACCGTGCGGCGTACCGCGGCCTCGATCTCGTCACGCGCGCCGGGTGCCCAGTAATTGTTGAACTTCCACTCTTCCCGGTCCTTGTCGTACATCGGCTTGCACCGGATTTCGCCCGACAGCACGACGCGCTGCGTGGTCGTCATCGTCTCGCAAGCGACGCGCGCCTCCGGGTCCTTGGCCAACATCAGGTCGACGATGGCGTCGGAAATCTGGTCCGATACCTTGTCTGGGTGACCCTCAGAGACGCTTTCCGAGGTGAAGAGGAAATTCTGACGCATGGATAGTCCCGGTATTGGAAGGGGCGCAGGAGGCCCGGGTGCACGTATAAAGAGTTCTTTATATCTGCATTAAACCCCGCGCCGCCGCAAGGCAACAAGCGCCATCCCAAAGAGTAACAGCCCCCAGGCCAGCGAAAGCTTCAGCCCCAGCCGCGCAAAAAACGTTGGTGCCAACGCGGGCGGCACCTCGCCATCGATGGCGGCGGCGGTGTGCCGCGCGATGTGCGCCCGGACGACCCCGCCTGCATCGATGACGGCGCTGATCCCGGTGGTTGTGGAACGCAGGACCGGCAGCCCCTCCTCGATCGCACGCAGCCGTGCCTGCGCCAGGTGCTGCGGCGGTCCCCACGCTCCGAACCATCCATCATTCGAGGGATTGATGATGTAATCCGGGCGGTTTGCGGGGTCGACCACCTCGCCCGAGAAGATGATTTCATAGCAGATCTGCACACCCGCCTTGCCCCAGCGCCCGAGGTCGAGTGTTTGCGCTCCCGGGCCTGCGCGGAAATCCAGCGTTCCGGGCACCAGCCGCGTCATTCCGATCGGCTCGAGCAACAGGCGAAGCGGCAGATATTCCCCGAAGGGCACCAGATGTGCCTTGGCATAGCCGCCCACGATGTCCCCGTCCGGCCCGACAGCGGTGACGACGTTCTCTGCTCCGATCGCTCGCTGTTCCTCTGGCGAGATCACAAGATCGATCGTGCCGGTCAGCAGCAGCGAGCCCGGACCAAGCAGCGTCGCGATGCGAGCCCGGGCAATTTCGGGATCGGCGGCAAAGGTCGCCTGCTGGTAATAGCGGCGAGGATAGCCGGTTCGCAGGTAATCGGGCACGCCCGATTCGGGCCAGATTACCAGCCGCACCTCGTCCTGCTGCACCGGCGGGCCGGACAGCTGGACCGATTTGACGAAATTGCGCTCGAACCATTGCGGCTCGTTCAGCACTTCCTGCCGGATGTCGGGCTGGATCAGGCGGAACGCTAATGTTCCAGTCCGCTGTCCCACCAAGGGCCAGGGCCCCAGCATCATGGCGAGAGGCACCATGGCAAGAACTGCCGAGGCGGCGGACAGGCGCCATTGCATGGCGGCGAGCCACCAGCATCCCGCCAGCATCACGACCAGGCCCGATAGCGCATAGGTCCCCATGAACTGAGCCAGGATCGCCAGGCCCGGCCGCTCGAAACTTCCCAGGGTGATGGCCGCCAGCGGATTCCAGGCGAAGCCGGTAAAAACCGTCGCGCGCAGGAATTCGGCAGCGATCCAGAAAGCCGCAAAGGCAAAGAGGAAAGCGGCGGGAGACAGGCGATCGCGGTTACGGCGATGGATGGCGACGCCCCAGGCCGCCAGCATCGCGAGGCCGGGATAAACCGCTAGGAACGCCGACAGCAGGACCACCCCGACCCAACCGAGCCAGGCCGGCATTGCCGCCTGATAGGTGAAGGCGGTGGCGATCCAGTTGAGGCCGAGGACGAAATGCCCCAGCCCGAAAAACCAGCCGGTCCGAAAGGCGTGCCCTGCCGTCGGAGCGCTAAAGCCGAGCCCGAGCAATCCGGCAAGCGCGGCCAGAGCCAGCGGCCACCAGCCGAGCGGGACAAATCCCGTCGCCGCTGCAAGGCCGCAGCCGAGCGCGGCGACCGGACGGAACCAGCGTGCGCCCGCCAACGGGCGGACATGCATGGGCAAGGCTCCTGTGCTGGCCAACTGCATGCGTGAACGGCTCGCCTGCGGCTTAGCCGTTCACGGCCTGCTGCATGTCGCTATCGTCGCTTTCGGCAGTTTCGGAAGCCTTGGGCTTGCGCGGCCGGCGCGTACGCTTGGGCTTTTCAGCCGGCGCGTCGTCGGAACCCGTGTCGCCGATCGCTGGCGGCAGCGCCTGGGGATCCAGCCCGCCCGCGTTGTTGACCGATTCTTCGGTTTCGTCGCTATCCGCGGTTTCCTCGCTGCGCGTGCGACGCGTGCGGCGTTGGCGATTGTCGCGAACGAACGGGTTGTCGTCGGTCGAATTCGCGGCGCGAACGATTGTCGCGGTCGCCATCGTTGCCCCGGCTATCGTTGCCACGATTGTCGTTGCCACGAATGTCGTTTTCGTCGTCGTGCAAATCATCGTCATTGTCGCGATCGCCGCGCGTGTCGTCACGCTTCTGGCGTTGCTCGTCCTGGCGGACCTTGCCGTCGGCGATGACGCGAAAATAATGGTCGGCGAATTGCAGGTAGTATTCGGCCTGGACACGGTCGCCATTGCGCGAAGCTTCCTCGGCAAGCTTTTTATACTTGTCGAGAAGCTGCGGCGCATTGCCGCGCGCCCGGCTGTCGATGCGGTTCGTATTCTGCCCGCCACCCTGCGACCGATTATTATTGCGGCCACGGCGGCGATTATTGCCACGATTGCTGTTCAATTGAGTTCTTTCCTCTGTCCGGCGCGCTGCGGAAAAGCCGCTCGCGTCGCTAACTCAGCCGGAAAACCAGACGCCAAATGCGCCAGGTAATGCCCCCTCTTTCAGCGGCATAGCGCTGCAAAGAGCGCCAGACCGCCCCCTCCGTCTTGCCGAAGCCGCTATATGGCGACTGCGGTCTCACAGATAAAGAGGAGTGAAAAGCGATGAGACTATCGACGTCCGATCGCTCGTCATTGGCAGGACTATCGACAAATCCCGCCAGTGCCAAGTGTTTTTACCCGGCATCCCCCGATTCGTGCCACATCGACACCGCGCGGGGGCGGTGAGCGAGATCCTCGTGCACGGCGGCGCGCAGCCCAGCCTGGCGGGCAATGCCGTTCACCGCCTCTGCCTGGCGCGATCCCGATCTCGAACACGGCCCGGCCGCCGGGGGCGAGCAATCCGATCAGCGACGGGATGAGGATACGGTAATCGTCCAGCCCGTCGGCTCCGGCGAACAGGGCGCCATGCGGATCGCTGGCGGCGACGTCCGCGGCAAGGTCGGGATCGTCTGTCGCCACATAGGGCGGGTTGGCAAGGACGAGATCGAAGCGGCCCAGACCGTCCATCCAGCCACTGCGCGTCCAGTCTGCGGCCATCATCGTGGCACGGTTCTGACGCCATTCAGCGCCACCATATTGGCACGCGCGACCGCACAGTGCGGCAGGGCTGCGCTCGATTCCGACGCCTTTGGCCATCGGCCAGACCGACAGCGCCGCCAGCAGCAAGGCGCCCGATCCCGTTCCGCAATCGAGGATGCGTTCCGGCGGGCGGTCGGCCAATTTCTCGCGCGCGATGTCGATCAGCAGTTCGGTGTCGGACCGGGGCACCAGCACGTCGGGCGTGACTTGCAATCGCAGGCCGTAGAACTCGGTCTCGCCCGTTACATGCGCCAGCGGTTCACCGGCGGCGCGGCGGGCTACCAGCGGACCGAATGCCGGCGGGCGCGGCATCGCGCCATGCAGCGCAGCAACAAATCGGACCGCGAACAGCCGAGCGCGTGCGCCATCAGCCATTCCGCCTCGATCCGCGCGGCATCGCTGAACGGGGCCAGAGCGCGCGGCCGCCTCGCGCAATGCGGCGCGCGGCGACGCGCGTCCTCATGGCGGCTATCCATTCTGGGCGGCGAGGCGCTTGGCCTGGTCCTCGGCGATCAGCGCGTCGACCAGTTCGCCAAGGCCCGGGCCTTCGAGCACCTCGGGCAGCTTGTGCAGCGTCAGGCCGATGCGGTGGTCGGTCACGCGGCCTTGCGGGAAATTATAGGTGCGGATGCGTTCCGACCGGTCGCCGCTGCCGACCATCGCCTTGCGCGCCTCGGCCTCTTCGCCGTGGGCTTCCTCGCGCATCTTCTCGTAGAGGCGCGCGCGCAGCACCTGCATCGCCTTGGCGCGGTTCTTGTGCTGGCTGCGCTCGTCCTGCTGGGTGACGACGAGGCCGCTGGGCAGGTGCGTGATGCGCACCGCCGAATCGGTGGTGTTGACGTGCTGGCCGCCCGCGCCGCTGGCGCGGTAGATGTCGATCTTGAGGTCGCCCGGATCGATCTGCACATCGACCTCGTCCGGTTCGGGCAGCACGGCGACGGTGGCGGCGCTGGTGTGGATGCGCCCGCCGCTTTCGGTGACGGGCACGCGCTGCACGCGGTGGACGCCGCTTTCGAACTTCAGCTTGGCGAACACGCCCTGGCCCGCGACATTGGCGACCACTTCCTTGAAGCCGCCGATGTCGCTGGCATTCGCGCTGATCGTCTCGACCTTCCAGCCCTGTTCCGCGGCATAACGTTCGTACATGCGGAACAGGTCGGCGGCGAACAGCGCCGCCTCGTCCCCGCCGGTGCCGGCGCGGATTTCCAGCATGGCGGGGCGGCTGTCGGCGGCATCGCGCGGCAGCAGCGCGACCGCCAGCTTGGCCTCGGCACCGGGCAGGTCGCGCTCGATCCGGTCGATATCGTCGGCGGCCATCGCCTTCATCTCGGGGTCGGACAGCATCGGCGCGCAGTTCGGCCAGTTCGGCGCGCATCGCCGCCACGTCCGCCGCCTCGCGCGCGACGGGCTCCAGCTCGGCATAATCGCGGCTGGCGGTCACGAAGGCCTCGCCCTCCAGCGTGCCGGAGGCGAGCCGCGCCTCAAGCTCGGCAAAGCGCTGCGCGATCTGGGCCAGGCGTTCGTCGGAGACGTTCATGCGCAGGTCAGTCCGCCAGCGCCTGTTCGATCCGCGCGGTCACATCGTCCTCGGCGCGGATGCGGCAGGCGACCTCGCCCTCGCGCAAGGCAAAGGCGACGATGGCCCCGGCGCCGGTCTTCACCGCCTTGTCGAAGCGCTTGCGGGGCGCTGCCGCTGGCCATCATCTCGGCGCGAAATGCCCGCCGCGGCGCAGCCTGCCGATCGCGGCAGTCGCATCGGCGAATCGCGGCATCGTCCTCGGCCACGACGATGGCGTCGGCGACTGCATCGGTATCCGCGCTCGCCCACCAGCATCGCCAGCCGCTCGATCCCCGCGGCCCAGCCGACCGCCGGAGTCGGCGGACCGCCCAGTGCTTCCATCAGCCCGTCATAGCGGCCGCCGCCCAGCACGGTGCCCTGCGCGCCCAGCCGGTCGGTCACGAATTCGAACGCGGTGTGGCGATAATAATCCAGCCCGCGCACCAGCGAGGGCACGCGCGTCCAAGCCACGCCTGCCGCGTCCAGCCCGCCGGTGACGGCGCCGAAGAAATCCTGCGCCTCGCCCGACAGATAATCGTCGATCTGCGGCGCGTCGGCCACGAACGCCTTGTCGCGCGGGTCCTTGGAATCGAGGATGCGCAGCGGATTGCGCTGCAGGCGGTCCTGGCTGATCCTCGGACAGCTCCGCCCGGTGCGCCTCGAAATACTCGACCAGCGCGGCGCGCCATGCATCGCGGCTGGCCGCGTCGCCCAGCGTGTTGAGCTGCAGCGTCACGCCGTCCGCGATGCCCAGTTCCTTCAGCAGCTGGTCGGCAAAGGCCAGCAGTTCGACATCCGCCTGCGGTTCGGCCGCGCCGATGATCTCGGCATCGATCTGGTGGAACTGGCGGTAGCGGCCCTTCTGCGGGCGCTCGTAGCGGAACAGCGGGCCGTGCGTCGCCAGCTTGAGCGGCGCGTACTGCTTCCAGCCATTGGTCAGATAGGCGCGCGCGATCCCCGCGGTGAATTCGGGCCGCAGGGTCAGCGATTCGCCGCCGCGATCCTCGAACGAATACATTTCCTTGGACACGACATCGGTCGTCTCGCCCAGCGAGCGCGAGAAGACGGGCGTCTTTTCGAACACCGGCATCTCGACGCGGCGGAACCGGTAGAGCCTGCGCAGCCGCTCGAATATGGCGACCACGAAGGCGAAGCTCTCGGCTTCCTCGAAGATGTCCTGGGTGCCGCGGATGGCCTGAGGTGTTTCGATGGTCATGATGGCTGCGCCCTTAGCGGCAAGCGGGGGCGCTGAAAAGCCGAACCGCCCGCGACCCAGGTGGGGATGCGATGGGCGATGCGATGGGCGATGCGATGAAGGTTGCATTTGATACGATGAAGCGTCAATTCAGCACGCCATGACGACCATCACTCTCCGCGCGCGCGCTGCGCTGCTCGCTTCCGCTGTCATCCTTCCCGCTCTCGATCGCGCCGGCCCAGGCGCAGGCGGTCCGCTCGGCGCCTACCGCGCTGCCGATCGCGCCCAGCGTGCCCGATGCGGTCGACACCCCTTATCCCGGCACGATCCGCATCGACGTCGATGCGACCGACCTTGCCCACCGGGTGTTCCGCACGAAACAGATGATCCCCGTCGCGCCGGGCGCCGAAATCGCTGACGCTGCTCTATCCCGAATGGCTGCCCGGCCATCACGGCCCCGACGGCACGATCGACGCGCTGAACGGCATCCGCTTCTTCGTCGACGGCAAGCCCGTGCCGTGGACCCGCGACAATGTCGAGGTTTACGCCTTTCACGTCGCCCTGCCCGCCGGCGCACGCGAAGTGACGGCAGAGATCGTCTATACTTCGCCCGTCACCGGCAGCGAGGGCCGCGTGGTGATGACCGACGAGCTGATGAACCTGCAGTTCAATCAGATGACTTTGTACCCCGCGGGCCATTACGTGCGCCAGATCCGCGTGAAGCCCAGCGTCACCATGCCCGAAGGCTGGGAGACCGCCACCGCTCTGGATGGACAGACGCAGGCCGGCAATGTCGTCAGCTTTGCCGAGACCGATTACCAGACGCTGGTGGACAGCCCGATCATGGCCGGCAAGTATCACAAGAGCTGGACCATCGCCGACGATGTCACGATCGAGGCGTTCGGGCATGATCCCGAAGAGCTGGTCATGCCCGAGGGCGAGCAGGACGCGATGCGCGCGCTGATGACCGAGGCGAACCTGCTGTTCGGATCGCGCCCGTTCGACCACTACGAGTTCCTGGTCGCGCTGTCGGACGAGCTTGGCGGCATCGGGCTGGAGCATCACCGCTCGACCGAGATCACGCTGAGCCCCGGCACGTTCAAGAGCTGGGAAGACGGCGAATATCCCGACAAATACGCATTCGCGATCGACGTGATCCCGCACGAGCTGACGCATAGCTGGAACGGCAAGTACCGCCGCCCGGCGCTGACCTGGACGCCCGATTACCGCCAGCCGATGCGCAACGACCTGCTGTGGGTGTACGAGGGGATGACCCAGTACTGGGACCTGCCGCTCGCGGCGCGGTCAGGCCTCAACACCAAGGAAATGACGCTGGGCGAGATCGCATCGGCCGCGGGCAGCTACACGATCGAGCCCGGCCGCGAATGGCGCGCGCTGATCGACACGACCTATGATCCGATCACCGCCAACCGCAAGGCCAAGCCCTACTCCACCTTCTCGCGCGGGGAGGAATATTACAACGAGGGCGCGCTGATCTGGCTGGAGGCGGACATGATGATCCGCACTGCGACCAAGGGCAAGAAATCGCTGGAGGATTTCGCCAGGCGCTTCTTCGCCGCGCAAAACGGCGATTATGGCGAGCGGACCTACAGCTTCGACGAGTTGGTCGCCGATCTGAACGCGGTGTATCCCTATGACTGGGCCGGCTTCCTGCGCGAGCGGGTCTATACTGCGGGCGCGCCCGCCCCGACGCGCGGCATCGAGCTGGGCGGATACGAGCTGGTCTTCAAGGACAAGCCCAATCCCTACCGCGCCGGGATCCAGGAGGAATACGACTATCTGAACCTGTATCACTCGCTGGGGATGTCGGTGAACGGCGACGGCAAGGTGCGCGGCGTCGTTTGGGACGGGATCGCGTTCAACCACGACATCATCACCGGCCAGACGATCGAGGCGGTGAACGGCAAGGCCTACTCCTCCGAAGTAATGCAGGAGGCGATCACCAAGGCGAAGGACGGCACCCCGATCGAGCTGCTGGTGAAGCGCGACGACGAATATCGCACCGTCTCCATCGACTATACCGCCGGGCTGCGCTGGCCGTGGCTGGAGAAGAAGGGCAAGGGCGAGACGCTGATCGACAGGTTCCTCGAAGCCAGGCGCTGAGGCATGCGGCGAACAGGTTCCCTTGCGGGATCTGTTCGCGGCCGCGGCAATTCTTCGCGAGCGGTCGGGCGACAATCGCCAGGGCGGTGGCGAAGCGGGGTTAACCCCCTTGGCCATGGCGCATCGCGGCGCTAGAGGGCGCAGGCAATTCCGCAACTGGGGGACAGGCTTGTGCAACGCAGCGCGGCGGTTCCCGTGATCCGTTCATAACAAGCGAAGGCCAAGCACCCATGCGCATCGACATGATTCCCATCGGCGACGATCCGCCAAACAGCCTCAATGTCGTGATCGAGGTTCCGACCGGCGGCGAGCCTGTGAAATACGAATTCGACAAGGAATCAGGCGCGCTGTTCGTGGATCGCATCCTGCACACGCCGATGCGCTATCCCGCCAATTACGGCTTCGTGCCGCACACGCTGTCGCCCGACGGCGACCCGCTGGATGCGCTGGTCGTGGCGCGCAGCCCGTTCATTCCCGGCTGCGTCGTGCGTGCGCGCCCGATCGCCGTGCTGAACCTCGAGGACGAGCATGGCGGCGACGAAAAGCTGGTCTGCGTGCCGGTGGATTCCACCTTTCCCTATTACACCAAGGTGGAAGAGATCGACGACCTGCCCGAGATCGTGCTGAAGCAGATCGAGCATTTCTTCACGCACTACAAGGATCTGGAGAGCGAGAAGTGGGTGCGCGTCGGCACCTGGGGCGGCGCAGAGGAAGCGCGCCGGGTGATCCGCGAAGCGATCGAGCGGCAGAAGGAAGCCAAGGCCGGCTGATCCCGCCAGCCGTCGAAAACGCAAGAGCCGTCCGGACCGCCGGGCGGCTCTTTTGCTTTCGGTGTCGCCTTTTCGACGGTTCGCCGCCTATTCGATGGGCCGCGCCGAATCGAGCAGGTCGTCGCCCGTCTCCGCGCGTTCGCGGTTCACAAGTTCGGCGACGTGATTTTCGGGGCGAAGATCGGTTGCGGCGTCATCCAGCGGCCGCTGCGGCCGTGCGGCGGGCGATGGCGCTGCCTCTCCGCCCGGCGGGGCAAGCGTCGTGACCGGGGCGCTGCGCGGGTCCATGCGCAGGCGGTAGATCGGCTCGGGCAGGGCAAAGCCCGCATCCTCCAGCGCGACCTTGCCCGCGCTGATCGCCAGGCTGCGGCCCTTGAGGAAATCGGTCTGCTCCTGATCCAGCCAGGCAAGGAAGCGAATGACGATATTGGAGTCGCCGACCTCGGTAATGTAGGCGACCGGCGCGGGATCGCTCAGCACGAAATCCAGCGTGCCCAAGGCCTCGACCCCCACCTTCATCGCATCGAGCGGATCGTCGTCGGCATCCACGCCCAGGTCGAACTCGAACCGTCTTTGCGGATTGCGCGTATAGTTCAGGATCACCGCCTTGAAGACGGTGGCGTTGGGTATGCGCAGATGGTTGCCGTCCAGCGTCATCAGGATGGTGGCACGGCTGGTCAGGCGCACCACGCGCCCCTCGTCATCGCCGATCACCACATGATCGTTGGCCCGGAACGGCTGGCGCAGCGACAGCATGACCGACGAGATGTAGTTGTCGATCGTGTCGCGCACCGCAAAACCGATGGCGATGCCGATCACCCCGCCAATGCCCAGCAGCGCCCCCAGCAGCGCCGTCGCGCCCAGGATCTTGAGCGCAAGATAGATGCCGAACAGCACGCCCACGAACTGCACCGCGCTGCCCAGCAGTTCGGCAACGAACATGTTTGGCGTGACCCGGCGCCACAGCGAATTGCGCCGCGACAGCCATGCCGTGAGCCACATCACCAGAATGGCGACCAGCAGCGCCACCCCCAGCAGCGGCAGGGCCCGCACCAGACCACGCGCCTGGCCGACGATCGTCTCCACGGCGGGCGCGATATTGGTCGTCACCGCCACGTCGCGCTCGATCTGGTTATCGACCGTGACCACCCCGGCCACGCGGCCCGCGATGGCGGCCGCCTGATCCACCTGCTCGGGCTGGGCGACGGTTCCGGTCAGGGTGACGACGCCCTGCTCGACCGCGACCTGCACCCGGGACAGGGCGTCGATGGCCGCGAAGATGCCGCGGATCCGCTCGGCGATGCGGGTATCCTCGTTCGCGTCGCGCTCGGCCTCGATCGCGCCGGTCGCGGCGGGTTCCTCCGCTTGCGGAGCAGGATCGTCGGCAGCGCCGGTCAGAATCGCCGACGCGCTGACCGGATGGCTGAACAGAAGCAGGAGCGGCGCCGCGAGGACCGAAACCATGCGCCGCATCGCGTCAATCTCCCGCCACCGTCATGCCGTCGATCCGCAGGCTGGGCACGTTGATGGCCTGGATCATCTCGAGGTCGTCGGCGGCTCTCAGGCGGGCGAACATGTCCTTCATGTTAGCCGCGATGGTAATTCCCGCAACTGGCCCGGCGATCTGTCCGTTCACTATGCGAAAACCCGAAGCGCCGCGGCTGTAGTCGCCGGTAACGACGCTGAAGCCCTGTCCGATCAGTTCGGTCACCCATACGCCGTCCGCGATGTCGGCGATCATGTCGGTCACGCTCTCGCTTCCGGGCAGCAATGTCACGTTGGATGCCGCCACGCCCGGCGATCCGCCGCCGCCGCGCGCCGCGTGACCGGTCGGCCTGCGCCCCAGCTTGCGCGCCGATGCCGAATCGAGCAGCCAGCCGGTCAGCACCCCCCGATCCACCAGGCGGCTGGCCGCGACCGGCAGCCCTTCCCCGTCGAACGGATGCGAGCGCATCCCCCGCGGCAGCAGCGGATCGTCGGTGATGGTGATGCCGGGCGCGAACACCTGCTCGCCTTCGCTGTCGGCCAGGAAGCTGGCCCCGCGCGCGATTTCCGAGCCGGAGATCGCATGGATCAGGTGCCCGATTAGCGAGCGACCCGCGCGCGGATCGAAGACCACGGGCATCTGCCCGCTCTTCATCGAGGCGGGATTCAGCCGTTCGACCGCGCGGGTGCCAGCCAGCCGCCCGATCTCCGCCGCGGGAAGAAGGTCGCCCGCATGATGCGCCGCGCGCCAGGCCCCGCCGCGTTCCATCTTGCCGCCCTCGCCCGCGACGACTGCGCCGGACCGGGCATGGTTGGTCTGTTCGTAGCCGCCAGCGAAACCGTGACTGGTGACCAGCGCGACGACGCCGCGGCCATAGGAGGCGCTTGCCCCCTCGCTATTGGTCACACCCTCGACTGCGCGCGCCGCGTCCTCGATCTCAAGCGCGGTTTCGCGCAGGGCTTCGGGTTCGGGCGCCTCGGACACGAGGTCGAGGTCGGCAGGCGTGCCGGTCATCAGCATGTCCTGCGGAGCCAGTCCGCCGAACGGATCCTCGGGCGCGCCGCGCGCCATCAGCACGGCGCGTTCGGCCAGTTCGTCCAGTGACGCGGGATCGAGCGCGCTGGACCCGACGGTTGCGCTGCGCTGGCCGACGAACACCCGCAAGCCCAGATGCTCCGCCTCGGCCCGGTCCAGGCCTTCCAGCGCGCCCAGCCGCATCTCCACCGATTGCGATCCCTTGCCCAGATAGACGGCGTCGCCCGCATCGGCGCCCAGCGCTCTTGCCCTGGCGAGAAGGTCGGCGCAGCGGTCCTTGGCCTGGTCGGGGCTCAACATTCGGTCAATCCTGTCATTCCCCAGCCGATACGGGGCGAGCGATCCGGGGGCAAGGCTGCGCCGCGCTGCAGCCACGAAAACGCGCCGTTCCGGACCGAAGGGCATGCAATTACCCTGCCAGCCGGTCCATAATGACGGGCAACGGGGCTTCAATCGGCGCGCCAAGATGGTATTGAGGGTATGAAGCCAGCCCCCACATGGGGCGCAGTACCAAACGGCATTTCGGCGGGAGCCTGTATCATCGACACGCAAACCACGCTCGACCCCTCGATCGACCCGGCGGAAACCGCGGCCCCGCCCGTTCCGCAAGGCGGACTGGAAGTGGTGTCGATCGCCAAGAGCTATGACAAGCGCACGGTCCTGTCCGACATCTCGCTGACGGTGGCGAAGGGCGAGGTGCTGGGCCTGCTGGGGCCGAACGGTGCGGGCAAGACGACGTGCTTCTACTCGGTGATGGGGCTGGTGAAGCCCGATTCAGGCCGCATCCTGCTGGACGGCGAGGATATCACCAACCTGCCGATGTATCGCCGCGCGATCCTTGGGCTGGGCTATCTGCCGCAGGAAACCTCGATCTTTCGCGGCATGACGGTGGAGCAGAACATCTCCTGCGTGCTGGAACTGTCCGAACCCGACGCCGCCAGCCGCGCGCGCGAGCTGGAGCGGCTGCTGGACGAGTTCGGACTCACGCGGCTGCGCGAAAGCCCCGCCATGGCGTTGTCGGGCGGTGAGCGGCGCCGCTGCGAGATTGCTCGCGCGCTGGCGGCCAAGCCGTCGATCATGCTGCTGGACGAGCCGTTCGCGGGCATCGATCCGCTGTCGATCAGCGACATTCGCGATCTGGTGCTCGATTTGAGGAACCGCGGCATCGGCGTGCTGATCACCGACCACAACGTGCGCGAAACGCTGGAAATCGTGGACCGCGCCGCAATCATCTATGGCGGACAGGTGCTGTTCGCGGGAAGCCCCGCGGATCTGGTCGCGCACGAGGAAGTGCGCCGGCTCTACCTGGGCGAGGGATTTACCCTCTAGGCCGGGCGCATGACATGACGATTGTCCACCTCAAGCCATGACCCTCGCTCCCCGCCTCGATCTGCGGCAGTCGCAATCGCTGGTGATGACACCGCAGCTGAAGCAGGCGATCGGCCTGTTGCAGCTTTCGAACCTCGAGCTTGAGGCGGTGCTGACGGATGCTGCGGCGGCCAATCCGCTGCTGCGCGTTTCCGGGCAGGAGGGCGAGAAAGAGGTCAAGGCGGACCCCAAGGCCGAGGAGCCGGCCGAGGCGGGATCGGCGGGCGGGGAAAGCGCGCTGGATATCTCGGCGGAGCTGATCGACCGCGACCGGGACACGGGCGATTTCCCCGATTTCGCTTCCTCGGGCGGAGGCGGCGGTTTCGATGGCGAGTTCGGCAGTGATTTCGCGCCCGGCGGCGGGCCGACCCTGTCCGAACATCTGCACGAACAGCTGTGCATGGCGCATGGCACGCCGGAGCAGGTGTTCATCGCGCGCCAGATCATCGGGCGGCTGGACGAGGCGGGCTATCTGACCGTTCCGCTCGAGGAGCTGGCCCGCGATCTTGGCGTCTCTATTGCCGATGCGGAAGCGGCGCTGCGCATGGTCCAGTCGCTGGAGCCGACCGGGGTGGGCGCGCGCAACCTGGCCGAATGCATATCGCTGCAACTGGCGGAGCGGGACCGGCTGGACCCCTGCATCATGCTGATGCTGGACAATCTGGATCTGCTGGCGCGGGGCAATCTGGCGCAGCTGAAACGCATGTGCCGCGCGAGCGACGAGGATATCGCCGAGATGATCGCCGACATCCGCAGCTGCGACCCGCGTCCGGGACATGTCTTTGGCGTCGAGCCTGCACCGCCGGTGGTGCCCGACGTTCTGGTGCGCGGCGATGGCACCGCGGGCTGGTTCGTATCGCTCAATCGCGACAATTTGCCCCGACTGGTCGTGGACCGCGCCTATCATGCGCGCGTCAGCCCCTCGTGCCGCGACAAGGCCGCCAGTAGCTGGCTGGGCGAGCAGCTGGCCGATGCGAACCGGCTGGTGCGGGCGCTGGACCAGCGGCAGCGCACCATCCTGACCGTGGCGCGCGAGATCGTGAAGCGGCAGGAAGGCTTCTTTCGGCGCGGCGTTTCCGCGCTGGTGCCGCTGACCCGCCGCGAGGTGGCCGAGGCGACGGATCTGCACGAATCGACCGTCAGCCGCGTGACCGCGAACAAGTTCCTGCATTGCCCGCGCGGTTGTTTCGAATTGCGCTTCTTCTTCGCCTCGGGCGTCAGCGCATCGGGTGGCGCAGAGCAGGGAAGCGATCAGGGCGCCGCCTCGGCCGAGGCGGTGAAGGCGGCGATCAAGGCGCTGATCGATGCAGAGCCTGCCGATGGAATATTGTCCGACGATGCGCTGGTGACCGAGCTGAAGAAGCAGGGCTATGAAATCGCGCGCCGCACCGTCGCCAAATATCGCGAAGCGGCGGGACTGGGGTCATCGGTCCAGCGGCGCCGGCAGAAGGCGCTCGCCCGCGCAGGCTGAGGCGGGTCTCGAAAAATTGCGCGAGCCGATTCGGAAAAGCCCCGCAAAGATTCGCATTGTGGATTCCGGCCCGGAAACTGTTGCAATCATGACTCAATTTTTTCCGTTAAGACGTTTTAAGGTTTATTAACCTTTCTGGGTCACTTTTCGTATGGTTAATTGAAGATCGCGTTTACGGTTGGCTCCCGACAGGGTGGATGGGCCGACCTTCAAGGGGGCTGAAATCTTATGCGTATCCTGCTGATCGAAGACGAGCCGACGACGGCCAAGGCCATCGAACTGATGCTCACGACCGAAGGGTTCAATGTCTACCAGACGGACCTGGGGGAAGAGGGCCTCGACCTCGGCAAGCTCTATGACTACGACATCATCCTGCTCGACCTGAACCTGCCCGACATGCACGGCTATGACGTGCTGAAGAAGCTGCGGGTCGCCAAGGTGCAGACGCCGGTGCTGATCCTGTCGGGCATTGCCGAAATGGATTCCAAGGTTCGCAGCTTCGGCTTCGGCGCTGACGATTACGTGACCAAGCCGTTCCACCGCGAGGAACTGGTCGCCCGCATCCACGCGGTGGTGCGCCGCTCCAAGGGACACTCGCAATCGGTGATCCGCACCGGCAAGCTGTCGGTGAATCTCGACACCAAGACGGTCGAGGTCGATGGCTCGCGCGTGCATCTGACCGGCAAGGAATATGCGATGCTGGAACTGCTCTCGCTGCGCAAGGGCACGACGCTGACCAAGGAAATGTTCCTCAACCATCTCTATAACGGGATGGACGAGCCCGAGTTGAAGATCATCGACGTCTTCATCTGCAAGCTGCGCAAGAAGCTTGCCACCGCCTGCAATGGCGACAATTATATCGAGACCGTCTGGGGCCGCGGCTATGTGCTGCGCGATCCGGGTGCGGAGGCGCAGGCGGCCTGATCGCCACCTGCCAATGCTGAACAAAAAGGGGCAGGCGTTCGGCGCCTGCCCCTTTTGCCATCCCGGTCGCTTGCGCGATGCGGCGATCAGTACATGTGCTGGCCGCCATTGATCGACAATGTCGCGCCGGTCACGAAGGTTGCTTCCTCCGCGCAGAAGAAGGCGACGCCGCGTGCAATCTCGTCCGCATGGCCCAGTCGGCCGACGGGGATTTTGGCGATGATCTTCTCCAGCACCGGTTCGGGCACCGCAGCGACCATGTCGGTATCGATATAGCCCGGCGCAATCGCGTTGACCGTCACGCCGTATTTCGCGCCTTCCTGCGCGAGCGCCTTGGTAAATCCGTGGATGCCCGACTTGGCGGCGGCATAATTGACCTGCCCGTACTGCCCGGCCTGGCCGTTGACCGAACCGATGTTGACGATCCGGCCCCACTTGCGCGCCCGCATGCCCGGGAAGGTCGCCTTGGCCATGTTGAAACAGCCGCCGAGATTGATGCGCATCACCTCGTTCCAGTCGTCCCAGCTCATCTTTTGGAGCACGCCGTCGCGGGTGATTCCCGCATTGTTCACGACGATGTCGATGTCACCAACCTCGGCCGTGATCTTTTCGCAGCCCGCCATGACGGCTTCATGGTCGCCGACGTCGAACTTGTAGTTCGGTATGCCGGTACGCTCGGAAAATTCCTGGGCCTTCTGCTCGTTACCGGCGAAATTGGCCGCAACGGTATAACCCATGTCCTTGAGGGCGAGGCTGATGCCTTCGCCAATGCCGCGGGTGCCGCCCGTGACGACTGCCACTCTGCTCATTATCGCTTCCCCTTCAGGTGCTCCTCACTCTCCAGCGACGAGCCTAGGCACTCGCCAGAAAGGCGGCAAGCGGATTTGAGTGCCACCCTTACCCCTTGGTGCAACAGCAATTTTACGAAAAAGCGACAGGATCGCGCACCGATCCGCAAGCCGACCGGCCAGCGCAAACCTCGTCAAAACCGGAAGCGGGTTCCGACATAGACGGACTGGTTGTCCTGCTGTCCGTCGGCGAGCGATCCGATCCGTTCACGCTCTGCCGAATAGCGCACGCCCGCGGTTACGCGCAGATTGCCCGTCACGCGATACGAGCCGCTGACGTCGACCGATTGCTCGCCATCGGCGAAAGTGCGTGGGGCGCGGCCCGCGACCACGCCTTCGTTCAGTTCGACGACGCCGCCGAAACGGCTTTCGCCCGACTTCTTCTTGGCGGGAGTGAAGCGCGACAGGTCCGGCGCGTCGATTTCACGCACGCCATCGGGCAGGTAATCCTTGCCCGATCCCGGCTGCACCAACTTCGAGATGTTCGCGGCCTGTGCAAAGCTTTGATAACCGCGCGCCATGCCAAGATTGAAAGCCACCGGAGCGACGCCCGGCACGCTCAGCCCCGTGTCGGACCCGGCCGTCTTGCGCAGGGATGCCGCGCGAGCCATCTGGGAATCGACGCGTACCGCCACGGTCACGGCGCGGCTGGCTGCCTCTTTCACGCCCGCGGGCGTGAAGCGGAACATGCCGGCATCGTCCTTGCTGCCTTCGCGGATGGAGGCCAGCGACGCCAGCAGGCGCGGATCGGCGGAAGCAGGCGTGAAGTCGCCCAGATCGCCGCCAGCGGCGATGCTGACGCTACGGCGCGAATCGCTGGCAGAAACAAGATCGGAAACGGCGGCCACGGCGGGCGGAAGCGCGGCGACGAAGGCGCAAGCGGCCGTCACGGCCATCGCCGCACGCGCCATGCGTTTCCTGCCAAGAGCCCCCACCAACACGGTCACGTCAACCTCAATCCATTCCCTGCGATCCAGACGGGGCAACCCCGTGAGGAACCATTCCCAGGCATATCCAGTGGATCGCCTGACCGACGTATTAACCGCCCTTGCCAGCGGGCGGGTATCACCGCCAACCGCTGCCGCGCCTTGCCAATCCGCGTTGCCAGCTGGGCAAGATTGCGGCAACTCGGCGAGCCGGGCGCAAGATGCGGACTGCAAAGCTGTGTATAAAGCCAAAAAGCAATGGCTGCAAAGCGATTTACCCTGCGCACCGCCACTCTTGCCGGTTGCTGTTGCATGAAATCGACAGCGGTCCGATTGGATCCGGGCGCCGACCGGATCGCCAGCGATGGTAACGCTCCCACAAGCTGGTCGCGCCAGCCTTGCCTGCGCCCTGTTCAGCCCAGTGTCACACAGGCTGGTGCTGAAAGCTTGCCCGCCGTGCAATCGCGGTGATAGAGCAGCCCCGCCCTGCCGGATGCGCGCCGAAAGCGTATCGTCATCTCGGGGCCGAGCAAGCAGAACAGGAAGACTTCCGCATCATGACCGCGACCCCCTCGCTCCCCGTCGTTACGAAAGCCGCCGCTGGCGCGAACCGGCGCCGGTTTTCCACTCGCGCCGTGGTGGCTGCCGGCCTGATCGCCGCGCTGGCAGCTTGCGGCGGGAACAGCAAGCGGGTGGAAACCGACCTGGCCGCATCCAAGGTCACCACGATCGGCGTCAACGCCTATCTGTGGCGCGCCAGCCTGGACACGCTGTCGTTCATGCCGCATGCTGCAGGCCGACAGCGCGGGCGGCGTGATCGTGACCGACTGGTACACCAACCCGCAGAACCCGGCAGAGCGGATGAAGGTGACCGTGACGATCCTCGATCAGGACCTGCGCGCCGATGCGCTGCGCGTGGCCGCCAGCCGCCAGGTCATGCAGCGGCGGCAAGTGGGTCGGCGCGCCGGTGCAGGCCGCGACCGTGCAGAAGCTGGAGGACATCATCCTGACCAGGGCCCGCGAACATGCGCCGCGACGCGTTGATGGGCTGATCCCTGGTAACAGAAGAATGAACGAACGAGCGTTTCGATCCGTCGCAGCGCCGACGGACGCTGGCAGCGCGCCTGGGACGAGGCGGGATGTTCCGCGCCGACAGCGCCAGCACCAAGCCCAAGAGCTACGTGCTGGAGATGTTCCCCTACCCCTCGGGCCGCATCCATATCGGCCATGTGCGCAATTACACGATGGGCGACGTGCTGGCGCGCTACAAGCGGATGACGCGGGCTCGAAGTGCTGCACCCGATGGGCTGGGACGCGTTCGGCATGCCGGCCGAAAACGCGGCAATGGAAAAGGGCGTCCATCCCGGCGGCTGGACGCGCGATAATATCGCCAACATGAAGGCGCAGCTGAAGCGCCTCGGCTTCGCGCTCGACTGGAGCCGCGAGTTCGCGACCTGCGATCCCGAATATTACGGGCACGAACAGGCGCTGTTCCTCGATCTGTACGAAGCCGGGCTGGTCTACCGCAAGGAAAGCGCGGTCAATTGGGACCCGGTCGACAGACCGTGCTGGCCAACGAACAGGTGATCGACGGGCGCGGCTGGCGTTCGGGCGCGGTGGTCGAGAAGCGCAAGCTGAGCCAGTGGTTCCTCAAGATCACCCAGTTCGCGGACGAGCTGCTGGACGGGCTCGACGCGCTGGAAAGCTGGCCGGAAAAGGTCCGCCTGATGCAGGAAAACTGGATCGGCAAGTCGACCGGCCTGCAGTTTCGGTTTCAAAGGCAGCGAATTCGGCGACGACGATCGAGGTCTATACCACCCGGCCCGACACGATCTTCGGCGCGAGCTTCGTCGCCGTCGCGGCGGAGCATCCGATCGCGCAGGCCGTGGCCGCGGCCGATCACCAGGCGCAGGCCTTCATCGAGCAGTGCCGCGCGGGCGGCACGACCGCGGCGGAGCTGGAGACGGCGGAAAAGCTGGGTTTCGACACCGGGCTGAACGTTGCGCATCCGTTCACGGGCGAGGACCTGCCGGTCTAGATCGCCAATTTCGTGCTGATGGATTACGGCACCGGCGCGATCATGGCGGTGCCGGGCCATGACCAGCGCGACTTTGAATTCGCGACCAAATACAACCTGCCGATCATGCGCGTCGTCGCGCCCGGCGCGACGAAGCTGACACGGCCCTTCGCGGGCGAGGCGGAAGCCGGGCGACGGCGTCATCGTCAATTCCGATTTCCTCGACCGGCCTGACGGTGGACGACGCCAAGCGCGCCAGTGATCACGCGCGCTGCCGAGGAAGGCTGGGGCACGCGCCAAGACGCGTATGGCGCCTGCGCGACTGGGGCGTTTCGCGCCAGCGCTACTGGGGCACGCCGATCCCGTTCATCCACTGCGACGCCTGCGGCGTGGTGCCGGTGCCCAAAGACCAGCTGCCGGTGGCGCTGCCCGAGGATGTCGATTTCAGGACTCCGGGCAATCCGCTGGCGCGCCATCCCGACGTGGAAGCATGCCGATTGCCCCAAATGCGGCGGCGCGGCGCGGCGCGAAACCGATACGCTCGACACTTTCGTCGAAGTTCAGCTGGTATTTCCTGCGCTTTGCCAGCCAGCCGGACGACAAGCCGTTCGACCGGGACGAGATCGCGCAATGGCTGCCGGTCGGACAGTATATCGGCGGGATCGAGCATGCGATCCTGCATCTGCTCTATGCCCGGTTCTGGACCCGCGCGCTTGCCACATTTCGGCAAGATCGACGTGACGGAGCCCTTCGCCAGCCTGTTCACGCAGGGCATGGTCACGCATGAGACCTATAGCCGCGAGGACGACGGCCGGACCGTCTATTACGCGCCCGCCGAGGTGAACGAACGCAGCGACAGCGCCGTGCTGGTCGATGGCGGGCAGCCGGTCGAGATCGGCCGCGTGATCAAGATGTCCAAGTCGAAGAAGAACGTCGTCGACCCGGACGAGATCATCGCCCAGTACGGCGCGGATGCGGTGCGCTGGTTCATGCTGTCCGACAGCCCGCCGGAACGCGACCTGCCGTGGTCGCGAAGCCGGGATCGAAGGCTGCGGCCGCTTCGTCCAGCGTCTGTGGCGCCTGTTCGGCCAGTATGACGCCGATGCGCACGGGCGAGGACAAGGCGCTCGCCCGCAAGCAGCACCAGACCGTCGCCGCGGTGGCCGAGGATATCGAGGCGCTGTCCTTCAACAAGGCGGTCGCCCGGATTTACGAGCTGAC
Source organism: uncultured Alphaproteobacteria bacterium (assembly GCA_963752785.1). GTDB lineage: Bacteria > Pseudomonadota > Alphaproteobacteria > Sphingomonadales > Sphingomonadaceae > Croceicoccus. The sequence goes on from CAVVZE010000010.1 coordinate 98,846, forward strand.
CGGCACTGTCGAAAAGGCCGCGCCCTGCGCCAGCCGCAGCGAGGCGATCCGGTCGCTGCTGCTGCTGGTCTCGCCGATGATGCCGCATCTGGCCGAAGAGGCATGGTCGCGCGCCGGACAGGCGCGGGCTGGTCGCGGAGGCCGCGTGGCCCGACGTCGATCCTGCGCTGCTGGTGGAGGACGAGGTCACCATCGCGGTGCAGGTCAAGGGCAAGCTGCGCGATACGCTGACCGTGGCCAAGGGCACTGCCGAGGGAAGAGCTCGAGGCGCTTGCGCTTGCCAGCGAGAAGGTCCAGCGTAACCTGGACGGTGCCGAGATTCGCAAGGTGATCGTCGTGCCCGACCGACTGGTCAATATGGTCATCTGATGCGCGTGTCCGCCCTGTTGCCTGCCCTGATCCTCGCCGCTCTGGCGGTGCCGCTGGGCGGCTGCGCACTGGAGCCGATGTATGCGGGCGGCGGTTCGGGCGCGGTGGCGCAGGGGCTGCACGCGGTGGAGGTTGCGCCGATCCCGGGTCAGGCCGGCTGGCTGATGCGCGATGCCCTGCAGCAGCGCATGGGCACTGACGGCGGCGGGTCGCGCTATCGGCTCGACGTGGGGCTCGACGACCAGCTGAAGGGCTTGGCCTGCTGGGCGACGACACGATCGGGCGCGAACGCCGTACCCTGCGCGCACGATACCAGCTGGTCGACCTGTCGAGCGGCGAGACGCTGCTGGATGCGACCGACGGGGCGGATGCCGGGATCGACGTCGTTTCCAGCGAATACGCGACCATCGCCGCCGAACAGACGGCGCTGGAGAACCTTACGCAGGATGTCGCCGACAGCATCGTCACGCGCATCGCGACTGACCCTGCGCCAGCAGATGCGACCCCAAGTTGAAGATCAATAACAGCAAGTTTGCGCAGACCGCGCCGCGCGCCGCCGGATCGGCGAAGGTCTTCTTCTTCTGCGGACCGGACGAGGCCGGCGCCCATGGCGCGGCCGCGCGCATCGTCGAACTGCTGCCGGATCCCGGCGAACGCGTCGATATCGAAGGCAGCGAGCTGAAGCGCGACCCCGTGCGCCTGTGCGACGAGACGCGGTCCACATCGCTGTTCGGCGACCGGCGGCACATCATCGTGCGCGCGCAGGGCGAGGAAGCGCATGACGCGCTGAAGATCCTGACAGACGCGCCCGAGGCAGAGGTGGCGCAGGGTTGGCCGGTGATCGTCATCGCCAATGGCGCAACCGACAAATCGCGCAGCGCAAAGCTGCTGGAAAGGCGCGACGACGCGCTGGTGGCGATGTTCTACCCGCCCGACCTGCGCTCCGTCACGGCAGAGGTGCGCAGGCTGGCGGATGGCGCGGGGCTGCGCATGGGTGCGGAACTGGCGCAAAGGATTGCCGCATCGGTGGCGCTGGATACGCGCATGGCGGCCGCGGAAGTGCAGAAGCTGGCGCTCTATCTGGATGCCGACAGCCATGCGCCGCGCAGCGTCACGGCCGAAGACATCGACGCCATCGGGGCAGAGACCGATGACGACGGCGTGATGCCGCTGGTCGATGCGGTCATTTCGGGCGATGTCGCGCGCCTGCCGCACGAGCTGTCGCGGTTCCGCCAGCATGGGCTCAACCCGGTGGGTACGGTGCTGGCGATGGAGCGGCGCGTGGCGCAGCTGACCCAGATCGCGGCGCGGATCCGTCCGGGCGAGAATATCGCCAAGGCGGTGGAGAACGATCCGCGCATCTTCTTCAAGGAGCGCGCCGCCATCGCGCGCCAGATGCAGCAATGGCACGGGCCGAGGCTGGCGCGGCTCAGCGACCGTCTGATCGCGCTGCACCGCGCGCTACTGGCCGACAGCCAGGCCGCGCCGCTGCTGTTCGCGGCAGGCTGTACCGAAATTGCGCGCGCCGCGGACGCCCGGCGCTAATTCTCCGGAACCGAGAAGCTGCCCGATACGCGCCCGTCATTGGTGCGCGTCCCGCCCACCGCCGACGAGCTGCCCGCGCTGCTGCCGTCCACGCTGGACACGCCGGTGTTGAGGTCGATCACCAGCCGCCCACCGTTCAGCGTATCACCTCCGCGCCGCAACGCGACATCACCGACCAGCGTGATCGTGCGGCGATTGAAGTCGTAGACGCCGACATTGCCGCGCGCAGTCTCGTTCCCCCGCGTGACCGTGACGCCTCCCGTCGCGGTGATCCGCTGGATACGCAGCGTGCCGGCTGTCGGTATAGTTCACGATCGTCCGTCCCGCCGTCAGGCGCAGATCGCCCTGTTTGACGACGACATTGCCCGACAGCACGACGCGGTCGGCACGGTCCTGCAGTTCGATCCGGTCCGCCGCGTAATCGACCGGCTGACGCGAATTGAAACCGGCGATCGCCTGCGCCGACAATTGCTGTGCGCCCAGCATGGCGGCTGCGCCCAGGGCAAAGCCGATGGCAGCGCGCTTCGCGATCCGGCGAACAGAGAGTGCGTGGTCGTTCATCATATTCCCATCACGGCGTCGTCACCGAACCCGGCTCCATGCGAAGCCTGGCGTCTCCGATAAGCGAAACGGTGCGCTCCTGTAAATCGGCCTCCAGCCGGTCGGCCGAGAAGGTGCCCATCGGCACGCGCCCGTTCACCCGTCCATCGCCCACAAGCTTGCGTTCGGGCAGCATGACCGAGACATTGCGCGCAATCATGCGGTAGCCGTCCGATGCGGTGAAATTGACCGCGCCGGGAAACCGTACCGCTTCCTGGTCGAGGTCATAGGTGCCGTTCTGCGCCGTCAGCACGGCGGGCCCTTCGTTCATCAGCAGGCGTGCGGTCAGGTCGTTCATCTCGACCAGACCGCGCTCCTTCGTGCGCTGCATGGCACTGCCGGCCTGAACGGAGAATGGCCGCCCGCGATTGTCGGCACCGCGGTACATCGCATTGTCGACCATCATCCGGTTTTCGGTCAGCTCGACCCGGTTGCGGTCCAGCAGGAAGCTGACCTCACCCTGCGAAGCGACGGGGGCCAGCACCATCAGCGCGACGAGCACGCCGATGCAGATCGGCAGCGCAACCAGCAGGAAGCGGATCAGCCGGTCGTGCGCACCCCCCGGCGCCGCCTGAACGCGGCGATTGTGGCGGACGATGGTGGCCTCGGCGCTCATGCTCTATCCGTTTTCGCGAGGCGCATCATGCCTCGTGGCTGAAGATGTCCTTGTCTCCCCAGCCTTCAAGGTCCAGCAGCGCGCGCGCCGGCAGAAAATCGAAGCACGCCTGCGCCAGTCCGGTGCGATGCTCGCGCTCCAGCCGGGTACGGAAGATCGCCACCATCTCGTGCAGGTAGCGCACGTCGCTGGCGGCATATTCGCGCTGCGCGTCGTTCAATTCGGGCGCGCCCCAGTCGCTCGACTGCTGCTGCTTGGAGATGTCCTTGCCCAGCAATTCGCTGACGAGGTTCTTGAGACCGTGGCGATCGGTATAGGTGCGCGTCAGCTTGCTGGCGATCTTGGTGCAGAACACCGGCGCGGCCATCACGCCCAGATAGAACTGGATCGCGGCCAGATCGAAGCGGGCGAAATGATAGTATTTCTCCCGCGATGGATCGGCCAGCACGGCGCACAGATTGGGCGCGTTGTACGGGCTGTCGGCGCGGAAGCGGACGAGATGCTCGTCGCCCTGCCCGTCGCTGATCTGCACGAGGCACAGCCGGTCGCGCGGGGTGACAAGGCCCATGGTTTCGGTATCGACCGCAATCGGTCCGGGAGCGAGAACGCCTTCGGGCAGGTCTTCTTCATGAAGATAGACTGTCATAATTATGTCCTTAGGGGTGAACGCCGGTTTGGGAAAGGGGAGAGACTTCGGGAAGGAGGGACAGGGCCGCAACCGGGGAAATCGGCAGCGGGACCGCTGGCGCGGCAATGCAGCGAGGCGCTAAGACCCCGGCCATGACCGAAAGCGTTCCCGCAAGCTGGGCCCCCGCTCTCGATCCTGTCCTGTCGACCGCACCAGGCGCGGCAACTCGCCAGCTGGATCCAGGGCCGAAGAGAATGAGGGGCGCATTATCTATCCCCCGCGTGGACAGAGGCTGAACGCGCTTGCGCTGACGCCGCTGGAGGATGTGAAGGTCGTGATCCTGGGGCAGGATCCCTACCACGGACCGGGACAGGCGCATGGGCTGGCGTTTTCGGTGCCGGAGGGGGTGAAGCTGCCGCCGTCGCTGCGTAATATCTACAAGGAACTGGCAAGCGACCTCGACGTTGCGCCGCGTCCCGGACGGCGATCTGACGCGCTGGGCGCGGCAGGGCGTGCTGCTGCTCAACAACACGCTGACGGTAGAGGCCGCGAAGGCGGGATCCCATGCCGGGCGCGGTTGGGATGCGATCACCGATGCCTGCGTGAAGGCCGTCGCAGCCGGGGAACAGCCCAGCGTGTTCATCCTGTGGGGCAGCCATGCCCAGCAAAAGGCACGGCGGATCCCCGAGCTGGGAGCTAAATCGCACCATCTGGTCATCGAAAGCCCCCATCCCAGCCCGCTTTCAGCGCATCGCGGCTTCTTCGGATCGCGTCCGTTCAGCCGCGCCAATGCGTTTCTGCGCGAACAGGGTCGCCAGCCGATCGACTGGTAACGGGTCGCCGGGCGAGCTGTTCTCGGGTATGGCAGGTGACGTGCAGCGCATCATCGCCTTTGGAGAGCCGCGGCTGGATGCCGATCTGGCCAGCATCCTTGCGCCGCCCGACGCCTTCGATGCGCAACGGACAGAGCGGCTCTTGCGGCAGCGACTGGCAGTCGAGGCGATCCTGATGATCGTCGCTGCAATCATCCTTGCGCAGGCGCTGTCCAGAGGCGGGAATGAGACTCCACGGCCGCGCGGACCGATCGCGGCCGGGCCGGTTTCCACTCCTCCGGGCGGGATCCTGCCGGCGATCAGGAATGGCGGTGCGGATCAGCGAGCGCAGGATGATCGCGATGAGCCCTCCTCCGAGCGCCCGGCCCGTGCGAAGCGTGCCGATACGGCGGCGGCTTCTGCGCCGCGCCCGGTGCAGAGTGCGATCGCGCCCGTGCGCGCCGCGCCGGAACGCATAGCCGCGCAGGCACCGGTGCGGCGGGCCGGGCCGCGCAGGACCGTCGGCTTTCCAGCCACTGCGGCGCAAGAGCGGCGGGAGACGCTGATCGTCGGCGTCCAGTCAACCGAACGGCTTGGGCCGCACGGCCCGCGCCACCACCGCAAACGGTAGCGACGCGGGTGCCGCGCGGACCTATCTCGGCAATTCGCTGACGCCCATCAGGGCCTCGTCCACCGAACGCGCGCACTGGCGGCCTTCGCGGATGGCCCAGACGACCAGGCTCTGCCCGCGGCGCATGTCGCCGCAGGCCCAGACCTTGTCCTGGCTGGTCCTGTAGCTGTGCGTATCGGCCAGCACATTGCCGCGCGGGTCGTATTCGACGCCCGCCTGGTCGAGCATGCCGCCCTTGCGCGGGCCGACAAAGCCCATGGCCAGCAGGATGAGATCGGCCCGCAGCGTGAATTCGCTGCCCGGCACTTCCTTCATCTCGCGTCCCTGCCATTCGAGGCGGACGCATTCGAGGCCGGTCACCTTGCCGTTCTCGCCCACCACGCGCTTGGTCAGGATCGCCCAGTCGCGGTCCACGCCCTCTTCATGGCTGGAAGAGGTACGCAGCTTGAGCGGCCAGTCCGGCCAGGTCATCAGCTTGTCCTCCTTTTCGGGAGGCCGGGGCATGATCTCGATCTGGGTGACGCTTGCCGCGCCCTGCCGGTTCGAGGTTCCGACGCAGTCCGAACCGGTGTCGCCGCCGCCGATCACGATGACATGCTTGTCGGTCGCGACCAGCGTGCCGCGCGGGGCCGCGCGCTCTTCGCTGTCGCCGGCGTTGCGCTTGTTCTGCTGGGTCAGGAACTCCATCGCGAGGCGCACACCGCTCATCTCCGCGCCCGGAATGTCCAGCGTACGCGCATCTTCCGCGCCGCCCGACAGCACCACCGCGTCGAAGTTCTCCTTCAGCGTCTTCATCGAAATGTCGACGCCCACCTCGGTGCTGGTGCGGATCGAGACGCCTTCGGCCTCCATCTGCGCCCCGCGGCGGTTGATGAGGTGCTTTTCCATCTTGAAGTCGGGAATGCCATAGCGCAGCAGCCCGCCGATCCGGTCGTGCTTCTCGAACAGGGTCACCGAATGGCCGGCGCGCGCAAGCTGCTGGGCGCAGGCCATGCCCGCGGGACCCGAACCGACCACCGCGACCGACTTGCCGGTTTTTTTCGCGGGAGGATGGGGAACGATCCAGCCTTCCTCCCACCCCTTGTCGACAATCGCGCATTCAATCGACTTGATGGTGACGGGCTGGTCCACGATGTTCAGCGTGCAACTGGCCTCGCACGGCGCGGGGCAGACGCGGCCGGTGAACTCGGGGAAATTGTTGGTGGAGTGCAGGTTGACCAGCGCCTCCTTCCAGTTCCCCTCATAGACCAGATGGTTCCAGTCCGGGATGATGTTGTTCACCGGACAGCCGTTGTGACAATAGGGAATGCCGCAGTTCATGCAGCGGCTCGCCTGCCCCTGAAGGGCCTGCGGATCGTGCGGGACCACGAATTCCTTGTAGTGCTGCAGACGCTCCGTCGGCGCCTCGTAGGATTCGATCCTGGCGGTCGAGTTCCAGGAAGCCGGTTTCCTTGCCCATGCGTGCCTCCCTTATTCCGCCGCCACCGATTCGGCTTCAAGCCGTTCAGCTTCCAGCATTTTCAATGCATTCTCATAATCGCGCGGCATCACCTTGACGAAGCGGGTGACCGCATTGTCGAAATCGTCGAGGATCGCCTTCGCCCGGCTGCTGCCCGTGTGCAGCACATGGCGTTCGAGCAGCACCCTGATGCGCGCGCTGTCGAAATAGAGCGGATCGCCCATGCCGAAATTTTCGACCGAATGGCCGCGCTGTTCGGGACGCTGCCCATGCGGCACGTCCTCATCGGTGTTCCGCACTTCCCGCAGGTCCACCATTTCGGCGTTGCAGCGCTTCGCGAACTGGCCGTCCTCGTCATAGACATAGGCGATGCCGCCCGACATGCCCGCCGCGAAATTGCGACCCGTGGGGCCCAGCACCAGCACGACGCCGCCGGTCATGTACTCGCAGCCATGGTCGCCGGTGCCTTCGACAACCGCGATCGCGCCCGAATTGCGGACCGCGAAACGCTCGCCGCCGACGCCGTTGAAAAACGCCTCGCCCGCGATCGCGCCATAGAGCACCGTGTTGCCGACGATGATGTTGTTCGTCGGGTCGCGGTCCATGCCGTCCGGCTGCTTCACGATGACACGGCCGCCCGACAATCCCTTGCCGACATAGTCGTTGGCATCGCCGGTCAATTCCAGCGTGATGCCATGCGCCAGCCACGCGGCAAAGCTCTGCCCCGCGACGCCGGTAAAGCTGATGCGGATCGTGTTGTCGGGCAGGCCCGCATGGCCGAAACGCTTGGCCACCTCGCCCGACAGCATGGTGCCGACGGTGCGGTTGACGTTGCGGATCTCGCGCTCAAGCCGGACGCTCTCGCCGTTCTCAAGCGCAGGTTTGGCAGACTTGATCAGCTCCTGGTCCATGGCCGCTTCCAGGCCATGGTCCTGCGTCTCGGTACGATAAAGCTCATGGCCTTCCACCGGCTTCACCTGGTGGAGCAGCTTCGAGAGGTCGATGCCATGTGCCTTCCAGTGCGAAACGGCCCGCTTCATGTCGATCCGGTCGACGCGGCCGACCATTTCCTCGACCGTGCGGAAGCCCATCTCGGCCATGATCTGGCGCAGCTCTTCCGCGACGAAGAAGAAATAGTTGACCACATGCTCGGGCAGGCCGGTGAAGCGCTTGCGCAGTTCGGGGTTCTGCGTCGCCACGCCCACCGGACAGGTGTTGAGGTGGCACTTGCGCATCATGATGCAGCCCGCCGCGATCAGCGGAGCGGTGGCAAAGCCGAACTCGTCCGCACCCAGCAGCGCGCCAATGGCGACGTCGCGCCCTGTGCGCAGCCCGCCGTCGACCTGCACCGCAATGCGCGCACGCAGATCGTTCAGCAGCAAGGTCTGCTGCGTTTCGGCGAGGCCGATTTCCCAAGGCGAACCCGCATGGGTCAAGGACGTCAGCGGGGAAGCGCCCGTGCCGCCTTCATAGCCCGAGATCGTGACATGGTCGGCGCGCGCCTTCGACACGCCCGCGGCCACCGTGCCAACGCCCACTTCGGACACAAGCTTGACCGAGATGCGCGAGGACGGGTTCACGTTCTTCAGATCGTGGATCAGCTGCGCCAGATCCTCGATCGAATAGATGTCGTGATGCGGCGGCGGCGAGATCAGGCCCACGCCCGGCGTCGAGTGCCGGGTCGCGCCGATGGTCTTGTCGACCTTGTGGCCGGGCAGCTGGCCGCCCTCGCCGGGCTTTGCGCCCTGCGCCATCTTGATCTGGATGTCGTCGGCATTGACCAGATATTCGGTCGTCACGCCAAAGCGGCCCGAAGCGACCTGTTTGATCGCCGAACGCATCAAATCGCCGTTTTCCAGCGGAGTGAACCGCTTGGGATCCTCGCCGCCCTCACCCGTGTTCGACTTGCCGCCGATCCGGTTCATGGCCATCGCCAGCGTCGTGTGCGCTTCCCAGCTGATCGAGCCATAGCTCATCGCGCCGGTGGCGAAACGCTTCACGATCTCGGCGGCCGGCTCCACCTCGTCCAGCGGGATCTTCTTCTCGGCCTTTTTCAGCTCCATCAGACCGCGGATCGTCAGCAGCCGTTCGGACTGCTCGTTGATCGACTTGGCGAACTCTTCATAGTTCGACCAGTCGTTGCCGCGCACGGCGTGCTGCAGATTGGCAATATTGGTCGGGGTCCACGCATGGTCCTCCCCCCGGATGCGGTACTGATAGATACCGCCGACATCGAGCATCTTCTGGTAGATCTGCTCTTCCGAATAGGCAGCGGTGTGGCGGCGCACGGTTTCTTCCGCGACCTCCGCAAGGCCGACGCCCTCGATCGTTGTCGACGTGCGGGTGAAATACTTGTCGACGAAGGCGGTGGACAGTCCCACGGCGTCAAAGATCTGCGCACCGCAGTAGGACTGATAGGTGCTGATCCCCATCTTCGACATCACCTTGCGGATGCCTTTGCCGATGGCCTTGATGTAGTTGTACTCGGCATCTTCGGTCGACAGCGGCGCCTGGCGGTGCACGCGGATGCTCTCCAGCGTTTCGAAGGCCAGATAGGGGTTGATCGCCTCGGCACCGTAACCCGCCAGCACGCAGAAGTGATGCACCTCGCGCGCTTCGCCCGTTTCCACGACCAGGCCGGTCTGCATGCGCAGGCCTTGGCGGACGAGATGGTGATGCACCGCCGAGGTCGCCAGCAGCGCGGGCATCGCGATGCGGTCAGGACCCTGCGCCCGGTCCGACAGGATCAGGATGTTCTTGTCGGCCAGCACAGCCTCGGTCGCGGCCCAGCACATCTCCTTGATCGCCATCTCGAGCCCCTCGGCGCCGGTGCTGGCGTCCCAGGTGATGTCGATGGTGCCGGTGCGGAACGCACCGTCGAGGCCCGATTCGACCGAGCGGATCTTGGCCAGATCGCTGTTGGTCAGGATCGGCTGCGTGATTTCCAGCCGCTTGTGCGTGCCGGCATCGCGGCCCAGCAGGTTGGGGCGCGGACCGATCATCGATAGCAGGCTCATCACCAGCTCCTCGCGGATCGGGTCGATCGGCGGGTTGGTAACCTGCGCGAAGTTCTGCTTGAAATAGTCGTAGAGCAGGCGCGAACGCTTCGACAGCACCGCGATCGGCGTGTCGGTGCCCATCGATCCGATCGGATCGTCGCCATTGTACAGCATCGGCTCGAGGAACTTGGACACGTCCTCCTGCGTGTAGCCAAACGCCTGCTGGCGGCGCAGGAACAGCTCGCTGTCTTCCGTGGGATCGATCGGCACGTCGTCCGCCTCGATCTCGACGATGTCGAGATCTTCCAGCTTGTACTGCGCGTCGCGCAGCCACTTCTCGTACGGGTGCGCATTGGCGAGGTCGGCCTTCAGCTCCTCATCCTCGACGATGCGGCCTTCCTCGAGGTCAATCAGCAGCATCTTGCCTGGCTGCAGACGCCACTTGCGGGTGATGTCCTCTTCCGCGAACGGCAGCACGCCGCTCTCGGATGCGAGGCAGACGAGATCGTCCTTGGTTACGCAATAGCGCGCCGGGCGCAGGCCGTTGCGGTCCAGCGTGGCGGCGATCTGGCGGCCGTCGGTAAAGGCGACCGATGCGGGGCCGTCCCATGGTTCCATCAGCGCAGCGTGATATTCGTAGAATGCGCGGCGTGCCGGATCCATCTCGTGGTTCTTGGCCCACGCCTCGGGGATCAGCATCATCATCGCGTGGGCCAGGCTGTATCCGCCCGCCAGCAGCAGTTCGAGCGCATTGTCGAGGCAGGCGGTGTCGGACTGGCCATGCGGGATGATCGGCCACATCTTGTCGAGATCGGCGCCCAGCAGCGGCAATTCCATGGTGCGGCGGCGCGCGTTCATCCAGTTGACGTTGCCGCGCACCGTGTTGATCTCGCCATTATGGGCGATCAGGCGGAACGGCTGCGCCAGCTTCCAGCTGGGGAAGGTGTTGGTGCTGAACCGCTGGTGCACCAGCGCCAGCGCGGAGGTGCAGTCAGGATTGCGCAGATCGTCATAGAAGCTGCCGACCTGATTTGCCAGCAGCAGCCCCTTGTACACGATGGTCCGGCTGGAGAAGCTGGGCATGTACAGTTCGGTCAGGCCGGGCAGCCCATGCTTTTCCGCCAATGTCGCCAGCGGGTTCTGCGTCTGCTTGCGGATCGAGAGCAGCTTGCGCTCGAACGCGTCCTGATCCTCGCAATTTCCGCCGCGCGCGATGATCGCCTGGCGGATCACCGGCATCTGTTCCAGCACGGTCTTGCCCAGACCGTCGAGCGTGGTCGGCACGTCGCGCCAGCCGATCAGCTGCTGGCCTTCCTTGCCGATGAACTTCTCGAACTGCGCTACCACGAAGTCGCGCGAAGGCTTGTCCTGCGGCAGGAAGCACATCGCCACGGCGTAGTCGCCCGCCGGCGGCAGCGTCTTGCCTTCGCCCTTCGCCCACTTGCGCAGCAGCGTGTCGGGCATCTGTATCAGAATGCCCGCGCCATCGCCCAGAAGCGGGTCGGCCCCCACCGCACCGCGGTGGTCCAGATTCTCCAGGATGGTCAGGCCTTGCTGGATAATCGCGTTCGATTTTTCACCCTTGATATGGGCGACGAAGCCCACACCACAATTGTCGTGTTCGTTGCGCGCGTCGTAGAGGCCTTGAACCGGCGGAAAACCCATCTTCACCTATCCTGTCGGGGCCCGGGCACCATTGCCCGGAATACATGCGCGAATCAGCCCGCCCTTGAAAAGGGCGCAGTTATTGCGCGCTGGTTCCCAATGACGACAGGAAGCTGTCTTTGCAACTCTGCAGAAGGAAATCTTCTGTCGAGTGGGAACAAAACCGCCGAAAACGGTCGGTTTCGCCACTCGTTCTAGAGGGTTATCAGACCCGCTTCAACTCCTCGAGCGCTTCGCGCAGGCGAAAATCCTGCGGTCCGGCTCCGTTCGGGATCAGCTGGCGGCCGCGATCGGCGTCCAGCAGCGGCATGGGCGACAGGTTCGCCTCCCCCGGACGGTGCGTCGGCGCCTGCGGGCGCGCCTTGTGCGTCTTGCCGAGGCCGATCGCCATGAGGGAGCCGTATCCTGCGCCATCATCGTCGGCGTCTTCTTCCTCGTCCGCTTCGCCCGCGAACCAGTCGCTGTCCATGCCGCCGGTCAGCCCCGGCGCGAAGCGCGGCGCGCTGTGCCCGTCATGGCCGATGCCACCTGTGCCTGCTTCGCGCGGGCCGGAGTCACCTCCTGAGTCGCGTGGGCCGATGTCGCGCTGGATGGAATAGACGCGAGCGGTCTCTACATCTTTTGCCGGTTCGGACCATGATTGAACTGGCTCGCGCTCGAAGGCTACAGACTGCTCCGCCATCAGCGGCTCGGCGAAGGCATCGCTGTCGGCGAAAGCCTGCGACTGCGCGAGCGGCGGCGGCCCGGTCTCGGCAGAAACGGGTGCGGGCGCGAGTTCCTGCTCCTGTTCGGCGGCGGCCAAGCAAGCAGCCGACGAGCTAGCCTCCTCGTTCGCGCCCCAATCATCTTCCCCGTACCAATCATCGGCGACGCGAGCGTTCATGGACGCCTGTCGCTTGTCTGACCCCAGGTCGAAACGCGCAAGATCTTCGCCATCGTCGTCGAAATTCATCGGCAATTCGATATCGGCGTAAAAGCCGGTGTTCGGAATGCGGTCAAAGGTGATCTCGTCATCCTTGGGCGCAGGCGGAATGTGGCTGAGGTCGTGCTTGGGCAAGCGCTGGCCCGCAGGTGGAGCCGACAGGCGATCGAGCGGCGATCCTGTCTTTTTTGCGCTGCCCTGCCCTTCGGCGAGATGGCGGCGAAGGCGCGGGACCGATGCGGCCGCATCCTCGCGCGTGCCGACCGCTTCGCTGCCGCCTTCAGGCAGCACGTCCGCGATGGCCGAGCCCACCAGCAGGCCAAACACCATTCCCACCGCTGCAAGCGCAAGGCCCGCAACGCCTGGCGTGACGCCTGCGTCCGCGCCGAGCCCTGCACTGGCAAGCAGGTCGGTCAGGACTGCCGGCGGCATTTGCAGCCCGGCGAAGGCCCCGCCGACGGCACCGCCGGCACGCAATACGAAGGCAAATATGCGAGTCATTCCGTTCATCTGTCCATCATGCACTGCAGCGCACGAAGGCATCTTAAACGGAAAGGGTAAACGCGCGCATAACCCTGCGCGGCCGCATGCAGTCCATCACGCGAGCCTGCCCGACGGGCCACGAAGGTGGACACGCGCCCGGCGGCGGACGAGCGCTGCCGTCGGCTAGGCGACGGCCCTCAGCCGCGCGCGGGCGTGATCTGCCATCCATTGCTCGACGATCGGCGCAATCTTGCCCCGCCATTTAGAGCCGTTGAAGATGCCGTAATGGCCGACGTCGGGATGCAGATGATATTTCTTGAGCTCGTCGCTCAATCCCGGAGTCAGCTTCAGCGCCGCCCTGGTCTGCCCGACCCCCGAGATGTCGTCCCGCTCGCCCTCGATGCACAGCAGTGCGGTGTCGTGAATCTTGCCCAGGTCGATGGTTTTGCCGCGGTGGGTCAGCAGGCCGCGGGGCAGGAGATACTCCTTGAACACCGCTTTCACCGTCTGGAGATAAAATTCAGCGGTCATGTCGCAGACCGACAGATATTCGTCATAGAAGGCCTTGGTCGCGTCGGCGCTTTCCCCGTCGCCTGCGACCAGATGTTTGAACAGCCCGTATTGGCTCATCATGTGGTTGCCGAGGTTCATCGACATGAAGCCGGAAAGCTGCAGGAAGCCGGGATAGACCTGCCTCCCCGCGCCCGGATAATGCATCGGCACGGTCTGGATCAAATACTGCTTGAACCAGTGCATCGGGCGCCCGACTGCCATTTCGTTCACTTCGGTCGGACCCTCGCGCGTATCGATGGGGCCGCCCATCATCGTCAGCGTGACCGGGCGGCACGGATTGTCCTTCTCCGCCATCACGGCCGTCGCTGCAAAGGCGGGGACGGAGGGTTGGCAGACGGCCATCAGATGCGCGCCGGGGCCGATATGCTCAAGGAACCCAATTACGTAGTCGATATAGTCATCGAGGTCGAACAGCCCCTCCGAAGCGGGCACCAGCTTCGCATCGGCCCAGTCGGTGATGTAGACCTCCGCCTTGTGGAGCATCCGCTCGACCGTGCCGCGCAGCAGCGTGGCGTAGTGCCCGCTCATCGGTGCGACGATCAGCAGCCTGGGTGCGTCGACCGGCAGGCCGGTATGGGTGAAACGCTTGAGATTGCCGAACGGTTTGAACAGCACATCCGCCTCGGTCACATCGTGCGCCTTGCCGTCTACGTTGACGCTGGTGATCCCGAAGGGCGGCTTGCCGCGCGGTTCGGCGGCATGGGCGAAGACTTCAAGCGCGGACGAGATGCTCGGCCCCATCCCCATCGAACCCATCGGGTTGTTCGGATTGTTGAGCCATTCGGCGGTTACCGACGCCATGGTGGTCGCGTATGCGCGCCAGGCCTGCTGAATCTCGTAAAGCGAATAGAGCATGTATCAATTCTCCTCGCCGTCCCTGTCCCTTCGGGCGCAAGATCTGCGCATATGCAACAAGGGGCGGCTGGCCGATCGGCAAAGCCGCACGGAACAGCCATCACACACGGCCAATGTCTGCGCAGTGTAGATCGTTCCCGCGCCTCGTTGCAATGCAGCAATCTCCCGCGGCCCGCGACTCCCTGTTGATGCAACCGCGATTGCGGGGGGACCAGCCGCTTATAGCGCTTCAATCGCCGCGCGCTTTGGTCTAGTCGGCTGACATGACCGAGCAGACCAGCCTTTCGCGATCGGCCGAACCGTCGGATCCCTCGCTTCCTCAGTCAAGGTCGAAGAATTCGCCTGACGAAGGCGCAGGCGGGAAGGCGGACAAGCCCTCACGCTCGATCGGACCCTTGTGGATGCTGCTCGATGCTGCGTGGAACTATCCCGGCTACATGGCGGGCGCGGGCGTGGCGCTTCTGACGACCTCCGCCGCCACGCTTGCGATCCCTTCCGGGTTCAAGCTGGTGATCGATCGCGGCTTCGGCGGTGGCGAGATCACGCGCTGGTTCCAGTACCTCCTGATCCTGGTGCTGGTGCTGGCGATCGGCACGGCATTCCGGTTCTACCTGGTGTCCTGGCTGTCTGAACGGGTCGTCGCCGATCTTCGGCTGAAGGTGTACGACAACCTCGTCACTCTGCCGCCTTCGTTCTACGAGGACAACAACCCGCGCGAGATTTCCTCGCGCATGACCGCCGATACCGCGATCATCGAACATGTGGTCGGATCGACCATCTCTGTCGCGCTGCGCAACGCGCTGACTGCGATCGGCGGCACGATCTACATGTTCTTCCTGGCTCCTCGGCTGACGGTATGGCTGCTGCTTGCGATACCGGTGGTCATACTGCCGCTGGTGCTGATCGGCCGCCGGGTGCGCGGCCTGTCCAGGACAAGCCAGGACCGGATCGCGGATCTGGGCGCAATGGTCAGCGAGGTTCTGGGCGGCATCCGCATCGTGCAGGTCTTCAACCAGGAACGGCGCGAGGCCATCCGCTTCGGCGGCGCAGTGGAGCGATCCTTCGAAACGGCCAAGCGGCGCATCATGATGCGTGCCGTGCTGACCGCGCTTGCGATGGGGCTGGTGCTGGGCGCACTGGTGGCACTGATGTGGCGCGGCGCGCTGGACGTTCAGGCGGGCGAGATCACCGGCGGCACCATTGCTGCCTTTGTCATCACGGCGGGCCTGGTCGGCGGCGCGTTCGGCTCTCTGGCCGAGGTGTATGGTGAAATCCTGCGCGCGGCAGGCGCGGCCCAGCGGCTGGGCGAACTGCTGGCGACGCGTCCGGCGATCGCGGCTCCGGCACGCCCGCAGGCGCTGCCGATACCGCCGCGCGGATCGGTCGCTTTCCAGAACGTAACCTTTCGCTATCCCACTCGTCCGGATGAAAAGGCGCTCAAGGATTTTTCGCTGACCGTCGAGCCGGGAGAGACGGTGGCCATCGTCGGCCCATCCGGGGCCGGCAAATCGACGCTGTTCCAGCTGATCGCCCGGTTCTACGATCCGCAGGCCGGCAGCGTGCGAGTGGACGGGATCGACCTTACCCGCGCTGACCCCGAGGAACTGCGTCAGCGCCTCGCGCTTGTGCCGCAGGAAAGCGTGCTGTTCGCCGCCAGCGCGCGCGACAATCTGCGCTATGGCGCCTGGGACGCGAGTGACGAGCAGATCTGGGAAGCTGCGAGGGCCGCCAATGCCGAGCAATTCCTCCGCGCGCTGCCCGACGGCCTCGACACGTTCATCGGCGATAGCGGCGCGCGCCTGTCAGGCGGCCAGCGTCAGCGTGTTGCCATCGCCCGGGCGCTGCTGCGCGATGCACCCCTGCTGCTGCTGGACGAAGCGACCAGCGCGCTCGACGCCCAAAGCGAGCGGCTAGTGCAATCGGCGCTCGAAACGCTGATGAAGGGACGTACCACGATCGTGATTGCACACCGCCTTGCGACCGTCCGCGCTGCAGACCGCATCGCGGTGATGGAACACGGTTCCATCGTGGAGCAAGGCACCCACGCGGAGCTGGTCGAACGCGACGGCCTTTACGCCAGCCTGGCGGCACTGCAGTTCGAAACCGAATAGGGGCGGGCGGAACCAATCACGCAGCACAACGGTTTCCTTGACAAACGTAATTTGAAGGAAACTTGCGATGGGTATCATCATCATGATCATAGTCGGAGGCATCATCGGCTGGCTTGCCAGCATAGTGATGCGCACCGACGCACAGCAGGGAATCCTGCTGAACGTGGTCGTCGGCATCGTTGGCGCATTGATTGCCGGGCTTGTTGTCGGCGGGGACACCATCATGAACGGGTTCAGCCTGTCCGCGCTGTTGTTCTCGTTTCTTGGCGCGATCGTGCTGCTTGCAATCGTCAACCTTGTCCGTCGTGGCAGCGTGCGCTGATCCGATCTTGGCATAAGTTAAATTGATGGCCGGGATGGCGGAACCTTTCGCTCTCCCGGCTATTTTCATGCGGATGCCGGTATCGTCATGCCGGACTGTTCAAGGGGACTACCTGATGAAGAAGCTTATTGCCGCCGCGAGTGTTGCAGCACTCGGCCTTGCGCTTGCAGCGTGCGACAGCCCTGCCGAAAACCAGATGGAAAACCAGGCCGAGGCTGTCGAGGATCAGGCCGACATGCGCGCCGACGCACTCGACGACGCCGGCATGGACCAGCAGGCCGAAATGGTCGAGGAACAGGGCGAGGAACGCGCCGATATGATGGAGGAACAGGCAGACGATATGGATGCCGCTCCACAATAAGCTTGCTGCGGACACATCATGGCGGCGCCGATCCCGGATCGGCGCCGCTTTTCGTTGGTTCGCGGAACCAAGGCGGCTTCCAGCGCTTGATAATCGACAGGATGAGGGTCGCGCGAATGCTGGACCCCTGACTTTTTGGAGAGAGTTTCGCCATGGGTACCAATGTCGCAGAAATGGTTCGCGGTGAGCGCGAGATGGAAGAGGTGGTTGCCTCGCGCTATCGGGCGTTCGACGCCACGTCGCCGGCAAACGCCGTCGACATCATCCCGACCGATCCGGTTGAGGCAGACCGCTTTAATTCGATGCGCGCGCACGGCGTAATTCGCGGGGCACAAGGGGGCTTCTATCTCGACGAGGCGGCGCTGGAGCGGGTGCGCAAGAGCCGCAAGGGCTGGCTGTACGGCGGGGCAGGCGCAGCGGCCTTGCTGGGTCTGTTGGCGGCCATTGTTCTGGGTCGCCGCGAACGGTAGAACGCTGGTCGGGCAGCGTCCGGCATCACGAAACGGGCGAGGCGCGGCTTGACTTGTGCGCTCATATCCAGCAAAGGCCGCGACGCTTTGGCAAGGTCTGCCGGTGATTCCGTGTGCAATCGCCTATGCCCTGCCACGAGAATTGATTCTCAGACTTGAACTGGAACACTGCGCGGTAATGCCATCAGGTGCTGCCCGCATCAGGATATTTAGGAATACGCCATGGCGAAGCCCGCAACCGTCAAGATCCGGCTGGTCTCCACCGCCGACACCGGCTTCTTCTATGTGACGAAGAAGAACCCGCGCAACATGACCGAGAAGATGGTTCAGCGTAAGTACGATCCCGTTGTGCGCAAGCATGTCGACTTCAAGGAAGCCAAGATCAAGTGATCTTGCGCGCGGGCGACCTTGCGTCGGCCCGCGCTCTCGCTTGTCGCGCCCTTCCCGGCTTGCGGAACCTGCCGGTTCACCACGGGTTCAATGGCGACACGCCATGATTCCGGGATGATTTCCGCAATGTTTTCCCAATTTCGCCGCGGGCGTACGCTCGCTTATGCCGCCGTCGCCTCGCTGGCGGCGCCATTGGCCGTCGCCATTCCCGCAGCGCCCGTTGCCGCACAGGCAGAGGGCGATCTTTCTCGTGCCGTCACCGCGCTGCGCGCCATCAAGACGATGAGCGCCGATTTCACGCAGGTCGACCGCAACGGACAGCAGCTGACCGGCAAGATGGTGCTCAAGCGGCCCGGGAAGATCCGGTTCGAATACCAGAAGGACGTACCCGTCCTGATCGTATCGGACGGCTCGCGCCTGACGATGCTGGACTACGAGGTCCGGCAGAAGCAGGTCTGGCCGATCAGCAACAGCCCGCTGGGCGCTCTGCTCGATCCCGACAAGGATGTGATGCGTTATGGCAAGCTGATGCCCACGCGCCATCCGGACCTCATCAGCGTGCAGGTCAAGGATCCGAAGCATCCCGAATACGGCACGATCACGCTGATCTTCAATCGCGACGCCTCCGCACCCGGAGGTCTGCAATTGGAAAGCTGGGTATCTGTCGATTCGCAGAACAAGATCACCAAGATTTTCCTGAGCAACCAGCGCTACGGCATGCCCGTAAGCGACGGCACTTTTGCCTTCAAGGACGTCCGGCCGAGGCATAAACGCTGACCCTTTTGGCTCTTACGAGCTATTTAACGGTCAATTGTGCGGGTACAGCGACGAACGGCTCTTTCCCTGCCCTTCTCGTTCATCTATCCGACAGGCGTTCGGGCGTAGAAATATCCGAACAAGATGCGAGGGAATCGGGTTTCCCCCCTGTTGCCCGCCCCGCAAATCCGCATCTTGCCGAGCGTGACGAACGCGAATGGCGACCCCCGACCCAATGCCCCCGGGTCGGGGGTTTTGCGTATCCAGCGGCCGCGCAAGACCCCTTCAGCATAGCTGATTGGACTTTGGTGCGTTAGGCCTTATGGCGCGCTGCATGGTCACCATTGCCACCTGGAACATCAATTCCGTCCGCCTGCGCTTCGACCAGGTCGAACGCTTTCTTGCCGAGCAGCAGCCCGACGTGCTGTGCCTGCAGGAGATCAAGTGGCCGAGCACCTGTTCCCTCACGACGCTTTCGAGCGCCTGGGCTATACCCATCGCGCCGTACATGGGCAGAAGGGCTATCACGGCGTTGCGACCGTCAGCCGAAACTGCCGCTGACCGAACTAGCCGCCACGACTGGCAGGACAATGGCGAGGCGCGCCATGTCGGCGTGGAACGTCGGCGGCGCGGGCCAGGGCCTGTTGCTCGAGAATGTCTATATTCCCGCAGGCGGCGACGAGCCCGACCGCGAGGTCAATCCCAAGTTCGGCCAGAAGCTCGACTTCCTCGAACGGATGACGCGCTGGGCCGACACCGTCGACCGCCCCACGCCTGATCGTCGGCGATTTCAACGTGGCCCCGCTGGAAAGCGACGTGTGGAACCACAAGGCGCTGCTGAAGGTGGTCAGCCACACGCCGCTCGAGGTCGAGACGCTCGACCGCTTCCGCCTGCGCATGGCTGGGTCGACCTGGGCCGCCAGCATATGCCTGCCGACCCGAAGCGCTATTACAGCTGGTGGAGCTATCGCAACAAGGACTGGAGGGACGAACGATCGCGGGCGCAGGCTGGACCACATGTGGGCCTCGCCCGAACTGGCGGCGCAGGCGCGGGAGCATCGCGCCCTGCTGAGGATGCCGCGACTGGGAACGCCCGTCCGACCACGTCCCGCTGATCACGGAGTTCGAGCTCTGGGCCGGGCACCAGCGCTCCCTCGCCTTCTCGCCGGGCGGCGCAGGCGGTCGATGCGCTGCGCCATGGCTGGCCGCTTGCGGATCGCAGGACGCGACGGGACGCTGGTCCTGCTGCCGGTCGAAACGGCCATGACGCGGGCGGGACCAGCGCCGACCGGCATGCTGATCTCGGCGGCGCGGGCGGCGACGCTGCAGCTGATCAACCAGCGCGACGCCGCCGTGCCCGATGCGCCCGTGCTGATCCGTGCGGCGGAGCCGTTCACTCTGGACGGCGCGCGGCGTCTGTCCGATCCGTCGCGCGACCTGAACAATCCGCTGGCAGGGCCGTTTCAGCGCAGAGCCGCTGGAGGCTGCCGAGGCGGCGCGGGCCGCGATGGAGCTGGCGCGGATCGCGGGGATCCTGCCCGCCTTCCTGGTCGCGCCGATCCGGCGGGCGAAGCGGTGGAGCCGGTCGCGCCGGCGATCATCGCCGCGTTCGGGCGATCCGGCGCGACTTTCCATCCAGCCGCGCGCGCATCTGCCGATCGCACGCGGCCGAAGACGCCGAGATCGTCGCCTTTCGCGCGCCCGACGACCTGCGCGAGCATGTCGCGCTGGTCATCGGCACGCAGACTGCCGAGCGCGTGCCGCTGGTGCGGCTGCATTCCGAATGCCTGACGGGCGACATGCTCGGCAGCCTCAAATGCGATTGCGGCCCGCAGCTGGACGCCGCGCTGGCCGCGATGGCCGAAGAAGCCGCGGCAGGCGGCTGGGGCGTGCTGCTCTACATGCGGCAGGAAGGGCGCGGGATCGGCCTGATCAACAAGCTGCGCGCCTATCGCCTGCAGGACCAGGGGTTCGACACGGTCGACGCGAACAACCGGCTCGGCCTGCCCGACTGATGCGCGCGATTTTCCGGTCGCGGCGCGCATGCTGGAGCTGCTGGGCGTGCGGCGGATCCGGCTGATGACCAACAACCCGGCACAAGGTCGCTGCGCTGGAGGCGCTGGGCATCGAGGTGGTCGAGCGCGTGCCGCATGCGCTGCCCTCCAATCCGCATAATGCCCGCTATCTCGATACCAAGCGGGACCGGACGGGGCACCTGCTCTAGGTTGACACCTGCTCTAGGTTGACACCTGCTCTAGGTTGACACAGGCGACACATCCTACACCGCCTGTCACCTGCCGCTGTCCCGCAGGATTGCGGGGCTTTCGCGCCCCTGGTCTGACACGCGCGGGGGCGGGGAAAAATCCGACGATTGCAAGGAGCCTGCGCGCGCCTGACTAGCGCGGCACCGGCATGTAGGACAGCGAAACCGGCGCGGGCGAGGCCGGTCAGCGCTGCCTTGCGTGGTGGATCGCCGAGAAGCGTTCGATATCCTCGATCCGGCCCGACACGACCAGCTCGTCGTCGGGAAAGATGATGGTGTCGGGCACGGCGTGGATGAAATCTTCCCCGTCGCGCTTCACGCCGACCACCGTCACGTTGAATTTCTTGCGGCATTCGCTGGTTACCAGCGGCAATGCCGACGATCGGGTCCGGCGCGGTCAGCCGGGCGATCGCGAATTCGTCGCCGAAAGCGATGAAGTCGAGCAGGCGTTCGTTGAGCAGATGCGCGACCCGCTCGCCCATGCGCTGTTCGGGAAAGACGACATGGTGCGCGCCGGTGCGTTCGAGGATGCGGGCGTGCTTCTCGTTGGTCGCCTTGGCCCAGATGTTGGTCAGGCCGAGATCGGACAGCGCCAGCACCGTCAGCACGCTGGCCTCTATATCGGTGCCGATGGCGACCACTGCGGCCTCGAAATCGGCGACGCCCAGCTGCTCCAGCGTCGCCATCTCGGTGCAGTCGGCCTCGACCACCTTGGTCAGCTCGCCCGCGAATTCCTGCACCACGGCGCGGGTCGGTGTCGGCGCCCAGCACCTCGTGCCCCATGCGTTCGAGCGTGAGCGCGACGGCGCCGCCGAAACGGCCCAGACCGATCACCAGTACGGGTTTGCGCTTGTCAGCCGACAATCAGGATTCTCCTCGGGATAGCGATAGGGACGCTCGCGCTCGCCCAGCGCAAGCGCGGTGGCGACGGTGATGGTTCCCACCCGCCCGACGAACATCAGCACGGCACATCACAACCTGCGCGCTGGGCGGCAGGTCGGCGGTGATGCCGGTCGAAAGGCCGACGGTGGAGAAAGCGGAGATGCATTCGAACAGGATATCGTCCAGCGGCAGCGCGCTGATCGATGCGATATAGGTGGTCGCGGCGAACATCAGCGATGGCGGCCAGCACCGTCACCGACAGCGCCTGCCGCTCGACCGCGCGGCCGAAGCGGCGCTGGAACAGGCCTGCATCGCGGCGGCCGAGGACTTCGGACAGGACGATGGCGAACAGCACGAGGAAGGTGGTGACCTTGATGCCGCCCGCGGTGCCCGCGCTGCCGCCGCCGATGAACATCAGCAGGAAATTCACCATCATCGTCTCGTCGTGAAAGGCCCCGACATCGAGGCTGTTGAACCCGGCGGTGCGCGGCATCACCGAATGGAATGCGGCGTTGAGCAGCTTGGCGCCGATCCCCATCGGCCCCAGCGTCTCGGGATTGCTCCACTCCATCGCCAGGATCGAGACAAAGCCCAGCACCAGCAGCGCGACCGTGCCAGTGATCGTGATGCTGCGAATGCAGCGACCATCGCCGCCAGCGCAGGCGGTTGGCGCGCATATCCTGCATCACCGGGAAACCCAAGCGCGGTCAGGATCACCGCCAGCATGATCGGCACCAGGATCACCGGATCGGAACTGATATCCCATCACGCTGTCGGAAAAGCTGGAAAAGCCCGCATTGTTGAACGCGCTGACCGAATGAAACAGCCCGTGCCACAGCGCGTCGCCGGCCGGCAGGTCGATAGCAGCGCACAGCCGGACGGCGAGGATCGACAGCGATGGTTCGCCTCCACCGCCATCGTGATCACGAAACCAGACTGCAGCACCGAGGCAGCGTCGCCGCCGGAAAGCCGGCTGCGTTCGACCTGCGTCGCCATGCGGTCGCGCAGGCCGAAACCGCGGCCTGCCATCAGTCCGAACAAGGTGGCGGCGGTCATGATGCCGAAGCCGCCGATCTGGAACAGCAGCAGGATCGACCGCCTGTCCGAAGCCGGACCAGTAGGCCGGCGTATCGGCCACGATCAGCCCGGTAACCGCCACGGCCGAGGTCGAGGTGAACAGCGCGATCAGAGCGGTGCGCGCGCGCCATCGGCAGTGGCGAAGGGCAGGCTGAGCAGCAGCGTGCCGATCGCGATGAGGGCAAGGAACAGGACCGGAATCAGCCGAATCGGATCGCGCAAGCCGAGCATCGCATTGTCCCTGCGCGTGAATCGCGTGTGGGTAAACCCCCGCGAAACACAGATGTCGCGGGGCGACGGGGCGCGCGGCAGCGCAAAGCGGGTGCCGGATGTTCTCGCATGCGGTGGCCGCGCCGGCTAGTTTGCATCCTGCTCCGCGGCACCGTCATCGTCGCAATCGGGTCAGGGCGGGGACCGATGCCACCGCCGCCGTTCGGAACGCTACTGCCGCCATCACCGCCGCCGGAGCCCTCCGAAATGTCTGGCTGCCTGCCGCGCGGGCCGCCGACTGATCACCATGCAGGCGTCGCGCCCGACCAGAGCAGGCCGCCAGTTAGATGTCGTCGACCGCTTCTTCGACTTCCTCGACGCAATCCGTATCGTCGGGTGCACAGGTCGCAGCGGTCGCACCTGCACCTGCACCAAGCAGCGCAGCGCATCCCGAGGTGCCTAAAGCGGCCAAAGCGACGGCGAGCGGGGCAAGTCTTCTCATTCGATCTCTCCTTGCTTGTCAGGTTCTGAACGAACGAGGAGGACATAGCCTTGTTCCTACGATGCTTGAACACAAGGCCCTACGGGCAAGCCGCGGCTTCCGACAAAAATGCCGCAAGGCTCGCCCAACTCGTCCAGCGTCTGGGGGCGGAAAGCACACATGCCGCGCAGCACTCTGTGCTGGAAGATCGCAGGGCGCGGGACGCCAATTTTCCTGGCCTGGTCGCGTCCTGGCTCGCGCAGGGCCGCGAACAGCGGATCGCCGATGGGGCATGGGGGAGTGGGGCCAACGATGGCCGCGCCGGTCAGCCTGCGCCCTTTTCCTTGCCGCCATCGACGTCATTGTCGGGGTCGGGGTCGGAGCCGGGGTCGGGGTCGGGGTCGGGGTCGGGGCCGATCCCGCCGTCCCCTCCCGGAAGCTGATCGCCGCCGCCCGGACCGCCGCCACCGCCCGGACCGCCCCCGCCCGAACCGCCGCCGCCCGAGCCGCCGCCGCCGTCGCCGTTGCCGTTGCCGCCCGCGCCGCCGGGGTTCCCCGCCTGGCCGCCGCCGCCCGAACCGCCGCCGCCAGAGCTTCCGCCAGAGCCGCCAGAGCCGCCCGCACCGCCGCCGTCCGGATTGCCCGCCGAACCTCCGCCGGTGCCGCCGCCGGATGCGCCGCCAGAGCCGCCGCCCGCACCGACATCATCCGGCAGGCTCTGTTCAAAGATGTTGTTCGCTGCATTACCCAGCGCATGTTCGATATTGGCGCCCAGTTGAAGGCCCGCATAGCCAAGGCCCAGCACCATCACGGTAAGGACAAGTGCGTATTCGGAAGAGGATCCACCGTCACAATCATGAAAAAACCTGTCAATCAGGTGACAATTACTCACCGAATCACTCCCGCAACTTAGGCCATCAGGGTTATGGCACAGGTCGCCGCGGTGCGGGAAACTTCAGGACTGTTTGCTGACCGAGGCGCCCGTCACGAGTGCTGCTGGATGACGTCCAGGAAATCCTCGCCATATTCGTCGAGCTTGCGCGCACCGATGCCGGGAAGTTCGCCCAGCTCATCCAGCGTCTGCGGGCGGAAACCGCACATGTCGCGCAGCACGCTGTCGTGGAAGATCACATAGGGCGGGACGCCATTGTCCTTCGCCAGATCGCGGCGCAATTCGCGCAGCGCCTCGAACAGCGGGTCGCCGATGGGGTTGGGGGTGGCGTCGCCGCCGCGCCGTCTGGTGCGCTGGCGCCGAGGCGGTAGGACGAGGTCGAGGGGAACCTCGCCTTTCAGGAACGCGCGGGCGTCGGGGCCGAGCATCAGCCCGCCATGCTCGGTCGGGAGCAGCGCGCCGCGGACCTGCAGCGCGCGGCTGACGGGTTTCAGCATCGCGGCCTCCTCCCCCTCGACGATGCCGAAGACCGAAAGGTTTTCGTGCCCGTTCTGGCGGCTGCGGTCGGTGGACTGGCCGGTCAGGATGCTCTCGACATAGCCCGCGCCGAACATCTGGCGCGTGCGCGCGACGGCGGAGAGATATTTCTGCGCGATCACGGTGGCGTCGATGGACTTGGGCGGGGCCAGGCAATTGTCGCAATTGCCGCAGGTCTCGGGCGGGTTCTCCCCGAAATGGCGCAGCAGGATCGCGCGGCGGCAGCCGGCGGTCTCGACCAGTGCGCCCAATGCGCCCAGCCGGGTGCGCTCGCCCGCGATGCGGTCCTCTCCCATCTCGCCCAGCCGCATGCGCGCGCGGGCGAAATCGTCGGCGCCCCAGAACAGATGCGCGACTGATGGGTCGCCGTCGCGGCCCGCGCGGCCGGTTTCCTGGTAATAGGCCTCGATCGACTTGGGCAGGCCGGCGTGGATCACGAAGCGCACGTCGGGCTTGTCGATGCCCATGCCAAAGGCGACGGTGGCGACCATCACCATGCTCTCGGATGCGACGAAATCGTGCTGGTTGCGGGCGCGGGTCTCTGGCGGCAGGCCGGCGTGATAGCAGCGGGTTTCGCGGCCACCCCTGCCCAGCGTTTCGGCAAGCCGTTCGGTGGCGGCGCGGGTCGGGGCGTAGACGATGCCGGGTCCGGGCTGCGCGTCCATGATCTGCTGGATCTGGCGCGCAAGGCTGTCGCGCGGGGTGATGTGATAGCGGATGTTGGGCCGGTCGAAGCCCGCGACGATCAGACCGTCTTCCGGAATGCCGAGCTGGGCGAGGATGTCGGCCCGCGTGTGCGCGTCCGCCGTCGCCGTCAGCGCAAGGCGCGGGACCTGCGGGAAGGCGTCCATCATGGGGGCCAGCAAACGGTAGTCGGGGCGGAAATCATGGCCCCATTCGGAGACGCAATGCGCCTCGTCTATCGCGAACAGGGCGATGCGGCACTGGGACAGCAGTTCGCGGAAATGCGGCTGGCTGGCGCGTTCGGGCGCGACATAGAGCAGGTCGAGATCGCCGTCCCGCAGGCGCTGCACGGTTTCGGCGCGGTTTTCATCCACGCTGGTGAGGGTGGCGGCGCGAATGCCGTTCGCCTCGGCGCTGCGAAGCTGGTCGTGCATCAGCGCGATCAGCGGGCTGACAACGACGCAGGTCCCCTCGAGCATCAAGGCGGGCAGCTGGTAGCACAGCGACTTGCCCGCGCCGGTCGGCATCACCGCCAGCGTAGAGCGCCGGTCCAGCACGCGGTCCACCACCTGGCTCTGCACCCCGCGAAAGGCGGAGAAGCCGAAAGTGCGTTTGAGGGTATCGAGCGCGCCTGCCATATTTTGGGCCATGGGGGACGCCATGGCAGATCGCGCGCGCCAGCGGAACGGGCGAAACGCCGCTTTCCGCAGGCGGGTGCCTCAGATCTGGCTTTCGCCCACGACCGGGCGGCTTTCGCGGGTGGCGCGATAGGTCTGGCTTGCGTCGCTTTCATCGCTGGTAAGCAGGACGTAATCCTCGTGCACCTCCAGCAATACGCCGACGAACGGCATCCCGGCCAGGCTGCCCGTCACGCGGTAGCTGACGGTGTCGCCCTTCTTGAAGGTGGCGGGATCGGTGTTGAAGATGAACGGGCAATCGCCCTCGCCCATGCCCTGCATCGGGTCGGCTCCTCGTGAAACTGGCAATCGTCGGGCCGATGCTGCGCCGGGGGCAGCGCTGCGTCAAACCCCGGCACAAAGCCATCGACCCGTCGATATCAGTCGAGGTTGGGACGCAGCCAGCGTTCGGCGGTGCGCAGGTCGATGCCGCGCCGCCCGGCGTAATCCTCAAGCTGGTCGCGGCCGATGCGGGCGACTCCGAAATACTGGCTTTCGGGATGGGCGAAATAGAAGCCGGACACCGCGCTGGTCGGCAGCATCGCGTTGGATTTCGGTCAGCGTGATACCCGCCTTGCCCTCGCGCCTGCAGCAGGTCGAACAGGATCGGCTTGAGCGAATGATCGGGGCAGGCCGGATAGCCGGGCGCCGGGCGGATGCCGCGATATTGCTCGCTGGATCAGCGCCTCGTTGGTCAGCTGCTCGCTCCGGCGCATAGCCCCACAGCGTCGTGCGGACATGCTGGTGCAGGCGTTCGGCAAACGCCTCGGCAAAGCGGTCGGCCAGCGCTTTCAGCAGGATGTCGGAATAATCGTCATGCGCGGCCTGGAAGCGGGCGGAGTGGTCGTCGATGCCGTGGATGCCGACCGCGAAGCCGCCGATCCAGTCGCCTGCCGGGTCGACGAAATCGGCAAGGCAGAAGTTCGCCCGCTCCCGCGACTTTCTTGACCTGCTGGCGCAGGAAGGGCAAGCCGCGTGCCGTCCTCGCAGCACGCACATCGTCGCCATCGCGCCGGCACGGCCAGAACCCGCACACGCCGCGTGCGGTCAGCCATTTCTCCTCGATGATCTGCTGTCGAGCATGGTCTGCGCATCGGCGAACAGGTTGCGCGCGCTTTCGCCCACCACCTCGTCGTCGAGGATCGCGGGATAGTTGCCGGCCAGCTCCCAGGCGCGGAAGAACGGCGTCCAGTCGATATATTCGCGCAGATCGGCAAGGTCCCAGTCGTCGAAGACATGCATGCCCGGCTTGTGCCGGCGCGGCGGCCTTGTCGGCCATGTCGGCGGCGAAGCCGTTCGCGCGCGCTTCGGCGAGCGGCAGCAGGTCGCTCTGCCCCTTGCCCGCGCGCTTACGCGCACGTCCTCGTATTCGTCGGCGATCTTCACGACGTAGGCGTCGCGCTGGGTGTCGGACAGAAGCTGCGAGGCGACGCCGACCGCGCGGCTGGCGTCGAGCACGTGGATCACCGGCCCCGTCATAGGCGGGATCGATGCGCAGCGCGGTGTGCACCTTGCTGGTGGTCGCGCCGCCGATCAGCAGCGGGATGGCCATGTCGGCGCGCTGCATTTCCTCGGCCACGGTCACCATCTCGTCCAGCGAAGGCGTGATCAGGCCCGACAGGCCGATGATGTCGGCATCGTTCTCGTTCGCGGCCTTCGAGGATCTTCGGCCACGGCACCATCACGCCGAGGTCGATCACTTCATAGCCGTTGCACTGCAGCACCACGCCGACGATGTTCTTGCCGATATCGTGCACGTCGCCCTTCACCGTCGCCATGATGATGCGGCCCTTGGCCCTGCGCGCCTTCTTCCTTCTCCGCCTCGATATAGGGGATCAGATGGGCGACCGCCTTCTTCATCACGCGCGCGGATTTCACCACTTGCGGCAGGAACATCTTGCCGCTGCCGAACAGGTCGCCGACGACGTTCATGCCGTCCATCAGCGGGCCTTCGATCACCTCGATCGGGCGGCCGCCGCGTTCCTCCACGGCGGCGCGCATTTCCTCGGTATCGTCGACGATATGCGCGTCGATGCCCTTGACCAGCGCGTGTTCGAGCCGCTTTTCGACCGGCCAGCCGCGCCATTCGGCGGCCTGCTTCTCGGCCTCCGGATCTTGCCCTTGTAGCTTTCGGCCAGCTCGATCAGCCGTTCGGTCGCGGTTCGAAACCGCTGTCCGCCGGGCGGCGCATCAGGATCACGTCCTCGCAGGCGTCGCGCAGACGCGGGTCGATCTGGTCGTAGACGTCGAGCTGGCCGGCATTGACGATCGCCATGTCGAGCCCGGCGGGGATCGCGTGATAGAGGAACACCGAATGCATCGCGCGGCGCACCGTCTCGTTGCCGCGGAAGCTGAAGGACAGGTTGGACAGCCCGCCGGTGAAATGCACATGCGGGCAGGTCTTGCGCAGCATCCGCCACCGCCTCGATGAAGTCGAGCGCGTAGCGGTCATGCTCCTCGATCCCGGTCGCCACCGCGAAGATATTGGGGTCGAAGATGATGTCCTCGGGCGGAAAGCCGATGCCGGTGAGCAGCTTGTAGGCGCGCTCGCAGATCTCGACCTTGCGCTGCCTTGGTGTCGGCCTGGCCGGTCTCGTCGAAGGCCATGACGACGACCGCCGCGCCGTAATCCATGCATTTGCGCGCCTGCTTCGAGGAACGGCTCCTCGCCTTCCTTCATGCTGATCGAATTGACGATCGGCTTGCCCGAAACGCATTTCAGCCCCGCCTCGATCACTTCCCATTTGGAACTGTCGATCATGATCGGCACGCGCGCGATATCGGGCTCGGCGGCGATCAGCTTCAGGAAGGTGGTCATCGCCTCGACCGCGTCGAGCAGGCCCTCGTCCATGTTGACGTCGATGATCTGCGCGCCGTTCTCGACCTGCTGGCGCGCGACTTCGACGGCGGCGGCATAATCGCCCGCCATGATCAGCTTCTTGAACCGCGCCGAGCCGGTGACATTGGTGCGCTCGCCGATATTGACGAAGCGGCTTGCCGCTGCGGCAAAGTCCTGTATCAGACATGATTATTTCCTGTCTGGGCCGCTCAGGCCGCCATCATGAAGGGTTCAAGGCCCGCCAGCCGCGTCTTGCGCGCCGGCTCGGGGATCTGGCGCGGGGCGATGCCCTCGACCGCCTTGGCGATCGCCGCGATATGTTGCGGCGTCGAGCCGCAGCAGCCGCCCAGCACGTTGACCAGCCGCGCCTCGCCCATTCGCGCACATAGCCCGCGGTGGTGTCCGGCAGCTCGTCATATTCGCCCAGCTCGTTGGGCAGGCCGGCATTGGGATAGGCCATCGAGCAGCGTGTCGGCGATCTTGGCGAGCGCTGCGACATGCGGCGCAAGCTGCGTCGCGCCGAACGAGCAGTTGAGCCCGATGGTCAGCGGATTGGCATGGCGCACCGCGTACCAGAACGCCTCGACCGTGTGGCCCGACAGGTTGCGGCCCGACAGGTCGGTCAGCGTCATCGACAGCATGATCGGCACCTCGCGGCCCAGCGCCTGTTCCATCTGGCGCACCGCCATGATGCCGGCCTTGGCGTTGAGCGTGTCGAACACGTCTCGATCAGGATGAAGTCGGCCCCGCCCTCGACCAGCGCGTCGCACTGTGCGCGGTAGACGTCTGTCAGATAATCGAAGTCAATCTCGCGAAAGCCGGGGTCGTTGACATCGGGCGAGAGCGACAGCGTCTTGTTGGTCGGCCCGATCGCGCCCGCCACGAAGCGCGGGCGGCCGTCGCGGTCGCGCGAACTCGTCCGCCACGCGCCGCGCCAGCGCCGCGCTTTGCGAGTTGATATCGGCACCAGGTCCTCGGCCGCGTAATCGGCCTGGCTGATCCGGTTGGCGGTGAAGGTGTTGGTCTCGGCAATGTCGGCGCCCGCCTCGAGATAGGCGCGGTGGATGCTTCCGGATCACGTCGGGCCGGGTCAGCGCGAGGATGTCGTTATTGCCCTTCTGGTCCTTGGCCAGGCCCGAGATCGCCCGCGTAATCGGCCTCGACCAGTCCCTTGGTTCTGGATCTGCGTGCCGAACGCGCCATCGAAGATCAGGATGCGCTGCGCCGCCTGGTCGAGGAAGTCGGCGCGCGCCTTGCTTGGTGTCGATCGTCATGCTGCATTCTCCTGCACCTGGCGGCTTCCCTGGGCGCATGCCCAGCAGGTGGCAGATCGCATAGGCCAGCTCGGCGCGGTTGAGCGTGTAGAAATGGAAGTCGCGCACGCCGCCCGCATAGAGCGTGCGGCACAATTCGGCGGCGACCGTGGCGGCGACCAGCTTGCGCGGCGGGGTGGTCGTCCAGCCCTTCGAACAGGTCCTCCATCCAGTGCGGGGATCTCGGCGCCGCAGGCATCGGCGAACTTGCGCGTCTGCGCGACGTTGGTGACCGGCAGGATGCCCGGCAGGATCGGCGCGTCGATGCCCTGCGCGGCGGCAACGGTCGCGGAACCGGAAGAAGGTTTCGGGCGCGAAGAAGAACTGCGTGATCGCGCGGGTGGCGCCGGCGTCCAGCTTGCGCTTCAGATTGTCGAGGTCGGCCTGCGCGTCCGGCGCATCGGGATGGGTTTCGGGATAGGCGGCGACCGAAATGTCGAAGGGCGCGATGCTCCTTCAGCCCCGCGACCAGGTCCGCGGCGCTGGCATAGCCGTCCGGGATGCGGCACGAATTCTGCGCCCGTCGTGCGGCGGATCGCCGCGCAGCGCGACGATGTGGCGCACGCCCGCTTCCCAGTATGCCTCGGCCACCTCGTCGGATCTCCGCCTTGGTCGCATCGACGCAGGTGAGATGCGCGGCGGCGGCAAGCGCGTTTCGCGATGATCCGCGCGACGGTGGCATGGGTGCGTTCGCGCGTCGACCGCCCGCGCCGTAGGTCACCGAAACGAAATCGCGGCCGCAGCGGCGCCAGCGTCTCGACGCGACTCCCACAGCTGCTCTTCCATCTTCTCGGTCTTGGGCGGGAAGAATTCGAACGACACGTCGATGTCGCCGGGAAGCGAGGCGAACAGGGGCTGCGTCGTGCGTCTGTGTCTCGCACTTTCGTGTCGCCGCCGTTCGGGTTTCGCGGCGGTCCTGGCCAGCGGTTGGCGCCGATCTCGGGCGGATGGGGTCTGCGGCGGGTGCCGGTCCAGATCTGACGGTCAGCTCCTCGCCTTCCAGCGACGCGGTGTCGCCGAGGGTGAAACCGGCGTCGCTCAGCAGCTTGACCATCTGCTCGTCGGAAAAGCCGAGCCGCGCATGGGCGTCGCGTTCGCGCAGTTCCTCGAACGTCGTGGGCGGCGAAATCGACGATGGCGACGCGCCCGCCGGGGCGGGTGACCCGCGCCGCTTCGGCCAGCGCGAGTCTCGGGCAATTGCGCGTAATGCAGCACCTGATGGAACAGCACCGTGTCGAAGCTGGCGTCGGCGAACGGCAGGTCGGTGAAGTCGCCCTGCAGCAGTTCGAGCCGCGCGGGCGGCAGATCCTGCAGGCGGGCGCGGGCGACGCGCAGCATGTCGTTGCTCTTGTCGATGGCGCTGACGTGGCTGGCGTAGGGCGCGAACAGTTCGGCCATGCGGCCCGTGCCGGTGCCGATGTCGAGCATGCGGCCCAATATCGGACTGCGGCGGCGCATCCGCCGCGCCGCGTTGAGCGAAGCAGCGCAGCCAGCTTCGCCTCCACCCGCGCGTCGTCGCTGTGCAGCGTGCGCAGGCGGTCCCATTCGTCGGCATGGCGCGCGAAATAGAACTCGGCGCTGGCCTCGCGCGCGGAGCGGATCGCGGCAAGGCGGCGCATGTCGCCCGCGCACAGCGCGGCGAAGGCCGCGTCCTCGCGCTCTGCCGCAGCCAGCATCCGGTCCGTCGCGGCCAGCATCGGCGAATCGCTGTCGTCCAACCGGGTTTTCAGGAACACCCAGCTGCCTTCCTTGCGCTTTTCCGCCAGCCCCGCCTCGCACAGGATGCGGATATGGCGCGAGATGCGCGGCTGGCTCTGGCCCAGCACTTCCGCCAGTTCGCCCACCGCCAGCTCCATGCGCGACAGCAGGCGCAGCAGGCGCAGGCGCGTCGGATCGTCGATCGCGCGCAGCAGCTCGACAAGGGGCGGGGCGGAGGTCATGGGTGAGCATATAAAGAAAGCTTTATATGTTAGCAATGATTGCCTGCATCGCGCGGCGCGCCTAAATTCCGCCCGCGCCCAACCGGCGCACCAGTTCAACGGCCCCCGTTCAATGGAGTGACCCCGGAAATGAAGAAGATGATTGCCCGTGCCGCGCTTGTCGCCGCACCTGCCCTGCTGCTTGCGGCCTGCGGTTCTACCGACGAGGCCGATGCACCGGCAGAGGCGGACAATGTCGAGATGCCCGCCGCCGAGGTGATGGCGCAGCCCGGCATGGATGCCGATCCCGCCGTCGATCCGGCCTTGGCCGACATGGCGGACGAGGATGCCGCCGCTTCCGCGACCGCCACCGAGCCGGTTGTCGATCCCAGCGCCGAAGTCGCCGCCGATGCGGCCGACGATGCCGCTGCCGATCTGTCGGCGGCCATGGAAGGCGAATAATGCGCCCGCGCCTCGCCCTGCCGGTTGCGGCGGCCATGTCGGCCCTGCTGATGCCAGGCTGCGGCGAGGCGGTTGGCGATCCGCCTGCACAGGACGCGAGCGAACAGGCGGTGCTGCGGGACGCGGCGGAAATGCTGCCGGACGCGCCGGATGGCGGGGATGCGGCGCCGCGGGGCCGGGATTCGCTGCCTCGTGGCGAGACTGCGCCGGAATGACGGCAGGGAACGCATTTTGACCTGAAACGAAGCCGACGCTGGCGCGTTGTTGAGGCAAAGAAGGAGAAT
Organism: uncultured Alphaproteobacteria bacterium; assembly: GCA_963752785.1. Classification (GTDB taxonomy): domain Bacteria; phylum Pseudomonadota; class Alphaproteobacteria; order Sphingomonadales; family Sphingomonadaceae; genus Croceicoccus. The sequence goes on from CAVVZE010000010.1 coordinate 131,933, forward strand.
GCCCCATGGCTTTGCTTAAACTCGCCGCCCTTGGCGCGATCGGATATGCCGGTTACCGCTATTACCAGTCCACCCAGAACAACTCGCCAGCCGCATTCGCAGGGGGCCAGCCGCGCGATGCGAACAAGACATGACGAGGTGACGCCGGTCCGCGATGCCGGGCCTACCGCGATGCGTGACAAGCCGCGCCGCGACTGGACCAAGACCGACGAATCCAGCGATCAGAGCTTTCCGGCGAGCGATCCGCCGGCGACCTACTAAGGCCGGTTGTCGGCGCCGTCGGGCAAGGCCAAGCGCCGCGCCTGCCGCGTCACCAGCCATACCCGGATTGCGCTGGCGAGCCCCGGCGGGGTTTCGCTGGCGATCCGTCCGGCGTCGATCCGCGCGACAATCGCGTTGATCGGCGCCTTTTCCTGTTCGGCAGCCTCGCGCAGCATGTCCCAGAACAGCGGTTCCAAGCTGATCGAGGTCTTGTGCCCGGCGATTTCAACCGAGCGTTTGACCGGCGGATGGTAGAGCGGCGTCATGCGGCGCGAATACCGTAATCCGGCGCCCGGCGCACCCTCGCTCTTGGCCTTGGGCCTTTCTGGCGCTAACGGCCTCGCCCATGACTGCGCACAAGGAAGGCGATCCCACCACGCTCAGCCGGCTGTATGGCCGGTCGAAAGGCAAGGCCCTGCGCGCGTCGCAGCAGGACCTCGTCGACACTCTGCTGCCCCGGATCGCGGTGCCGGACGAGGGGCCGATATCCTCTCGCAGCATTGTTCGGCGACGACCGCCCGCTGCATTTCGAGATCGGCTTTGGCGGGGGCGAGCACCTGGCCATTCGCGCCGACATGCTGCCCGATCACGGCTTCGTGGGCTGCGAGCCCTTTGTCAACGGAGTCGCGCAGGCGCTGACCCATGTGCGCGACGATGCGCTGGGCAATGTGCGGCTGCACATGGGCGATGCGTTGCAGGTGCTGTCGCGCGTGCCGGACGGAGCGCTCAGCTTCGTCTATCTGCTGCATCCCGATCCCTGGCCCAAGGCGCGCCATGCCAAGCGGCGCATGATGAACGACGGCCCGGTCGAGATGATCGCGGCCAAGCTGAAGCCGGGCGGCGAGTTTCGCTTCGGCACCGACCACCCGGTTTATCTGCGCCACGCGCTGATGGTGATGCAGCGGCATACGGACAGGTTCGACTGGCTGACCGAAACGCCGAAGGATTTCCAGACCCGCCCCGGCGGCTGGCCCGAAACCCGCTATGAAGCCAAGGCGCGCAGGCTGGGGCACGAGGTCTGGTATTTCCGCTATCGCCGCCGCGTCTGACCGAAAGCGGGACGGCGGGTCCGGCAAGATATTTCGCCTTTCACCCCCTCTCGCAAAATTGTTTCGCTAAAATGCAGCTTGCCGATAAGCTTTCGTCCCGGTTCCATTGCCGGGATGACACTTCATGGCCGCAGATTTTCTGGCCGACCTCGTGCCCTTCATCATCGTCGGATTCGCCGCACAGCTGATCGATGGCGCGCTGGGCATGGCGTTCGGCGTGATCTGCAACTCGCTGCTGGTGGGCGTGCTGGGCATGCCGCCCGCGCTGGCGTCGGCCAAGGTGCATCTGGTCGAATGCTTCACCACCGGGGCAAGCGGGATCAGCCACCTTGCCCATCGCAACATCGACAAGTCGCTGTTCTTCCGTCTTGCGGGCGCGGGCGTGCTGGGCGGGGTGGCGGGGGCCTATCTGCTCAGCAATATCGACGCGGCGGTCGTGAAGCCGATCGTGCTGGCCTATCTGACGATCATCGGCCTGTGGCTGATCGCGCGCGGCGTGCTTTATCCGCCGCAAGCGAAACCGGCGCGCCATGTCGCGCCGCTGGGCCTGATCGGCGGCTTTCTCGACGCGGCGGGCGGTGGCGGCTGGGGTCCGGTGGTCACCTCGAACCTGCTGGTGCAGGGCGTGGAGCCGCGCCGGGTGATCGGCACGGTCAGCGCGTCGGAATTCTTCCTGACGATCGCGGTGTCGATCACCTTCATCTCGCAGATCGGGCTGGCCGACCTTGCGGGCGCCACGCTGGGGCTGGTGATCGGCGGCGTGTGCGCGGCGCCCATCGGCGCCTGGGCGGCCAAGCGCATTCCGGTAAAGCCGATGCTGATCTTCGTGGGCGTGGTACTGACGATCACCAGCATCGTGGGGATCGTGACGGCGCTGCGGGGCTGACCTGGACACGCATTGACGCGACAGATTCGCGCCGCTGGCTACCGGCCGATCAGGGGATCGATCAGGTCGTCGATGAAGGTCGCCATCAGGGCGGACTGGCTGTTCACGCCCGCCTTGGCATAGACCTGGCTCAGCTGCGAGCGGACCGTACCCTCGGCCGCATGGCGCATGGCCGCGATTTCGCCGATCGAGCTTCCTTTCAGGGCGAAGAGGGCGACCTCGGCCTCGGACCGGGACAGGTCCCATTCGCGAAAGCGCTGTTCGATCAGCGCGTTCATTTCGCCCCGGGCGGCGTGCATCACCGTTTCGTGATGGTTCGCCTCGCGCAATAGCGCGCGTGCATAGCGTCCGCCCAGCGCGACACCCAGCACCAGCGCCAGCGCGACCGCGCATTCCATCACCGCCTCTGCACTGGGGCCGGTGCGCAGTTCGGCAAGAATGTCCTCGATCCCGTCGACCAGGAAATAGGCGGCGGCGACCGCCTGCAGGGTGACGATCGCCAGCGCATAGGCCGCGCGCCTGTGCAGCCTGCCGGTCCCTGCCCGCTTCGTCATCGGCATACGCATCTGCTTAAAGGCCCCCCGCTGTCCTCCTGCTTATAGAAACTTACCGTGACCGGGCCAATCGATGGTTGCGGCGCATCATGCCCTGCGAAAGGACCGACATGGATACGAGCGACGAACATCTCCTGGCCAAGGTCCCGGCGATCACGCTGGGATTCTGGATCGTGAAGATACTGGCCACCACCTTTGGCGAGACGATGGGCGATACCGTCAGCATGAGCTGGCTTGGCGAAACCACCGCGAGCGCGGGACAGTCGGGACTGAACGGCTATGTCGTCGGGAGCGTTATCTTCGGCGTGCTGATGGCCGTACTGGCCTTTTTCCAGATCCGGGCACGCCGCTTTCACCCCTATCTCTACTGGGCGACGATCATCGCCTCGACCACCGTCGGGACGACGCTCGCCGACTTTGCCACGCGTTCGCTGGGGATCGGATATGCCGGCGGTTCCGCCCTGCTGCTTTCGCTCGTGCTGGCGTCGCTGCTGGTCTGGCACCGGACGCTGGGGACGATCTCGGCCGCGTCGGTGCATCGGCGCGAGGCGGAAATCTTCTACTGGCTCACGATCACCTTTTCGCAGACGCTGGGAACGGCGCTGGGGGACTGGGTGGCCGACGGTCCGCTCGGCTATCTGGGCGCGGCCGAGATCTTCGGCGGACTGCTCGTTTTGCTGGCGGCGGCCTATTACCTGACGAACGTGAACCGGGTCATGCTGTTCTGGTCCGCGTTCATCCTTACCCGGCCGCTGGGCGCTGTCGTCGGCGACTTCCTCGACAAACCGGTCAGCCACGGCGGTCTTGAACTGAGCCGGGTGGCCGCGTCGATCGTGATCGGGACCGCGATCGCCCTGCTGGTCTTCCTGCTTCCCCAGCGGGCCGAGACCGTGGCGGCGCAGGAAGATCTGCGCTAGGCGATGATGTCCGGGATCAGCGCATCCTCCAGCTGCAGGATCTGGTCCTTGAGCAGGAGCTTGCGCTTTTTCAGGCGCGCGACGCGCAGCTGGTCCGACGGGTTTTCCGACAGCGCGGCGATCGCGGCGTCGAGGTCGCGGTGCTCCACCCGCAGGATCTCCAGCCGCTTGCGCATCTCGTCTTCGGTCATGGCAACGCTCATGCCCCGTTCGCCGCGCGCAGGCAACGGCTGTTGCGGCTTGTCGCATCTGGGCGGGAATTTCGTCGCGATCATCCCGGATTGCTCTTCGCAAGATGACAGTTTTGTGATTGTCTGACGCCTGTCGGCAATGCGACCGCCACGAGTTGCCCACCGGCCGCCCGAGTTGGCTTCGATCATGAGGGATCCTTCGCAGGGGAAACGAACCCCGCGCGCAGGAATTGACCGCCAGATCCGAAACACGCGAACGCAGGAGACTGACTTCATGGAATCCACGCACATCAGCGCGCTCAACACCAAACACGCCGGACTTGAACGGCAAATCCACGAGGAAATGACGCGGCCCGCGCCCGATGCTGCAAAGATACAAGCTCTCAAGCGACAAAAGCTGAGGATCAAGGAAGCGATTGCGCTGAACTAGGCGCCCTTCACCACCAGACAATGACGCCCCCGGAATCCGAACTGGATTCCGGGGGCGTTTCGATCGCGGCACCGGGGGCACAGATGCGGCGCGGGGCGCGCGCATTTGTGATTTGGCGCGGGGGCGGCTTTGCTATAACCGGATGCCATGCCATCAGCCGTTTCAGCAGCACGACAGATCCTTACCAGCCTGCACGAGGTGATGGCCTCGCGCCATAACGCGCAGGCCAAGCTGAACCAGGTGGTCGAGCTGATCGGCGAGAGCCTCCATAGCGAGGTCTGCTCGATCTACCTGCTGCGCGAGGGGATGCTGGAACTGTTCGCGACGCGCGGGCTGAACCAGGACGCGGTCCACGTCACCCGGCTGGCCATCGGCGAAGGTCTGGTCGGATCGCTGGCCGAGCATGTCGAAACGCTGAACCTGGCCGAGGCGGCGGCGCATCCCGACTTTTCCTATCGGCCCGGAAACGGGGGAGGACAAGTTCCACTCCTTTGCCGGCGTGCCGATCGTGCGGATGGAGCGCGCCGTGGGCGTGCTGGCGGTCCAGCATGTCGAGCCGCGCCGCTATGAAGAGGTCGAGATCGAGGCGCTGCAGACCGTGGCGATGGTGCTGTCGGAACTGATCGCCAATGCCGGACTGATCGACGATGCCGACACCGTGGCGGCCAGCCCGCAGCTGACCGATCCGCGGCAGGTGTCGCGGCCTGTCGCTGGTCAAGGGGCTGGCGGCGGGCCACGCGGTGTTCCACCAGCCGCGCATCACCATCGAGCATGTCGTGGCCGAGGATACCGAGGCCGAGCGCGCACCGCGTCCTGTCCGCCTTCGACAAGATGCGCGAGCAGATCGAGACCATGTCGAACCAGGCCGAATTCGGCGTGGGCGGCGAGCATGACGAGGTGCTCGAGACCTACAAGATGTTCGCCTATGACGAAGGCTGGACCCGCCGCATCAACGAGGCGATCGATTCCGGCCTGACCGCCGAGGCCGCGATCGAGCGCGTGCAGCAGCGCACCCGCATGCGGATGCGCCAGATCGACGATCCGCTGCTGGCCGACCGGATGCACGATCTGGAGGATCTGGCCAACCGGCTGCTGCGCATCGTGTCGGGCCAGGTGTCGAGCGCCGCGCGGCTGGGCCTGCGCGACGATACCATCCTGATCGCGCGCAATCTGGGCCCGGCGGAACTGCTGGAATATGACCGGCGGCGGCTGAAGGGCGTCATTCTGGAGGAAGGCTCGCTCACCAGCCATGTGGTGATCGTGGCGCGCGCGATGGGCGTGCCGGTGCTGGGCCGCGTCCGGGGCCTGCGCGGCATGATCCGCGAAGGCGACCTGATCCTGGTCGACGGGGCGCAGGGCATGGCCAACATCCGGCCCACCCAGTCCGTGGTCGAGGCGTTCGAGGCGCGCTCTGCCCGCAGCCGCGAGCGGCAGGCCGCCTATGCCGCGCTGCGCGATGTGGAGCCGTTCACCCGCGACGGCGAGCGGATCACGCTGATGATCAATGCCGGGCTGCGCGACGATGTGCCGCTGCTGAACCTGACCGGCGCGGACGGCATCGGCCTGTTCCGCACCGAATTCCAGTTCCTGGTCTCCGCCACCCTGCCCCAGCGCGACCGGCAGACGCGGCTCTACCGCGACGTGCTGGATGCCGCTGGCGACAAGCCGGTGATCTTCCGCACGGTCGACATCGGCGGCGACAAGGCGCTGCCCTATCTGCGCGGGGACGAGGAGAACGGCGCCGACGAGAACCCGGCGATGGGCTGGCGCGCGCTGCGCCTGGCGCTGGAGCGCGAAGGGCTGATGAAGGCGCAGGCCCGCGCCTTGCTGGAGGCGGCGGCGGGGCGCACGCTGAACGTGATGTTCCCGATGGTGTCGCGAACCGTGGGAATTCGATGCGGCAAGGCGGTGTTCGACGCGCAGCTGGCTTTCCTGCGCAGCCGGCGCAAGGTGCTGCCCGAACAGATCCGCTATGGCGTGATGCTGGAAGTGCCCGCGCTGGCCGAGATGCTGGACCTGCTGGCGCCCAAGCTGTCGTTCCTGTCGATCGGCACCAACGACCTGACCCAGTTCCTGTTCGCGGCCGACCGGTCGAACCCCAAGCTGGCCGAGCGCTACGACTGGCTGAGCCCGTCGATCCTGCGCTTCATCCGCCGCGTGGTGCGCACGCTGGCGGGGCAGCGGATCGACATCACCGTGTGCGGCGAGATGGGCGGCCGCCCGCTGGAGGCGCTGGCGCTGATCGGCATCGGCATCCGCCGCCTGTCGATCACGCCTGCATCGGTCGGCCCGCATCAAGGCACATGGTCCGCAAGATCGACACTCGCGAGCTGACCGAACAGATGGAGATCTGGCTGAACGAGCCGATCGGCGATCTGCGCGGCGCGCTGACCGAATGGGCGGACGAGCGGGATATCGAGTGGGAATAGACTCGCCCGGCCCGCGGTCCTGACGGGGCGTTCCGGTCAAAAGGCTGGAAATATTTGCGGCGGAATGCATTTCTGCTGGGAAAGAACGCGGGGGGCGGGGTGCATTCGCCCGCGCAATATCGTATCGCATGGCCGTGCAAGCAGGTTTCGCTGCGCGGCATGAAGCCCAGCAGCGCCCCGCCAGCCAGGAACCGACCCGTCGGTGCGAGAGGTTAGGGACGAGTGGACGAGAACGAGATCGACGATACGGCCCACGCCGAGAGGACCGTTTCCGAAACCCTTCGGCAGGAGCGTGAGCGGCAGGGCATGAGCCGCAAGGACCTGTCCGACCGCACCAAGATTTCCGAACGTCACCTGATCGCCATCGACGAAGGCGATTATTCCGCGATGCCGAGCCGGACCTATATCATCGGCTTCGTGCGCAGCTATGCCAATGCGCTCGGCCTCGATTCCGCGGCGCTGGTCCAGCGGCTGCGGGACGAGATGGGCATGGCCGAAAAGGTCCGGCCCGAGCGCAATCTCGACCACATGGAACCCGGCGACCCCGAGCGAAATCCCTCGCGCAAGCTGACCTGGATCGTGCTGGCTGCCGTGATCGCGCTGGTGGTGGTCGTGATGATCGCGTGGCGCGGCCTGTTCGTGCCCGCCGCGCAATTGCCCCCGCTCGAGGATGAGCAGGCGCAGGAACCGGTGGTCGCCGCCGCTCCCGTCCAGCCGGACGCCATCGCGACCGATAGCGCATCGCAGGAGGTGGTTTTCACCGCCACCGTCGACGGTGTTTGGGTCAAGTTCTACGACCGCAATGGCAACCAGCTGTTCCAGAAGCAGATGGCCCTGAACGAGAGCTTCACCATCCCCGCCGATGCCGAGGGACCGCAGATCTGGACGGGCCGCCCCGATGCGCTGAAGATCACCGTCGGCGGCCGAGAAGTGCCGCCGCTGGCCGAGGAGCAGTCGGTCGTGCGCGACGTTCCCGTCGATGCCGCCGCCCTGCGCGCTCGCCCCGCCGGACCCGGCCTGCCACAGCGCGGTGACGCCAGCAGCGGGTGATCGGCAGCATTTATCGCCATGTTCATTTGCGGTTCCGGCGCCCGCGTCCACAACAGATTTTTCGTGTCATGACTTTCACGAGGTTGCCCTTCATGTCCGCCACCCCGCGTTCCCCCCGCCTGACGATCCTGCCCCGCCCCCTGTCCGCATCCCTGCGCCGTGCCGGCCTGATGCTGGGCGGCGCGATGGTCGTGGCCCTGCCGCTGGCGAGCCCTGCCGCCGCGCAGGACGATACCCGCATCCGCAAGCTGGAGCAGGAGGTCAAGGCGCTGCAGCGCAAGGTCTTCCCCGGCGGCAGCGGCCCCTATTTCGAGCCGGAGATCGTTGCGCCGCAGGCGCAGCCGGTCGGCCCCAGCAACACGGCAGGTCCAGTCACCGACCTGCTGGCACGCATGGACGCGGTCGAATCCGCGCTGCAAGGCCTGACCGCGCAGGTGGAGACCAATTCCAACGCGCTGCGCCTGATGAACGAGCGGGTGCAGTCGCTGGAAGCCGCAGCGATCCCGCCAGAACCCATGATGCCGACGGGTGAAATGGGTTCGGTCCCCGCTGGCCCGGCGGCAGGAACCGCCGCAGGAACCGCAACCGGCAGCAATATGGCGGCGATGACCGGTGCGACCCCGGCGATGGTCGCCACGGTCGAGAAGCCTTCGACCGGCGACGATGCCGACGACACCTATGTCTATGGCTACCGCCTTTGGGAGGCGAAGCAGTATCCCGCCGCGCGCGAGCAATTGCAGAAGGTCGTCAATATTTACCCCAGCCACCGCCGCGCCAGCTGGGCGCGCAACCTGATCGGCCGTGCCTGGCTGGACGAGGGGCAGCCCAGCAGGGCGGGTGAAGCCTTCCTGCAGAACTATCTGGCCGATCGCGGCGGAGAGCGGGCGCCGGACAGTCTGCTCTATCTCGCGCGTGCGACGCTGGCGCTGGGCAACAAGTCGAAGAGCTGCGAGGCGCTGGCCGAATTCCGCCGGGTCTATCCGGTCGAGGCGGGTGGCCGCCTCTCCGCGCTGAACCTGCAGACCGGGCGCGAGGCGGGCTGCGATTGATACGCCAGCTGACCTGAACGCCGCCGCGGCGCGCTTCGCGAGCGATTGCGCGGCGCTGGTGCCCGGCGATGCGCGGTTCGGCCTTGCCGTGTCGGGCGGACCCGATTCGCTGGCGATGCTGGTACTGGCCGCCCGCGCCTTTGCCGGCCGGGTAGAGGCTGCGACGGTCGATCACCAGCTGCGCCCGGAAAGCGCCGATGAAGCCGCGATGGTGGCGCATGTCTGCACCGGTCTGGCCGTTTCGCACACCATTCTGACCGTCACCGTGCCGCAGGGGGGCAACACGCAGGCCAATGCCCGGTCCGCCCGTTACAGGGCACTGGGCGAATGGGCACGTGATCGCGGCCTTGAGGCGGTGGCGACCGCGCATCATGCCGACGATCTGGCCGAAACGCTGCTGATGCGGCTCAACCGGGGAGCGGGGCTCAAGGGGCTAGCGGCCATGCGGCAGCTGCGCCCCATGCCGACGACTCCGGACGTCCTGCTGTTCCGTCCCCTGCTGCATTGGCGGCGCTCGGAACTGGCGGGATTGTGCGGAATGGCCGGGCTGTCGCCCGCGTTGGACCCCTCGAACGAGGACGACAGCTATGACCGCGCGCGCATACGCGCGGCGATGGCGCGGCAGGACTGGCTGAAGCCGGAGCATCTGGCGCAGAGCGCGGCCCATCTGCGCGCGGCGTTCGACGCGCTGGAGCATTTTGCGGAATGCGAGATGGTGGCGCGAATCGAATGGAGCGGCGATGGCGGTGCGGTCTATCGCCCCTCGCCCGATTCGGTCCCGCGTGCGATCCGCTACCGCGTGGTGGAACGTCTGACCGAGACGCTCGGCACCGCTGCAGGAGCGCCCCGCGGTGCGGAGATAGACCGCATGCTCAATGCGCTCGAATTGGGCGGCGGCGGGACGCTGGCGGGGCTGCAATATCGCGCGCGCGCCGGCGCAAACGGGCCGAAATGGGCATTTACCCCGGAACCGCCTCGAAAAACCGGCTGAAATCGCGAACGGACTGCCCTTTCGTTTGCTTGCCATTCACCATCACACGCCTATCTTGGTTGCCTGAAAGGATTTCCGGCAGACACGATGAACAAAGACGAACAGCCTAGCGGCAACCCCTGGCTGAAGAGCCTGATGATCTGGGGCGGGATCTTCCTCGCGCTCCTGCTCGTGGTATCTTTGTTTGGCGAACGGGGGGCCACGCAGGGCACGCAGATTCGCTATTCCGACTTCCGCGACCAGGTTGCCGAGGGCAGCGTGCGCGAAGTGCAGATCGCGCCCGACCGCATCACCGGCACGCTGAAGAACGACCAGCCGTTCACGACGACCCCGGTTCCGGGCGACGCGGGGCTGACCCAACTGCTTCAGGACAATGGAGTCGAATATACCGGCGCCGAGCCCGAGCAGCAGAGCCTGCTCCTGATCATCCTGTTCAATTCGCTGCCGTTCCTGCTGATTCTGGGCATCGCGTTCTTTGCGCTGCGCCAGGTGCAGAAGGGCGGAGGCGCCGGCGGCGCAATGGGCTTCGGCAAGTCCAAGGCCAAGCTGCTGACCGAACGGCAGGGCCGCGTCACCTTCGACGACGTGGCCGGCATCGACGAGGCGCGCGAGGAACTGGAGGAAATCGTCGAATTCCTGAAGGACCCGTCGCGCTTCTCCAAGCTGGGCGGCCAGATCCCCAAGGGCGCGCTGCTGGTCGGTTCGCCCGGTACCGGCAAGACGCTGCTGGCCCGCGCCATCGCGGGTGAGGCGGGCGTGCCGTTCTTCACCATCTCGGGTTCGGACTTCGTCGAGATGTTCGTCGGCGTCGGTGCAAGCCGCGTGCGCGACATGTTCGAGCAGGCGAAGAAGAACGCGCCCTGCATCGTGTTCATCGACGAAATCGACGCGGTCGGCCGTTCGCGCGGCCATGGCCTCGGCAATTCGAATGACGAACGCGAGCAGACGCTGAACCAGCTGCTGGTCGAGATGGACGGTTTCGAGGCCAACGAGGGCATCATCATCATCGCGGCGACCAACCGTCCCGACGTGCTCGACCCCGCGCTGCTGCGTCCGGGCCGTTTCGACCGCCAGGTCGTGGTGCCCGTCCCCGACATCGACGGGCGCGAGAAGATCCTCGCCGTGCACATGAAGAAGGTGCCGCTGGCCCCCGACGTCAATTCGCGCACCATCGCGCGCGGCACGCCCGGTTTCTCGGGTGCGGACCTCGCCAATCTGGTGAACGAGGCTGCGCTGCTGGCCGCCCGCCGCAACAAGCGGCTGGTCGCGATGCAGGAGTTCGAGGACGCCAAGGACAAGGTCATGATGGGCAGCGAGCGCCGCTCCATGGTGATGACCGACGACGAGAAGAAGATGACCGCCTATCACGAGGCAGGCCATGCGCTCGTCTCGCTGAACGAGCCGGCGTCGGACCCGATCCACAAGGCGACGATCATCCCGCGCGGCCGCGCGCTGGGCATGGTGATGCGCCTGCCGGAGCGGGACAGCTACTCCTATCACCGCGACAAGATGCACGCGAACCTTGCCGTCGCCATGGGCGGGCGCGTGGCGGAAGAAATCATCTTCGGCCACGACAAGGTGTCTTCGGGCGCGTCGTCCGACATCCAGTATGCCACGGACCTCGCCCGCAACATGGTCACCAAATGGGGCATGTCGGACAAGCTGGGCCCGCTGCAGTACGAGCAGAGCCAGGAAGGCTATCTCGGCATGGGGCAGACCTCGCGCACCTTTGCGGGCGCGGAGACGAACAAGCTGATCGATGCCGAGATCAAGATGCTGGTCGAGGACGCGCACCGGCGCGCGACCGAGGTCCTGAAGACGCAGGAGGACAAGCTCCATCTGCTGGCGCAGGCCATGCTGGAGTACGAGACGCTGACGGGTGACGAGATCGACCAGCTGCTGGAAAACGGCAGGATCGATCGTCCCGGAGCGCCAAGCGGCCCGGCCCGCCCCGTTCCGGCAAGCGGCTTCGGCGTGCCCAAGGCTGGCAAGCGTTTCTCGGGCGAAGGTCCGCAGCCCGCCTGAACGGCGCCGACGGGTACAGGGACAGGAGGGCGGGCAGCTTCGGCTTCCCGCCCTCTTCTCGTTTCAGCCGAGGTCGAGGTGCAGGAACTGGTTGAAGGCGCTGGCGGTATAGCCCGCAAATGCCTCGCCATTCGTGAAGCCGCGTTTGCGATAGAGCGCGAGCGCCGGTGCGAAGGCCGCACCGCTGCCGGTCTCGAGGCTGAGGCAGCGGATATTCTCCTGCCGCGCGGTGGCGATGATGGCGTCCAGCACCGCTGCGCCCGCGCCCCGTCGCAGGAAATCCGGATGGGCCCGCATCGATTTGACTTCGGCCTGCCCGCCGCCAAGCCGCTTCATCGCGCCGATGGCGGCGAGCCGCTCGCCAGCGGACCATGCGCCCAGCAACGTCAGCGCCGGATCCGAGAACCCCGACAGATCGAGCGCGAACACCGCATCGGGCGGTGAATGGCCGTGCATCCCGGCAAGGTGCAGCGCGAGCAGATAACGGAACTGCGGGTCGTCCAGCGCGACAGGTCGGACCGTGAAGGAAGCGGTCATCCCGAGATGCCGAGCAGCAGCAGGATGACGAGGAACATCATCAGCACCAGCATGACGAACACCAGCGCGGCGATCGTCCGGATGACCGCCCCCCGGCGAGTAAGCAGATAGCCGTAGCGCAGCTGCTTGTAGATGTGCAGCACCGGCACCACCGTGCACAAGGTGGTGATTACCCAGGCGGGTGCCCCCAGCACGGCCAGCAGGCTCGCCGCGATGAACAGCAGCGACATGAACGCGATCGAATAGGTCACGAAGACCGAATGGTCGTACATGCTGAACTGCGGCTTCCAGAAGAACATCAGCCACATGAACGGTAGCGACAGCGGGATCAGCAGCCATGAAAACTTGTACCCGCTCGACTGCAGCTTGTAGATCATCAGCGACGGATTATCGCGCCACTTGCTGAGCCCCTTGTCGATCTCGGCAATTCCGGTGCCGCCCAGATCGATGCTGGCCACATCCTCTCCGCTTAGCCCTCCGAGGACGGCGCGGGTCGCTTCCAGGTTCTCGATCTTCCTGGCGGTGACGGCATATTCCGCGCTGCCTTCCTCGAGCGTGGCAAGCCTTTCCCGGGCTGCCGCAAGCTCGCTGTCGGCATCGTCGATCGCGGCAGGCACGCCGGGGTCGGCAGCGCCATTGTTCAACTCGGTCGGCACCGACAGACCCACCATCGAGAACACCGCGAACATCGCGAAGACCGAAAACAGGAACATCGCCATGGGCGACACGTGCCGGCGGCGCCTGCCGTCGATATATTCGCGCGTCAGCTGGCCGGGTTTCAGCACCAGCATCGGCAGCGTGCGCCAGATCTTGCCGTCGAGATGAAGCACGCCGTGCATCAGGTCGTGGAGGAACGCGCCGATCGTGCGGTGAAGATGCGCCTCCTGGCCGCAATGGTGGCAGTGCGAACCCACCAGCTGCGTCCCGCAATTCAGGCAGGCGGTTTCGTGATAATGACCGTCGCCGTCCCGCGCGTGCCCCTCCGGGCGGTTCATGCGCCCTGCATTCAGCTCGCGCTCTGCCGCGCGGCCGTTGACGCTGCCCTCGGCAATCCATCCGATGCCATCGTAGATGTCGCTCACAAGACCCCCTCTTCAGTCTTGCAGCAAGTCTATAGCGTCTGGGGGCGCGGCGTGAAGAGGCTGGCGATGGCGCGACCTGGCGGCGCACAACCGAAAAGGGCCGCCCGATGGCAGCCCTTCTCCTTCACCCTGCAATGTCGCGCAGGCGATCAGCCGTCGTAGTCGGAGCCGATCGAGGTGTTGCGCGTCGGCGCGGCGGCGGTCAGGCGCAGCGCTTCTGCCGAACGCGACAGCGAGCCGACCTCATCGACTTCGTCGTCGTCGTCCACCGCGACCTTCTGCATGCCCTGAACCAGCGTTTCCTTGAGGTCCTTGGGCTTCACCGTCTGCTCGGCGATTTCGCGAAGCGCGACGACCGGGTTCTTGTCGCGGTCGCGGTCAACGGTCAGCTCGCTGCCGGCCGAAATTTCGCGCGCGCGCTGGGCGGCCAGCAGAACGAGATCGAAACGGTTCGGGATCTTGTCGACGCAATCTTCGACGGTAACGCGCGCCATAGGGCACCTCGGGTAAAAAGTTGGTCCTGTCGGAAAGCGTGGCGATTAGGCAAATTGGCCCCGCGAGTCAAGGAAAGCCGCCCGCCTGACCCGCCCCCTTGCCCTGCGCGGCGCGGCGGGCCATCACCGGGCGATGACCAAGCTGGAGCCGATCGCAGCCGAAACGCCGGCCTACCGCGACCCGCCGCCGTTTCGCGCGACGGCGCAGGGGCACGATCTGGGCTTCTACCCCGCGGGCAAGGACCGGCTGAACGCGCTGATGGCGCTGATCGGCGAGGCGCGCGTCACGCTGCGCATGTGCTTCTACATCTTTGCCGAGGATGATGTGTCGCGGCAGGTGCGCGATGCGCTGGTCGCGGCGGCGCGGCGGGGCGTGCGCGTGACGCTGATCCTCGACGGGTTCGGCGCCACCGCCAGCGAACAGTTCCTCCAGCCTCTGCAAGCAGCGGGCGGGCGTGTGGTGCGTTTCGTGGCGCACTGGTCGCAGCGCTATCTGATCCGCAACCACCAGAAGATCGTCGTCGCGGACGAAACCCTGGCGATGATCGGCGGCTTCAATGTCGAGGACGACTATTTCAGCCCGCCCGCGGCGGGTGGCTGGAACGACCTGGCCATCACGGTGCGCGGCGCCGTGGTCGCCGATATGGTGCGCTGGTACGACCTGCTGCTGGACTGGACCGGCGATGCGCGCGCGCGCTGGTCGGGGATCCGGCGGATCGTGCGCGGCTGGGATGCGGGCAAGGGGCCGGTGCGGCTGCTGGTGGGCGGGCCGACGCGGGGGCTGTCCAGCTGGGCGCGCTGCGTGTCCGAGGATCTGATCGCGGGTGAGCGGCTGGACATGATGATGGCCTATTTCTCGCCGCCCAAGCGGCTGCAGCGCCGGATCTGCAAGATCGCCGAAAAAGGCGAGACGCGGCTGGTCACGGCGGGCAAGTCGGACAATGCCGCGACCATCGGCGCGACCCGGGCGCTGTATCGCTACCTGCTGCGGCACAAGGCGCGGATCTGGGAATTCGGCGCGTGCAAGCTGCACACCAAGCTGATCGTGCTGGACGATGCGGTGTATGTCGGCAGCGCCAATTTCGACATGCGCAGCCTTTATCTGAACCTCGAGCTGATGCTGCGGATCGAGGATGCGGCGCTGGCGCAGCGCATGCGCGAATTCGTGACGCAGCACCTGCCGGCGAGCGAGGCGATCACGCCCGAACTGCACCGCAGGCGTTCGACCTGGTGGAACCGGCTGCGCTGGCGGCTGAGCTGGTTCCTGGTCGCGGTGGCGGACTACACGGTGACGCGGCGGCTGAACCTGGGACTTTAGCCGGGACTCTAGCCGGGGACTCTAGCCGGGGACTTTAGCCGGGGCCTTGAGCCTGGGGCCATGGCGCGGCGGTTGACACAGGCGACACATCCTACAGGCGCTGTCACCCTGCCCCCGGCCGCTTGATCCTGCGGGTTTCGCGGGGGCTGGTTGACACCTGCGAGGGTGCGGGAAATCTCGACAATTGCAAGGAGCCGTGCGGGCCGGACGTTAGCGCGGCGCGGCCGTGTAGGACAGTGGGATCCTGACTTGCTGCTGCAAAGAACTCTGCTTGACAGAGTAGCCGAATCATTTACTCTATGCCGCAGAGTAACGATGGAGAGACGGCATGATTACACAGCAAGAGGCCCATTCCGTCCTGCGTGACGTCGCGGCGACCGAGACGCGCACCATCCGCTCGGGGCTGTATGGCGCGGCCGGCCCGCATCTGGTGCTGTGGGGGGCGGTCTGGGCATGCGGCTATGCGGCTTGCCAGTTCACGGGGCAGCAGCTTTGGGCGCCGATCTGGGGCGTGCTGACATTCGCGGGTGTCGCGCTGGCATTCCTGCTCGGCTGGCGCCAGTCACGCCGTCATGCGGGCGGCGCAGGAGAGACGGGCACGATCGCGGTCATGACCCTGGCCATCGGCCTCTTCATCATCGCGACCTTCGTCCTGTTCGCGCCGGTCGACACGAGGGCGGCGCTGGCATTTCCCTCGCTGGTGATGGGGCTGATCTATGTCACCGTGGGCTATTCCGCGATGCCCCGACTGGCGGTGGTCGGCGCGGCCATCGCGGTCGTCGTGATGGCGGGCTTCCTGCTGGCGCCGCAATGGACCGCGCTGTTCGCTGCGGCGGCGGGCGGCGGCGGGCTCATGCTGGGCGGCCTCTGGCTGCGGAGCGCATGATGGAAGGGTTCGACGACATCATCCACCAGCCGCTGCGCCTGCGCATCATGGCGGCGCTGCACGCAGCTCGCAACGTCGAGCCGCTGGAATTCGCGCGGCTGAAACGGCTGACCGGCGCGACCGACGGCAATCTGGGCAGCCATCTGAACGCGCTGGAAGGCGCAGGCTATCTGGCGATTACCAAGGATTTCGCCGGCAAACGCCCCCGCACCCGCGCCGCCATCACCCGGGCGGGCGAGCGCGCATTCCAGGCGCATACCGATTGCCTGCGCGACCTGATCGACGAGGCTCGGGAGTGAGGGGTTGGTGTGTGGGGATGGGATGATACGGCGGGACTGGCTGATGTTTGCTATTTGGCCCGTCCGTAGCATGGGCGAACGGCGGAAAAGTCGTGGGAAGCATCCTTTCGCATCTTGCTATTGCCAACTTGCACCTGTGGCGAACAGAAAGCTGTAGAACGCAATAGCGGCGGCGGGCAGGAGAGTTATGACAAGCAGCAGCATCACAGCCAGGCCATTCCTATCCTTGGCTCGAAGAATCCACGCCGCCACTGCGCCTAGAATCGGAACGGCCAGCAAAGACAACCACATTGACAGTGAGTTGGCCCCTCCGTCGTACTCCAGCCCGGTGAGGAGGAAGAAGACCAACAACAGTATGACCAGAGCGTTAAACGCAAAAAGGATGCGGAACATGATCATCGGCTCTGTCTAGTACGGTGCAGCGGGTGTCCACAACAGGGTCGTATCGAGAATGGCCGCTTTTGTCTCCAGACGCACCATAACGGCCGTCTCGTCATCCCCGCGCAGGCGGGGATCCAGAGCGAGGTGGCTCTACGAACGACTAGATTCCCGCCTTCGCGGGAATGACAAACGTGATTGCCGGCACTCCGCGATCTCGTCCTGTCTCGAACGGCAGCTTGCTTCCCGGCCTGCAAGAAACGGCCGACCGTTCACCCCCATCCCAGACCACGGCCCCTAAAGGCTGAACCGATACCCGTATCCGACGCCCAGCGACAGTTGCACGCGCTGGCCGCGTTCCTCGACCAGGGGAGAATGGCCGGGCTCGCTGCCCAGGCGTTCCACATTGCCGAACGCGCTGATCGCACTGCGGCGGCTGAGCGGCTGGAGCAGGCTGGCGCCCACGCCATAGGACAGGATGCCGCCGCCTGCCTTGTATGCAGGCAGCCCGGTCCTTGCCGACTGCCCCTCGTCGATGCCGAAAAAAGTGTCCATGAAATCGCCGCTGACGATGTTGAGCCGCGGGCCGACGCTGATCATGGTGCGACCCGTGCGCAGCCGGTAGTCGAGCGAGGTGTAGGCGACCACGCCGTCATGCCCGCCAAATCCCTTCAGCACCTCGGCGCGGGCTTCCCATGCGCCGCCTGCGCCGAAGCGTTTCTGCACGAAGCCGCCGATTTCCCCCGATGCGCCGATGTCGTCCATGCCCAGCAGGTCGTCGCTGCCGCCCGTGATGAGGAAGGGCGAGCCGCCGTTCTCCTCGTCCCGGCCGAAGCGGATCTTCGCAAGCGGACCCGCGGTCCAGCCATTTCCCTTGATCGCGTTCCAGCCCAGCCCCTCGGGAATGGAGGCGAAGATCTCGTCCCCGTATTGCACGCGCAGATCGGGCACCAGCGAGAGCGACAAATCGTCCGACCCCATCCACGCCGGGGTGAGCAGCGCCGCGCCGCGTATGGTGATGGCCCATTCGTCGGATGCTTCGACCGGGCGTCCGCGAACCTCGGGCGCGAGCGTTTCCTGCGCCGCGACCGGCGTGGTGATTGCGCCAGCGGCGAGCAGGGCGGCGAGCAGGGCGGCGGGCAGGGCGGCGGGCGCCCATCGGGTCATCTCATGCTTCATCGCAGGGCAAGCCTATCAGATCGCTTGCCGTTTCCAACCCGGTCAGCGCCCCTTGGGCTTTTCCAGCACCTTGTCGCGGAAGCCGCACAGATCCACCACCGGGCAGCGCCAGCATTCGGGCGTGCGCGCCTTGCACAGATAGCGCCCGTGCAGGATCAGCCAGTGATGCGCGCCCATGCGAAAGGGTTCGGGTACTTTCTTCTCCAGCTGCGCCTCGACCTTTTCGGGGGTCTTGCCCTTCGCCACGCCGGTGCGGTTGCAGACGCGAAAGACATGGGTATCGACCGCAAAGGTCGGCTGGCCGAATGCGCAGTTCAGCACGACATTGGCGGTCTTGCGCCCGACGCCGGGCAGCCTGACCAGCGAGTCGCGGTCGCCGGGCACCGTGCCGCCGAAGTCGTCGACCAGCATCTGCGACAGGGCAATGACGTTCTTCGCCTTGGAATTGAACAGGCCGATGGTCTTGATGTGCTCCTTCAACCCCTCCTCGCCCAGGTCGAGCATCTGCTGCGGGGTCTTCACCTCGGCGAACAGCTTTTTCGTCGCCTTGTTGACGCCGACATCGGTGGCCTGCGCCGACAGCGCGACCGCGACGACGAGCTGGTAGTCGTTGCCGAATTCCAGCTCGGTCTGCGGATCGGGATTGTCCTCGGCGAGCAGGCGGAAGAATTCGAAGATCTCCGCCTTGTTCTTCGGTGCATGACCTCTCTTTTCCGGCATCAGAGGCCCAGCACGTCGTTCATGGTGTAGCGGCCCGCGGGCTGGCCGACCAGCCATTTCGCCCCTTTGACCGCGCCGCGTGCGAAGATCGCGCGGTTCTCCGCGCTGTGGGAGAGGGTGATGCGCTCCTGCTCTCCGGCAAGAATCACGCTGTGTTCGCCCGCAACCGTGCCGCCGCGCAGCGCCGCGAAGCCGATGGCGCCCTTGCCCCGCGCGCCGGTGTGACCGTCGCGCCCGCTTTCGGTGTGGGCGGCCAGGTCGATGCCTCGGCCTTTCGCCGCCGCCTCGCCCAGCAGGATCGCGGTGCCGGAGGGGGCGTCGACCTTCATGCGGTGGTGCATCTCGACGATCTCGATGTCCCAACCCTCGCCCAGCCGCGCGGCGGCCTGCTGGACCAGAGCCGCCAGCATGGTGACGCCCAGCGAGGTATTGCCGGTCTGCAGCACGGGGATGGTCTGCGCCGCCGCGTCGATGGCGGCGTGGTTGTCCGCGCTCAGCCCGGTGGTGCCGATCAGCAGCGGGATGCCCGCCTTTGCGCAGGCATCCAGCGTGTCCGCCAGCGCGGCGGGCGTGGAGAAATCGACCAGCGCATCCGCCTTGCCCGCCAGCGCGGCGACATCGTCGCCCCTGTCCGCGCCGCCCGCCAGCGCCTCGCCCGCTTCCTCGATGGCGGCGGCCAGTGCCTGCCCCATGCGCCCTGCCGAGCCGACGATACCGATAGCTGCCATTGCATTCTCCTTTGTCGGCGTGCTTCATGGCGGTCATGGAGCGAGTGCGCAATATCGTGATCCTGACCGGCGCGGGTGTATCCGCCGAAAGCGGCATCGACACGTTCCGTTCGGAAGGCGGCCTGTGGGAGCAGCACCGGGTGGAGGATGTCGCCACGCCCGAAGGCTTCGCCCGCGATCCCGACCTCGTGCTGCGGTTCTACGACATGCGGCGCGCCGCGATCCAGACCAGGCAGCCCAATCCCGCGCATGAGGCGCTGGCGCGGCTGGATGCTCGGTGGAGCGGCGATCTGCTGCTGGTGACGCAGAACATCGACGATCTGCACGAGCGGGCGGGCGCGGCGAATGTGCTGCACATGCATGGCGAGCACCTGAACGCGTGGTGCACCGCCTGCGACGTGCGGAGCCCTTGGACCGGGCCGCTGATCGCGCGCCCGCCCTGCCCCGAATGCGGCGAAAGCGCGCTGCGCCCCGACGTCGTGTGGTTCGGCGAGATGCCCTATCAGATGGACCGGATCTATGCCGCGCTGGCCGAATGCGACCTGTTCGTGTCGATCGGCACGTCGGGCGCGGTCTATCCCGCCGCGGGCTTCGTGCAGGAAGCCAGGGCGAACGGGGCGCGGACGCTGGAGCTGAACCTTGAACCCAGCCAGGGATCGCACTGGTTCGACGAGACGCGGCTGGGTTCGGCGAGCGAGCTGGTCCCGGTGTGGGTCGACGAAGTGCTGGGCGAGTAGCGACCCGCCCAGCCTCTTCCACTCAGCTCAGGACGAGCCTCAGCTCAACACCCCTGCCGCCGCCAGCACGGCCAGCGTAAGCACGTCGGGCGCGATCGCGGTCATCGGGGCGATCTGCACCGGCTTTTCCATGCCGACCATCATCGGGCCGATGGTGGACGCGCCCGCCAGTTCGCGCAGCAGCTTGGCCGACAGGTTCGCCGATTGCAGCCCCGGCATCACCAGCACGTTCGCGGGCGCGGACAGGCGGCTGAAGGGATAGAGCTTCATCACCGTCGGGTTCAGCGCGGCGTCGGGCGCCATTTCGCCTTCGTACTCGAAATCCACGCCCTCTTCGTCGAGGATGTGGACCGCGTCGCGGATGTTTTCCAGCCACTTGCCCGACGGGTTGCCGAAGGTCGAATAAGACAGGAACGCAACACGCGGATCGTGGCCCAGGCGGCGCGCGACCTTGGCGGTGTTCTTCGCGATATGCGCCAGCATGGTCGCGTCGGGACGCTCGTTGATCGTGGTGTCGGCCAGGAACACGGTATAGTTCTTGCCGATCATCAGATGGATGCCGAAGGGCACCTCGCCCTCCTTGGGGTCGAGCACGGTGGCCACTTCCTTGGCGGTCTGCGCGAAGGGGCGCGTCAGGCCGGTGACCATCGCGTCGCCCGCGCCGATCGCCAGCAGGGCCGAACCGAAGATGTTGCGGTCCTGATTGACCATGCGGCGCACGTCACGTTCCGTATAGCCGCGGCGCTGCAGGCGCTGATACAGATGATCGACCATCGCGGGGACATGCGTGCTGTCGAGCGAGTTCTGGATCTCGAAGCTTTCGGGATCGTCGACGCCCAGCTGGACCAGCTTGTCGAGCACGGCCTGCGTGCGGCCGACCAGGATCGGGTGGCCATAGCCGAAATCGCGGAACTGGATTGCGGCGCGGATCACCACGTCCTCTTCCGCCTCGGCAAAGACGACGCGCTTGGGGTTCTTCTTGGCGTCCTCGTACACCTTGGTCAGGACCGAGGTGGTGGGGTTGAGCCGGGCCTTCAGCGACAGGCGGTACGCCTCGAAATCCTCGATGCTGCCTTGCGCCACGCCGCTGTCCATCGCGGCCTTGGCGACGGCGGAGGACACCCGCTCCATCAGGCGCGGGTCGAACGGGGCGGGAATGATATATTCGCGCCCGAACTGGTGATCGACGCCATAAGCCGCCGCGACCTCGTCCGGCACGCGCTCGCGCGCCAGCTCGGCGATGGCCTCGGCGGCGGCGATCTTCATCTCCTCGTTGATGGCGGTCGCGCGCACGTCCAGCGCGCCGCGAAAGATGAAGGGGAAACCCAGCACGTTATTGACCTGGTTCGGATAGTCCGAGCGGCCCGTCGCGATGATCGCGCGCGGCTTCACCTTCTTGGCTTCCTCGGGCAGGATTTCCGGGATCGGATTGGCCATGGCGAAGATGATCGGCTGGTCGTTCATGCCTTCCAGCCATTCGGGCTTGAGCGCGCCCGCCGCCGACAGGCCGAGGAACACGTCCGCGCCGACCAGCGCTTCTTCGAGGCTGCGCGCGCTCGTCTCGACCGCATGCGCGCTCTTCCACTGGTCCACGTCGTCGCGGCCCGGATAGATCGGGCCGGAACGGTCGCACATGATCACATTGTCGTGGCGCACGCCCATCGCCTTGATCAGCGCGGTGCAGGCAATGGCCGACGCGCCCGCGCCGTTCACCACCATCTTTACGTCTTCCAGCTTGCGCCCGGTGATGTGGCAGGCGTTGATCAGACCGGCGGCGGCGATGATCGCGGTGCCGTGCTGGTCGTCGTGCATGACCGGGATCTTCATGCGTTCGCGCAGCGCCTGCTCGATGATGAAGCACTCGGGCGCCTTGATGTCTTCAAGGTTGATGCCGCCAAAGGTCGGCTCCATCAAGGCAACCGCGTTGATGAAGGCCTCGGGGTCTTCGGTATCGAGCTCGATGTCGATGGAATCGACGTCGGCAAAGCGCTTGAACAGCACCGACTTGCCTTCCATCACCGGCTTGGACGCCAGCGCGCCCAGATTGCCCATGCCCAGGATCGCGGTGCCGTTGGATATCACCGCGACCAGGTTGGAGCGCGCGGTATAGCGCGCCGCCATCGCCGGGTCGTCCGCGATCGCCTGCACCGGGGCGGCCACACCGGGGGAATAGGCGAGGCTGAGGTCGCGCTGCGTCGCCATCGGCTTGGACGCGATGATCTCGATCTTACCGGGACGGATCGTCTCGTGGTAGAACAGCGCCTCGCGCTCGGTAAAGGAAACGTCGGGCTTGTTGGTACCGTCACTGGTCACGGATCGCTTGCTCCAAAAATCAGGTCCCGGAATACAGGTGCCCCGGGCCTATAGACCATTCGCCGCCCGGCAACAGGGGGTGAGGAAGCGTTTTTTGCGGCTTTTCGCGGGCAACCGGACCTGTTCGGGCCGTCCGGCACTTGTCGGAGTTAATGCCCGGCTGGTGCGCGCAGCCCGCGCCGGTGTAATCGTGGCGGCCGCATGACTGCTCCGCCACCCGATTTGCGCCGGGATCTCTCCGGCGATCTGGACGCGCGCCTGGCGCGGGTCGAGGCTGCGCTGGACGCGCCGAAATCCGATGCCGGCCTGCAAAAGGCGCTGCCGCGCCTGCTGCGGCTGCTGCCGCTGGTCGCCGCCGCCAATGCGGTGCTGGCGGTGCCCGCGCTGATCATCTCGGTCGGCGTGGCCTATTTCGCCTTTGTCCAGGCCGAGGCGACCGACAAGATGCAGGTGGCCAGCGTGTGGCCGCGCGTCACCTATGTCACCTCGAACCAGGACGAGGACGGGACGCGGCGGATCACGTTGTCGCTGATCAACAAGGGCGTGGGCCCGGCGGTGATCCGGGGCATGGAGCTGCGCTATCGCGGCAAGGCCTATACGGGCTTTCGCGAATTGCTGGACGCCTGCTGCGCGCAGCCGGGCGAGAGCGCGGCGCTGGGCATCGGCAGCATCAACGGCGAGGTGCTGCGCCCCGGCGAGGAGATGATGTTCGCGCTGCTGGAGCCCGAGGGCACCGACGCCGGGACCTATGATCGCTTCAACATCGAGCGGCGCGAGCTGCAGATCGGCGTGTGCTATTGCTCGGTCTTCGACGATTGCTGGGTGGAGGACTGGAAGCGAAGCGAGCCCCGGCCGGTGGCGCAGTGCCCGGCGGACTGGGTGCAATATTCCGGTTTTCCGCGGGAAGACGCGGTTTTCCCCGATGTAGGCCCGGTTTTCCCCGAAGCAGACAAGCAGCGGCGATGATTTTGCCGGTCTGAGCCGGTAGAGCGGGCCGATGGCATCCTCCACCGTGACCCCGATGATGGCGCAGTATCTGGCGCTGAAGGAAAAGGCGGGCGACTGCCTGCTGTTCTATCGCATGGGCGATTTCTTCGAGCTGTTCTTCGAGGATGCGAAGCAGGCCGCGCAGGTGCTGGACATCGCGCTGACCAGCCGCGGGGAGCATGACGGCGCGCCGATCCCGATGTGCGGCGTGCCGGTGCATTCGGCGGAGAGCTATCTGGCCCGGCTGATCCGCGCGGGGCTTCGCGTCGCGATCGCCGAGCAGACCGAGACGCCCGCCGAGGCGAAGGCAAGAGGGGGATCCAAGGCACTGGTCGCGCGCGACATCGTGCGCTTCGTGACGGCGGGCACGCTGACCGAGGATAATCTGCTGGAAGCGCGGCGCGCCAATGTGCTGGCCGCGATTGCGCCGGTGCGTGGGCTGGTCGGGCTGGCGGCCGTCGATATTTCTACCGGAGAGATGGCGCTGGAAAGCGTGGCGCCCGAGGCGCTGGGCGCGGCACTGGCGCGGATCGGCGCGGCGGAGATCGTTGCGCCGGAAGATGCCGAACCGCTGCCAGACGATGCGATCCTGCGCCCTGCCCGCGAGTTCGCGAGCGACAAGGGCGAGGCGCGGCTGAAGGGATTGCACGGGGTCGCGACGCTGGACGGGTTCGGCGCGTTCGACCGTGCCGCGCTGGCGGCGGCGGGGGGCCTGATCGCCTATCTGGGTCATGTCGGGCGCGGGACATTGCCGCTCCTGCTGCCGCCGCGTGCGCGGTCGGCGGACGGGCATCTGGCGATGGACGAGGCGACGCGGGGCTCGCTGGAGATCCTGATATCCGCCAGCGGCACGCGCAAGGGCAGCCTGATCGATGGCCTCGACCGCTGTTTGACCGGCGCGGGCGCGCGGCTGCTGGCCGAGGACCTGTCCGCGCCGCTCTGCGATGTCGAGGCGATCCGGGCGCGGCTGGCGGCGGTGGGCTGGCTGCATAATGACCCGCTGCTGCGCGAGGCGGTGCGCGATGAACTGCGCGCCTTGCCCGATATCGGGCGGGCGCTGGGGCGGATCGTGGCGGGGCGCGGCTCTCCGCGCGATCTGGGGCAGCTGCGCGACGGGCTGAACGTGGCGCTTGGCCTGCAGGACCGGCTGGCGCGGCGGGGCGAGATGCCGCCCTTGGTCCAGGCATTGCTGCCGCGGCTGCAGGGGCACGGGGGGCTGATCGAACTGTTCAGCCGTGCTCTGGTCGAGACGCCGCCGACCGAGCGGTCGCAGGGCGGCTTCATCGCGGCAGGCTATGATGCCGCGCTGGACGAGCTGCGCGACATTGCGAAGAACGGGCGCCGCGCGATTGCGGCGCTGGAGGCGAAATACCGCGAGCAGACCGGCATCGCGACGCTGAAGATCAAGCACAACGGCGTGCTGGGCTATTTCATCGAGGTGCCTGCCCGCCATGCCGATGCGCTGATGGCGGCGGACAGCGGGTTCACCCACCGCCAGACGATGAAGGACGCGGTGCGCTTCAACGCGCTGGCGCTACACGAGGAAGCGAGCCGCATCGCCGAGGCGGGCGGACGCGCTCTGGTGGCCGAGGACGCGCATTTCGAGGATCTGGTGACAACGGCGACCCGGGCGCGGGAGGCGATTGCCGCGACCGCGCAGGCGCTGGCGCGGATCGACGTGTGCGCCGGCTGGGCCGAGCGCGCCGGCGAGGGGGCGGGCTGGGCGATGCCCGAGGTGGAGGACAGCCAGACCCTGAGCATTCGTGCGGGCCGCCATCCGGTGGTGGAGGAGGCGCTGGCCCGTGCGGGCGAGCGGTTCGTCGCCAATGATTGCGAATTGTCGGACAGGTCGCGGCTGTGGCTGATCGGCGGGCCGAACATGGGCGGCAAGTCGACCTTTTTGCGGCAGAACGCGCTGATCGTGCTGATGGCGCAGGCGGGCGGCTTCGTGCCGGCAGAGGCGGCGCGAATCGGGCTGGTCGACCGGCTGTTCAGCCGCGTGGGCGCGTCGGACAATCTGGCGCGCGGGCGCTCGACCTTCATGGTCGAGATGGTCGAGACCGCCGCGATCCTGAGCCAGGCGACGATGCGCAGCTTCGTCATCCTGGACGAGGTCGGACGGGGAACGAGCACCTATGACGGGCTCGCGCTGGCCTGGGCGGTGGCGGAAAGCGTGCACACCGACGCTGAAGTCGCGCTGCCTGTTCGCGACGCATTATCACGAGCTCTCGCGTCTGGCCGAAAGCTGCGAGGCGCTGTCGCTGCACCATGTCCGCGCGCGCGAGTGGAAGGGCGATCTGGTGCTGCTGCACGAGCTGGCAGAGGGGCCTGCGGACCGGTCGCTACGGCCTGTCGGTGGCGCGGCTGGCGGGACTTCCCGCGCCCGTGATCGCGCGCGCGAAGGCGGTCTTGCAGAAGCTGGAGAAAGGGCGCGCCGAGACGGGTGGGCTTGCGGCGGGTCTGGGCGAATTGCCGCTTGTTCGCGGCGGCGGCCGAAGCGGCGGAGGAGCAATGCGACACGCTGCGCGAGAACCTGCGCGCGCTGGACGTCGATGCGCTGTCCCCGCGCGAGGCGCTGGACATGCTCTACCGCCTCAAGGCGGAAGCCGGCGACTGACGGGTTCGGAACCGCTGCACCGCGGCGCGGGTTGATCCTGTATGGCCGAGGACGACCCCTATAACAGCAAGAATGCGAAGGACGAGGACAGCGACGATCTTGCGCAGGATCGCACCGACATGGCCGAGGACCGCACCGTCATGGCGGTCGAGCGGACGTTCGCGGGCTGGATCCGCACCGCATTCGGCGCGATCGCGATCGGTCTGGGTTTCAAGGCGCTGTTCGGCGCGGTCGAACCGTGGTGGGTCGCGCGTGCAATCGCCAGCGTGTTCATCGTGCTGGCCGGCGCGCTCGCGCTGGTGGCGGCCCACCGCGCGCGCAAGGCGCTGGGCCGCATGAGCGGCCACGCGGTCGACCGCCCCGGCGCACCCCATCTGCGTTATATCGCGTGGTCGGTCTGCGCGGGGGCGGCGACACTGATCGGAGCCATCTGGTTCCTGCTGGAAGGCACAGGTTCGGCCATCGGCAGCGGCTGACGGTCAACTGTCGGAATTGTCCGGCTCATCCTCCATGATGTTGCGCTTGCCGTATTTCTGTTCGTTGTCGTCCATGTTCGGCTCGCCGCGATAGGCGGTCATGTCGATGCCGCCGCGATCCATCTGCTTCATGTGGTCGACCAGGTCTTCCTCGCCCTCGCCATTGCTGGTGATCGATCCGACCGCCTTCTCGCTATCCTCGTCCAGGCCGAAGCTGGACGGGCTGCGTCCGCGTGCCTGATCGGCGACGGTCTGCGCCTGTTCGTCCTTGTCGACCTGTTCGTCGTTCACCGTTTCGGGCGGAAGGTCGTTGCGGGGATTGGCCATGATCTATGTCCTGTCTGCGTGAAAAAGGGGTTTGCAGACAGAACGGATGGCAGGGGCGGCTTGTTCCGGGTTCAGCGATTTGCCGCGGGTACCCACTGCACGTCGGCGCGCCCGCCATCGTTGGCAAGGCGGGCCAGTACGAACAGCAGATCGGACAGGCGATTGACATAGGCGCTGGCGGCGGGGTTGACCGGCACCTCTGCCGCCATGGCGACGATGCTGCGCTCGGCGCGGCGCGTGCTGGCGCGGGCGACATGCAGGCGCGCGGCACCCTCGCTACCGCCGGGCAGCACGAAGCTGGTCAGCGGTTCGAGCCTGGACGTCGCGTCGTCGATGGCGCTTTCAAGCCAGGCGGTCTGCGATCCGACCATGCGCAGCACCATTTCGGACGGGGTGAAATCCTCGCCCTCGGCCAGCGGGGTGGCAAGGTCGGCGCCAAGGTCGAACAGATCGTTCTGCACGCGGTGCAGCACCTCGGCCACATGGTCGCCGTCCAGAGCCGCGGCGGCAAGGCCGATGGCGCAGTTCGCCTCGTCCACCGCGCCGATGGCTTCCATGCGGGCGTGATGCTTGGGCAAGGCGCGATCCGTCGACGAGGCCGGTGGTGCCGTCGTCGCCGGTGCGGGTGTAGATCCTGTTCAGGCGAACCATGCGGCAGGCGTGCCGGTCAGCGCGCGATCAGCAGCAGCAGCGCGACCACGGCAATCGCCGCGGCCTGGTACTTGATGCGCGCGAACATCGCCTTGTTCTGGCGTTCCTGCATCATCTTCATCCGCTCGTCCCCGCCTTCGAGGTCGAGCCGCGTGGTCTGGAGAAAGGCGACGATACCGCGCACGAGCGAGACGACGACCATGATGGCCAGGATGGCGATGACGATGGCGAGGAACGTGTTCATGGGTGCCAGATAGGGACGGAAAGCGTCAAATGCCAGTCCCGCAGTAGCCGCCTGCCCCTAAGGTCAGGTCGCCCGGCAGATCGCCCGCGCGCAGCCGGTCGGCCAATGCGCGCCCGTCCTCGCCCGCCAGCCGGCGCTGCGCCAGCGAGGGCGAACCGCGCCGCTTGGCGAGCTTGCGCCCGTCCGGCTCCAGCAGCAGCGCGTGGTGATGCCACACCGGCACCGGCAGGCCCAGCAGCGCCTGAAGCAGGCGGTGGACATGGGTGGATGCGAACAGGTCCATGCCGCGCGTGACAACCGTGATCCCGTCCGCCGCATCATCCAGCGTGACCGCCAGATGATAGCTTCCCGGCGCGTCCTTGCGGCCCAGCACGACGTCGCCGAAGATTTCGGGCGCGGCCTGCACGGTGCCCGCAATCTCGTCCTGCCAGCTCAGCGGTCCGGTGCGGCGGATCGCCTCGGCCATGTCCAGCCGCCATGCGACGGGGTCATCGCCGGTCGCCACATGTCCCCGGCAGGTGCCCGGATAGATCGGCCCGTCCGGCCCCGTGGCGGTCGCGGCGGCGGCGATTTCGGCGCGGGTGCAGCGGCAGGGATAGACGAGGCCGTCGCGCTTCAGCCGGTCGAGTGCGGCGGCGTGGCCTGCGATGCGCGCCGATTGCCGGATCGCCTCGCCGTCCCAGTCGAGGCCGAGCCAGCGCAGATCCTCCAGCGCGGCATCGGCAAATTCGGCGCGGCTGCGGGCGCCGTCGATATCCTCGATCCTCAGCAGGAAGCGGCCCAACTTCGCCCGCCCCTCCGCCAGTCGCGCCGCCGCGCCGCGCCCGGTCATGCGCCACGATCGCCGCATAGGCGTGGCCCAGATGCAGCGGGCCATTGGGACTGGGGGCGAAGCGGGTCACGGTCATCGCCGTGATCTCTGCCGTGCGCGCCGCCTGTGTACAAGCCTGCGGACAGATGGTGGGCTATTTGCGGACAAACGGGGCACAAACGGTGCATGGACTGTGGAAACCGGCCCTCGCGCCATCTTGACCCGCGGGGCGCGCGGGGCAGCAATGACAACATCATGCGTCATCATGCGGTCATTCAACCCTGCCAGTCAGCGCCCCGTACCGGCGCCGCTGGCATTGGGATCGTGCGGGCAGCCGCCTGCCACCGTACCGCCAGGGCGCACCGTGGGAGGGCCGTCCACAGGCCCTCCTCTCAACAGGAGGCGCGGCAAAGGATATGTTTCGGGCTGAGTTGATCGAACAGAAGGCCAGGCTTGCCAGCGCGGACGACGATCCCGTCCGCAAGCTGGCGAGCTGCCCTGCCCTTGTCCTCAACGCCGATTACACGCCGCTTTCCTATTATCCGCTAAGCCTCTGGCCATGGCAGACCGCGATCAAGGCGGTGTTCCTCGACCGGGTGGCCATCGTCGCCAGCTATGACCGCGAGGTGCATTCCCCTTCGCTCGACATGAAGATCCCCAGCGTGATCGCGCTGCGGGAATTCGTGAAGCCTTCGCAGTTCCCGGCCTTCACCCGCTTCAACCTGTTCCTGCGCGACAAGTTCGCCTGCCAGTATTGCGGCAGCCCCAAGCAGCTGACCTTCGATCACGTGGTCCCCCGGCGTCTGGGCGGCAGGACCAGCTGGGAGAACATCGTCACCGCCTGCGCGCCGTGCAACATGAAGAAGGGCGGCCGCACGCCGAAACAGGCGCACATGCATCTGCATGTCGACCCGATCCGCCCGACCAGCTGGCAGCTGCAGGAAAAGGGGCGCGGATTTCCGCCCAACTACCTGCACGAGACGTGGCGCGACTGGCTCTACTGGGATATCGAGCTGGAGGAATAGCGGCGTTGTTGCCGTCTTGCTGCGGAGCCGCCGATGTCCTTTACCAGCCTTCTCGTGCCCACCTATGTGCCGATGCTGACCAACCTGTCGGCCTGGCTCGACAAGGCGAAGGCGCAGATGACCGGGAGCGAGGGCGAGACGCTGATGTCGGCGCGGCTGGCGGACGACATGTATCCGCTGGCGACGCAGGTGCGCTTTGCCTGCGTGCAGGTGCTGGAGGCGCTGCACCGGCTGCAGGGCAAGGAATTTCCCGGACGCATTGGCGCGCTGGTCACGCAGGGGCGCGAGGCGGGCGAGCGGCCCGGCAGCATTGCGGATGCGCAGGCGGTGATCGCCACCACGCTGGCGGAAGTGGAGGCGCTGGATGCGGGCGCGCTGGATGCCGATCCGGACAGCGCCATCGTCCACGCATTGCCCAATGGCATGATCCTCGACCTGACGGCGCGGCAATATGCGCGCGACTGGGCGATCCCGCAGTTCTATTTCCATGTGATGACGGCCTATGCGATCCTGCGCCACCGCGGGGTGGATATCGGCAAGGCCGATTACTGCGCCCACATGCTGCCGTTCCTGCGGCCGGTGCCCGAAAGCGCCTGAAAGCGGCCGATCAGGCCCAGCCGGCAAGCTCGCGGCGGATCAGCTTCTCCAGCATCTCCATGCCGGGCGCGCCGTCGTTCAGGCAGGCGAGCGCGGCGAAGTGCTCTCCCCCCGCTCCGGTGAACTGCTCGCGCCCCTGCATCGCCAGCTCCTCCAGCGTTTCGAGGCAATCGGCGGAAAAGCCGGGCGCGGAGACGACCAGCCGCCGCGTGCCCGCCTTCGCCTCGGCCTCCAGCACGGTGTCGGTGGCGGGCTCCAGCCATTTGGCGCGGCCAAAGCGCGACTGGAAGGTCACGTCGATGCGCAGGTCGGGATGCGTGCGCGCCATCGCGCCCGCCAGCAGGCGCGCGGTCTTGCGGCAATGGCAGTGGTACGGATCGCCCAGGTGCAGCGTGCGTTCGGGCATGCCGTGGAACGACAGCAGCAGCACTTCGGGCTCCCACTCCAGCGCCGCGACCTGCCGCGCGACATCCGCGTGCAGCGCGGCGATATAGGCCGGATCGTCGTGATAGGGCGGCAGGGTGCGGATCGCGGGCTGCCAGCGCATCTTCGCCAGCGCCGCGCCCAGCGCATCGACCGCGGTGGCCGTGGTCGCCCCCGAATATTGCGGATAGAGCGGCGCGAACAGGATGCGGTCGAAACCCGCGTCCTTCAGCGCCTGCACCTTGTCCGCGATCGCGGGCCTGCCATAGCGCATCGCCCAGTCGACCCGGACCGGCTCGCCCAGCCGCGCCTGCAGCGCCTCGGCCTGGCGGCGGGTAATCGCGGCGAGCGGCGATCCCTCCTCGGTCCAGACCTGGCTGTAGGCGTGAGCCGATTTCTTCGGTCTTGTGTTGAGGATGATGCCGCGCAGGATCGGCTGCCACGCGATCGGCGGGATCTCCACCACCCGGCGGTCGGAGAGGAACTCGGCCAGGTAGCGTTTTACCGCGCCGGTTTCCGCCGCGTCGGGCGTGCCCAGATTGACCAGCAGCACCGCGACCCTGCCGGTCGGCGCCGTGGGATGGTCCTCGGGGCGCGGCATCGCTGCCCGGGGGGTGCTGTCGGTCTTGCTCATCGTGCCATGCTCCCGTCGGGCAGTTCGACCGGCTCGTCGTAGGCAGGCGCGGCGGCATCGGGTGCCACCTCCTCTGCCGCCGGTTCCGGGGCCGCTTCGCCGGTCGCGGCGTCGGCCGGCTGCTGCGGGTTCGCCGGGGCAAGCTGCGCGGCGGCGACCCGGATCGGCATCGTGCGATAGCGGCTGCCGGTCGCGGCGCGCAGCGCATTGGCGATGGCTGGCGGCGCGGCGACCACGCCGATCTCACCCGGATCGAAGGGCGGCGCATCGTTTTCGGCAAAGGCCACGCTGATTTCGGGCATGCGGGACAGCTGCGGCAGGTTCAGCGCGCCGAGCGTGCGTTCGCGCGGCAATCCGCCATCAAAGCTGACCGCCATGCCCAGTGCCAGCGCCATGCCATAGAGCAAGCCGCCCTCGAGCTGCTGCAGCGCGAGGTCATAGTCGATGATGCGCCCGATATCGACAAAGGCGGACAGGCTGGACACCTCCACGCCGCCCCCGCTCTCGCTCGACCCCGGCCGCGCATTGGCGATCACCGCGATATGGCCGCCGCCTTCGGGCCGTCCGGCGGGATCGGCCATCTGCCAGCAGGCCAGCCCCTGGCTGCTGCCGTCAATGCCGCCGTCCCAGCCCGCGATCTGTGCCGCGCCCTGCAAACAGGCGAACAGGCGCGGGTTGTCGCCCAGCATGGCGACGCGGAACGACAGCGGCTCCTCGCCATTGGCGCGGGCGACCTCGTCGACAAAGCTCTCGGTCGCGAAGCAGGGATGGATCTCGCCATTGCCGCGCAGGCGGCCGACCGGCACGCCGATATCGGCAGGCACGGCATCCACGAGCAGTTCGGGGATGGCATAGGGCGGCGCATGGCCCATCAGCACCGGCGGGTCGACCGTGCCCGTTGCCGCGTCCATCGCCGCTTCGGGCCGCAGCCCCTCGTCCAGCCGGGCGTGCATCTGGCGCGCGGCGGCGGGCCGGGCGATGCGGCTGTGCCAGGCGCGGATCGTGCCCTGCTGCCCCACCAGCGCGCGGCAATCGATCCGTGCGGGCGGCAGCGGCAAGGCGCGCAGATGCTCCTGCCAGCGC
This sequence comes from uncultured Alphaproteobacteria bacterium, assembly GCA_963752785.1. Lineage (GTDB taxonomy): Bacteria > Pseudomonadota > Alphaproteobacteria > Sphingomonadales > Sphingomonadaceae > Croceicoccus. The sequence continues at coordinate 164,311 of CAVVZE010000010.1, forward strand.
GAATAGGTCAGCTGCACCGGGCGGCCGATGGCAAAGGCGATGGCGGCGACCTCGCGAGCGATGGCGACTTCCAGCCGCGCGTCGAAGCTGCCGCCCGCGCCGACGGGCAGCACCACCACATCGCTTTCCAGGATGCCCAGCGCATCGGCGGCGGCCTTGCGCGCCGCGCCCGGCGCCTGGCTCGCCATCCAGAGCGACAGCCGTCCGGCCAGGAAACGCGCGGTCGCGCTCGCCGTCTCGATCGTGCCGTGCAGCTGCGGCGCAAAGCTGTAGGACGCTTCGGTCACGCCCATTCCCTGCAGCGCGGGCAGCGGGTCGGCCCGCTGGTGGATCACCTCGGGCGCGCCCTCGGCCAGCGCAAGATCGAGCGCGCCATCGATCCGCGCATCGTCGGGCAATTCGCGTCCCGGACGAAAGCGCGGCTTCATCAGCCCCAGCGCCTTTTCCGCCGCCCACTGGCTGTTGGCGACGCAGGCGAGCCAGCCCGGCCCCTCGACCCGGCCCAGATAGCCGATCACGCGGCGCGCGGCACCGTCATTGGCGTCTGCGTCGAAAGCGTCCAGCTCGCTGCCTGCGAGCGGGCCATGCGCGATGGCGGCATAGACGAGGTCGGGGATGCGGATGTCGGCGGCAAAGGGATAGCTGCCGTCGACCTTGGACGGCGCGTCGAGCCTGCCGAACCAGCCTGCCTCGCCCCCGCCCCCCGAACGCGGCGCCGCCGGTCAGTTCGGGCATGCTGGCGGTGGCGGGATCGGGGCGCAGCGGAACCGGGTCGGGCGGCGTCAGCTGCGCCGCCTCGTCCACCAGCTCGCCAAAGCGCAGGCTCTTGCCTTCATGGCGGATGAAGCCCGCCTCGGCGGTGCATTCCTCGAAATTGACGTCCCAGCGCTCGGCGGCGGCCATCGCCAGCAGGGTGCGGACCGCTGCGGCGGCCTCGCGCAACTTTGCTTCATAGGCCGCGATGCCGGTGCCCTCGGCCGTGGCCATCAGGCGCTCGGTCTCGGCATGGCGTTCGACGAGGTAATCGTCGGGATCGTCGGCCAGGCCCAGCCAGTTCGCCGACCCCAGCCAATTCGCCGACCAGAGCCCGGACCAGCGCGCCGCCAGCACCGGATCGGCATAGGCCGCGCTGATCGCGGCGGGTTCGACCGCAACCTGCCGCCAGTCCGCGCCCAGTTCCTCGGCCGCGATGCGCGGATAGAGCGTGGTCGACCCCTGCCCCATTTCCAGTTCGGGCACTGCCACGGTCACCACCCCGTCTCGCCCGACCTTGATCCACGCGTTGAACGCCTGCTCGGCGTCTCCCGCCGCGAGCGGGACGGGATAGTCGCGCGGCATCAGCGCCCAGACCGCGATGATCCCGCCGCCCGCCGCGCCCGCGATCAGCAGGTTGCGGCGGGTGAATTGTGGGCCGGTGAAGCGGGGACCGGCGCGCCTGCGCGGTACAGGCTTGTCCGGCTTCGGCGATTCGCCGTTCACCGCGCGTTCTCCAGCAGCCGGTCCGCCAGTGCGGCGAAGGCGTCGGCGATCGCACCCTCGCCCGCCGCAGGCGGCTGGCCCGCGTCGCTGGCGGTGCGAATGTCGATGGCAAGCGGAATGCGTCCCAGGAACGGGTAGCCCAGCCGCTTCGCTTCCGCCTCGGCCCCGCCAGTGCCGAACGGGTCGCTCGCTTCGCCGCAATGGGGGCAGACATAGCCAGCCATGTTCTCGACCACGCCCAGCACCGGCACGTCGGCCTTTTCGAAAAAGGCGATGGCGCGGGTCGCATCGATCAGCGCCAGATCCTGGGGCGTGGAGACGATGACGGCGCCCGCGGGCTTGAATTTCTGGATCATGGTCAGCTGCACGTCCCCGGTGCCGGGGGGCAGGTCGATCACCAGATCGTCGATGTCGCCCCAGTCCGCCTCCATCAGCTGGGTCAGCGCACCCGACGCCATCGGGCCGCGCCACGCGATCGCCTTGCCCGGATCGACCAGTTGGCCCATCGACAGCATGGAGACGCCATAGTCGGTATCCACCGGGATCAGCTGCTTGTCGCGCGCCTTGGGAGTGATCCCCTCGGCCCTCAGCAGGCGCGGCTGCGACGGGCCGTAGATGTCGGCATCGACCAGCCCGACCCTGCGGCCCTTGCGTGCCAGCGCGACCGCCAGATTGGCCGACAAGGTCGACTTGCCCACCCCGCCCTTGCCCGATCCGACCGCGATCAGGCGCGGACCCTTGCGCGCCGGCGCCGGTGCGGGTGCGGGTGCGGGTGCCGGTGCGGGTGCCGCCGTGCCCCGCTCGGCCATGTGGGCGACGCGAATCTCGCCCAGATCCATACCTGCCAGCGCGGCGCGCACGTCGCGCTCCAGTGCCTCGCGCGCGGGGGCGTCCATGCCGCCGGTTTCCAGCACCAGCGTCACCGCGCCTGTCGCGCCGACGCGTGCGCCCGCCAGCCGGTCACCGGCAATCGGGGCAAGGCGGGACTGGATCGCGGCGGCGGTGTCTTGCGTATTGTCGGCCATGGCGCATGCACTGGCAGCTTGATGCGCAAAATCCAATGGCACAAAAACGATTTCGACCATCGCTTTTGCCGCAGGCGCGCGGCGGCGGCGGTTTTTCAGCGGTGCCCCTGTTTTTATCGGCCCACATACCTATAAGGAGAGCCATGAACACGATGGGCGGGTCCTTGAAGGACGCAATACTGGGAATGGTCGGCCGCAATCCCTGGGGGTCTTCCGGCAGCGGACAGGATGACGAGGCTGCGGGCGATGGAACGCCTTCGGCGCGATACGTCGCCTCCGGCCGGCGAGGACAAGCCGCCCCGGTCCAAACCAAGAAATCCATGGCTGCCCGACGGCAATGCCGGGTCCACCGGCGGCCCGCGCCGCGCCGCGAACATCGAGGATCTGTTCGGCCGCCGCGGCCGGGGCGGTCCCGGCGGCGGCCCGGGGGGCGGTGGCGGAAATTTCCCCCGCATGCCCCAGGCCCCCGGCGGGAAGAGCTGGGTGCCGCTGATCGTGGTCGCGGTGATCGCGTTCTGGATCCTGCTGACCAGCTTCCACATGATCGGCCCCAAGGAACAGGGCATCGTGACCACGTTCGGCAAGTACGAGCGGACGCTGCGACCCGGCGTGTCGTTCACCCTGCCCTGGCCGATCCAGCAGGTGGAGGTGGAGGACGTGACCTCGATCCGCCGCGACACCATCCCCGAGGGCGAGGGCGAGAAGCTGATGCTGACCGGCGACCAGAACCTGGTCGACCTGTCCTATCTGATCCGCTGGAACATCAAGGACCTGAAGCTCTACACCTTCCAGCTGGCCGAGCCGGACGAGACGGTGCAGGAAGTGGCCGAGGCCGCGATGCGCGCCGCCGTCGCCGAGGTGACGCTGGACGAGGCGCTGTCGGGCGCGGGCCGAGCCGAGATCGAGCGCAGCGTCGCCGCCAACATGCAGGCGCTGCTCGATGCCTATCGCTCGGGCGTGACGATCCAGGGCGTCGAGATCAAGAAGGCCGACCCGCCGACGCAGGTGATCGACGCTTTCCGCGAGGTTCTGGCCGCGCAGCAGGACGCGCAATCCGACATCAACCGCGCCCGCGCCTGGGCCGAACAGGTCACTCGCCCGCGCCGAGGGCGAGGCGCAGGAATTCGACGAGGTGTACGAGCAATACCGCCTCGCCCCCGAAGTGACGCGCCGCCGCCTGTATTACGAAACCATGGAGCGCGTGTTGCGCCAGACCGACAGCACCGTCGTCGAGACCGATGGCGTCGTACCCTATCTGCCCCTTCCCGAGACCCGGCGCAGCAGCCCGCCCAGCGCCCGCCGGCCCGCAGGAGAACAACTGATGGAACGGATCTGGGAACGCTGGAAGCTGTGGATCATCGGCGCGGGCGTCGCGCTGGTCGTCGCGCTGTCCTCCTTCATCGTTGTGCCCGAAACCATGCAGGCGGTGATCGTCCGCACGGGTGAGCCCGACCGCGTCGCCAACCGCTATCGCCCCAATGCGGATTTCGGCCAGACCGGCGCGGGCATCGTGTTCCGCATTCCCGATACTCGAACGCGTCGTATGGGTGTCGAAGCAGGTGCTCGACGTCGACATGCAGCGCCAGGAAGTGCTGTCGCCGCGACCAGCGCCGGCTGGAGGTCGACGCCTATGCACGGTTCCGCATCATCGATCCGGTGCTGATGGTCGAAACCGCCGGCAGCACCGAACGCGTGGCCGAGGCGCTGCAGCCGATCCTGAACTCGGTGCTGCGCCAGCGGCTGGGCACGCGCAGTTTCCAGGCGCTGCTGACCGCCGAACGCAGCGCGGCGATGGAGAAATCCGCGCAGGGGCTCGACCGCGAGGCGCGCGAGTATGGCGCGCAGGTGATCGACGTGAGGATCAAGCGTGCCGACCTGCCCGCCGGGCGCCCGCTGGAAACCGCCTTTACCCGCATGGAAACCGCCCGCAAGCAGGAATCGGACACGATCCGCGCACAGGGTTCCAAGCAGGCGCAGATCATTCGCGGCGAGGCGCAGGCAGAGGCGTCCGCGCACCTATGCCGAGGCGTTCGACAGGATCCGGAGTTCTACGATTTCTACCGCGCGATGCAGAGCTATGACGCGGTGTTCGCCGACGGCAGCGCGGCCAGCGAAAGCTCCATCATCCTGTCGCCCGACAACGAATATCTGCGCCAGTTCCAGGGCAGGCGCTGATGGCAGCGAGCGTACCGGATCGTCGCGTCTGTGTATCACCGGCCGATATTCAATCCGCGTTCAGGCCCGCTGTCGTGAATACAGGCGGTCGATGGACAATCCTGCGATTGATCCGATATTGACCTGAAACCGCCAGAAGAATTCACGAAACCAGAACTCAAGAGGACCACAATCGTGCGTTACGCCTATTCGGTCACTGCCGCGCTGCTTGCTGGCGGCGCCGCTCTTTCCCTTGCCACCGGCTTTCCCGCCGGTGCGCAGGTCGCCCAGAACGACGATGCGTCGATCAACCGCGTCGTGCCGCGTTCGGGCGCGCCCGCAAGCTTTGCCGACCTGACCGAGCAATTGCAGCCGGCGGTCGTCAACATCTCGACCCGCCAGCGCGTGCAGGTGGCCAACAACCCGTTCGCGGGCACCCCGTTCGAGGGGATGTTCGGCGGCGGGCAGAGCCAGACGCGCGAGGCGCAGTCGCTGGGCTCGGGCTTCATCATCAGCGCCGACGGATATGTGGTCACGAACAACCACGTCATTTCCGTGCAGGGCAATGGCGAGCTGGAATCGATCACCGTCACCATGCCCGACGGCGAGGAATACGAGGCCGAACTGATCGGCAAGGATGCCGAATCCGACCTCGCCGTGCTGAAGATCCAGGGCGACAGGGACTTTCCCTTCGTCGAGTTCGGACGGTCCAGCGACGCGCGCGTGGGCGACTGGATCATCGCCATCGGCAACCCGTTCGGCCTGGGCGGAACGGTGACCAGCGGCATCATCTCCGCCGTGTTCCGCAACACCAATTCGGGCGGCATCTATGACCGCTACCTGCAGACCGACGCCGCCATCAACCGCGGCAATTCGGGCGGGCCGATGTTCGACATGCAGGGCAATGTGATCGGCATCAACAATGCCATCTTCTCGCCCACCGGCGGCAGCGTGGGCATCGGTTTCGCGATTCCCGCCGACACCGCGGCGCCCATCGTCAGGAAGCTGATCGCGGGGCAGTCGATCGATCGCGGCTATCTGGGCATCCAGATCAACCCTGTGACCGACGACCTCGCCTCCTCGCTCGGCCTGCCGCGCAACCGCGGCGAGTTCGTGCAGTCGGTCGTGCCCGGCGGCGCGGCGGACCAGGCCGGGCTGAAGCCGGGCGACGTGGTCGTCAAGGTCGCGGGCAAGGACATCACGCCCGACCAGACGCTGAGCTATACGGTCGCCAATATCGAGCCCGGTACCCGCGTGCCGATCGAGATCATCCGCAACGGGCAGCGCCGCAGCCTGACCGCGACGGTCGGCCTGCGCCCCAGCCAGGAGGAGCTGGCCAACAGTTTCGCCAACCCGGATGACGAGGAGGACGACGGCTTCGCCAATCCCGGCACCGGCGGCGAGCAGGAATATATCGCCGACAAGCTTGGCGTCTCCGCCATTCCGCTGACGCCGGAAATCCGGCGCCAGCTGGGCGTTGGCGCCGACATGCAGGGCATGGTGATTGCCGCCGTCGACGGCAGCTCGGACGCAGGGCAGAAGGGCCTGCGCCGCGGCGACATCATCCTGTCGGCCAATTACCAGGACGTGACCAGCGTCGCGGATCTGGAAAGCGCAGTCCGCGCGGCCGAGCGCAACGATCGCGAAGCGGTGCTGCTGCGCGTGCAGCGGCGCGGCCAGCCGGCGATCTACCTGCCGATCCGCCTCTCGCGCGACTGATCGGCCGGGATCAAGCACAAGCGAAAGGGCCGCTCCCACCTTCGGGAGCGGCCCTTTTTGCTGTGGTTCTGCCGGGCGGGCTGTCGGTCAGGGCTGGTACTGGTCCTCGACCCGCTGGAACTCGATCACCTTGGGCTGGGACTGCCGCGCGGGCTCCACCCGCTGGGCGCCCTGCTGCTGGCGCTGTTGCTGGCTGCCGGGCGGCGCGTCGCGGCGCAGCGGCTGGTCCTGGCGCCCGGTGGCGCGGTCCAGGAAATCCTGGTCGATACCCCGCGGCTGTTCGGGCGCACGCTCCGACGGGGGCGTGCTGCCATAGCCGTCGGGATAGCCATTGTCGTAGTAATCGTCGCGGTAGCCATCGGGGCCGTAGCCGTATTCGTCGCCGCCCCTCATGTCACCGGGACGCATCCCGTTGTCGGGCGGCGCGCGATAGTCGCGGCCATAGGGGTCGATCGGATTGCCGTCCTCGTCAAAGAAATAGTAATCGCCGCCCTCGCCGCCGAACCATGCCTCGTCATCCGGCTCCAGCTGCCATTCGGGCAGGGTCAGCTCGGTGGTGAATTCCTCGACCGGGCGCTTGTCCGTGGCGATCCGCATATAGGCTGCCCAGGCGCGCGCGGGCGCGGAACCGCCCGCCAGCCCGGCGACGCGGGCATTGTCGTCGCGGCCCATCCATACGCCCGTGGTGATGCCGCTGGAAAAGCCCATGAACCAGCCGTCCTTGTTCGAACTGGTCGTGCCGGTCTTGCCTGCCGCGGGCCGCCCGATCTGCGCCGCGCGGCCCGTGCCGGTGTTCACCGCAGTCTGCAGCAGGTCGGTCATCTGCGCCGCCACATAGGGCGCGACCAGCTGGTCCTGACGCCCGCGCTGGCGTTCGTACAGCAATTCGCCGTCGGCGGTGGTGACGCGGGTGATGCCATAGGGCTCGACCGAGCGGCCTTCCACCTGAACGGCGGCAAACGCCGCGGTGAGGTCGATCAGCCGAACCTCGGACGCGCCCAGCACCATCGAGGGGTAGGTGCTGATCGGGCTGGTGATGCCGAAGCGGCGCGCCATGCTGGCGACGGTGCCGAAGCCGACCGATTCGCCCAGCTGCGCCGCCACCGTGTTCTTGGAATAGGCAAAGGCCGCGCGCACGTCGATCTTGCCCGCATAGGTCCCGCCCGAATTGCGCGGGGTCCAGCCGTCGATGGTGATCGGCCGGTCATAGACCGGCGTGTCGGGCGTATAGCCCGCTTCCAGCGCGGCGAGATAGACGAACAGCTTCCATGCCGAACCCGGCTGGCGCTGCGCCTGGGTGGCGCGGTTGTAGTTGCTCTCGACGTAGTCGGTGCCGCCGACCAGCGCCAGCACTGCGCCGTCCCGGTCCAGGCTGACGAGCGCGCCCTGCGCGCCTTTCGGCACGTTGGACTTGATCGCGGTGGTCGCCGCGCGCTGCATGCCGACGTCCAGCGTGGTCCACACCTCGATCGGCTCGAAGCTGTCGGGCACCAGGAAATCGAGCTGCGGCAGCACCCAGTCGGTGAAATAGCGCACGGAGTTCTGCCCGTGGTCTTCCTTCAGCTTGACCGTGCTGACGTCGATGTTCGCCGCCTCGGCCGCGCTGATATAGCCTTCCTGCTCCATCAGGCGCAGCACGATGGCCGCGCGCGAGATCGCGGCATTGGCATCGGCGGTGGGCGAATAGCGCGAGGGCGCCTTGACCAGCCCCGCGATGATCGCGGCCTCGGCCGGTTTCAGCTCGGTCGCCGGGTGGCTGAAGAACAGGCGACTGGCGGAATCGACGCCATACGCGCCGCCGCCGAAATAGACCTTGTTGAGGTAAAGCTCGAGGATCTGGTCCTTGGAGAATTTCTGTTCCAGCGCCAGCGCCAGGATCGCCTCGCGCACCTTGCGGTCGAAGGTCTTGTTGTTGTTGAGGAAGATGTTGCGCGCCAGCTGCTGCGTGATCGTCGATCCGCCCTGCCGCCAGTATCCCTGCTCCACCCGCACCATCAGCGAGCGGATCACGCCGATCGGGTCCACGCCCCAATGGTCGTAGAAGCGGCGGTCCTCCACCGCGACCATGGCGTTCTTCATCACGTCGGGAATTTCGCGCGCGTCCAGCCATTCGCCATAGCTGGGACCGATCGACACCAGCTCGCGCCCGTCGCGGGCGCGCACGACGATCATCTGGCCATGCTCGCTGGCCTTCAGCGTGGAATAGCTGGGCAGCGACTTCATCGTGACCAGCACGGCCATCACCAGACCCAGTGCGGCCAGCGCGCCCAGGCCCAGCAGGACCAGCAGGATGCGCAGCCACCAGCGCTTCTTCGGTTGCTCTGAATTGCGCGATCCCCTGCCGGAACCCGAGGACCGTCGCTTGCCGTTTCTGGCCATTACCCGCCTATCACATCATCGGCACCGCATTGCCCGCGGCCCCGTCCAAACGGACGGCGGCATGCGATATGCGAGCGTAACCCATGCTGAACAGGGTTACCGACACGCAGGCACTGTTCAAGCGCGACTGAGGATCAATCCTCGGCTTTTTTAGCCAGTTACGCCTTGGCATCGCCGTCGTCCTGAGCATCGAAATCGAGCGCCACGCTGTTCATGCAATAGCGCTGGCCGGTGGGCTGCGGGCCGTCGGGAAAGACATGGCCCAGATGCCCGTCGCAAGTGGCGCAGCGGATCTCGGTGCGGATCATGCCGTGGCTGGTGTCGCGGATTTCCTTGACCGCATCGGCGGCTGATCGGCTGGAAGAAGCTGGGCCAGCCCGATCCGCTCTCGTACTTGGTGTCCGAGGTGAACAGCGGCGCATGGCAACCGGCGCAGCGATAGAGGCCGTCCTCGTCATTGTGGTAGAGCGCGCCGGCGAAGGCCCGCTCGGTCCCGCCTTCGCGCAGGACGTGATATTGTTCGGGAGTCGAGCCGGTCGCGCCATTCGCTTTCGGGCAGGTCGAGTTTTCCGGGGCGTTCGAGATTGTCGGCCATAGGGGGGCTCTTCCTTTTGCCGCCCCGGCCAGGCGTCTATCGGCAAGGCCGGGCGGAGTGTTCGTGGGTGAACCCGCGATCATGGGAAGTGTCCGGCGGGCCGACAAGCAGCACCACCCCGTCGTGCCCGTCGACCACCAGCCGCGTGCCTGCGGGCGCATCGTCGCCGCGCGCGATCCATTCGCTGTCGCCGTGGCGCACGCGGCCGCTGCCGCCCTCGATCGCGCGGCTGACGATCACGCTTTCGCCCACCAGCCGGCCGCCGCGGTCGTTCATCAGCGGATCGCTGCTCTCGATCGGGTAGAGCGTCAGCCAGTGCCGCGCGGCCAGCACCGAGAAGCCCGAGAACACCGCGAAGGTCAGCACCTGGATCGCGAAGGCCACGATCGGCGACGCCCGCGACCAGCGCGGTGGCGAAGGCGGCCAGCCCCAGCCAGATCAGGAAATAGCCCGGCGCGACCAGTTCCGCCGTCAGCATGACCGCGCCCAGGATCAGCCAGAGCCACACATGGTCGATGCCGTCGAAGAAGCCCATTCGCCGGTCCTGCCCCTAACGCGCGCGCGGCACGCTGCCGACATAGGGCGTGCCCGATGCCGTGCCGCGCGGCTGGCTGCGGCGGGGGAACGTCGGTCTTCACCGTGCCCGCAGGCGGCGTCACCGCGTCGCGCACCAGCTCGCCGATGCCGCCCAGCGTGCCGATCAGCTGCGTCGCCTCGACCGGGAACAGGATGGTCTTGGCATTGGGGCTGGTCGCGAAGTCGCTGACCGCCTCGGCATATTTCTGCGCGACGAAATAGTTGATCGCCTGCGTGCCCGACGAGGCGATGGCCTCGGACACCACGCGGTCGCCTCGGCCTCGGCCATGGCCTGGCGCTCGCGCGCCTCGGCGTCGCGGAAGGCGGATTCCTTGCGGCCCTCGGCTTCCAGGATGCGGGACTGCTTCTGCCCCTCGGCGCGCAGGATCGCGCTGGCGCGGTCGCCCTCTGCCTCGAGGATTTCGGCGCGCTTCAGACGCTCGGCCTTCATCTGCCGGGCCATCGCCTCGGAAATGTCGATCGGCGGGCGGATGTCCTTGATCTCGACCCGCGTGATCTTGACGCCCCAGGGCGAAGTTGCGTGATCGACCACCGACAGCAGCTTGGCGTTGATATCGTCGCGCTGCGACAGCGTCTCGTCGAGGTCCATGGAGCCCATCACCGTGCGCAGGTTGGTGGTGGTCAGCGCCATGATCGCGTTCTGCAGGCCCGAACTTCGTAAGCGGCCTTGCCCGCGTCCAGCACCTGGAAGAATACCACCGCGTCGACGCCGACCATGGCGTTGTCCTTGGTGATGATCTCCTGCCCCGGAATGTCGAGCACCTGCTCCATCATGTTGATCTTGTGGCCCACGCGGTCGACCAGCGGCACGATCAGGTGCATGCCGGGATGCGCGCGGCTTGGTGTATCGGCCGAGCCGCTCGATCGTGTAGACATGGCCTTGCCGCACCACGCGCACGCTGGTCATCAGCAGCAGGACCACGAACGCGACCAGCGCGATCAGGAAGACTTCCATTCCCGTACCCCCTCATCCGGAGCCGCAACGGCACGGCCCCTTCAGACCCATGATGCGCAGAGTTTGCGCGATTAGCCAGCCCAACCGGTCGCGCAAATGCGGTGAACGGATGAGAATTGCGCAACAAGATGATCGCGCGACTTAACAAACACTGTATCTCCCTTCGGTACAATGTAGCTATAAGTGATGATCGTATGGCTTACGGCGACATCACCCGCAGCCCTTCCGCCAGGAACGAGGCGCTGTCAGCCCGCGACCGGCAAAGGCATGACGCCCTTGCCGGAGTACGAAGTACTGGACAGCGAGCGCGGAGGAAGCGTTCGACGAGATTGTTTTCATTGCGAAAACGGTCTGCGATACGCCTATCGCGATGGTCAGCCTGGTCGACAGGGACCGGCAGTGGTTCAAGGCGCGCATCGGCTTCGACCCCGTGCCAGACCCCGATCGAGCAGTCGGTCTGTGTCGCATGGCATGCACAGCGACGACCTGCTGGTGATTCCCGATCTGGCGGCCGATCCCCGCACGCGCGACAACACACTGGTCGACGGCAGAGGACGGCATTCGCTTTTATGCAGGCGCGCCGCTCGTCACCCCGTCGGGTACGGTGATCGGGATGATCTGCGTGTTGGACGACAAGGTGCGGCCCGGCGGGCTGGACCCTGCGCAGCGGCGGATCCTCAAGGCGCTGGCCGGTCAGGTCGTCACCCAGCTGGAACTGCGCAAGTCGCTGCGCAGCGCCGCGCGGGAGATGGAGCGCCACAAGTCCCAGACCGAAGTGCTGAAGAACGCCAGCAAGCGCCTGCAGCTGGCCGAGGAGGCGGGCAATGTCGGCGCGTTCGAGCTGAATTGCCGGACGCGCATGGTCAAGGTCAGCCCCGAATTCTGCCGCATCTACGGTTTCGACAATGTCGAGACGATCCATGGCGACACCATCGCCGAACGCCGCCGGGTCCAAACCGACGTGCCGGTCGAGGCCAGCAGCATGGCGGCGCCCGACCGCCAGGTGATCGAGGAATACGAGATCGTCCGCGCCAGTGACGGCGCGGTCCGCTGGCTGGAACTGCGTGCCCGCTATGTCGAGGTGAAGACGGCAGGGTGAAGAAGGCGCGCGCCTTCGCTGGTCGGCATCATCGCCGACGTGACCGAGCAGCACATGGTGAACGAGGAAATCGCCCACCGGCTGAAGAACACGCTGGCGCTGGTGCAGGCGGTGGCAGGACATACGCTGCGCGACATTCCCGATCCCGGCCCGGTGCAGGAATTCAATCGCCGCGTCGCCGCACTGGCCACGGCGCACGACTTGCTGCTCAGCCGCACGCGTGCATCGGGCTGCCTGCACGAGCTGGCCAGGGGCGTCTTCGCCAAGCTGGGGATCGAACAGCGCGTCGAGATGACGGGACAGGACCGCGAGCTGGCCTCGCGCCCGCTGCTGACCCTGTCGATGATCCTGCACGAGCTGGCGACCAATGCGATGAAATACGGCTCGCTTTCGGTGCCCGACGGCCGGATCGAAATGCGCCTCACCTGCTCTTCCAAGGCAGGAAGGGGGCGAGGAATGGCTGACCCTTCGCTGGACCGAGATCGGCGGCCCGGCCGCGGTCGAGCCGGTCAAGAAGGGGATTGGGCACAAGGCTGATCGAGCGCGGGCCTTGACCCGGAGGGCGAGGTCGAGATGAGCTTCGGCGATACGGGCTTTGCGCTGACGCTGGCCGCGCCGATGAACAGAGCCTGACGAAATAGCTGTCCACGCACCTCGTCGGCGCCGCTGGGATCCGGGACCGGATCAGGCGCGCGGGGCCTGCCTGCGATAGCTCAGCGCCTCGGCGACATGGACGCGGCCGGTCGTGTTCCGCGCCCGCCAGGTCGGCGATCGTGCGCGCTACGCGCAGCAGGCGGGTAAAGCCGCGGGCCGAAAGGCGCATCCTGTCCGCTGCCTCCATCAGCAGCTTGCGCCCGGCCTCGTCGGGCGTGGCGAAGCGGTCCAGCGCCTCGCCGTCCAGCGCGGCATTGTTGCGCATCGGCGTGCCCTCCAGCCGCGCCGTCTGGACCGCGCGGGCAGCGCGGACGCGCGCGGCGACTTCCGCGCTGCCTTCGCCGGGCGGCGGCAGGGCCAGGTCGCGGGCGGAGACCGGCTCCACCTCGACATGCAGGTCGATGCGGTCGAGCAGCGGGCCGGATACGCGGCTCTGGTAATCGGCGGCGCATTTGGGCGCGCGCGAACAGGCCAGCGCCGGATCGCCCAGGTGGCCGCAGCGGCACGGGTTCATCGCCGCCACCAGCTGGACGCGGGCCGGGAAGGTCACATGCGCATTGGCGCGCGCGACGCTGACCTCGCCCGTCTCCAGCGGCTGGCGCAGCGAATCGAGCGCATTGCGCTGGAATTCGGGCAGTTCGTCGAGGAACAGCACGCCCAGATGCGCAAGGCTGACCTCGCCGGGACGGATCCTTCAGCCCGCCGCCCGTCAGCGCGGCAATGCTGGCGGAATGATGCGGGCTGCGGAACGGGCGCGCGCGGCTGATGCGCCCGTCCTGCAGCATCCCCGCCACCGATTGCACCATCGAGGTTTCGAGCACTTCCTCGGGTCGTGAGGTCGGGCAGGATGCCGGGCAGGCAGCTCGCCATCAGCGACTTGCCCGCGCCGGGCGGGCCGACCATCAGCAGGTTGTGCCCGCCCGCCGCCGCGATTTCCAGCGCGCGCTTGGCGGTTTCCTGGCCCTTCACCTGTTTCAGGTCGGGTCCGTGGGTGCGCTCGGCAAGCTCCCCCCTTGCGGGCAGCGGCAATTGCTGGACGCCTTTGAGATGGTTGAGCAGGCTGACCAGATCGGGCGCGGCGACGACCGCGGTCTCGCTCGCCCAGCGCGCTTCGGCGCCTTGCGCGGCGGGGCAGATCAGCGCCTTGTCCTCGCTCGCCGCGTGGATGGCGGCGGGCAGCACGCCCGAGGAGGCTACGATTCGCCCGTCCAGTGCCAGTTCGCCCACCGCGACGTAGTCGGCCAGCTGTTCGCCATCGGTGACGCCCATCGCGGCCAGCAGGGCCAGCGCGATCGGCAGGTCGAAATGCGATCCCTCCTTGGGCAGGTCGGCGGGCGACATGTTGACGGTGATGCGCTTGGGCGGCAGCGCCAGCCCCATCGCGGCCAGCGCGGCGCGCACGCGTTCGCGGCTTTCGCCCACCGCCTTGTCGGGCAGGCCGACGATCTGGAAAGCGGGAAGCCCCGATGCCAGCTGGCATTGGACTTCCACGCGGCGAACCTCGAGGCCCAGATAGGCCACCGTCTGCACCAGCGCGACCATGATTGGAAAGTATCCTTGCGACCTTGTAGCGCACGGCTATGAATCAGCACGCCCTGCGCTGTCCAGCCCGCTTGCCGCTTGACTCACAGCTGCAACGCCAGTAACCGCGCCTCCAGACGCTGCCTGCCTGTCAGGCGGCCCTTTTTGTTGGCACTGACCGGATGCGTCCGTCGCGGTGCCGGAAACACAGTTTTCGGATTTGGGAATTTCACCATGAAGCGCACTTTTCAGCCGAGCAATCTCGTGCGTAAGCGCCGCCACGGTTTCCGCACCCGCAGCGCCACCCCCGGTGGCCGCAACGTGCTGCGTGCGCGCCGTGCCCGCGGCCGCAAGAAGCTGAGCGCCTGAGGCTTTCGAGCCTTCGCTCACGCGATTCGCGAGACGATCAAAGCGCCGGCCGGGTCCGCCCGAGCCGGCGTTTTGCGTTTGCGGGCCCGCGGTTCTAAATTGCGCCCATGACCGATGCATCCGCCCCCGGCACGATCCGCAAGCGCCGCGACTTTCTGGCCGCGAACAAGGGCCTGCGCGTGGCGCGGCCCGGCTTCGTGCTGCTGGCACGGCCCAACGGGCTTGAGGGTGAAGCGGTCCGCTTTGGCATCACGGTTACCAAGAAGATCGGCAATGCGGTCGTGCGCAACCGGATGAAGCGGCGGTTTCGCGAATTGCTGCGCGCCGAGCTGTCCGCGTACGGCCTGCCCGGCCACGACCACGTGCTGATCGGGCGCGACGGCGGGGTGGAGCGCGATTTCGGCCAATTGCGCGAGGAACTGCGTGCGGCGCTGACCCGCGCACGTGAAGGCAAGGGCGATCCGCCGCGTCGGCGCGGTCCGGCACGCAAGGGTTCGAGACGGTGAAATACCTCCTGATCGCCGTGGCCCGTGCGTGGCAACTGGGTCCGTCACTGATCGTGCCGCCTTCGTGCCGCTTCACGCCTTCATGCTCGGAATATGCGATTCAGGCGCTTGGGAAGCATGGCGCGATTAAGGGTGGATGGCTGGCGGCGAAGCGACTATTGCGCTGCCACCCTTGGGGCGGGTGCGGGCATGACCCGGTTCCCTGACCGGACGATGGCCGGTATTTTTTTTGGATGCGCGCCCGGTTTCGCGGCGCCTGAATTTTAGATCGACTGGATTTGGATTTGGAAAACCAGCGCAATATCGTGGTCGCTCTGGTCCTGGTGGCCTTGCTGCTGTTCGGCTGGGATTCGGCCATGCAGTATTTCTATCCGCAGCCCGCGGTGGAAGCGCAGCAACAGGCCGAGACAGTCGCCGCGGTCCAGGACGAACCCGCGCCGCGCGGACGCAACCGCGAGGGCGGTCTGACCGCCGCCGCCGACATCGCCGAGGAAGAGCGCGATCTGGAGACGCAGCTGGCCCAGGCCAATCGCGTCGCGATCGAGGCGCCCGCGGTCGAAGGGTCGATCAACCCGGTCGGCGCGCGCATCGACGATCTGACGCTAACTCGTCACCGCCAGACGGTCGAGAAGGATTCGCCGCCCGTGCGCCTGTTTTCGCCCAACGGCACGCCCGCGCAATATTTCACCCAGTTCGGCTGGGTCGGAGAAGGCGTCGCGACACCCGGCCCCGACACCGTGTGGCAGACGGAGGGCGGGCCGCTGACGCCGTCGAGCCCCGTCACGCTGCGCTGGAACAACGGCCAGGGACAGCTTTTCACCATCCGGCTGACGGTCGACGACGATTACATGATCACCGCGACCCAGACCGTCGCGAACACAGGCAGCGGTCCGGTGTCGGTGCAGCCCTATGGCTTCATCAACCGCACCAGCCGCACCGCCAGCAGCGACATCTGGAACGTGCAGTCCGGCCCGATCGCGGATGTCGAGAACTCGATCGATTTCGGCACCGACTACGACGATCTGGACGAGGCAAGCGTGATCCCGGCCGAGGGCAATTCGGAGTGGCTGGGCTTTACCGACATCTACTGGCTGTCGGCGCTGATCCCTGAGGAGACCGCCTCTGCCGACGCATCGTTCCGGGCGCTGGGCGACAAGCATTACCGGGCCGACCTGATCTATGATCCCGTCACCGTGCAGCCGGGCAAGCAGGTGTCGCGCACCACGCGGCTGTTCGCCGGCGCAAAGCAGAGCGAAATCCTCGAAGCCTACGAGGCGCAGGGCGTCGACCGCTTCAGCCTGGCGATCGACTGGGGCTGGTTCCGCTGGTTCGAAAAGCCGATCCTGTGGCTCCTGAAGGCGCTGAACAGCGCGGTGGGCAATTTCGGCGTGGCGATCATCCTGCTGACGGTGATCGTGCGCGGCATCATGTTCCCCGTCGCGCAGAAGCAGTTTGCCAGCATGGCCGCGATGCGCGCGCTGCAGCCCAAGATGAAGGCGCTGCAGGAACGCTACAAGGACGACAAGCAGACGCTTCAGCAGGAGATGATGAAGCTCTACAAGCAGGAGAAGGTGAACCCGCTGGCGGGCTGCCTGCCGATGTTCCTGCAGATCCCGGTGTTCTTCGCGCTGTACAAGGTGCTGCTGATCTCGATCGACATGCGCCACCAGCCCTTCGTGCTGTGGATCCGCGACCTGTCCGCGCCCGATCCGCTGCACATCCTGAACCTGTTCGGCCTGCTCGACTTCCAGCCGCCCGGCTTCCTGGCGATCGGCGTGCTGGCGCTGCTGCTGGGCCTGACCATGTTCCTGCAGTTCCGCCTGAACCCCGCGCAGATGGACCCGGCGCAGCAGCAGATCTTCATGATCATGCCGTGGGTGCTGATGTTCGTGATGGCGCCGTTCGCGGCGGGCCTGCTGATCTACTGGATCACGTCGAACACGCTGACCATCGCGCAGCAGAAATACCTCTATTCGCGCCATCCGCAGCTGAAGGAGCTGGCGGCGCGGGATGCCGAGGAGAAGAAGCGCAAGGCCGAGGAAGCGAAGGCGAAGGCGTGAGCGATACGGACGTCACAGGCGATTCGCCGAAGAACAGCGGCTGGCAGAGATACGGGCCGAGTACGAGGAGCGCGCGCGCAAGCTGTTCTCGGGCCCGGTCGATTTCCTGCTCAGCGCACCCGAGCTGAGGTTCCTGCCCGAACCGTCGGTGCCGGAGATCGCCTTTGCGGGCCGGTCGAACGTGGGCAAGTCGTCGCTGCTCAATGCGCTGACCGGCAGGAAGGCGATCGCGCGCACGTCGGTCACGCCGGGGCGCACGCAGGAGCTGAACTATTTCGACGTCGGCGGGGGCGAAAGCGGGCCGGTGCAGTTCCGGCTGGTCGACATGCCCGGATACGGCTTTGCCAAGGCGCCGCTGGCCGTGGTCAAGAAATGGCGTTTTCTGGTGAACGACTATCTGCGCGGACGTCAGGTGCTCAAACGCACGCTGCTGCTGATCGACGCGCGCCACGGCATCAAACCGGTGGATCACGAGATCATGGAGATGCTGGACACCGCCGCGGTCTCCTATCGCATCGTGCTGACCAAGGCCGACAAGATCAAGGCGAGCGAGCTGGAAGAAGTGACCGCCCGCACGCTGGCCGAGGCGCGCAAGCATTCGGGCGCGTACCCTGAACTGTCGGTGACCTCTGCCGAAAAGGGCATGGGCATCCCCGAACTGCGCGGCTTCGTGCTGGAAAGCGCGGAGATCTGAGCGGCGCGGGCGCGTGCAGCCTGTCCCGGCACCGGATCAGATCGCTCGACTTAGCGGGCGCGGGGGTTTAATCCGCCGTTCATGAAACTGATCATCGGCAACAAGAACTATTCCAGCTGGTCGCTGCGCGGATGGCTGGCGGCGAAGCAGTCCGGCCTCTCGTTCGAGGAGATCACCGTCAATATCAGCGGTGAGGAATGGGAAGAGGCCAAGAAGGACTGGGCCGACGTGCAGCCGTCCAGCGGCAAGGTGCCGATCCTGTGGGACGGCGAGGTCGTGATCTGGGACAGCCTGGCGATCCTGGAATATCTCGACGACAAGGTGCGCGAGGAATCGCTGAGCGCCAGCAAGGCCGCCGTTCTCGGCAGCCGGTTCTGGCCGAAGGATCCGGTTGCGCGCGGCCTGTGCCGGTCGATGGTCGCGGAAATGCACAGCGCCTATCAGCCGCTGCGCCGCGAGATGCCGATGAACGTGCGCCGCCGGGTCGAGGGGATTGCGCCCAGCGACGAGGCCAAGGGCAATGTCGTGCGCATCCTCTCCCTCTGGGCCGAGGCGCGCTCGCGCTTCGGATCGGGCGGGCCGTTCCTGTTCGGCAGCTATTCGGCCGCCGACATCTTCTATGCCCCCGTGGTCAGCCGTTTCATGACCTATGGCGTCGGCGTTCCGGGGTTCGCCGAGACCTATATGGAAGCGGTCTGGGAACATGACTGGATGCAGGAATGGATCGCCGGCGCCGAGGACGAGGACTGGCGCATCGAGGCATTCGAGATGGCGGCGGAATAGGCGCTAGTCGCCGCGCTGGCTGATATAGATCAGCGACAGCATCGCGATGGCGCCGAACACCCATGATCCGTGGTCGGGTCCCGCGCCCAGCGGCATCTGCCACAGCTGGTAGCCTGCGACCGCAATGCCCTGGAACAGGCCCCACCAGTTGAGGATCGCGCAGCCCAGGCCGATCTTGGTCCACGATCTTGCCGCGCTCGAAAGCGCCGCATCGGCCCGGCGCAGCGCGAACAGGTGCCGCGCGCCATACAGGCACAGCAGCGCCGCCGCGCCTTCCAGCGCAAAGACCAGCGCCATGGCCACGACGACCAGCCACGGCGGCGGCACCGGCAGCAGCGTGACCGGATAGGCGTGCTGATCCGCATGGCTGGTGGCATAGGTGAAGAAATCGAACGCCGCGCCGACATTCGCCAGATTATGCGCGACATAGAGCAGCGCGATAATCCGACGATTGCGCTGATCAGCGCCTTCAGAATCCGGTCGGTCATGCTAACAGTCCCCCGGAATGTCGCGCGCCCCTGGCGGGGCGATAGCATAGGCTGGTGAAAGGGCAGAAGGGTGAAGGGATGATGCAGCGCCGGACGACATACGGAAGCGGATGCCGCGAACGAGCTGATGCGGCTGGCGCGCCAGATCCGCCGCCACAACCGGCTTTATCACGCCGAGGATGCGCCAGAGATTTCGGACGCGGAATATGACGCGCTGGTGCGCCGCAATGCCGAGCTGGAGGCGGCGTTTCCGCAGCTGGTGCGGCCGGACAGCCCCTCGCGGGAGGTGGGGCACGAGGTCGCCGCCTCGCCGCTCTCCAAGGTGACGCACGAGGTTCGGATGATGAGCCTCGACAATGCGTTCGACGACGAGGAAGTGGCCGAATTCGTCGCGCGGGTGCGGCGGTTCCTGGCGCTGGATGCGGACGAGCCGGTCGCCTTCACCGCCGAGGACAAGATCGACGGCCTGTCCTGCTCGCTGCGCTATGAGAGCGGGCAGGCTGGTGCGCGCCGCCACGCGCGGCGACGGGCAGGTGGGCGAGGACGTGACCGCCAATGTCGCGCATATTGCCGACATCCCGCAGCAACTGACCGGCGACGTGCCCGACGTGTTCGAGGTGCGCGGCGAGGTCTATATGGAACGCGCGGCCTTTACCGCGCTGAACGAGGCGCTGATGGAAGAGGCGCGCGCCAAGGCCGAGGCGAAAGGCGAGACGCTCGATCCCGAAAGCGTCCGCCAGTTCGCCAATCCCCGCAATGCCGCCGCCGGATCGCTGCGCCAGAAGGATGCCGAGCGTCACCGCCAGGCGCCCCTTGCGCTTCTGGGCGCATGGCTGGGGCGCGGCCAGCGAGGTGCCGGGCGAGACGCAGCACGAGGTGATCGAAGCGCTGAAGGGCTGGGGCCTGCCCGTCTCGCCCGATTTCCGCATCTGCCATTCGCTGGACGAGATGCTGCCGCCTATCGCGCGATCGCCGAGGGGCGGCCAGGCCTGCCCTATGAAATCGACGGCGTGGTCTACAAGGTCGACCGGCTGGACTGGCAGCAGCGGCTGGGCTTCGTCGCCAAGGCGCCGCGCTGGGCGCTGGCGCGCAAGTTCCCGGCCGAGCGGGCCGAGACGGTGCTGGAGACCATCGACATCCAGGTCGGCCGCACCGGCAAGCTGACCCCGGTCGGCCGGCTGGCCCCGGTGCTGGTGGGCGGCGTCACCGTGACCAATGTCACGCTGCACAACCGCGACGAGATCGCGCGGCTGGGCGTGCGCCCCGGCGACCGGGTGGTGATCCAGCGCGCGGGCGACGTGATCCCGCAAGTGGTCGAGAACCTCACGCGCGACGAGGAGCGCGCCGCCTTTCGCCTTTCCCGACCACTGCCCCGAATGCGGCAGCGAGGCGGTGGCCGAGGAAGGCGAGGTCGATGTGCGCTGCACCGGCGGGCTGATCTGCCCGGCCCAGCGGACCGAGCGGCTGAAGCATTTCGTCAGCCGCGGCGCGCTCGATATCGAGGGGCTGGGCGAGAAGACCATCGACGAGTTCTTCGCGCTGGGCTGGCTGGAAAGCCCGGCCGACATCTTTCCGGCTGAAGGACCGGCGCGCGGCGATCCTCGCGCTGGAAGGATGGCAGGACAAGTCTGTGGATAATCTGTTGGCTGCGGTGGAGAACAAGCGCACGCCCGACGCGGCGCGGCTGCTGTTCGGGCTGGGCATCCGCCATGTCGGCGCGGTGACGGCGCGCGACCTGATGAAGGGCTTCGGCGACATCCGCCTGCTGCCCGCCAAGGCGCAGGAGCTGTTCGACTATCGCGAGGCCCATCCGCGCGGCCCTGCCGAGGCGATCAGCCCGTTCAAGGCGCGCATGGCCGACAAGGCCAAGAACGTGCTGGGCGGCGCGGACGGCATCGGCTGGGCGGTGGGCGAGGCGCTGGGCGATTTCTTCCACGAGGATCACAACCGCGGCGTCTGGAACGACCTGATCGGCGCGAAGCCGGGCGATGGCGTGGTCGATCCGCCGCCCTACGTGGTCGAGACGAAGGAAAGCCGCGTGTCGGGCAAGACCGTGGTCTTCACCGGCAAGCTGGAAACCATGAGCCGCGACGAAGCCAAGGCGCAGGCCGAGCGGCTGGGCGCCAAGGCCGCCGGATCGGTCAGCGCCAAGACCGACCTGCTGGTCGCGGGGCCGGGCGCGGGATCGAAGCTGAAGAAGGCCGAGGAACTGGGCATCGAGGTGATCGACGAAGCCGGCTGGGCGGCGATCGTCGCCGAGGCGGGCTAAGGGCGCTTGCGATACCCGCCGCCGCGTTCTAGGCGCGGCGGCGATGGGCGCAATCCGGCACAGGCACCTGCTGATCTGGACCGTGCTGGCGCTTGCCTTTGCGGTGCGCGCGCTGGTGCCCGCGGGCTGGATGCCTGCCGATCTGGCGCAGGGTTCGGTGCTGATGCCCTGTCCGACCGATCCGGCGATGGGCCGGATCTTCGCGGCCCCGCCCCGGGTAGAGGCCGAAGCCGCGCACCACGCCCATGGCGGCAGCTCGCCCGGGAAAACTGACTCGCCCGATCCGCACGATGCCCCGCCCTGCGCCTTTACCGCGCTGGCGAGCCATGCGCCCGAGCCGCCTTTCGCGCAGCTGCCGCAGCCTCCGCTGCCCGATGGACAGGCCGCAATTCCCGTCCATGCGCCGCTCATCCTTCAGCGGATCGCCCGCGAACGCCCGCCCAGCCGCGCTCCACCGCGTCCTGCCTGATGCCCCTGGCTGGAGCCGTCCGGCCATCCCAAGCATACAGACAGGAATAATCGACATGAAACGCTTTCAGGCGCGCATGATCTGCGCGCTCATCACCCTTGCCTGCGCCACTCCCGCGCTGGCCGACGACAATGTTGCGACCGGGAACGAAGCCGCTGCCGCAACCGGCTCCGCGATTGCCGAGGCGCGCCCATCGTGGTGGAGCCGACCCTGATGCACCCCAGCGCCGCGCTGATGAACAATCACATGCACGATGGCGGCGAGATCATGGTCGGCCTGCGCTGGATGCGCGAGAACTATGGCGGGGCAAACCGGTCGGGCACGACCACATTGTCCGATGCCGAGGTGCTGGCCGCGGGCTATACCGTGCGCGCCAGCGACATGACGATGGACATGGTCATGCTGGACCTGATGTATGCGCCCAGTGACGACGTCACGCTGATGGTGATGCCAATGTGGATGCGGCACGAGATGACCATGCTGGGCATCGATCCGATGGCGGGCATGGATCACGGCTTGGACGGCATGGATATGGACGGCCACGGCGGCCATTCCATGGGCCCTGGCGACACGATGACCCATGCGGTCGAGGGGTTCTCGGACACGCTGGTATCGGCTTCCTATCGGCTGGCGCGGACAGGCCGTTTCAATGCCCATGCCACGCTGGGCGTATGGGTGCCAACGGGCTCGGTATCGAAGCGCAATGCCGACGGCAGCTTCGTCCATTACGGCATGCAGCCGGGCAGCGGGACGTGGGACATCGAACCTTCTTTCACCATGTCGGGACACGGTGGCGCAGTCGGCTGGGGCGCGCAGGCCAGCTACAAATGGCAGACCGAGGATGCGAACAGCTCCGGCTTCGCCTTTGGCGACGTGGCGCAGGTCAGCGGCTGGGCCAGCCATGCGCTGAGCCCCTCGGTCGGCGCGGTGGCACGCCTGGGCTGGGAGCACGAGGGCGCGATCGAGGGGCACTACAACGGCCCGCATGGTCACAGCAGCCCTGCCGACATCCAGGGCAATTACGGCGGCGATATTGTTCGGCTGGGCATTGGCGCGAACGCGCTGCTGCCGGTCGGCGCAGGCCGCCGACCGCAATTGAGCGCGGAAGTCGCCTTCCCGCTCTACCAGGACCTGAACGGCATCCAGCTACCCGAGGACTGGCGGCTGGCCGTTAGCCTGAGCCAGGCATTCTGATCGCGTGACGGGTGCCGCCTTCCGCCAGTTTCCCTAGGCAGGGGGCGGCACCCATTTCATCACCGAACCGTCGAAAGGCGTCCACGCGCCCATCAGGATGCCCGCGCGGCGCAGGCTCTCCCCCGTCCATTCGTTGCAGGTGAGATAGAGCGTATAGGTGCCGCGCGCGTCATAGAACACGTCGCGCGGCGTGTAGCCGGGATAGACCCGTCTTTCGCCGCTCGGCGGCAGGTCGCGCAGCAGGGCGCGAACCAGATCGCGATATTGCCCCCGGCTGATGCGCAGCGGGCGGAAGTTCGCCGAGGGCCGCGGGTTCGTCCATTGTTCGACATGCATCAGCCCCTCGCCGCCCATGCCGGCGACGCGCAGCACCAGCAGCGGGGACAGGTCGGCCCATGTCGGAGTGTCGAGGAACACCTCGCGCTGGCCCCAGCTGATGCCGACATGCGTATAGGGCCGCGCCGGATCGCCCAGGTCCGATGGCGGAAAGACCCGGTGCCAGTCGATCCCGCCCGCGCGCACCGGCATCACGACCGAGGTGTGGACGCCATTGCTGGCGATCATGATATCGACGCCGCGCTCCGCCTGTTGGAAGTCGCGATTGACCGGGACCGACGACCCGATCCAGCCGAACAGGAAATAGGCCCCCAGCGCCAGCGCCGCCCATCCGGCGATCGCGCGCAGGGCCCTCAGCGCGCGTTTCGCCGCCGCAGCCACAAGATCGACCAGTCGCCGTTCACCGCGCGCCGTGCCAGGCGAAAGCCCGCCCGGAACGCCGCGCCGCGCACTGCCGGTTCCTGCGTCTCCAGCAGGCCCGCCAGCAGCAGGTGCCCGCCCGGCGCGCAGATCCGGGCGAAATCGGGCGCAAGCTGGATCAGCGGCCCGGCAAGAATATTGGCAATCACCAGATCATAGGGCCCGCGTGCCTGGATCAGCGAGGAATCGCAGCCCTCGGCCACGGTCATCACCAGCTGGCCGGATCCGCCGCCCATCGCGAAGCCGTTGGCCTGCGCATTGTGCTCGACCACCTGTGTGCAGACCGCATCAATGTCGGATGCGAGCGCCAGCGCGCGCGGCCACATGTCCATTGCGGCGAATGCCAGCAGCCCCGTGCCGGTGCCGATATCGGCAAGATTGCGCACGACCACGCCCTCGCGCTTCATCAGCGTCAGCATTTCCAGGCAGCCTGCCGTCGTCTCGTGCTGGCCGGTGCCGAACGCCTGGCTGGCGGGGATCAGCAGGTCGCGCACGCCCGGCTCTTCCACCGGCGGGAAATCGGGCGTGTGCACATGGAACCGGCCAGCGCGGATCGGCTGGGTCAGGTTCTGGCTGGCGACCAGCCAGTCCGTGTCGGGCAGCTTCTCGACCTCCAGCGCGGGCGCACCATAGGCGAACAAGCCTGCGACCGCCGCCTTGTCCTGCTTCGTGGGCCTGCGCGGAAGCCAGGCTTCCAGCTTCCAGTCGAGCGGCCTTTCCTCGGCAATCTCGCTGCCGGCGATGATGATGTCGGGGTCCCAGTCCCACACGTCCTCATGCGCGACCAGCGCGGCCTGCACCACGTCGCGCGGAGCGTGGGCAATGATTTTCCAGCTCATCGCGCGGCCTCGCTCGCCAGCCGCTCGTCCAGACGCAAATCGATCGCGGCGGCATAGGCCTTGCAGGCGTCCGGATCGGTCAGATCGCCCGCTGCCAGCCGGTCGCGCATCCCGCTCGCCGACGGATGAGGGGTGAGCAATATGTCGCAATCGAGCGCGGCCAGTTCGTCCAGCCCCGCACGGTAGGCGGCGAGATAGGCGGCATGATCCGAAAAGCGGTAATCGTCAGCGCTGACAGGCGACAGGCTGTCGGCATAGACGATGGTGCGGCAATCGTCGGCCGCGCATGAACGCCATTGCCAGCTGACCGCTCCCGGCGTGTGGCCGGGCGTGGCGATCATGGTCAGGCGCAGCGGGCCGACCTGGACCGGTTCTCCGGGCGCTACTACGCGGCTGACGGCGGCGGGCGTCATGGGATCGTGCATGCCCGCCTGCGGATCGTCCGCGCTCGCCTTCCCGCTGGCCAGCACGGCGGCGGCAGGGGCGCTGGCGTAGAGCTTCGCGCCGGTCCTCTGCTGGACCAGCGCCGCGCCGCCGACATGGTCGAAATGCTCGTGGCTGGTCAGCAGCACCGCGATGTCGCGCGGGTCGAAACCCAGCCGCTCGACATTGGCGAGCACGGCTTCGGCCCCCGCCTCGGTCCCGGTGTCGATCAGCACATGGCCTTCGGGCGAAGTCACCAGGATCGCCGCGATCCCGCAGGTTCCGACGTAATAGGTGTCGCCATGGATGCGGAATGGCGGCCCCGGCTTGTCCCATTCGTCCCAGTCCTCGCAGGCGGCTGTCCATTGCGAGGCAGGCGGCGCGGCACCGTCTTGTGCAGCGACGCTTCCGCCCACCAGCAGCAGCGCCAGCAGTCCGGACGCGATGCTAGCGAACATAGCTGGCGCCATTCGCATCCAGCACCGCGCCCGTCATGCTGGGCGGCGCGTCGGAGGCGCAGAAGGCAGCGATGGCGGCGATCTCGGCCGGTTCGGCGACGCGGCCCAGCGGAATATCGGCCAGCAGCCCCGGACCCCCGCGCGACGCCAGGTAATCGCCCGCCATGGACAGAATCGGTAAAGCCCGGACAGATCGCGAAGGCCAGAATGCCCTGGCTGGCATAGGCGCGGGCAATGGTCTTGGTCATCGCCACCTCGCCCGCCTTGGCCGCTGCATAGTGCCAGTGATCGGGCAAATCGCCGCGATAGGCGGCGCGGCTGGCGATATTGACCAGCCGCCCCGCAACCGGCTGCTGTGCGTCTTTCAACCCCGATCCATCCTTCAACCACTGCCGGACCGCAAGCCGCGACAATTGCGCCGCGCTGGTCAGGTTGACACGCAGGCAGCGTTCCCATTCCGCCAGCCAGTAGGCGTCGGTATTGTCGATCGGGCTCGCCTCGAACACGCCGGCATTGTTGACCAGCACGTCGATGCGCCCTCCGGCCATCTCGGCGGCCTTGTCCCACAGCTGCGCGGTGGCGACCGGGTCACCCAGGTCGGCGGCGATGCTGTCTTCGCCCTCTGCCCGCGTGCCGTGGCGGATGACGCGCATGCCGCGCGCTTCAAGCGCCTCTGCAATGGCGAGGCCGATGCCGCGCGTGGAACCGGTGACAAGAGCCGTGGTGGTGCGATGCTTTTCCATGGGCAACCCGGTAGTGCGCGCAGGCGCGGCGGGCAAGCCTTGGACATAGGCGGTGGTTCCGGTCGCCGCAAGAGGCACCATATAACCCCTTGCCTAGGGCGCGCTGGCCTGCCATTCGCGCCCGCAGCACCTTTATTTGACGCGGCAGGGATTCCGGCACTGGCGGGATCCGTTCGAGCGCCGCCTACCGCAGGGGACCCAAGATCCATGCCGCATCCCAAAGGCAGCACGGCCGCAGGCAGCAGGCCACGCCCGCTTTCGCCGCATCTTTCCATCTGGAAATGGAGCCCGGCGATGCGCAGCTCCATCCTGCACCGGATTTCGGGCAATGGCATGGCGGTCGCGGGGCTGGGCGTCCTGCTCTGGTTCCTGGGCGCGATCGCGTCCGGCCCGGCCGCCTATGCCACCTTTGCCAGCGTGATGGGCAGCCCGATCGGCATCATCGTGCTGATCGGCATCACCTGGGCGTTCTTCAACCACCTGTGCAGCGGCATCCGCCATCTGGTTCTGGACGTCGGCGCCGGGTACGAGGTTGATCGCAACAATCGCTGGGCGGCAATTACCAACCTGCTCGGCATCGCGCTGACCGTCCTGTTCTGGGCGATCATCCTGCTTGCCAAGTGATTTACGTTACGAGGACTTTCTAGATGGGTAACGGAACTCGCATCGGCCGCGTTCGCGGGCTGGGCTCTTCGCATCACGGTACGCATCACTGGCTGATGCAGCGCTTTACCGCGGTCGGCAATCTGGTGCTGGTGCTGTGGCTGGTGTTCAGCCTGCTTGTCATGCCGGACTACTCCTACGCCACCGTATATGGCTGGCTTTCCAGCCCGCTGGCGGCCACCGCGATGGTGCTGCTGATCGTCTCCACCTTCTGGCATGCGCGTCTGGGCATGCAGGTGATGATGGAGGACTATGTGCACGGCGCGAACCGCTTCGCCGTGCTGCTGCTCCTCAATCTCGTGTTTGTCGCGCTGGGCGCCTTCGGCGTCTTCAGCGTGATCCGCCTCGCGCTGGGAGGCGCGTAAGATGGCTGAATCGACTCAACCCGCCTACAAGATCATCGACCACACCTATGACACCGTCGTCGTCGGTGCGGGCGGTTCGGGCCTGCGCGCCACCATGGGCAGCGCCGAGGCCGGCCTGAAGACCGCCTGCATCACCAAGGTGTTTCCCACCCGCAGCCACACCGTTGCGGCGCAGGGCGGCATCGCGGCATCGCTGGGCAACAACACGCCCGACCACTGGACCTGGCACATGTACGACACCGTCAAGGGGTCGGACTGGCTGGGCGACCAGGACGCGATCGAATACATGGTGCGCG
This sequence comes from uncultured Alphaproteobacteria bacterium, assembly GCA_963752785.1. Lineage (GTDB taxonomy): Bacteria > Pseudomonadota > Alphaproteobacteria > Sphingomonadales > Sphingomonadaceae > Croceicoccus. The sequence continues at coordinate 191,863 of CAVVZE010000010.1, forward strand.
AAGCCCCGCAGGCGGTGTTCGAGCTGGAACACGCCGGCGTGCCGTTCAGCCGCAACGCCGATGGCACGATCTATCAGCGCCCGTTCGGCGGCCACATGCAGAACATGGGCGAAGGCCCGCCGGTGCAGCGCACCTGCGCCGCCGCCGACCGTACCGGCCACGCCATGCTGCACGCGCTGTACCAGCAGAGCCTGAAGTATGACGCGGACTTCTTCATCGAATATTTCGCCATCGACCTGATCATGGTGAACGGCGAGTGCGAGGGCGTGATCGCCATGTGCATGGACGACGGTTCGATCCACCGCTTCCGCGCGCATGCGGTGGTGCTGGCGACCGGCGGCTATGGCCGCTGCTACTACACCGCGACCAGCGCCCATACCTGCACCGGCGACGGCGGCGGCATGGTGCTGCGCGCCGGCCTGCCGCTGCAGGACATGGAATTCGTGCAGTTCCACCCGACCGGCATCTACGGCGCGGGCGTGCTGATCACCGAGGGTGCGCGCGGCGAGGGCGGCTATCTCACCAATTCCGAGGGCGAGCGTTTCATGGAGCGCTATGCTCCCTCGGCCAAGGACCTTGCCTCGCGCGATGTCGTTTCTCGTTCGATGGCGCTGGAAATCCGCGAAGGGCGCGGCGTCGGCGATGACAAGGACCACATCTTCCTGCACCTCGACCACATCGATCCCAAGGTGCTGGCGGAGCGGCTGCCGGGCATCACCGAAAGCGGCAAGATCTTCGCGGGCGTCGACCTGACGCGCCAGCCGCTGCCGGTGGTGCCGACCGTGCATTACAACATGGGCGGCATTCCGTGTAACTATCACGGGCAGGTCGTGACCATCGGAGCGGACGGCGATCCCGAGACCGTGGTCCCCGGCCTCTATGCCGTGGGCGAAGCGGCCTGCGTTTCGGTGCATGGCGCGAACCGCCTCGGCTCCAACTCGCTGATCGACCTCGTGGTGTTCGGCCGGGCGACCGGCCACCGCCTCAAGTCATCGATCAAGCCCGGCACGGCGCATGACAATCTGCCCGAGGACAGCGCCGATTTCGCCCTGTCGCGGCTCGATCACTTCCGCCATGCCAAGGGCGGATCGCCCACCGCGGAAATCCGCACCGAGATGCAGCGCACCATGTCGGCCCACGCCGCCGTGTTCCGCACCGACGAGCTGATGGCCGAGGGCAAGGAAAAGCTCGCCGCGACCTACACGCGGATGGAAGACATCAGCGTCGCCGACAAGTCGCTGATCTGGAACACCGATCTGATCGAGACGCTGGAGCTGGACAATCTGATCAGCCAGGCCACCGTCACCATGCATTCGGCGCTTCAACCGCAAGGAAAGCCGCGGCGCCCACGCGCACGAGGATTTCCCCGAGCGCAACGATGCCGAATGGATGAAGCACACCGCCAGCTGGTTCGACGGCTGGGGCGGCAAGGGCGGCATCCGTGAAGCTGGACTATCGCCCGGTGCACGAATTCACGCTGACCGACGATATCGATTACATCGAGCCGAAGAAGCGGGTTTACTGATCCGTTCCATCGGCTCGGACGAGATGGGGTCGGAGGCGTTGGGGCTTCCGGCCCTTTTTTGATTTCGGATGCCGCTCTAGTTGCGAACGCGCGAAAAAATTGACTAGCTAGCCCACATGATTACCGAACGGATCCGTCTTTGGGTTGCTGCAATCGGCATCGTTTGGTGGATCGCATTTCCTTTCGCATATCTATTCGGGACCCATGCGCGATGGCAGCATCGCTGTGCCGGGCGCACATTCACGGGGACATTCGATGATTGTTTTAATGACGCACTGCCGGTCTTTGAACTGTTCGCCTTCCCGCTAACCCTGGTTCTTGCCTATCCCTTCGCGAAGTTCGCGTTTTCAATGTTCGCACCCAAAGTCGATTCCAGAGCTTACAGATGGCGATTGGCCGCAAGCAACGCAGGGGTAGCTTACTTTCCGCAATTCCAAATCTTCTGCGCCCTTGGTTTAGCATGGGCAAGTCTACACCTAGCCTCGATGCCGCTAGCATTTGTATACTGGTATCTGGTTGCGTATTGGCGGTCTGGATAAGCTGGTTCGCACTGGGTACCTACGCTAGCTCACCCTTGGAGGGGAACCGGCAACAGAAATGAAATCGGCAAGTACGAGCCGCCCCCCCCCCTACAAACGCGTCCGCACCAGCATCGCCTTCAGATAATTCCGTCCCGGCCGCAGCACGATCACCAGCACGCCTGCCGCCGCGACCAACGCGCCTGCCACCAGCGTCGGTCCCACTGCGTCACCTGTCAGCCACACGCCCAGCAGCACGGTAAAGACCGGCGTCATCAGCGTCAGCGGTGCGATCAGGTTGACGTCATGCTCGTTCAACATGCGAAAATAGAGCGTGTGCGCCCCGACCGAGACGATCAGGCCCGAGAACAGCACTGCGGCCAGCGCGCTCCACGGCTCTGTGCCCAGTGCAGCCACCTGCCCCTGCTCCATCGCCAGCGACAGCGGCAGCAGCACGATGGCGGACACCGCGCCTGCCCATGCCTGCATGCGCAGCGGCTCCAGCGTGATGCGTTTCAGCCCGACGCTGCCCAGCGCGCCCACCAGCGAGGAGGCGCCGACGAACAGCAGGCCCACGCTGCTCTGCCAGCCCGATGGCGAAGCAACCGCGATGCCTACCCCCAGAAAGGTCATCGCGATGCCCAGCGCCCGCCTCCAGTGCACCTTTTCGCGCAGCAGGATAATCGCGAACAGCACCGTCAGCGGCGCGCCGGTCAGGCTGACGATCCCCGCGGCCGAGGGGCTGGCATCGGTCAGTCCGATGAACAGCAACGCGAACGATCCGCCGCTGACCGCCAACGCCACCGATGCGATGAACAGGAAACGATCGGGCAAGGGTCGCAGCCACGGCAACAGGGCCAGCGCCACGACGGTGGAGCGCAACGTCGCATAGAACAGCGGCGGCAGGCCCAGATCGCTGACCGCCAGTTTCGACACGATCGTGTTGAGCGCCCAGACCAGGCAGATGCCGGCCAGAAGAAGAAAGCTGCGAAATGTCATGCCGGGCCGGTCACTGGCCTCGTCGCCGAATGATTGAACATGATCCTCTCGCTGCGCTGGTCATTTGCTTGCGGGGTCGTACCGAAGGGGACCAATTGACCGTTTGGCAATGATTTTTCGGCCAGAAGCCCTGCATCGTCGAAGGGGCGTGTCTTATCAACGAGGGCAGTTTGAACGGTATCTACTTCATTATCGTCCCGATAGCGCTGGTGGCAATTAATGCGTTCACGATGATCAGCTTCCGGGACGACAAGCAAAGTGCCATCGCCGGACGCCGCCGCATTCCCGAGGCGACCCTGCTGCAGCTTGCCGCTTGCGGCGGATCGCCCGGCGCGTTCCTTGCGCGTCATCTGTTTCGTCACAAGACGCGCAAGGAACCGTTCTCCACCCGCCTGCAGCTCATCGCCGCGGTGCAGCTTGGCCTGCTGATCGGATTTCTCATCTGGTAATCAGCGCAGGTCGGGAGGCGTGGTTTCCGCATTCAGCATCGCGATCGCCTCGTCCAGCGAGCAGAATGTCTGCTGCTGCTCGCCCAGGGTGCGGATCGCGACGGTGCCTTCCTCGGCCTCGCGCTTGCCGACGACCAGCAGGTGCGGGACCTTGGCCACGGAATGCTCGCGCACCTTATAGTTGATCTTCTCGTTACGCAGATCGCTTTCCACGCGAACTCCCGCGGCCTGCAGTTTCGCGGCCACCTCGTTCGCATAATCGTCCGCATCGGACACGATGGTCGCCACCACCGCCTGCACCGGGGCGAGCCACACGGGCAGCCTGCCCGCGAAATGCTCGATCAATATGCCGATGAAGCGCTCGTAGACTGCCGAAGATCGCGCGGTGCAGCATGACGGGGCGATGCTTCTCGCCATCCTCGCCCACATAGGTCGCGTCGAGGCGTTCGGGCAGCACCCGGTCCGACTGGATCGTGCCCACCTGCCAGGTGCGGCCGATGGCGTCGGTCAGGTGCCATTCCAGCTTGGGCGCATAGAACGCGCCTTCGCCGGGCAGTTCTTCCCAGCCATATTCCTCGGTGGCGAGACCCGCTTCCTTCACCGCGTTGCGCAGTTCGTCCTCGGCCTTGTCCCAGTCGGCGTCGCTGCCGAACCGCTTTTCGGGGCGCAGCGCCAGCTTGATCGAATAGCTGAAGCCGAAATCGCGGTAGACCCGGTCGGCCAGCTCGCAGAAGGCGCGCACCTCGTCCACGATCTGGTCCTCGCGGCAGAAGATATGCGCGTCATCCTGCGTGAACTGGCGCACGCGCATCAGCCCGTGGAGCGCGCCATGCGGTTCGTTCCGGTGGCAGCAGCCGTTTTCATAGAGGCGGATCGGCAGTTCGCGATAACTCGTGATGCCCTGCTTGAACACCAGCACATGCGCCGGGCAGTTCATCGGCTTGAGCGCCATCCATTCGGCGTCATGCGAAACGACGGGGCCTTCGTCCTCGACGTTGGGCACCTCGTCCGGCACCACGAACATGTTCTCGCGGTATTTGCCCCAGTGGCCGGATTTCTCCCACTGGCGGGCGTCCATCACCTGCGGGGTCTTGATCTCCTGGTAGCCCGCCCCGTCGATCGCGCGGCGCATATAGGCCTCAAGCTCGCGCCAGACCTTGTAGCCGTTGGGGTGCCAGAAGACGCTGCCATGCGCCTCTTCCTGCAGGTGGAACAGGTCCATCTCGCGCGCCAGCTTGCGGTGGTCGCGCTTGGCGGCTTCTTCCAGCCGCGTCAGATGCGCGTTCAGCTGCTTCTTGTTGAGCCAGCCGGTGCCATAGATGCGCGTCAGCTGCGCGTTCTTCTGGTCGCCGCGCCAGTATGCGCCGGCGACACGCATCAGCTTGAACGCCTGCGGGTCGAGCTTGCCGGTGGAGGGCAGATGCGGGCCGCGGCACATGTCGAGCCAGTCCTCGCCGCTCCAATAGACGGTCAGCTCCTCGCCCTCGGGCAGTTCGGCGGCCCATTCGGCCTTGAAATTCTCGCCTTCCGCCTTCCAGCGGTCGATCAGCTGCTGACGGGTCCAGACCTCGCGGCGCAGCGGCTTGTCTGCCTTGATGATCTCGCGCATCTTTTCCTCGATGGCGGGAAGGTCGTCCATGCTGAACGGGTCGCGAGCTGGCGGGGGCCATGACGTCATAATAGAACCCGTCGTCGGTCGCCGGGCCAAAGGTGATCTGCGTGCCGGGCCACAGGGCCTGCACCGCCTCGGCCAGCACATGGGCATAATCGTGGCGCGCGAGTTCCAGCGCGTCATCCTCGTCCCGCGACGGTCACCAGCGCCAGCTCTGCATCGCCCTCGAAAGGGCGGGCGAGGTCGCGCAATTCGCCGTCGACGCGCGCGGCGATCGCAGCCTTGGCAAGGCCGGGGCCGATCGCGGCGGCGACATCGGCGGGGCTGGAACCTGCGGGCATTTCGCGCACCGAACCGTCAGGCAGGCTGATCTTCAGAAGTTCGCTCATAGTCTCTCGGGCCGATCAAAAGGGCAGAGGCGCGCCATGGCACAAGCGCGGCCCAGCCGGAAGGGGCGGCGTCGGACGTTCGGGGGTTTTCGGGAAGCGACGCCGACTGCCCGAACCCCGGGCACCGGCGGAAGCGTCAGCGCGCGACCGGCCGGCCCCGGGCGAACCCGGTGGTAGTCGTCACGGTCGTGGCATGCTGCTGCTTCATCGAGGCCGATATAGGTCGGGCAAACGCCGCTGTCACCCTGCGGGTGATCCGGAGCCGAAATTGACGCCTTACCTTGTCACTAGGTAAAGCACGCTTGACTATCCTCGTTTCATTTGGCAAGTTAGCTTTACATCGTTTCAAGGGAGCTTGACCATGAGCAAAACTGTCACCGCCCTGATCTGGGCCGCCGCCATCATGCTGATCGCCCTTGCCGGATCGCGCGGCTGGATCTCGCGCGAGTTGGCGCGGACCCTTCTGATCGTCATGCCGATCCTTGCCGGCATCATCGTCATACGCCGCGTTCGCTGCCGCGGCTGCGCCGCCAGCCGGTCATGAGCGCATCGGGAACCGCCAGGCCGCATCACTCCCCAAAATTCTGGGGTGTTCTGCTGGCGATCAGCGTGCTTGTCGTCGCAGGCCTGAAGCTGGGCGGCGTCATCTCGCCGATGGCCGGGTACATCCTGCTCGCGCTGGCGATGCTGCTGATGATCCCGCTCTTCCGCGCAGCGCAGCGCAACGCGAGTTGCGGCATGGCCAGCCCGGCTTCGATTCGCTACCTCCGGCGGATCATGCTGTCGACAGTCCTCTACGTGGTGGGGCTGGGCGCCGCCGTGCGGATCGACGACACGATGACGCTGACGGGCGGAGGCGCATTCCTGGTCGCGCTTCTGCCCGCGCTGCCGACGGTCGGCATCGTCGTCACGATGGGGCGCTATCTCGTCGAGGAGACGGACGAATATCTGCGTCACCGCGCCCTGATCGCCAATATCGTCGGTCTGGGCGCGGTACTGTCCAGCGCATCCTTCTGGGGTTTTCTGGAGATGTTCGACGCCGTTCCCCATGTGCCCGCATGGTGGGCGGTGCCGGTCTGGGCGATCGGGATGGGCGCGGGACAGGCAGTGATGCGCCTGCGCGACCGGTCCGCCGGGCGCGGGGACGGGGAATGAAGAACCGCCTCAAGGTCCTGCGCGCGGAGCGGGACTGGAGCCAGCAGCATCTGGCCGACCAGCTGGGCGTCTCGCGCCAGTCGGTCAACGCGATCGAGACCGGGCGCTACGATCCCTCGCTCCCGCTCGCCTTTCGCATCGCCGCGCTGTTCGCCCTGCCGATCGAGGCCATCTTCTCGCCCGAGTGATTTGCGGCGGCACCGGTTACCCTTTGCTTGACACTTTGCCGCTATGGCATGACCTTCGGGGCCAGGGTGAAAGGGGTTTATCGATGGACGGGATGACGGGCGGCTTCGGCGCGGATGGCGGCGTGCCTGCGGGCGGCGGCCCGGCCGAGGTCGGCGAGCCCTCCGTCTCGGCCTTTGTGTTCGAGGGGACCTGGCGCGAATTCGCGCCGATCGCGTTCAGCAACCTGCTGCTGACCATCGTCACGCTTGGCATCTATCGCTTCTGGGCCACCACGCGCGAGCGGCAGTATCTGTGGAGCCGCAGCCGGTTTATCGACGAGCATCTGGAATGGACCGGCCTTGGCAAGGAGCTGTTCTTCGGTTTCCTGCTCGTCACCCTGCTGATCATCGTCCCGTTCGGGGTGATCCAGCTGATCGCGCAGGGGCTGATCTTCCGCGGCCAGGGCGGGGTCGCCGCGGGCGTGTTCATCGCCATGTTCCTGCTGCTGTTCTATTTTTCCGGCGTCGCGCGCTTTCGCGCCCTGCGCTACCGGCTGGGCCGCACGCATTGGCGGGGCATTCGCGGCGGCAGCCATGATCCGGGTTTCCGCTATGGCCTGTCCTACATGTGGAAATATGCGCTTGGCTATCTGGCGATGGGGCTGATGGTGCCGTGGGCCATGGTGTCGCTGTGGAACGAGCGGTGGGGGCACATGAGCTTCGGGCAGATGCGATTTTCGGCGCAGGCCGATTTCTCTCCGCTGATGAAGCGCTACCTGCTGTTCTACCTCGCGCCGCTCATCCTGCTGATCGTCGGGTTTCTTGCGATCGGGGCGATCGCGCTAGGCATCGGCGCGGCGGGCGAGTTCGACCGCAAGGAACTGGCATGGGGCGCGCTGGGGGGTCTGATCGCGATCGGCTTCGTCGCCTTCTATCTGCTCTGGGGCCTGGCCTATCTGTTCTTCTATGCCAAATATCTGCGCGTCGTGATCGGCGAGATGCGGCTGGGCGACGATATCAGCTTCGGCTTTTCGGCCAGCACGAAGGACTGGTTCAAATTGATCCTGGGCGATGTCGGGCTGGTGCTCGTTACGCTGGGAATCGGCTGGATCTTCCTGACCTATCGGCACTGGAAATTCTTCATCACCCATCTGGAAGCCTATGGCGTGATCGATCCCGATGCGCTGCTGCAGTCGGACACGCCGATGGCGCGGCACGGCGAAGGGCTGCTCGACGCGTTCGACATGGGCGCGATCTGACGCGATGACGAGCGGGGTCGAGGCGCACTGGTACGACGGGCTGACCGCCCGAAGGCGCGAAGGACTGGCCGCGCTGGCGGGCGACGCGCTGTTGCTGACCGAGGAGGACGGCACGCAGAGCGCACTGCCGCTGCAGGACCTGCGCCTGGTCGAGCGGCGCTCCGACGGCCCGGTGCTGACGCTGAACGACAATCGCGGCTTCCGCTTGCGGCTGCCGCGCGCGGTCCCGCCTGATCTCGCCGCGCGGCTGCCGAAGGAGCATCGCTATGGCCACTGGATCGACCGGCTGGGCCTGCCCAAGGCTGCGGCGCTGTTCGCGGGCATCAGCGCGGCTGCGCTGGCACTCGTGCTGACGCTGCCAGGCTGGCTGGGGCCGCTGGTCCCGGCATCGTGGGAACGGCGCGCTGGCGATGCGGTGATCGGCGACATGGGCAACACGCTGTGCCACACGCCCGCAGGCGACGCGGCGCTGCAGCGGCTGGCCGCAAAGATCGATCCCGAGCGTCCGCTGACCCGCGTCGACATTGCCAATATCGACATGGTCAACGCCGTCGCCCTGCCCGGTGGGCGCGTGGTGGTGTTCGACGGGCTGGTGCAGGAGGCGGAAAGCGCGGACGAGCTGGCCGGCGTGGTCGCGCATGAGATCGGCCATGTGCGCGAACGCCACGTGATGCAGGCGCTGCTGCGGCAGTTCGGCCTGTCGATCCTGCTGGGCGGGATCAATTCCGATCTCGGCAGCGGCATCTTCGGCATTGCGTCGACCAGCTACACCCGCTCGGCCGAGCGCGAGGCCGACGATTACGCGCGCAAGCGGCTGGCGGCGGCGGACATCTCGCCGCTGGGGGCGGCAGCGTTTTTCAAGCGGCTGAAGGACGAGCACGGGGACGGCCCCGACTGGGCGGCCTGGGTCGCGACCCATCCGATGCCCTCCGAACGGCAGAGGCAGTTTGAACGAGCGGCGCGCAAGGGCGCGGACTACGATCCGGCCCTGCCGCAGCAGGATTTCGCCGCGCTGAAATCGATGTGCAGGCAGGACGCCGATGTCGAAGAGTTCTATCTCTAGCGCCCCGAACGGAGAATGCCCCGCCGTGAACGATGCCGATAATCTGCCGCCCCCGATCGCGCGCTGTCCCGGACCCGACGGGCTGACGCTCGCTTTTCGCCATGCCAAGGGCGCGGGGCCACTGATCGTGTTCCTGCCCGGCTATATGTCCGATATGGCGGGATCCAAGGCCGAGGCCGTGCTGCACTGGGCGGTGGAGCATGGCCGCGCATGCCTGCTGCTCGATTATTCGGGCTGCGGGGAAAGCGCGGGGCGCTTTGCCGATGGCACGCTGTCGCGCTGGCGCGAGGAAGTGCTGCACCTGATACAGCATGTCGGCGCAGGCACGGCGGAGCGCCCGGTGCTGCTGGTCGGATCGTCTATGGGCGGCTGGCTGATGCTGCTGGTGGCGCGCGCATTGACCGAAAGGCGGGGCGAGGCGGCGCTGGCAGGCATGATCGGCATCGCCGCAGCGCCCGATTTCACCCGCTGGGGCTATGACAAAGGGCAGCGCGCGGCGCTGGCCGGCGGCAAGACGGTGTACGAGGACAATCCCTACGGGCCGGAGCCGACACCGACGCACCCCGGCTTCTTCGCCGACGCGGAGGCTCAGTCATTGCTTCACAAGCCGCTGGCGATCGCTGCGCCGGTGCGGTTGCTGCACGGCCAGCGCGATGCCGACGTCCCGTGGGAAACCTCGCTGCGCCTAACGGGCGCGCTAGAAAGCCACGATGTGCGCACCGTGCTGGTCAAGGACGGCGATCACCGCCTTTCGCGCGAGCAGGATATAAAGCTGTTGTTGTCGGCGCTGGAAGAATTGATGCATTGAGGCGGGGGGACCGATCCCCATATCGGTTCCATGACCCAGCTATCCGTTCTCGACTTCGCGCCCATCGTCCAGGGAGGCACCGCTTCCGACGCGCTGGCCGCCAGCGCCCGCCTTGCCGCCCATGCCGAGGCGGAGGGGTACCACCGCTTCTGGCTGGCCGAGCATCACGCCATGCCCGGCATCGCCAGCAGCGCGGTGTCGGTCTGTCTTGCCCACATCGGGCATGCCACCAGCACCATCCGCATCGGTTCGGGCGGGATCATGCTGCCCAACCACAACCCTTTCGTAATTGCCGAACAGTTCGGCACGCTGGATGCGCTGTTCCCCGGACGGATCGACCTGGGCCTTGGCCGCGCGCCCGGCGCGGACGGGCGCATCGCCCGCATGCTGCGCAAGGACCTGCACGCCGCGGCGGACAATTTCCCGCAGGACGTGGTGGAACTGCAGGCAATCTTCGCGGGCGACGAGCGGCTGCCGCTGCAGGCGACGCCCGGCGCGGGCGCGGATATCGACATCTGGATCCTGGGTTCCAGCCTGTTCGGCGCACAGCTCGCCGCGCGGCTGGGCCTGCCCTATGCGTTCGCCGCCCATTTCGCGCCCACTCAGCTTGATGACGCGCTGCGCGTCTATCGCGAATTCTTCCAGCCATCGGACCGGTGCGACAAGCCGCATGTGATGGTCGGTACCAATGCCTATGCGGCGGACACCACCGAAGAGGCCTATTTGCTCGCGTCCAGCATGGACCAGAGCTTCGTCGCGCTGCGTACCGGCACGCCGGGCAAGCTGCCGCCGCCGGTGGCAGGCTACCGCGACAGCCTGCCACCGCAGGCCGCTGCCACGCTAAACGCCATGCGGTCGGTCAGCGCGATCGGCACGCGCGAGGAAGTGGGCGAGAAGCTGGCCGCGCTGGTCCGCCGCACTGGTGCGGACGAGCTGGTGCTGGCTGGCAACACCTTTGACCCTGCCGCGCGCGAGAAGTCGCTATCGCTTACCATGGAGGCGATGAAAGCCGCCCTGCCCACCTGATTGGCTGCAATCGGCTTGCCATCCTGGTGGCCTTTATCCTAGCCCTGTGCGCCATTGGCCCTGCCGGTGCGCGGGGCGGAGAGGGATGTTCATGAAGCAAGCAGACGTCATCATCGTGGGCGCAGGCCATGGCGGCGCCGCCGCCGCACTCGCCCTGCGGCAGAGCGGGTTCGAAGGTTCGGTCACCATGATCGGTCGCGAGAAGGAGCCCCCCTACGAACGTCCGCCACTGTCCAAGGAATATCTCGCGCGCGAGAAGGAGTTCGAGCGGCTCTACATTCGCCCGCCGCAGTTCTGGGGCGACAAGGACATCGATCTTGTCCTCGGCACCAGCGTGACCGAGATCGAGCCGCGCGGCAAGACCGTGAAGCTGAGCAATGGCGAGGAGATGGAATACGGGCGCCTTATCTGGGCGGCAGGCGGCGATGCGCGGCGGCTGTCCTGTTCGGGCGCGGATCTCAGGGGCGTCCACTCGGTCCGCACGCGCGCCGATGTCGACCGCATGATCGCCGAAATCGACGCGGGTTCGAAACGCTGCGTTGTCGTGGGCGGCGGCTATATCGGGCTTGAGGCGGCAGCCGTGCTGCGCAAGCTGGACATAGAGGTCGTGCTGATCGAGATGCTCGACCGCGTGCTGGCGCGCGTGGCGGGCGAGACCCTGTCCCGCTTCTATGAAAAGGAGCACCGCGACCACGGCGTCAACATCATGCTGGAAACCGGCGTCGACTGCATCCTGGGCGACGGCGACAAGGTGACCGGCGTCCGCCTGTCGGACGGCAGCGAGGTCGATGCCGACATGGTGATCGTGGGCATCGGCATCGTGCCGTGCATCGGCCCGCTGATCGTGGCGGGGGCGACCGGCGCCAATGGCGTCGACGTCGACGAATATTGCCGCACCTCGCTGGACGATGTCTATGCCATCGGCGACTGCGCGGCCCATGCCAACGATTTTGCCGACGGGGCGGTGATCCGGCTGGAATCGGTGCAGAACGCCAATGACATGGCCAAGACCGCGGCGCAGGCGATCTGCGGCGACAGGCAGCCTTACAAGGCGACGCCGTGGTTCTGGTCGAACCAGTACGACCTCAAGCTGCAGACCGTCGGGCTGTCGATGGGGTTCGACAATTTCGTCGTGCGCGGCGATCCTGCCGAACGCAGCTTCTCGATCGTCTACATGCGCGACGGCAAGGTCGTGGCGCTCGACTGCGTGAACAAGGTCAAGGACTACGTGCAGGGCAAGAAGCTGGTCGAACGCCATGCGGTGATCGACCCGGATCTTCTCTCCGACAACGATGTCGCGCTCAAGGAAATGGCAGAAGGCTAAACGGCGGGCTGGAGCGTCTGCTCCAGCTGCGCCAGCGCCCAGCGCGCGGCCTCGGCCACCACCGGATCGGGATCGGTCAGCAGCGCGCTGACCGGATCGATCAGTGCCGCATCGCCGCTATTGCCTGCCGCGATCAGGCAATTGCGCACGAACCGGTCCCGTCCGATCCGCTTGATCGGAGAGCCGGAGAACAGCGTCCGGAACCCCGCATCGTCCAGTGCCAGCAATTCGGCCAGCCGCGGCGCGACCAGCTCGGCGCGCGGCAGGAAGGCGCGATTGGCCGCCGCGCTCTGGGCAAAGCTGTTCCACGGGCACACGGCCAGGCAATCGTCGCAGCCATAGATGCGATTGCCCATCGCCTTGCGGAATTCCTCGGGGATCGACCCCTTGTGCTCGATCGTCAGGTACGAGATGCAGCGCCGCGCATCGAGCTGGCGCGGCGCGGGAAACGCATGGGTCGGACAGGCGTCGAGGCATGCGCTGCAACTGCCGCAGCGGTCCTGGTGCATTTCGTCGGCGCGCAGCGGCAGGGTGGTATAGATCGCGCCCAGGAACAGCCAGCTGCCATGTGCGCGGCTGACCATGTTGGTGTGCTTGCCCTGCCAGCCGATGCCCGCCGCCTCGCCCAGCGGCTTTTCCATGACCGGCGCGGTATCGACGAAGACCTTGACCCCCGCCTCGTTGCCTTCCCGGCGCGCTTCTTCCACCAGCCAGCGGGCCAGCCGTTTCAGCGCCTTCTTCACCGTGTCGTGATAATCGCGCCCCTGCGCATAGACCGAGATGCGGGCGCGGTCCCCCTGCCCCTCCAGCGCCAGCGGATCGTGGCCGGGCGCATAGCTCATGCCCAGCGCGATCACGCTTCGCGCTTCGGGCCACAGGGTCTGCGGCGCGGCGCGCTGGTCGGCGCGGTCCTCCATCCAGCCCATCGAGCCGTGCGCGTCCTTCGTCCAGCCAGCCGCGCAGGCGCGCCACGCGGCGCGGATCGGTGCCCGCGCCGGCGATGCCGGCCGCGACGAAGCCTTCCTCCCGCGCCCGCGTCAGAAGCGCTTGCCTTAGCCGTTCGAGCCTGTCAGCGCTTATCGCGTTCAAATGCCTTAACCTTATCTTGCAGACTTGCGGGGCAAAGCCGCATTCTCGTTCCGGGGATTCCAGTTGCAGCAGGCAATGACACACGCATTCGATCCGGCCCAGTTCAGTCCGCAGCAGGCCCATCCGCTGGCGATCGAGGCCAGGGGGCTGGTCAAGCGGTTCGATGGCGTGCTTGCCGTCGACGGGATCGACATTGCCGTCCCCGAAGGCTCGATCTTCGGCATACTCGGCCCCAACGGCGCGGGCAAGACCACGACCCTGCGCATGCTGCTGGGCATCATCGACCCCGACACCGGCACCCGTGTCGTGCTGGGCAGCGAGGATCCGCACGCGCTGGCCAATCGCATCGGCTATCTGCCCGAGGAGCGGGGACTGTATCCGGCGATGAAGGCGGTGGACGCCATCGCCTTTGTCGGCGCATTGCGCGGGCTGCCCACTGCCGAGGGGCGCAGGCGCGGCTACCGCCTGCTGGAGGAACACGGTTTTGCCCATATCGCGGACCGCCAGATCCGCCAGATGTCCAAGGGACAGGCACAGACGGTGCAGCTTCTGGCCACTCTGGTGCACGATCCGGCGCTCGTCGTGCTGGACGAGCCGTTCTCGGGCCTCGACGCGATCAGCCAGGGGCGGCTGGAGCGCACGATCCGCAGCCTTGCAGACAATGGCACCACCGTCATCTTCTCCACCCATGTCCTCGCCCATGCCGAACGCTTGTGCGAGCGCATCGCGATCATCGCGGGCGGGCGGGTGCCGTTCCACGGCCTCGTCTCGGAAGCGCGCGACCGGCTGCCGCCGCAGGTGCATCTGGAAACGCGCGAGCGCGACGGGCCGTGGCGCACGGCCCTGCCCGCCGATGCCGAGCCGCAGGTCATGGCGACCGGCGGCGCATTATGGGCGTTCTCGCTGCCCGACAACGGGGTGGAACCGCTGCTGACCGCGCTGGTGCAGGGCAAGGCGGGCATACAGTCGCTTTCGATCGAGCGTGCGGGACTGCACGACGCCTTCGTCGCCATTGCCGGAGAGGCTGCGGCACGCGCGCTGGAAGAAGAATCGCTATCCGCCAGAGGAGCCGCGAAGTGAGGCAGTTCGTCGCCAAGATCATGGTGATCGCGCGCCGCGACTTTCGCGCGATCCTGTTCAGCCGTTCGTTCCTGTTCTTCATCCTGGGCCCGCTGTTCCCATTGGTGGTCGCATGGATGGCGGGCGGCATCGGGGCCAGCGTACAGGGCGCGGCGGGCGAAGCGCGGCTGGGCGTTGCGATGGCGGCGCAGGATGCCGCGCTGATCGGCGAGGCGCGCAAGTCGCTGCGCGGTGCCGCGCCGAGCGTGCCGGGGATCGAGATCCTGCATGGCGACCGGACCGGAAGGGGCGAGATCCGTGCGATGCTGGCGGACGGACCGGGGGACCGCAAGGTGGCCGCCGTGCTGTCGGGCACGCTGGACCAGCCGGTGCTGTCCGGCCCCGAGGGGCGGATCGCCGGCTGGCGGTCCGACGTCACGCTGCTGATCGACGAGGCGCGGCGGCTGCGCGATCTGCCCGCTGGCGCCAGGGGCCGTGAATGGCCACAGGTCGCGCTGCAGCCGATGGCGCAGCCGACCCGGATCGACGAGGTCGGCGGGCGCATCCGCACCGCGCAGGCGGGCCAGACCTTGCTGTTCCTGCTGACCATGCTGCTGGCCGGCATGGTGCTGTCGAACCTGGTCGAGGAAAAGGCCAACAAGATCATCGAGGTGCTGGCCGCTGCCGTGCCCATGGACGCGGTGTTCTTCGGCAAGCTGCTGGCCATGCTGGGCGTCAGCTTCGTCGGCATCGGCGTGTGGGGCAGCGTGGCGGCGCTGGTGCTGCTGGCGGGCGGCGGGGGCCTTGCGCTGCTGGCTGCGCCGGCGGTGGGCTGGCCCGTGTTCGGCTTGCTGTGCATTGCCTATTTCGCCTGCGCCTATCTGCTGCTCGGCTCGCTCTTCCTGTCGATCGGCGGACTGGCAAGCACGGTGCGCGAGGTGCAGACCCTGTCGATGCCGGTCACCATGGCGCAATTGCTGGTGTTTTTCCTCGCGTCCTATTCGCTGGGGCATCAGGGCCAGCCGATCGAGATCGCGGCGGCGGTCTTCCCCTTCAGCTCACCCTTTGCCATGCTTGCACGCGCCGCCACGCAGCCGGAGATCTGGCCCCATTTCGTCGCCATCGCATGGCAGGCGCTGTGGGTATTCCTGATCGTGCGTGCGGGCGCGGCGCTTTTCCGCAAGACGGTGATGAAGTCGGGCCCGTCGCGGGGCAGGCGCGGGGTGGGCGCGCTGCTGCGCCAGCTGAGGAGCCGGTCGGATCGTCCGTTCAGGGAGGCCTAAGGCAGGATGTGCGACAAGCGCGACATGACGAATGATCGCCGCAGCTTCATCGGCCTGCTGCTTGCAGGCACGCTCACGCCGCTGGCCTCTGCCTGCGGGCGCGAGGCGGCGGCGAAGCAGAACTTCCCCTTTACCCTCAGCGAGACACAGTGGCGCAAGCGGCTGACCGATGCCGAATATCGCGTGCTGCGCCAGGAAGCGACCGAGCGCGCTTTTTCCTCGCCCCTGAACGAGGAGAAGCGGTCGGGCATCTATGCCTGCGCGGGGTGCGGCAATCGTCTCTATTCGTCGCGCACGAAGTTCGAAAGCGGGACCGGCTGGCCCAGTTTCTATCGCCCGCTGAAGGGCGGCGTCGGCACCAGCACCGATTACAAGCTGGCCTATCCGCGCACCGAGGTGCATTGCGCGCGCTGCGGCGGGCACCTTGGCCATGTGTTCGATGACGGACCTGCCCCTACGGGCAAACGCTATTGCATGAACGGGGTGGCACTGGATTTCATTCCCGGTCCGGCCTAAGGACGTCGTTTACGGGCGGGGTCGCTGCGCATCTGCTGGCGCGGCTCCGCAACATTCGACTCCGGCACAAATCACGGCTAGACCATAGAAATGACTGCCGAACAGGCCCAAAACAAACCGCTCACGCCGCTGCTGGACACCGTCGACACTCCCGACGACCTGCGCAGACTGGCTCCCTCGCAACTTCGTCAGCTGGCCGATGAACTTCGGCTGGAGATGATCGACGCCGTCGGGCAGACCGGCGGGCATCTCGGCTCCGGCCTCGGCGTGGTCGAGCTGACCACCGCGATCCATTACGTGTTCGACACTCCCAATGACCGGCTGGTGTGGGACGTCGGGCACCAGGCCTATCCCCACAAGATACTGACCGGGCGGCGCGACCGCATCCGCACGCTACGCCAGGGCGGCGGCCTGTCGGGCTTCACCAAGCGGAGCGAGAGCGAATACGACCCGTTCGGCGCGGCGCACAGCTCCACGTCGATCAGCGCGGCGCTGGGCTTTGCGGTTGCCAACAAGCTGTCGGGCACAGCCCGGCAAGGGCATCGCCGTGATCGGCGACGGCGCGATGAGCGCGGGCATGGCGTATGAAGCGATGAACAACGCCGAGCAGGCGGGCAACCGTCTCGTCGTGATCCTGAACGACAACGACATGTCGATTGCGCCGCCGGTCGGCGGACTGTCGAGCTATCTGGCGCGGCTCGTCTCGTCGGGTCAGTTCCTGGGCCTGCGCGATCTGGCGCGCAAGTTCGCGCGCAAACTGCCGCGCCCCCTGCATGTCGCGGCGCGCAAGACCGACGAATTCGCCCGCGGCATGGCGATGGGCGGGACGCTGTTCGAGGAACTGGGCTTCTATTACGTCGGCCCGATCGACGGGCACGACATGGACGCGCTGGTGCCCGTGCTGGAAAACGTGCGCGACGCGGCCGAGGGGCCATGCCTGATCCATGTCGTCACGCAAAAGGGCAAGGGTTATGCCCCGGCCGAGCAATCGGCAGACAAGTATCACGGCGTCCAGAAGTTCGACGTGATCACCGGCGAGCAGAAGAAATCCAAGGGCGGGCCGCCCAACTACCAGAACGTGTTCGGCGAGACGCTGGCAAAGCTGGCGGAAAGCGACGACAGGATCTGCGCCATCACCGCCGCCATGCCCGGCGGCACCGGTGTCGATAAATTCGCCAGGGCGCATCCGACCCGCAGTTTCGACGTCGGCATCGCCGAACAGCATGCCGTGACCTTTGCCGCGGGCCTTGCCGCACAGGGCATGCGCCCGTTCTGCGCGATCTATTCGACCTTCCTGCAGCGCGCGTTCGATCAGGTGGTGCATGACGTCGCCATCCAGAACCTGCCGGTGCGCTTCGCGATCGACCGCGCGGGGCTGGTGGGCGCGGACGGGGCGACCCACGCGGGCAGCTTCGACGTGACCTATCTGACGACCCTGCCCAACATGGTGGTGATGGCCGCCGCGGACGAGGCGGAGCTGGCGCACATGACCTATACCGCCGCCTGCCATGACAGCGGACCGATCGCGTTCCGCTATCCGCGCGGCGCGGGCACGGGCGTTGCCATGCCGGACAAGCCCGAGCGGCTGGAGATCGGCAAGGGCCGCATCGTGCGGGAAGGCAGCAAGATCGCGGTCCTGTCGCTGGGCACGCGGCTGGCGGAGGCGCTGAAGGCCGCAGACCAGCTGGAGGCCAAGGGGCTGTCCACCACGGTCGCCGACCTGCGCTTTGCCAAGCCGCTGGACGAGGACATGATCCGCAGCCTGATCGCCAGCCACGAAGTCGTCGTGACGGTCGAGGAAGGCTCGATCGGCGGGCTGGGTTCGCACGTGCTGACCATGGCGAGCGACGAGGGGCTGCTCGACAGCGGCCTCAAGATCCGCACCATGCGCCTGCCCGACCTGTTCCAGGACCATGACGCGCCCGAACGGCAGTATGACACGGCGGGGCTGAACGCCCCCCATATCGTCGACACGGTGCTGAAGGCGCTGCGCCACAACAGCGCGGGCGTGGAGGAAGCGCGGGCTTGAGGGCCGGGCGGATCGTGCTGGGCTTCATTGTCGGCGCGGTCCTGGTCTATGCCGCTTGCCGTGGGCGCGGCCTGGCTGGGCCAGCGCAGGCTGATCTATCCCGCTCCTGTGGGCGAGCAGGCCATGCCGGGCGGGTATGAACGCGTCCTGCTGGAAACATCCGACGGGCTGACGCTGGAGGCGGCGTGGCGTGCAGGCCTGCCCGATCGGCCCGTGATCGTGTTCTTTCACGGCAATGGCGACCGCCTGTCGGGCGCGGCGCAGGCCGTGGCGCCGCTGGCACGAGCGGGTTTTTCCGTGCTGCTTCCCGAATATCGCGGCTATTCCGGCAACCCCGGCAGCCCCAGCCGAAGACGGGCCTGTACCGCGACGGCGATGCAGCCATCGCGTGGCTGCGCGAACGTGGAATTGCGGCGGAGCGGATCGTGCCGGTCGGAAATTCGCTGGGATCGGGCGTGGCGACGCACATGGCGGTGACGCATGGGCTGGACCGGCTGGTGCTGGTGTCGCCCTTTACCAGCCTGCCCGATGCGGCGAGCGCCACGGATTCGCC
The DNA here is from genome assembly GCA_963752785.1 of uncultured Alphaproteobacteria bacterium. Lineage (GTDB taxonomy): Bacteria > Pseudomonadota > Alphaproteobacteria > Sphingomonadales > Sphingomonadaceae > Croceicoccus. The sequence goes on from CAVVZE010000010.1 coordinate 210,686, forward strand.
TTCTGCCCGTGCGGCTGTTGATGAAGGACCGCTATGACAATCGCGCCAGCTTGTCGGGCTATGATGGCAGGGCGCTGATCCTGCATGGCGGCAGCGGATGCGCTCGATTTCCATGGATCACGCCCGCGAACTGGCGCGGCTGTCGGACAGGTTCACCCTGGTGCCGTTCGAGCAGGCAGGGCACGAGCTGGCCTATCTGCCCGAAGCGGGCCGGCGCCATCCGCCGCTGGCTGGCAACCCGAATTGCCGGGCCGTACGCCTAGCCGACCCAGCGCCACACGCCCGCCGCCACGCCGCCCAGCGGCAGGTGCAGCCAGTTGATCGCCAGCCACAGCGCCAGCGCGATCAGCCATTGCAGCGCGCGCACGCTGGCAAGACCGGCGGGACGCGGCAGGAAGCTCGTCCGGCCTTCCCAGCTGGTCCATGCATCGCCCAGCTGCTGCCGCTTCTTGCCATCCTGCATCGCAGAGCCGCCCAGCGCCAGAACGATGAGCGCGCCCAGCAGGATCAGGCTGCGCGGTTCGGGCACCAGCAAGATGTGCGAGAACGCCCAGATCGCGATCGCCCACATCATCGGGTGACGGGTGATCGCATAGACGCCGACCGGCTCCCTGCTTGCGGCCAGTTCGGCAGCCTTGGGCGAGGGTGCGGCGGGGTTGCCGGCAAGGCTGCCGTTGAACAGCAGCAGGGCAAGATAGGTCAGCACCATGGCCGCGATCCATGCCCAGAACGAGTAGGGCTCCCACGCGTAGGGTCCCGCGCGGCGCGGCGCCGAAGGCGAACACCGTCCAGCCCAGCGTCACCACCGCGACCAGCGAATAGGCCGCCATGAAGCCCGTCTGCCCCAGCAGGGCGACCAGCGGCTTGCGCAGCGACTGGCTGAGGATGACATGCGTGCCCACGAAGACGATCGCCGCCGAGAGCAGGAAGGAGAGCCTGAGATCCATTGCGCGCTGCCAATCCTTGCCGTTCGCGCGGATGGTGGCAGCCGCGAGCCGGCTTGGCTAGACCTTGAGTTGGGGTTTCATGCCACCGGCCGCAGGTTCGCCCGCTTCGTCCTGACCCAGGAGGTCGTCGCCGACATCGTCGTCCTGCAGCGTGTCGAGGTGCATCAGCTTCTTCACGAAAGGCGAGATCACCAGCACGGCGACGCCGATCCCGAAGGCAATCCAGCCGATCGTGTTCCAGACCTCGAGATACAGCGCCTTGGCCGCCTCGCCGCCTTCCGCGCCTTCGCCGCCGGCTATCGCGGAAATCTGGCCCGCGACGAAATTGCCGCCCGCCGTCGCAAAGAACCAGCCGCCCATGATCAGCCCGGCCATGTGCCACGGGGCCAGCCGGTTCATGGCCGACAGTCCCACGGGCGACAGGCACAGCTCACCCATCGTGTGGAGCAGGTAGAGGAAGACGATGAGCCACATCGACGTCATGGCATCAACGCCCATGGCGCGCGCGCCCCAGGTGAGCACCAGGAAGCCGAGGCCGACCTGCACGATGCCCAGACCGAACTTGGCCGGCGTCGAGGGTTCCAGCCCCCTGCGGCCAAGCGCGGTCCACAGCCACGCGAACACCGGACCGAGCAGGATGATGAAGGCGGAATTGACCGACTGGAACCAGGTGGTCGGCACCGTCCAGCCCAGCACGCTGCGATCGACATAGCGGTCGGTGAACAGATTCACCGATGCACCCGCCTGTTCGAACAGGCCCCAGAACACCGGCTGCAGCAGCAGCAGGAAGATGATGACGAGGATACGGTCACGCTCGTGCGGGGAGAGCCGCGTGAACGCGATATAGGCGATATAGGCCAGCAGCGCCAGTCCGGCAGCCGCCAGCATCCAGCCGACCAGCGACTGGAACTGGATCAGCGCCCAGAGAACCGCGATTGCACCGAGACCGGCCGCATACAGCCAATACTCCAGCGGCAGACCCGCCTTGCGCTGCTTGAGCAGGGCGGGATCGTGCGGTTCGCCCCGGCCCAGCAGCAGCGGCTTGCCCAGCACGAACACCACCAGCCCCAGCAGCATGCCGACGCCCGCCGCGCCGAAGCCATAGGACCAGCCATAGGTTTCGCCCAGATAGCCCGCGATCAGCACGCCGAGCAGCGAGCCGAGATTGATGCCCATGTAGAAGATCGTATAGGCGCCGTCGCGGCGCACGTCGGTCTTGGGGTACAGCTGGCCGACGATGACCGAGATGTTGCCCTTGAGGAAGCCCGATCCGACGATGATGAAGGCAAGGGCCAGCCAGAAGATGTTGATGGTCGCATCGGACTGGCCGCCATCGCCCTCGAACGCCATCAGGAAATGGCCCAGCGTCAGCACGACCGCACCGAACAGCGTCGCCTTGCGCTGGCCGAGATAGCGGTCCGCCAGCCAGCCGCCCAGCACCGGCGTGATATAGACCAGCGACGTATAGGCGCCGTAGATCAGCAGACGCCTCGCTGTCCGAAAACAGCCAGTGCTTGGTGAGATAGAAGATGAGCAGGGCGCGCATCCCGTAATAGGAAAAGCGCTCCCACATCTCGGCAAAGAAGAGGATGAACAGGCCCTTGGGGTGGCCGAGGATCGTGCCGCGGGCATCACCGCTCTGCTCGTAACTGGTCGCCATCGGAGGAGCTTGCTTTCCTTGTCTCGCTTCGGGCTCGAAAGCGCGCACCCTATAGCATCGCCGCCGCGGGTAAAGCCCGATTGTTGCAGTTGAAACCGGTGCCGTTGCAGCAAGGCCACGATCAGCCCGGGCCGGCGGCGGCAGCCAGGTGCCGCGCTTGTCTGCGGCAGTGTATTATGCCACTATCACGCCATGCCGCGCCCAACCGGAACCCAGGCCACGCGCCCCGTCTATCTGAAACTGCGCGACGAGATCGTGGCCGCGATACTGACCGGCGCATTTCGCGAGGGTGAGCTGTTGCCGTCGGTCCGCGCCTTTGCCGCCGAGCATGGCGCGAACCCGCTGACGGTGGCCAAGGCCTATCAGCAGTTCCAGGACGACGGGCTGATCGCGGTGCGCCGGGGCATCGGCGCCGAGCTGCTGGACGGCGCGCGCGACCGCCTGCTGCGAGCCGAGCGCGCACAGTTCCTGGCCGAGGACTGGCCCGCGATCAGGGAGCGCATGGCGCTGCTGGAACTGGAACTGGCGCGGCTGCCGACCGGGGCCGCATAGCCTGTTCTCGGCCCCGGCCTATCCCTTTGGGCATGTTCCGAGGCCGCCAAGGCAGGGCTAATACCCTTGTATGTTGCGCCTGCGAATGGCATTATCCACAAATTCCGTTCGTTGCATCTTATCTGGACTGGGAGGGGCCCGGCCAGACCGGGGGGTCGAGGACGGATGCCAACGGGGTCGCAGCCACGGCAGACGGGGTGCACGCGAATGATCAGATCCGAACTCATCCAGACCCTTGCCCGGGAAAATCCCGAGCTTCGTCCCGAAGATGTGGAGGCCGTGGTCGACACCTTCTTCGACGCGATCACCGAACGGCTGGCCCAGGGCGGCCGGGTGGAACTGCGCGGTTTCGGCGCATTTTCGACGCGGCGAACGTGCGGCGCGCGCGGGCCGCAATCCGCGCACGGGCGAAACGGTCGAGGTGCCTGGCAAGCGCGTGCCCTATTTCAAGGCGGGCAAGGAAATGCGCGAGCGGCTGAACGGCTGAACCGGCCGTTCCGGCGTGCGCCATCCGCGGGTTCAGGAAACCGCATCTTTCGTCATCCGCTGCGCCTGCACGCCAATCACCGTTGCGCGGCCACCGCGCTTTGCCTAGGGCATGGCAGCGCCGCGCGGCACTAGGCCGCGGCGCGGCAATGCGGACGTGGCGGAATGGTAGACGCCGGGGACTTAAAATCCCCTGATCCTCGATCGTGTGGGTTCGAGTCCCACCGTCCGCACCAGATTGCCGATCCCCGCGTTCTGCCGGACAGCATGGTGAAGAACATCCTCGCCGGATTCTTTGTATTTTTCCTGAGAGTGGCGAACGGTCCCTTAACCATTCCCCGCGTAAATTGCATCGGTGAAGGAGCGTGCGGCCCGAAGTCCCATGCTCGAGAGGTGGCAAACAGGGGAACGATCGTGAGTGATCTGGGTCAACACGGAATGTTCGGCGAGACGATCGCCGCCTATGCGGAGCGCCGCAAGGAAGAGCGTTTTCCGATCATTCGGACAGCCAAGCTGGCCTATGGCGATGTCGAGATGCCTTGCGTCCTGCGCGATATTTCGAACAGCGCGCTGCGCGTGCGGATCTATGAAGCAATCCCGACCGGCAGCCGGGACATGATGCTGGAATTCGGCGACGGCGACCGCCATCCGGTCGAGTTGCTGTGGCAGCGCGACGGTCACGCGGGGCTGCGCTTTCCGCAGTTCACCGACCTGCGCGCGCTCGTCGGCGAAAGAGGCCCGTTCCGCAAGCGCGCGATTCGCATTTCGGTCGACCTGCCCTCCTCCATCACCGTGCTGGGGTCGAAGTACGAAGTGAAGATCGGCGACATCTCGCACCAGGGCGCCCGCATCTCCAGCGAGCAGCCGCTGGCCATCGACCAGCAATTGCGAATCGCCATTCCCTCGCTGGGCGAGGTCTATGCCGTGGTGCGCTGGCGGGACCAGCCGCATTACGGGCTCGCCTTTCTCGAGACGTTCCGATTCGAGGAGATCGCCCACATGGCCGGCAATCTGCAGGCAATCTCGCGCGTATGGCGGAGGCAGCACCCGCGGCAGGAAGTGGTCCGCCCGGCGGCCATGCCGAAGCGCGTGGTGAACGGCTGATCGCGCCGTTAACGATAAATCGCCGCCAAATCCGCCGCGTTAACGACCCCTTAGCCATTTTCCGTCAGCCTTTGTCCCACGGCCGGTGACGCCGGCCTGCAGCAGCACGCAGGCGGCACCGGCGAAGGGTCGAACAGGGGGTAACGTGGCATTCTTGCAGAATTCGGCTGACCCGCGCCAATCGGCGAGCCAGCATGACCTGACCGTCGACGTCGTCATCATCGGTGCGGGTCCTGCCGGGCTGACGGCAGGCTATCTGCTGACCAAGGCCGGCAAGTCCGTCGCCATCATCGAGAAGGACGAGACCTATGTCGGCGGCATCAGCCGCACGGTGGAGCACGAGGGCTACCGCTTCGACATCGGGGGGCACCGCTTCTTCTCGAAGATCAAGGCCGTCGTGGACCTGTGGGACGAGATCCTGCCCGACGATTTCATCAGCCGCCCGCGGATGAGCCGCATCTATTACGAGGGCAAGTTCTACTCCTATCCGCTGCGTGCGTTCGAGGCGCTGCGCAACCTGGGCCTGTGGCGCTCGACGCATGTGCATGGCCAGCTTTGCCAAGGTGCAGATGTTCCCGCGCAAGCAGCGTGAAAAGCTTCGAGGACTGGACCATGCAACCAGTTCGGCAAGAAGCTCTATTCGATCTTCTTCAAGACCTACACCGAGAAGGTGTGGGGCATGCCTTGCGACGAGATGAGCGCCGATTGGGCTGCGCAGCGGATCAAGGGGCTATCGCTGTGGGGCGCGGTGGTCGATGGGCTCAAGCGTTCGCTCGGCCTTAACAAGAGACCCAACGACGGCATGCAAGCCAAGACCCTGCTGGAAGAGTTCCGCTATCCGCGGCTTGGCCCCGGCATGATGTGGGACGCCGCGCGCGACCATGTCGTGGCGGGCGGCAACTGCGTGCTGATGGGCCATGCGCTCAAGCAGCTTGCCAGCCGACGGCGAAGGCGGCTGGCGGCTCGATGCCGTGACCGCCGATGGCGAGGAGCGGATCATCCGCGCCAGCCACGCGATCAGCTCGGCCCCGATGCGCGAGCTGGCGGCGCGGCTTTCCCCCGTGCCAGACGCGGTGCTGGACGCCAGCGGAGCTGAAATATCGCGACTTCCTGACCGTCGCGCTCAAGATCCGCAGCGAGGACCTGTTCCCCGACAACTGGATCTACATCCACGATTCCAAGGTGCAGGTCGGCCGCATCCAGAACTTCCGCTCGCTGGTCGCCCGAAATGGTGCCCGATGCCTCGGTCGCCTGCGTCGGCCTTGAATATTTCTGCTTCGAGGGCGACGGGCTCTGGCGATTCCTCGGACGAGGATCTGGTGGCGCTGGCGACTCGCGAGATGGAGATCCTCGGCCTCGCCCGGCCCGAGGATTTGATCGGCGGCACCGTGGTGCGTCAGGAAAAGGCCTATCCGGTCTATGACGAGGATTACGCGCAGCGCGTCGCCGTGATGCGCGCGAGAGCTGGAGGACAAGCACCCGACACTGCATCTGGTGGGTCGCAACGGCATGCACCGCTACAACAACCAGGACCACGCGATGATGACCGCGATGCTGACGGTCGAGAATATCCTTGCGGGCGAGCGGATCTATGACACCTGGTGCGTAAACGAGGACGCGGAATACCACGAGGCAGGGCGCGAGGGCGAGCAGCCCGCTTTCCCGCAGCATGTCGGCGATGCCGCCGATCGCGCGGCGGCGTTGTCTTCGATGCGGGCGGTGCCGATACCGGTGGCGACCGCACCCCAAACGCTTCCCGTGCCGCTGCAGGGGCGCGACGCGGCATGATGCTGCTGCGCGAAGCCGGGCGCTTCGCCGCCTATGGGGCCGCCAGCGCACTCGCGCTCGGCTTCGACCTCGGCAGCTATCTGCTGCTGATCGGAGCAGGCCTCGCGGCGCCTTTTGCTGCCGTGCTGGGCTATACGCTGGGCATCGGCGTGCACTGGCTCGCGTCCAGCCATTTCGTCTTTGCCGGACGAGTCGCACAGCCCGGCCGCGAGCGATCCGCGCAGATGAGCCTCTTCGTGCTCTCCGCGCTGATCGGGCTGGCGCTGACATGGATGGTCGTCAGCGGCGGGGTTGCCGCGGGCTTCGATCCGCGCGTGGCCAAGATCGCCGCGATCGCAGTCAGCTTCATCGCCACTTTCGTGCTGCGCGCGCGCTTCGTCTTTGCGCCGCGCTGCGCCGACCCGCGGCCCGGCGAACGGGCCTGATGACATGATCGGTGAACGCCGCCGCCCGCTGATCGATGCGGATCTGGTGATCCGGGCCTCGCTGGCCTGGCTGCTGATGGCGGCGGTCCTGCTGATCGCCGGCCTGCCCGCCATTTCCGCGCGGAACTTCCACGAGGGCGACGACATCATGCGCCTGCTGGAGGTGCGCGACTGGCTGGCGGGGCAGAGCTGGTTCGACGTGTCGCAATATCGCATCGATGCGCCCTATGGCGCGGGCATGCACTGGTCGCGGCTGGTCGACGTGCCCTGGCCGCGGTCATCGTGCTGCTGTCGCCCATCTTCGGCCAGCCTGCTGCCGAGCATGTGGCGGCGGTCGCCGTGCCGCTCGGCACCCTGTGGCTGGCGGTGCTGCTGATCGGCCGCATCGCGTGGAAGATCGGCGATGAGGAAGCCACCGGCCTCGCATGCCTGGCCGCCGCGATAGCCGCGCCGCTGCTGCACCAGATGCGGCCGATGCGCATCGACCATCACGGCTGGCAGGTCGTGCTGTTCATGCTGGCGGTCAACGCGCTGATGGCGCGCGATCCGCGGCGTGGCGGCTGGGTCCTGGGCGGCGCGCTGGCGCTGTGGCTCAATATCTCGATGGAAGCGCTGCCGATGGTGCTGGCGTTCGGCGCGGTCCTGTTCGTGCGCTGGCTGCGCTGCTGGGGCGACCGGCTGTGGCTCACTTCGATGCTGCAGGCGCTGGCCGGCGGTTCGGCGGCGCTGTACCTGCTGACCCGCGGGTTCACCCCTGCGATGCCGATGTGTGACGCGGTCGCGCCCGCCCATCTGGCAGCGCTGGCCATGCTGGCGGCCGGAGCGACCGGGTTGGCCCGTATGGAGAAACCGCGCCCCTGGCTGTTCACCACCCTTGTCCTCGGCACTTGTGCGGCGGCGGGGATCGGCGCGCTGCTGCAACTGGCGCCGCAATGCGGGGGCGGCAGCTTTGCGGGCATGGACCCGGTGGCGCACGATATCTGGCTGGCAAATGTGATCGAGAGCAAGCCGCTGTGGCATCATCCCGCCCATCTGGTCGCGCAGATCCTGATCCCCGCCATCGTCGCGATCGTCGTTTCGCTTCGCCTGGCCGCTCGCAGTGGCGACTGGCTGCACCGCTGGCACCTCGAATATACCGGCCTGTTGCTGGCGGCGCTGGCGATGGCGGTGATGCTGCCCCGCTCAAGCGGGATGGCGGCGGCCCTGGCTGCGGTGCCCATCGGCATCCAGATGAAGCAATGGCTGCGCCAGTTGCGCAGTCTGGGCCGCCCCGGCAAGCAGGCGATGGCGGTGGCGGGAATGGTCGCATCGCTGCTGCCGGCCATGCCGCTGACCCTGCTGATGCAGGCGGCGCCCAGCCATGCAAGCGCCCCGCCCTCATCTTCGGCAAGCTGCGACGTGCGCGATACCCTGCCCGCGCTGGGCGAGACACCAGCCAACATCCTTGCGCCGATCGACATGGGTCCGGCGATCCTGCTCGACAGTCCGCACCGCGTCATGGCGACTGCGCATCATCGGGCCCATCGCGGCATCGGTGACACGATCCGCGCCTTTTCGGGGACCGAGGACGAGGCGCACCGGATTCTGGCGAAACGGCGCATCGGCTTCGTGATGATGTGCCCCGGCAAGGCTGAAATCGACTACTACCGCCGCAAGGACACGAATTTCGCCGCACGGCTGTCGCGGGGCGATGCGCCCGACTGGCTGATGCCGATCACGCACCCGGGCGATCAGTCGGTCCTGATCTGGCGGGTGATCGGCTAGTTGACGGGCCGCGCCGCGCAATCGGCGCAGGTGCCGCGTAGTTCCACCACCGTGCGCAGATCGCCAAAGCCCTGCGGACGCCGGCGGCATCGCGCAGACCATCGGTCAGCCGGTCGTCGTCGATGTGCTCTGCCCGGCCGCACCGGTCGCAGATCACGAAGATGCAGTCGTGGCGGCAGCCCGGATGGCGATTGACCAGATAGGCGTTGGCGCTTTCGATCCGGTTCGCGAGATTGGTCCGCACGAACAGGTCGAGGATGCGATAGACGCTGTTGGGCGCGACCCGCTTTTCCCGCTCGCGCGTGAGATCCTCGGCAATATCGTAGGCGGACACCGGCGCGGCGCTCTTCATCAGCTGGCCGAACACGGCGCTGCGCATGTCGGTCCACTGCTCGCCCGCGTCGGTCAGCGCGGCGCGCGCGGCGCGCAGCAGCGACTGGCCGGAATGTTCCTCGTGGCCATGACCCGAATGGTCGTCGATTGTGGAGGTGTCGTCAGCCATGCCTGGGCTTTGGAATATGCCCGCCGCGCCGCATGGCAAGCGTCCGCGTGACCGGCTGCGACGCTTGCCTGCGGTCGGGGCGGTCAGCCGCGCTGGAAGGATGCCCGGTAATCCTGCGGGAACAGAGCTCGCAGCGCCTCGACCTTGGGCGCGTCCCAGCGCATGATATACGGATGGCGCGAGTTCTTCAGCGCGAAGTCCTGATGATAGGGTTCGGCCGGGTAGAAGTTCTTTTCCGCCTCGACGCGGGTGACGATCGGCCTCGGCCACAGCTCCGCATCGTCCAGCTGCGCGATATAGGCGCGCGCGACCCGTGCCTGCGCCGGAGTCGGCGGCACGATCGCGCTGCGATACTGGCGGCCGGTGTCGGGGCCCTGTCGATTGAGCTGGGTCGGGTCGGCCACGACCGCGAAAAGATGCGCAGCAACTCGTCATACCGGACACGGGCGGGATCATAAGTGATCCGTACTGCTTCGGCATGATCGGTTCTGCCCGCGCTTACCGTGCGATAATCGGCATCCGCCTTGCTGCCGCCGTGATAGCCCGAAACCGCGCTTGTCACGCCCGTCGACATGGCTGAAGACCGCTTCCACGCCCCAGAAGCAGCCGCCCGCGAAGATCGCGGTGCGGGTGTCGCCGGTTTCCTTCACCTGCAGATCGGCGACCGGCGTGCGAACCGGTTCCTCGGCAAAAGCGGGGATCTGACAGGCTGCCAGCAGGGCAGCGCCGATGGCAAGAAGGGAAACGGGCTTCTTCAGGATACGCTCCTCATACGAAGGCAGCGGCTATCGCCTGCGTGGCGACGGGAAAGCCGGTTGCAGCGAACAGACCGCCCGCACCAATGGCAAAGCCGATGGACAGGTTCCGGATCATGGCCCGGTCACGCAGGATGGCTGCAAGGATCTTCATAAGGCTGCTTTCGGTTCGATGTTCGATATGGCGACCGGTTCTGCACGCGGCGCGCTGAAGAAAGCGTGAACGGCGCTGTCGTGCGCCGTTCATCTGGTACTCGACCAAGCGCTTTGCGCTAACGATCAATGGCGGAAATGGCGCATCCCGGTGAAGACCATGGCCAGCCCCGCGTCATTCGCGGCGGCGATCACCTCGTCGTCGCGGATCGATCCGCCGGGCTGGATCACTGCGGTCGCGCCCGCCTCGGCCGCGGACAGCAGGCCGTCGGCGAAGGGGAAGAAGGCATCCGATGCCACCGCACTGCCGACCGTCAGCGGTTCGTTCCAGCCATAGGTGTCGGCGGCTTCCCGCGCCTTGATCGCGGCGATGCGCAGCCGAATCGCGGCGGTTCATCTGGCCCGCGCCGATGCCGGCGGTCTGCGCCGTCCTTTGCATAGACGATGGCGTTCGACTTCACGTGGCGTGCGACGGTCCACGCGAACAGGCAGTCCTTCAGCTCCCGGTCGGTCGGCTCGCGCTTCGTCACCACCTTCAGCTGTCGCGGGATCGACATGGGCGAAGTCGCGGTCCTGCACCAGCAGCCCGCCAGCGATGGCCACCTGGCTGAGCCCCGCGCGGCGCGGATCGGGCAGCGCCGGCACGATCAGCAGGCGCAGGTTCTTCTTGCTGCGCGAAGACGGCGCGCGCCGCCTCGTCCGCACCGGGGGCGACGACGACCTCGGTAAAGATCTGCGCGATCGCTTCCGCCGTCGCTCCGTCGAGCGGGCGGTTCGCCGCGACGATCCCGCCGAAGGCGGACACCGAATCGCAGGCCAGCGCCTTGTCCCATGCCTCGGCCAGCGTCTCGCCGACCGCCACGCCGCAGGGATTGGCGTGCTTGACGATCACCACCGTCGGCGGGCCGTCGGCAAATTCGGCGACCAGTTCCAGCGCGGCATTGGCGTCGTTGTAGTTGTTGTAGCGACAGCTCCTTGCCCTGCAGCTGCTCGGCCTGCGGCAAGCCCATGGCATGCGGTCCCTCGGGCACGTAGAGCGCGGCTTCCTGGTGCGGGTTCTCGCCATAGCGCAGCGTCGTCGACCAGCCTGGACGCCATGGTCCGGCGCGGGCGGGAACTTCATCTGCTGGTCGGCATAGGCGAACCACTGGCTGATCGCCGAATCGTAGGCGGCGGTCGCGGCAAGGCCTTGGCCGCCATGCACTTGCGGAAGTCGAGGCCGGTGGCGCCGTCGCCTGCGTCGAGTCTCGGTGACCAGCGCGCCGTAATCGGCCGGATCGGTCACGATCGTGACATAGGCGTGGTTCTTGGCCGCCGAGCGGACCATCGACGGTCCGCCGATGTCGATGTTCTCGATGACCTCGTCGCGGTCCGGCCCCTTGCGCCACCGTCTGCTCGAACGGATAGAGATTGACGACGACGAGATCGATCGCGCCGATCCCGTGCTCCTCCATCGCCGCGGCGTGTTCGGGATCGTCGCGCACCGCCAGCAGGCCGCCATGGACCTTGGGGTGCAGCGTCTTGACCCGCCCGTCCATCATCTCGGGAAAGCCGGTGAGGTCGGAAACGTCCCGCACCTCCAGCCCGGCCTCGCGCAGCGCCTTGGCCGTGCCGCCGGTCGAGACCAGTTCCACGCCGCGGGCGGCCAGCGCCTTGCCCAGATCGGCCAGGCCGGTCTTGTCGGAAACGGACAGCAGGGCCCGGCTGATCGTGACGGGTCATCATGGTCGCAGCATTCATGACAGCAGGCGCATCGCCTTGCATGCCTGTGCTTAGCCGACGGGCCATTCGCAACCGGCGCGGGCGGCCTCAGCCCATGCGGCGGCAGCCCAGCCGAAGTCCCCACCTTCGCGTCCGACCAGCGCCGGTGACGACCAGCTGCGTGACGGGCGCGCTGACCGCCGCCGTCGACCCACAGGCTTTCCTCGATCGTCAGCGCTGCCTCGTGCCGGCGCGGAACTGCCAGTAGCTGCCGTCGGGCAGCGCCAGCGCCGCGCCGCCGCCGCCGTCGTCGTCGACGATGGCCGACTTCGATACCCGGCGCCGAGGTGGAAGCGGATCGCAAAGCCGATGCTTGCCGCGCTTGCCCGCTTGCCGCGCGGGCATCAGCGAGTCCTCGCCGCGCCAGTTCGCTGCCGTCGTCGCGCAGGATCAGCATGCCGCCGGTGGATCAGGCCGTAACGCGCGGCATAGCCATCGTGGCTGGCGTCCTGACCGCGTCGCCGCTCGCGCCGCGTCTCGCGTTCGAACGGTGACGGTCTCGACCGCACGCCGCGCCGAGCCGTCCGTCCGTGCATCGACCGCGGTGGAATTGGCATCGTCCAGCACCAGCGTCGAATGCGCGGCGCGTGGCGCGCAGGCCCTGCTCGATCCGCGCGCGGAACCGCCCGCCCGGCCAGGCGGCGCCGCCGCAATTGACGATCAGATCCGCTGCGCCCGCGTGGCAGAATTCGAACGCCAGCGTCGAGGCGCAGCCGTGCCGCGCATCGCGCGCACGCGGCGGCGGCGCGGCATCGAACTGCAGGATCGTCTTGCCCGCGACCAGCCGCTGGTAGCCCCAGTGCCGCGACGTCGCGCAGCGGCCGCGGTGCGCACGCCGCTCGCCTCGATCAGCGCGGCGAGCCGTCGGCGCCGAACGGCGCCGCGCCCTGCCAGCTGCCCAGCGCGCCGTCGCCGTGCGTCAGCGCGAGCAGCGGCGGCACCAGCAGTCGCCAGCATCGCCTCGAGCGCGCGGGCGGATCGCGGCCGGCCGCGCGGTAGCAGGCGCTCAGATCGCACCAGCAGCGCGATCGCGTCCATCTGGCCGAGCGGGACTGCGCGACAGCACGCCGCCATCCTCGCCCACCAGATCGCCCAGCGCACGCACCAGCCCGGCCTCGCCAAAACAGGCGGCGCGGCTTGCCATCGGGCAGCAGCAGGCCGGCGGCGATGATCGCGCACCAGCCGGCGACTTCGCGCCAGCGCGTCATCGGCGCGCGGCGCACGCTGCGGTCGAGCCAGCGGGCGGTTTCCGTCGATCGTGGCGCAGCAGCGCGCGCGCGCATGGCCCGGTCGCTGCCCGACAGGATCAGCGGCGCATGGACCAGCCAGTGCGAGCAGGCGCTCGCCCGGCATGTTCGATGCGTCCAGGCCGGGCCCTTCGCCCGGCGCGCGGATTGCGCCATGCAGCCAGCGGCGCAGTATGTCGCTCGGCGACCGGCGCGCATTGCTCGCGCGGCGCGCTGGCCGCGAGGTCGCGAAGCCAGGCGAAACCGTGGACCACGCGCTCGAACGGCGGGGTCAGCCGGGCCGCCGGCGAAATCGAGTCTGCGCCGATCGGCGACTTGCGCCATGGACCAGGAAATGCCCCGCGCGCAGCGCCATGCCCGCCGCGCGGTCGCCCGGCAGCGGGTTCGAACCGTGGCCAGCAGGCGCAGCCGCGCCGGCTTGCCGAACGGCGCGCGCAGCATCGCGCGCCGGCACGCCCAGCGCGATAGGCCAAGCGGATCAGCGCGTTCGCCGCGGCGCCGACGGCGGCGGCGTGAAATCGGCCAGGCCAGCGCATCGGCCCGGCTCGAGCGGGCGGCTCGGCCGCGCAGCTGTCCGCGCCGGCGAGGTCGGCCATCGGCTCGCTGCTCGCATCCAGCCAGCGCATCGCCGCCAGCTCCTCGTCAGCGGGACGCCGCGCCGGCCGTCCGATCCCGCCGCGCCAGCCGTCATGCCGAAGAGCAGTGATCCGCCATGGCTCAGTCCTCGCCCTTCAGCGCCGCGATATTGGCGGCATAGCATCCGGCCCGCCCTTGAAGGTGGCCGAGCCGGCGACCAGCACATCGGCGCCGGCATCGACGCAAGCCGCGCGGTCTGCGGCATTGACCCCGCCATCGACTTCCAGCCGGATGTCGCGGCCCGGTCTTCTCGATCATCCGGCGCACCGCCTCGATCTTGCGAGCTGGCTGGCGATGAAGCTCTGCCCGCCGAAACCGGGATTGACGCTCATCACCAGCACCAGGTCGATCACGTCGATCAGGTAGTCGAGCATCTTGGCCGGCGTTGCCCGGATTGAGCGACGACGCCCGCCTGCTTGCCCAGCGCCTTGATCGCCTGCACGCGTGCGGTGGATATGCGGCCCGGCCTCCGGGATGGACGGTGATGATGTCGGCCCCCGCCTCGGCGAAAGCCTCGAGATAGGGATCGACCGGCGCGATCATCAGATGGACGTCGAACGGCTTGTCGGTGTGCGGCCGCAGCGCCTTCACCACGTCCGGGCCGATGGTGATGTTGGGCACGAAATGGCCGTCCATCACGTCGATATGGATCCAGTCGGCGCCCGCCGTCGTCGATCGCGCGCACTTCTTCCCCCAGCCGGGCGAAATCGGCGGACAGGATCGAAGGGGAGATCAGCGGTGCGGGCATGAATCACGGATAGTCCACGGGAGAGGAGCGTCCAAGCAAGGCTGGCGGTTTTTTCCACACGCTCCCCCCGGTTCGTCCCTGATAGAGACAGTTCCGGCAGCCGAAGCGGTGGGAATATGCGACCGCCCGTGCCAAGCCGCGCGAATGCGGCTAGGACAGGCGCGATGATCCGCCCGATGAAGCACCAGACGATCCGCCGTGCGCTGGCCCTGCTGCGCTCGATCCCGCCGCGGCAGATCGCGCTGCTTTCCGCGCTCACGCTGGCCTCGGCGCTGAGCGAGGGAGTGGGGCTGCTGATGCTGGTGCCGATGCTGTCGGCGCTGTCGGCGGGCGGGCTGGCCGCCGGGCTGCCCGGCTGGGCGGCCACAGCCTCCGCCGCGCTGGCGCAATGGCTGGG